>DASZWO010000040.1:0-33288 GCA_035546595.1 Opitutaceae bacterium
GGGGAGGTGCTATCATAGGATGTGTGAGAGCTTGCTTCCGCTACGTACCCGAGATGCGTCCTGCAATCCGCTTGACCCAAGCGCAATGTGCTACACAATGTAGCACATGAAGAGTACTACCGTGCGCGAACTTCGAAACAACTACTCCAAGGTGCTCAAATGGGTGGCCGACGGCGAGGAAGTGGAGGTGACTCGCCGCGGCAAGGTAGTGGCGAAGGTGATTTCCCCGCAACCGACACTATCCGCAGAGGTTGATTGGACAAAGAGTGCGGCGCTCACTCGGAAGCCGTGGTCGACGATGCTCACCGCTGAGCAAAGCGCCGCTATTGTCGCCGATAACCAAGGGTGAGTTGGCATGATAGTCGCCGACACCAGCTTTCTTTTCTCTTTGTTCGGGCACGACACCAATACTGCCACTGCGCAGAATTGGGCGAGATGGACGAAGCAGCCAGTGGGCGTTACCGCATTAAATCGGTTTGAATTCGGGAATGCTGTTCGCCTCGCCGTGTTTCGAGGGGCAATCTCCGAAGATCACGCCGTCAGTTCCCTTGCGGCCTTCGAGGCAGATTTGAAGCTGGGGATGCTACGAGTTGCGTCATGCGATCTGTTGGCTGTGCTGAGCGAAGCGGAGCGGTTGTCGGAACGCCATACCTCTCGAGGCGGTCATCGGGCTTTCGACATTCTCCATATCGCTTCGGCGAGCGTCCTTAAGGCAGCTGCGTTTCTGACTTTCGATCAAAACCAACGGAAGCTAGCTGAGACTGCTGGAATCCCGGTTGGGCCATAAGTGGGTCTGTCCCGTCGGTTGCTAGAATTGCTCTGTGGAGCATTCGCGGCCGGCCAAGACTCACAGGGATTTTTGGAGATCGCGGGTTGCGGAGGGCTCCTTCCGGGGGAAGGACGGCACTGTCTACCGCTCACCCGAACTCTACGTCCGGATGTTTCACCTCCGGCGCGAAGCCCGATTCCCTCTCCATACGGCGGACCGGTCCGAGGCGGCCGGGAAGGCCCGCGACATCTACCTTTCGCTGATAGCTGCAGGTTGGGAGGCGACGCTCGCTAAGTTCAAGCCCGAGGCGGTCGCCAAGCCGGAAATCTGCACCATCGGCGAGTTCTTGGCCGATGTCCGAAAGCGCAGCCATCTCAAGCCTAAGACCTTCGTCGCCTACGCAGAAACCCTCCGCCGCCTGGTCTGCGACATCGCCAAGATCGAGGCGGGCCTTAAGGGGAGCGCGCTCCGGGCGAAGCATGACCTGGTGAACGGCGGCAACCAAGCCTGGCGGGCCAAGATCGAAGCCCAGCGGGTCGACATCCTCACGCCCGATGCGCTCAACGCCTGGCGAAATCAGTTCGTCGCCCGCGCGGGCAGCGATCCCTTCAAGCGCAAGTCGGCCGAGCGATCGGCTGCTTCCTACCTGCGCAATGCGCGCTCTCTTTTCACTCGGGATATTGTTCCTCTCCTCAAGGTGGCCTTGCCTCCCAATCCCTTTGCCGGGGTACGGATGCGAGACCCGGGGCCGCAGCGCTACCATTCCGGCATCAACCCTGTCTGGCTGGTGGGCTGCGCAGAACGGGAACTGCGGGAGGCTCATCCGCAGCAATTCTTAGCTTTCTCGTTGTGCCTGTGGGCTGGCCTGAGGCGGAAGGAGGCAGACCTCTTGAGGTGGGAGCAGGTGGACCTGGCGAATGGACAGATCCATGTCCGCCGAACCGCCTATTTCGAGCCCAAGACTGAAGAAAGCCAGCGCGACATCGATCTGGCGCCGCTGGCGGTCGATGTGATTCGGCGCTTTAAGGCTCAGAGCCGCTCCGAATTCGTTCTCGAAGGCGAAGACTCCCGCCCCGAGGCAGTCTACGACTTTTATCGCTGTGATCGCACTTGGCGGGACCTGCACGCCTGGCTGCGCGAGAAGGGAATTCGGGACCGCAAGGCGATCCATGCGTTGCGCAAGGAGAGCGGCTCACTCGTCGCTTCGGCCTACGGCATCGAGGCAGCGCGCCAGCATCTCGGCCACCGGGACATTCATACCACGTCCGCCCATTATGTGGATAAAAAGATGCGGATCGAAGTCGCGATCCCGATGGAGAGCGGTGCTCCCTTTGGCCGATCGTCGGTCAAAACGCCCGAGCTACCGCTGCCGGCGACCGGTTCCGACAGCCCATCCGGGTTCGCCCACCAAGTCTACGAAGATGCGGCGGAATTCTCGGCGAAGAAGGGTAGGACCAACCGATAGTCGGTCGATTCGGAACCTTGGTCAGCCGATTATCGGCCGATTTCTCGTTAGGCCGGCGCGGGCCGTTTGCTCGCCTAAGCTGCCCCGCCAGCCCATCGCCGCACCTTCTCTGCAAGTTCGGCGCGGCTGTATTCGCGGCCGCCGTCCTGCTCCAGGGATTGAATCCCTACATCAAGCGCCGCAAGCATCGCCGGCGTCTCCGCGGGAATCAGGACCGAAGCAAGCACTCCGCCACTTCGCATTGCTGCGGCCGGGAAAGCTGGGACAGCGCGGCCTAGATTTCGGCTACGGTGCTCACGCCCCGAGATTGGCGCCCTGAGGGTCGACGGCAAGGCGGATGGACGTGGAGCCAGATAACCGGCAGGCCATTCAGCGCTGCTCTCAGACCGGCATGTAACCGGCATGTAGCTTTCGGCGAACCCGCCAAAAAGATGGCTGCCCGGGCTGGGGTCGAACCAGCGACCAAGTGATTAACAGTCACCTGCTCTGCCACTGAGCTACCGGGCAATATCCTTACGGCTAAGGGCTTAGACTGACATCCCTCCAGCCGTGAGAAGGGGAGTAATACGTCTTCGGCACGGCGGCGGGCAAGCTAAAATGCTACTCCTTGGGAGCGAAGGGGCTGACGAAGGGGGCGCGGGCCTATCCGGCCCGGGCCGGCCTGGGACGGTAGGTGGCGAGGAGCACGCCCGTGGGCGTGGGCCGCGATTCGACCAGCGCGAACTCGCCGGGAGGGATTCCATCCGGGAACAGCCGCCGGCCCCGCCCGAGCACCACCGGGAAGACCCAGAGGCGGTGCTCGTCGACCAGCCCGGCGCCGTACAGCGTCCGCAGCAGCTCGCCGCTGCCCCAGACGTGCAGGTCGGGCCCTTCCGAGGCCTTGAGCCGGAGCAGCTCGCCCGCGATCTCGCCGGCGACGCGGACGGATTTTTCCCAGCCGAGCGGGGCCTGCCCGCGGGTCACGACATACTTGGTCGCCCGATTGAAGGCCCGCCCGATCGGGTCGTCGCCCTGCGCCGGCCAATAGGAGGCGAAGAGCCGGTAGGTCCACCCGCCCAGGAGCAGGTCGAAGGGGCCGGCCATGATTTCATGGACCAGCTTCATCCCGGCCTCGCTCCGGTAGGGCGCGGACCAGCCTCCCTGGGTGAAGCCGCCCCGCGGATCCTCCTCCGGGCCGCCGGGCGCTTGCATGACGCCGTCCAAGGTGACGTGGGTGATGGCGATGATTTTTCTCATGAAGTTCTCCGATCGTTTCCTGGTATCCCATCTCCACGAACGACCGGCGCCGCGCCGGACAATAGGATCGGACCAACGCTCATTTTCCCGCCAGCCGCCCCGGAGCGGCCGTCAGAATGCCGCGGATCGGGCGGAATGGCGCCATTTGGCGCCGAAACCTGACAAGGGTGATTGAGGAAAGCTGCTCCAGAGCACGCCTGATCAGGTCAGGCGGAGCCTTCTTCGCGGCTGCCGCGTATGGCGGTGCCATAGCGGCCCGACCCGAACCGGCTGTCTGTCCGGCTGCCGGAGATTGAATTCCCCAAGGGCTTCCGCCGGGCGGAGCTGCTCCGATGGCCGGAACGGATTGCCGGCAAGAGCCGCCGGGCGTTCGTCGAGGAAAGGCCGGCCGCCCTGCGGCAGCCGCGGCCGGAGGGCCGGGTCCGACAGGCGGGCCGAACGCGCGGACCGGTCCCCGGCGCTCAGGATTCCTCGGCGTGCGCCTGCTCCGGCGCGAGGTGCAGCTCCTGGCAGGCGCGGAGATAGGCGGCGGCGGACCAGGCCTGGAACGCCTTGCCCATCGGCCGCCCCGTCTCGCCGTGCACCCACTCGTTGAACTCCCAGGCCTGGCTCTTGCCCAGCCGGTTGACCTGGGCGAGCTTGACCAGCTCCTTCCGGGCCAGGTCGTGCAGGCCGAGGCGGTGGACGAAGCGCACCCACATCCCGCCGATGAACGGCCAGATGCCCCCGTTGTGGTAGTGGTGCGGCAGGTTGAGCAGGTTGACGGTGTAGTACGGCCGCCAGTCCGGGTCGCCCGACTGCACCGCGGGGTAGAGGTTCACCGCCGGCCAGGGCTCGCTCACCCCGACCCCCCACATGAAGCGGAAGGAGGTGCGGGCCCGCTCCACGTCGATCGCATGGGTGAGGAAGGCGAGGACGTTGCCGAGCACGTCGCAGCGCCAGTTGAAGGCGAAGGGGGTGATCTCGGCCAGCAGGTACTGGGTGTCCCCCAGCGAGGCCTGCCGGTCGGCGAAGGTGATGGGGGCCGCCCCCTTGGGGTCGGGGCGGGTGGAGGGCCAGAAGGCCGCCTTGATCTTGCCGGCGATCTGCTGCGACCACCGGAGGTAGTCGGAGGCGCGCTCGAAGTCGCGCTGGTACTCCAGCAGCCGCCCGAAGCAGACGTTGGCCCGGTACCACAGCACCTCGTCGTAGAGCACGTGGTAGCTGCGGCCGAAGAGGTCGGTCCAGTCGCCCGCCTCGGGCACCTCGATCAGCCCGTCGTTGTTGCTGTCGTGGGCGCTGAGCCAGTCCATGATCCGCTGCAGCCGGCCCGAGTGCTCCGCCAGGAAGGCGTAGTCCCCGGCGTGGGTGACGTAGTGGTAGGCCGCCACGATCAGCCAGAGGCCGCTGTCGATCGAGCAGATGCCTCCGACCCCGGAGTATTCCGGGAGGCGGTCGGCCACCCGGACGTTGGCGGGGACCTGCCCGTTGGGCGCCACCGCCTCCAGCAGCGTCACCAGGGTGGCGCGCTGGGCGGCCCGCAGGTCCGGATCGCCCATCTCCACCGTCTGCACCACGGTGAAGCAGCCGTCGCGCGCCCAGACGCTGTGGTAGTTGGCGTCCGTGCCCGTGACCTCGTTGTCCGCCAGCGAGCAGGCCGAGAAACCCAGCGGGGTGACGTTGCGGCGCAGCGCCGCCAGCCCCCGCTCGTAGCCCTCCGCGATCAGGTCCCGCTCGTCCGCCCGCAGGCTGCGCAGGGCGTCGGGCCGGAAGAGCATCCCGCGCCAGGCCGCGTGGTCGCGGGCGGCCGGGGCCCGCGGCTGCGGCGTGGGCACCGCCTCGATCACCCCGAAGTGCTTCAGCCCCTCCAGCACCCCGTCCGCCATCACCTTGGTCGCGACGAAGGTCGGCAGCTTCACCACCGCCTCGAAGAGCTCGGGCTGCGCGTTCTCCACCACGATGCCCTTCACCCCCGGGAGCAGGAACATGCTGCTGTCGTTGCCGGTGTCCCCGGCGACCAGCACCTCCTCGAGCGGGATGGAGAGCCGGCGGCAGAGCCAGGCGAGCGCGTTCCCCTTGTCCGCGCGGCTCGGCAGCACGTCGAGGAAGCGCAGGCTGGAGTAGACCACCGCCACCTGCAGCCCGGCGGCCTCGAGGCGGCGCCGCAGCTCCTCGATCTGGGCGCGGTCCGCCCGCTCCAGGTACCAGCTCGACTTGTAGGGGTGGAGGAATTCCGGGGGCTGGCGCACCACCCCGGGCGTCGCGCCCACGATCCGCTCCACCGTCGGCAGGTCCCAGCCCTCGCCGAACTGCGCGACGAACTCCGGGACCTCCCCCGGCCGGCGCGCGTCGTGGAACTCCGTGCCCACCCCGCCGAGGATGTAGTCGGCCTCGGGCAGCGTGCGGGCGCGGGAGAAGCCCAGGGTGTCCTGGACGCTCCGGCCGCTGTTGTAGACCAGCAGGGGGCGGCTCTCCCGCGGCAGCTTCTCCCAGGACTCGCGGAAGCGCCGCATCGACTCCGGGTTGCCGATGAGGGTGCCGTCGAGGTCGGTGGCGAAGAGGCGGATGGGGGAGGGGGAGGCGCTCATCGGGGAGGGCGGTCGCCCCCGCTAGTTGGACCCCGCCGCCGCCGCCGGGTCCCGCCCCGCCTCGAGATGGCGCCCCAGCTCGGTCTGGGCCGGCCCGCAGCGGCGCCGGAAGACGGTCTGGAAGAAGGTGTTGTTCGGGACCAGGATGGTCTCGCCCGGGGCGCTCTCCAGGGTGGTGAAGACGATGCTGAGGTCGACCACCCGCCCGCGGATGTTGCCGGAGGGCAGCTCGACCTCGTCCCCGACGTGGAAGGGCTTCATCACCACCAGCACCAGGGTGCAGAGGAAGTTGCTCAGCACGCTCCACATCGCGACGAAGCCGATCGCGACCAGGCCGAGCACCGTGCCGATGACCGCGAGGATGCCGTCGATCTGGAATCCCCAGCGGCCGAGGATGAGCAGCGCGGCCCCGGTGAGGATGCCGTAGCGCAGGGCCACCCGCACCGGGGTCATCGCCAGCCCGGGCAGGCGGGCCCAGCGCGCGAAGCGGGCGAGGCGCCCGCGCAGGCCGAAGAACGCGGCCAGCGCGGCGGCGGCGATCAGCCCCGTCTGCACCAGCCTGGCGGCGGTTTCGGAATCGACCATGGCCCGGCCTCAGTCGCCCTCGTTCCAGGGCTCGTCCCACTCGTTGTCCTCCAGCAGGGCGCTGACGGCCGCGCGCTGCTGCACCGCCGCGACCAGCTGGTGGGCGATCCCCGTCCAAGTGAACAGGCTCCGCGCCTTGTGCGCGCCCATCCGGCCGAGCCGGCCGCGCAGGCGGGGATGGCGGAAGACCTTGGCCAGGGTGATCCCGAGGTCCTCCCGGTCGAAGGGGTCGGCGAAGAGGGCGTGCCGCCCGAAGGAGAGGGCGCGGTAGAGCCCGCCGTGCACCGTCACGACCGTGGGCGTGCCCGAGGCCATCGCCTCGATCGCGGTCATCCCGAAGGGCTCGTAGCGGCTGCAGAGCACGAAGAGGTCCGCGGCGCGGTAGTGGTCCGGCAGGTCGGCGTCGGGCACGAAGGAGCCGAAGCGGATGCGCTCGGCGCAGCCGCTCTGGGCCGCCCGCTCCTTCAGCTCCGCCAGGAGCTTCTGCTCGTTCGGGTTCATCTCCGCCCCGCCCACGGCGAGGTGGAGCACGGCCTTGGGCTCGCGCTTGGCCACCACCGGGAAGGCGTTGATCAGGAGGTCGTAGCCCTTGTTCCGGGCCAGCCGCCCCAGCGCCAGCACCACCTTGCCGCTGAAGCCCAGGCGCTGGCGGATGGCCGCCCGGCTGGCCTCGCTCACCGGGAAGAAGCGGTGGTCGTCGTAGCCCGGCGGGATCATCCGCACCTTGGCGGCCGGCGCCTCGTATTCCCGCACGATCAGGTCGAGCTGGGGCGGGGTGGTCGCGATCACGATGTCGCAGTCGGCGTAGAGCTGCCGCTCGCTCGCGATGCGGTGGGAGAAGTTGTAGCGCCGCTCGAAGTCCGCGGCGGACTGGGGCGTGTCGGTCTCCATCTGGCGCCGCTTCCAGAGACCGAGCGAGTGCGGGGTGTGCACGTGGGGCGCGCCGAGGGTGTTGCTCAGGTGCTGGGCGGCCAGGCCGGCGTCCCAGTAGTGGCTGTTGAGGAAGCGGTAGGCCAGGCCGTGGCGGGCGATGAAGCGCAGGGCGTGCTCGTTCCACTCCGCCAGGTGCTCGCAGAGGTATTCCTTGGGCAGGAACTCCGGCCCGCCGCAGGGCATGCGGATGATGCGGACCCGCTCGGCCACCGCCTCCAGCTCGGGCTGGTCCTCGAAGCGCCGGGTCCAGATGTCGACCTCGTAGCCGAGCAGCGACAGCTTCTTCGAGAGCTCCAGGACGTAGACCACCTGGCCGCCGGTGTCGGCGGCGCCCAGCGGCGGGTTCGCGGCCACGTAGCCGTGGGTCGAGACCATCGCGATGCGGGGAAGGGAGCTGCCGGCGGCCAGCGCGGCGGAGGAGCGCCGCCCGGCCGGGCGCGGGCGGAGCGCGGCGTCCGCCGACGGCGGCGCCGCCGGGATTGAAGGAGGGACCATGGCGGCAGGGTACGGCCCGCGCCGCGATTTCCGAACGATCAAGCCTGACAAGTCTGTCAGCGGCTGCGGCGCGCGGTTGCTATCATCAGCAGCCGATGGACCCCGAGGAAACGGCCGCGCCGGGCGGGATGGGCGAGCTCGCCCGGATCTTCCGCGCCCGGACCGCGGCCGACCCGGACCTGCGCCCGGCCACCCGGCAGGCGCGGCTGGGCGCGCTGCGGCGGCTGCTCCGGACCTGGCCCGGAATCGAGGCGCGCCGGCCGGCGGAGATCGCCCCGGCGGAGGTCTTCGCCTGGGCCGCGCGCTTCAAGGCGGAGGGCACCGGGTTCCGGCCGCCCGGGGCGCGGAGCGCCCGCCGCGGGAATTCCGCGACGTCGGTCAACAGCGCGATCGACGTCCTCAGGGCGCTGCTCGACCTGGCGGTGGAGCGGGGCGAGATCCGCGACAATCCCGTGCGGCTGCGCCGCGGCCCGCTGGGCGGGCGGCTGAAGAAGCGCGCGCCGCGCCGGGCGCTGATTCCTCCCAGCCGGGCCCAGCTCGCCGCGCTCTTCGCCGCGATGGAGCGCAACGGGGCGGTGGGCGGCCGCGGCGCCGAGGCGGCGGACTTCTGCCGCTTCCTGGCCATGTCCGGCGCGCGGGTGGGGGAGGCGGGCCGGCTGACCTGGGGCCTGGTGCTGTGGGACCGCGGCCTGGTCCACCTCCCCGGCTACAAGTCCGAGTCCTCCGCCCGCTTCGTCCCCCTCTTTCCGGAGCTGGGCGCGCTGCTGCGGCGCATCCGGGGGCGGCGGCGCTCGGCCGCGCGCTTCCGCCCGGGGCGCCGCGACTTCCTGGGGCCGGAGGATCCGGTCTTCCACCTGCGCGAGTGCCAGAGGACGATCGACTCCGCCTGCCGGCGGACCGGCGTTCCCCGCCTCACCCACCATGATTTCCGGCACCTCTTCGCCACCGCCTGCATCGAGAGCGGGGTGGACGTCCCGACGGTTTCGCGGTGGCTGGGCCACGCCGACGGCGGGGTTTTGGCGATGAAGACCTACGGACATTTCCGGCCGGACCACAGCTCCCTGGCCGCGCAGAAGGTCCGCTTCGCCGCGTCCGGCCCGGATGGGGCGGCGGGAGTCAGCGCGCCCCCGCCCCCAGGCTGGGATCCAGCCGCAGCGCCCGCTCCCGCTCGAGCGCCGCGTCCCGGACCTGGCCGAGCTGGTAGAGCACCACGGCGAGATTGAGGTGCGCCGGGGCGAAGCCGGGCGCGATCCGCACCACCTCCCGGTACTGCTCGGCGGCCTCGCTCCAGCGCGCGGTCTCGGCGAAGACGTTGCCGAGGTTGTAGTGCATCGGGGCCGAATCGGGATTGATCCGCAGGGCCGCGCGGTACTGCTCGATGCCCTCCGGCAGCCGCCCCAGGCGGATCAGGGCGTTGGCCAGGTTGTTGTGGGCCTCGACCGAGCCGGGGCGGAGCGCGAGCGAACGCCGGAATTCCTCCTCCGCCTCGGCCGGCCGGTTCAGCTGGAGCAGCGCGCTGCCGAGGTTGTCGTAGGCCTCGGCGAAGTCCGGCCGCGCCGCGACCGCCCGCCGGAATTCCGGGACGGCCTCCTCGGTGCGGCCGAGCTGGGTGAGGAAGTTCCCGAGGTTGTAGCGCTCCACCGCGTAGTGCTCGGCGCTGCAGAGCAGGTTGAAGGCGATGGAGGCGGCCAACGGGAGGCCCCAGGCGAGGCGGGCCAGGAGCTTCGCCGCCGGCGCCCCGGCCGTCAGCCGCTCGAGGCCGAAGATCCCGAGCACGGCCAGCAGGACGAGCGCGGGCAGGAACTCCACCTCGTAGCGGCTGCAGTCGCCGTAGAAGCAGCCGAGCACCAGGGCCGAGGTCGCGAAGAGCAGGCCGGCCGCGGCGGCGAGGCGCCGCAGCGGCCGCTTCTCCCCGGCCGGCCGGCCGATCCACGCCAGCGGCGCCGCCAGGGCCAGCAGCGTCACCGGGATGTTGGCGAGGACCCCGAAGGGGTCCTCGATCGGCGCGTGGCCGGCCGGCGGGACCGGCGAGACGATCTCGCGGACATAGGGGAAGACGGGGCTGAGCCGGACCGGGGCGAGGAAGTAGACCCGGAAGTTGAACCAGAGATAGCGCAGGCTGAAGTGCCGCGCGCTGTCCTGGCGGTCGGCGGCAAGCTGGTAGTGCTGCCCGAATTCGAGGGGGCTGTGGAAGCGGGCCCAGTTGTACCAGGCCAGCGCCGCGCCGCAGAGCCCGAGCGGGACGGCCGCGGCCAGCAGCAGCCGGACGCCCCGGCCCGGCCCGCGGTCCTTCCGCTCCGACCAGAGCGGCACGAGCAGGATGAGCGCCCCGAAAAGCACCGAGGGGCGCGCCCCCACCGCCAGCCCGTAGGCCAGGCTGGCCCCGGCGGTCCAGAGGACCCGCCGCTCCGGCCGGTGCAGGGCCGCCCCGACCGCCGCCAGGCTGAGCATCAGCAGGGCGAAGGCGCAGCTGATCGGCACCTCGCAGACGTCCGCGCGCTGCAGCAGGACCGGGATGCCGGTGGCCAGGCCCAGCGCCAGGATGCCGCAGGCGAGCACCGCGGAGCCGACCTCCGGAAAATAACGGCGGCGCAGGCCGCGGAGGAGCCCGGCGGCCGCGAGGACGCCGGCCCCGCAGAAGATCGCCACCGCCCACTTGTGGATCAGGTAGTGGCCGGTCAGCGCGGCCCACGGCCAGAAGAGCAGCAGCACCGGCGTGACCCCGAAGTAGAGGTAGAAGCGCCCCCGGAAATAGCTGAGGTCGTGCAGGCTGTACGGCGGCATCCGGTACCGCAGGTTCGCCTCCGGATCGTAGGGATCCGGCAGCGCGGCCAGCCCCGGCGGCACCGCTTTCGGCAGATAGAGGTGCCCGGCGCCGAGGGCCTCGGCCTGGAGGTTGTTGCTGTAGTCGGCCGGCGGGCGGCCCCATTCCCCCACGCTCCGCGCCACGATCGCCGCGAAGGCGGCGAGCACGAGCGCGCAGGCCAGGCAGGGGACGAGGCGGGAGGGGAGGGCGCGGCCGTTCATGGCGTGGGGGCAGGCTGGCGCCTCGCCGGGTCCATGTCAGGCCTGAGCCGCACGGCCTCGCGCAGGTGCGCCTCGGCTTCCGCCGGCCGGCCCAGCCGGAACAGCGCCACCGCCAGGTTGTAGTGGGCCGGCGCATACCGCGGATCGAGCCGGAGCGCCGCCTGGTATTCGAGCGCCGCCTCCGCCGCGCGCCCCTCGCGCACCAGCAGGTTGCCGAGGTTGTAGTGCTCGCCCGGCGCCGCCGGATCGAGGTGGATGGCCTCGGCGTATTCCGCCTCGGCCTCCGCCGGCCGCCCCGCGCGGAGCTGGGCGTTGGCGAGGTTGTTGTGCGCCTCGGCCAGGCCGGGCGCGAGCCGGACCGCGAGGCGCAGCTGGGCGAGGCCGGCCTCCGTTTTCCCCGCGTCGGAGAGCACGCTGCCGACCAGGAGGCGGGTCCGGGCGGCCCTCAGGTCCGCCTGCAGGCCGCTGCCCGCCAGCGAAACCGCGAGCAGGCAGGCCCAGCCGGCGCGCGCCCAGCGCCGGAGCGCGGGCCGGGCCGCCAGCGCCCGGTCCAGCCCGAGGATGCCGAAGGCGGCCAGCAGCAGCAGCTCCGGCAGGAATTCGAACTCGTAGCGGCTGGTGGCGCCGTAGAAGAGGCAGAAGAGCAGGGCGCTGCTCCCGAACAGCAGCGCCAGGGCGAGCGCGAAGCGGCGGAGCGGGTCGGCCTCGGCCGCGGACCGCCCGCGCCAGGCCAGCGGCGCGGCCAGCGCGAGCAGCGCGAGCGGCACCTGGGGCAGGATGCCGAAGGGGTCCTCGACCGGCCCGTGGCCCGGGGGGGCCTCGGGCCAGGGGTGGGGCCGCAGGAAGGGGAAGGCGCCGCCGAGGCGGGGCGCCTCCAGGAAATAGAGCCGGAAGTTGAACCAGAGGTAGCCGGCGCTGAAATGCCGCGCCCCGTCCTGGCGGTCGGCGGCGAGCTGGTAGCGCTGACCGAACTCGAGCGCGCTGTGGAAGCGGGCCAGGTTGTACCACGCCAGCCCGAGTCCGCAGAGGGCGAGCGGCAGCGCGGCCGCCGCCAGCAGCCTCCCGGCCCGGCCCGGCCGGCCGCGGTCCATGCCGAGCGGCACGAGGAGGATGGCCGCGCCGAAGAGCAGCGAGGGGCGCGCCCCCAGCGCCAGGCCGTAGGCCAGGCTGGCCGCCGCCGTCCAGAGCGCGCGCCGGTTCTCCTGGTGCAGGGCGGCCCAGAGCGCCGCCAGCGAGAGCAGCACCAGCGCATGCGCGCAGGCGATGGGCACCTCCCAGACCTCCGGGCGCTGGAGGAGCACGAGCGCGCCGTCGGCGAGGCCGAAGGCGAGCAGCGCCCCGGCCGCGACCCAGGCCGGCGCCCCCGCGAAGTGCCTCCGCCAGAGCCCGCGGACGAGCCCGGCCGCGGCCAGGAAGCCGGCGGCGCAGCCCAGCCAGACCGCCAGGGCGTGGGACAGGTAGCCTCCGGTGAGCGCGGCCCAGGGCCAGAAAAGCAGCAGCGCCGGGACCGCCCCGAAATACAGGTAGAAGCGGCCGCGGTAGAGCGTGAGGTCGTGCACGCCGTCGAGGCCCACCCGGAAGCGCTCGCTGGCGCGGGGGTCGTAGGGGTCGGGCAGGGCGGCCAGCCCGGCCGGGACCTCGCGCGCGAGGCTGAGCCGGCCGGCGCGGAAGCCCTCGACCAGGAGGTTGTAGTACGCGCGCGATGCGCCCGCCCCCGCCAGCTCAAGCGCGTTGGGCCCGAGGGTGCGCGCGTACGCCGCCAGCACCAGCAGGCAGGCCGCGGCGAAGGCGAGGCTCCGGCTCATCGCTGCGCGGCCAGCGAGGGATCGAGCCGGACCGCCTCGCGGTACTGCTCGAGGGCCTCGCCCCGGCGCCCCTGCTGGGCCAGGGCGAGGGCGAGGTTGAAGCGGGTGCGGGCCGCGCCGGGGCGCAGCGCGAGCGAGCGGCGGTACTGCTCGATGCCCTGGTCGAGCTGGCCGGTCTGGACCAGGCCGTTCCCCAGGTCGGCGAGCGTGTCGGCCCGCCGCGGGTCGAGGCGCAGCGCCGCCTGGAACTGGGCGATCGCCTCCGGCAGCCGGCCCGATTGGGCCAGGGCGACGCCCAGGTCGGTGCGCGCGTCGGTGGAGGAGGGGTTCGCGCGGGTCGCCGCCTCCAGGGCGGCGACGGCGCGCGCGTGCAGCCCCAGGTCGTCGAGGGTGCTGCCGAGGTAGGTGTGCTCCAGCGCGTAGCGGTCGACGCTGAGCAGCAGCCCGGCGGCGGCCGAATAGGCCAGCAGCAAGCCCCAGCCCGCGCGCGCCGCCCGGCGCCGGCGCGGGGGCGCCGCCTCCAGCCCCAGCACCCCGAGGGCCGCGAGCGCCACCAGGGCGGGAAGGAACTCCTCCTCATAGCGGACGGTGGAGCCGAAGAAGAGGCAGGCCACGCCCAGCGGGGCGAGGAAGAGGATCCCTGACGCCGCGAGCAGGCCGGCCAGGGGCCGGCGCGGGCCGGCGGCGGCCCGCCAGGCGCGGGGGGCGGCGAGGGCGAGCAGCACGAAGGGGAGCACCCCGAGGATGCCGAAGGGGGCGAAGGGCCCCTCGGGCACGCCCGGCCCCTTCGGCGGATCGTGGTGCACGAGGTAGGGGAAGCCCGCCTGCCAGCGGGGCAGCTGCAGGAAGTAGACCCGCAGGTTGTAGGGCGCGTAGCGCAGCCCGAAATGCCCGCCGGCGTCCTGCCGGATGCCGGAGATCTGGAAGGCCTGCCCGAATTCGAGGGGATCGCCGAAGCGCGCGGCGTTGTAGGCGAGGAGGCCGAGGCCGCAGAGGGCGATGGGCAGAACCGCCGCGGCCAGTAGGCGCCGGCGCCCGCCCCCGCGGGCCGCCAGGGCGGCCGGCAGCAGCAGCAGCGGGGCGCAGCAGAGCACGGGGGGCCGGGAGGCGACCGCCAGGCCCAGCGCGAGGCTGGCCGCCGCCGTCCAGCGCCCGCCGCGGCCGGGGTCCTCCAGCGCCCGCCAGAGGGCGGCGATCGCCAGGGCGGCCAGGGCGTAGGCGCAGCCGACCGCGACCTCGTAGACCTCGGAGCGCTCGAGCAGGACCGGCATGCCCGTGGCCAGGCCGAGGGCGGCGAGCGCCGCCGCGAGCGCGCCGGGGCCGGCCGACGGGAAATGCCGCCGGGCCGCGGCGCGCAGCACCCAGGCCCAGGCCAGGAAGCCCGCGGAGCAGAAGATCGCCACCGCCCAGCGGTGCAGCAGGTAGTGGCCGGTAAGCAGGACCCACGGCCAGAAGAGCAGAAGGGCCGGCGCGACCCCGAAGTAGAGGTAGAAGCGGCCGCGGAAGTAGCTCAGGTCCTCGGCCAGGACGGGATAGCCGCGGAAGGGACGGTTGGCGGCGGGATCGTACGGGTCCCGGAGCCGCCCCAGCCCCGGGGGCGCCGGCTTGGCCAGGCTGAGGCGACCCTCCCGGAAGCCCGCCACCTGCTCGTTGTAGTAGCTGCGGGCGGGATCCCCCGCCAGGGCCTCCCAGAGGCCGGAATGGGCGCTGGCGAAGTAGATCGCGACGACCGCCGCGCAGACCGCCCCGAGAACCAGGCGTTCGCGGCGCGGGCGGGGGGGCGCGGGGATGGGCGGGGCCAAGGCCACGAAAGTGGCTCGGGAGGAAGGGCCATGACAACGAAAAGGAGGGCCGCCGGGCCCCCTTTCCCCGGTGAATAACCTGCCGGTAAGTTTTGGTTGCCTTCGCCTCCGCCGAGCGCTGAGATGGACCCCTTTCAAATACGCCTGCCTCCGATTCCCGGGGTCACAGGGGGAACGAAACCATGCAAACTCAGCTCACGCTCAACGTCTCCAGCCGCGCCCACACGGGCCGCAGCGCCTCGCGCCGCCTGCGCAAGGTCAACCGCATCCCGGCGATCCTCTACGGGAAGCACACCAGTCCGGAGAAGCTCTCGATCGAGGGCCCGGAGTTCACCCGCCTCCTCAAGTCCGTCGCCGGCCGCGCCGTGCTGATCGAGCTCCAGCGCGATGAGCAGGGGGCCAAGGCCCTCTCCTTCCTCCAGGAAATCCAGCGCGACCCGATCACCGACCGCTACCTCCACGTCGACCTCCACGAGGTCAAGTCGGACGAGAAGTTCGAGATCCGCGTCCCGATCCACCTCGCCGGCGAGTCCTTCGGCGTGAAGAACCAGAGCGGCGTGCTCGAGGTCAACACCCACACTCTCCGCGTCCGCTGCCTGCCCAAGGACCTCCCCGCCCTGATCGACGTCGACGTGGCGGCGCTCAAGGTCGGCGAGACCATCAAGGTCGGCGAGATCAAGCCCATCGCCGGCGTCGAATTCCTCGACGCCAAGGGCCAGCCGGTCGTCTCCTGCGTCGAGCCGGTCGCCGAGGTGGTCGTCGAGACCGCCGCCCCCGCCGCCACGGCGGAGGGCGCCGCCGCCGCGCCCGCCGAGGGCGCCGCCGCCGCCGCTCCGGCGGATGGCAAGGCCGCCGCCCCCGCGGGCGACGCCAAGGCCGCCGCCCCCGCCGGGGACAAGAAGGCCGCGGCTCCCGCCGCGGGCGACAAGAAGGCCCCCGCCGCCGCGGCCAAGCCCGCGGCCCCCGCCAAGAAGTAGCCCTTTCCCCGCCCGCCCGCCTGGCGACAGGCGGCGCGGGCCGTTCTTTGAGCCATGTCCATCGCGCTGGTCGCCGGCCTGGGAAACCCGGGCCGCGAGTATGCGCCCACCCGCCACAACCTGGGCTGGTCGGTCGTCGAGTCCCTCGCCCGCAAGCACGGGCTGGCCTGGAAGGGCCAGCCGGCCCTGCAGGCGGAGGTGGCCCGCTGGGAGGTCTCCCCGGGCCGCGTCGTCTGGCTGGCCCGCCCGCTCTCCTTCATGAACGAGAGCGGCCGGCCGGTCGCCGCCCTGGCCCGCTACCACCGGCTGGCCCCGGGGCAGGTCGCCGCCGTCTACGACGACCTCACCCTGGAGGTCGGCCGGGTCAAGGTGACCACCAGCGGCAGCGCCGGCGGCCACAACGGCGTCGCCAGCCTCCTCGAGCACCTGGGCGAGGGCTTCGCCCGCTACCGCCTGGGCATCGGGCCCAAGGAGCCGGCCGGGATGGACCTCAAGGACTACGTCCTGGGCAGATTTTCCGCAGAGCAACTTGTTATCATCGAACAGAAACGTGAAAACCACGTGGCCGGCCTCGAGCTGCTGATCGCCAGCGGCCCGGAGCAGGCCATGAACCGGCTCAACCGCCGGGAACCGCCAGAACCCGCCTCATGAATCCAACCAAACGCAACTACCGCGCCACCTTCATCCTCGACAACCGGGGCAAGGAGGAGTCCGTCGACCAGATCATCGACGGGGTGAAGAAGGAGATCGCCGCCGTCCAGGGCGAGGTCTCCGCCGTGGAGAACATCGGCCGCAAGGACTTCATCCGCGTCACCGACAAGAAGATGACCGGTGGCCACTACGTGCACATCTCCTTCAGCGCGCCGGCCGACGGCCCCGCGCAGCTCAAGGAGCGCCTGCGCCTGAACCAGAGCGTCTACCGGACCTTCGTCGAGTCCGCCTGAGCCCCGGCGCCCACCCCCCATGGCCTACCTCAACAAAGTCTTCCTCATCGGCAACCTGACGCGCGACCCCGAGCTCAGGACCACGCCCAAGGGCACCGCGATCTGCCAGTTCGGCATCGCCGTCAACCGCCAGTTCAAGGACGACAGCGGCGCGACCCGCGACGAGACCACCTTCGTGGACATCGAGGCCTGGGGCAAGCAGGGCGAGCTGGTCGCCAAGTACCTCAACCGCGGCAGCCTGGCCATGGTCGAGGGCCGCCTGAAGCTCGACCAGTGGGAGGACAAGCAGAGCGGGCAGAAGCGCAGCAAGCTCAAGGTCGTCCTCGACAACGTCCAGTTCCTCAACTCCCGCGGCGCGGGCGGCGGCGGCGGGGGTTCCGCCCCGGCCGGCGAGGAGGGCCCCGCGGCCCCCTCGGGCGGCTTCAAGAAGCCCGCCCCGGCCCCGGCGCCCGAAGGCGGCGACGAAGACGTGCCGTTCTGAGGTTGACTCTCCCATCCCGTCTGAAAATTTAGCCGGTTCCTCCGCAAAACACTCCCGTCCCATGTCCTACAGCGAAGTCCTCTTGCTCAAGCCCGTCGAAGGCCTCGGCGGCGAAGGCGACCAGGTGAAGGTCCGCGCCGGCTACGCCCGCAATTTCCTCCTGCCCCGCAGCATCGCGGTGCCGCTCACCGCCTCCAACCGGAAGCAGGTCGAGGCGCTGAAGAAGCGCCGCGCCGAGCGCGAGGCCCACGAGCTCAACGGCGCCCAGGCGCTGGCCAAGAAGCTCGAGAGCGCCCGGCTCGAGGCCTTCGTGGTCAAGACCGGCGAGGGCGGCAAGATGTTCGGCGCGGTCACCGCCTCCGACCTCCACGACAAGCTCACCGCCGCCGGCTTCGAGATCGACAAGAAGCGGATCCACCTCTTCAACCCGATCAAGGCCCTCGGCCGCCATGCCGTGAAGGTCAAGCTCCACGCCGACGTCACGGTGGAGGTCTCCTTCGACGTCGTCTCGGAGAACCCGATCGTGGCCCCGGCCGCCGAGGAGAAGAAGCCGGAGGCCGGCCGCAAGCCCGAGGGCAAGGCGTCCCGTTAAGGCGATTCGCGAGGAGCGGATGCCCGAAGACGCTCCCTTGTCCGCGGTGGTCCGGCGGAACGGCGGTCCGGGCGCGCTCTCGGCGCCGGCCGCCCGCCAGATCCCCCACAGCGTGGAGGCGGAGGAGTTCCTCCTCGGCTGCTGCCTGCTCGACGGGGCCGACACCATCGCCCTCTGCCTCGAGGCCAAGCTGACCCCGGAGGCGTTCTACGCCCCGGCCAACCAGGTGATCTACCAGCGCCTGGTCGACATCTACGAGCGCAAGCCGCCGGTGGACGTGGCGGTGCTGGCCGAGGAGCTGAAGATGCACCGCCAGCTGGAGGAGGTGGGCGGCTACGCCTACCTCACCCAGATCAGCGGCCGGATCCCCACCACCGCGCAGGCCCGCTACTTCCTCGACAAGGTCCGCGACTACCACCTGCTGCGCGAGCTGATCAAGGTCCACACCGGGGTGGTGGAGCAGTGCTTCGGCTTCCAGGGGGAGCTGGGGGAGTTCGTGGACAAGGTGGAGCAGGCGGTCTTCCGCGTCACCCAGAACCGGATCTCCGACTCGGCCAAGGCGATGAAGGAGCCGACCACCGAGGCGATGAACGTCATCAACCGGATGATGATGAAGAAGGGGGAGCTCACCGGGGTGGCCTCGGGCTACGCCGACCTGGACAAGCTCACCTGGGGCTTCCAGCGCCAGGAGATGATCATCCTCGCCGCCCGCCCCTCGATGGGGAAGACCTCGCTGGCCCTGAACTTCGCGGAGAACGCGGCCATGCCCAAGCGGGGCGAGCCGGTCCCGGTCCTGATCTTCTCGCTGGAGATGAGCGCGGCCCAGCTCGCCCTGCGCATGCTCTGCTCCCGGGCCAAGATCAACATGAAGCTGCTGCGCGAGGGCCTGCTCTCCAAGCACGGCGAGGAGCAGCAGAACCTGCTCCACACCGCCGACGAGTTCGCCAAGGCGCCCATCTTCATCGACGACTCCAGCCACCTCTCGATCATGGAGCTGCGGGCCAAGGCCCGCCGGGTCCACGCCCGCCGCAAGCTGGGGTTCATCGTGGTGGACTACCTCCAGCTGCTCAGCCCGACCGACTCCTCCACCCCCCGCGAGCAGCAGGTGGCCGAGGCCTCCCGCGGATTGAAGGCATTGTCGAAGGAACTTGATGTTCCCGTCCTTGTATTATCCCAGCTCAACCGCTCGTCCGAGAAGGAAAACCGCGCCCCCAAGCTTGCCGACCTCCGCGAATCCGGCTCGATCGAGCAAGACGCCGACGTAGTATTAATGCTTACCCGCCCCAAGGATGCCGACGAGCGCTACCAGGTCGCGGCCGATTCCGCCGAGTTAATCGTTGCCAAGCAGCGAAATGGGCCGGTAGGAGAGTTGAAGCTTACGTTCATTCGCGACATCACCCGATTTGAAAACTACACCCAGTAACCCCCGGCGCAGCCTCCTGCTCCTTTGGGCCGCCTGCTGCCTGCTGACGCTGGTGGGGCTGGTTCCGGCCCGCGCCCAGCTGCCCGACGCCGGCGGGGCCCCCGAGACCGGCCAGAGCCCGGGGACGGGCCACAAGGTCGGCACCATCACGGTCAAGTTCGTCGGCACCGCCAACGTCAACGAGCAGATCGTCCGGGCCAACATGCAGCTGCACGAGGGCGGCGACATCGACGACACCATCCTCGACCGCGACATCCGCAACCTCTACAAGACCGGCCTCTTCGAGTTCATCGAGACCAAGTGGCAGCAGGTCGACGCCCGCACCTTCAACCTGGTGGTCGAGGTCACCCCCAAGTACCGCGTCTTCGCCGTCCACTACGTCGGCAACAAGAAGGTCAAGACCAACCGGCTGGAGAAGGAGACCAAGACCCGGCCCAACACCGCCCTGGACGACCGCCAGGTGAAGGACGACTCCGAGAAGATCCGCGACTATTACCAGAAGATCGGGTACAACCAGGTCTCGGTCACCTACCGGGTCGACCGCGACCGCAGCAACGGCTTCGCCACCGTCATCTACCAGATCAAGGAGGGGACGCGGGTGAAGATCGGGAACATCGTCTTCGTCGGCAACCAGCACTTCAAGTCGAAGACCCTGCGGCACCAGATGGACACCAAGCGCCACTGGATGTTTTCCTGGCTGACCGGCGGCGGACGCTTCAAGGACGAGCAGTTCGAGGACGACCTGGACAAGCTGCGGGACTTCTACAAGGAGGACGGCTACCTCGACGTCGAGATCCCGGAGGACCGGGTCGAGTTCAACTATCCCAGGCCGTCCAGCCTGGTCCTGGTCATCCACGTCAACGAGGGCCGGCAGTACCACATCGGCACCATCACCTTCAGCGGGAACAAGCTCCACTCCTCCGCGCTGCTCCGCCGCCTGGTGAAGCAGAAGCGCGGGATGGTCTTCAGCCCCTCCAAGCTGGACAAGGACGCCACCCTGATCGAGGACTTCTACGGCAAGGACGGCTACCTCGACACCCGGGTGCGCCTGCAGCGCACCCCCAACATCTCCACCGGCGCGATCGACGTGCAGTACCAGATCGCCGAGAGCGAGAAGTTCAGCGTCGAGTCGATCGTGGTCGAGGGCAACACCAAGACCAAGAGCACCGCCATCATCCGCGAGCTCCTGATCGGCCCGGGCGACACCTTCAGCACCTACATCATGAAGATCAGCAAGAACCGCCTGGACAACACGCGGTTCTTCGACGACGTCGAGACCGAGCCGCAGGAGACCAACATCCCGGGGCGGCGCAACCTCCGCGTCGCGGTCAAGGAGGGCCGCACCGGCAACCTCACCTTCGGCGCGGGCTACAGCTCGCTGGAGCGCGCCTCGGTCTTCGCCGAGATCTCCCAGTCGAACTTCGACCTCTTCAACCCGCACTCGCTCTTCCAGGGCGACGGCCAGAAGTTCCGCATCCGCCTCGAGCTCGGCCAGCTCTCCAGCCAGGCCATCATCTCCTTCGAGGAGCCCTGGCTCTTCCAGAAGGCCCTGGGCCTGGGGGTGAGCGTCTACCGCACCTCCTCGGACTACGAGAGCTCCTACTACGACGAGGTGGACCTCGGCTTCACCGTCTCGCTGCGCAAGCACCTCTTCGAGCTGGTGGACGCGACGCTGCAGTACCAGTACCAGATCATCGAGATCGAGAACGTCTCGCCCAACGCCTCGCAGGTCATCGCGGCCGACGCCGGCCACACCGCCGAGTCCAAGCTCTCCCTCCAGCTCACCCGCGACACCCGCGACAAGATCATCAGCCCGACCTCGGGCAACTACGTCTCCTTCACCCCCAGCCTGGCCGGCGGGCCCCTGGGCGGGCAGAACGAGTACTACGAGTTCCAGTTCGACGGCTCGCAGTGGTTCCAGCTCTTCGAGGCCCAGCACCAGACCCTGGGCCTGACCGCCCGCGCCAACGTGGCGGTGACCTTCGGCAAGACCAAGGTGCTGCCCTACTACGACGCCTTCTACCTGGGCGGCCCGGACGACCTCCGCGGCTTCGAGTACCGCATGGTCAGCCCCCGCGACATCTTCGGGGAGCCGATCGGCGGCAAGACCTCCGACATGTTCACGGCGGAGTACTCCCTGGACATCGTCAGCCCGATCCGCTTCGCGGTCTTCTACGACGTCGGGACGGTCAACCAGGGGTCGTTTAACTTCAACCCCTTCAACTACCAAGACGATTTCGGCATCGGGCTGCGCCTCTTTGTCATGGGGGCCCCCCTCAGCCTCGACTACGCCATTCCGATCCGCGGGGACTCCCTCTTCCCCAACAAGGACGGCAATCAGTTTAATTTTTCCTTTGGCACGCGGTTCTAATTCCGCTCTAGTCGTCATTTCATCCTCAAAACAGACCCATGAAGAAACTCCTCCACGCGATCCTTGGCCTCGGGGCCTTCGGCACGGCCGCCCTCTACGCCTCGGCTGAGCCCGCCCTGAAAATCGTCGTCGTCGATATGGCGAAGATCTACGACAGCGACTGGAAGACCCAGGACGAGATGACCAAGCTCAATTCGTCGAAGACGAGCGCGCAGCAGCAGTTCGACCAGATGACCAAGGACCAGCAGGCGCTGGTCGACCAGTACAAGCAGCTGGACGAGACCGCCAAGAACCCCCTGACCAGCCCCGAGGCCAAGACCAAGGCCCAGGGCGACCAGCAGAAGCTCGGCGAGCAGATCCAGAGCAAGCGGAACGACCAGATGCAGTTCGCCCAGACCGTGCAGCGGGAGTTCCAGCAGCAGATCACCAACTTCCACGACCTGATGATGGAGGAGATCGGCGCCAAGGCCACGGAGGTCGCCAAGGCCCACGGCGCGACCCTGGTGCTCGACAAGTCGGGCGTCGGCGTCCTCGGCGCCCGCGGCGTGATCTACTCCGACGCGGCCTACGACATCACGCCCGAGGTCCTCGCGGCGGTGAACAAGGACCGCCCGGCCTCGGTCGCGGCCCCGGCCCCCTCGGCCGCCGCCCCGGCCTCCACCGGCACCGCGGCCCCGTCGATCCCGCAGATCACCGTGCCCGGCGTGACCTCGCCGTCCAAGTAAGCGGCCCGTCCGCCCCCGTTTTTGCGAGGCCCCGCCCGTCCGGCGGGGCCTTTGCTTTTGCTGCGATGTTGCCCGCGGCCGGTGAAGTCCTCCATCTTCGCCCCATGGACGCCGCCTTCCGCCCCGAGGAGATCGCCGCCATCGTGCAGCCGCGGGCCTCCCGGGGGGCCACGGCGGAGACCCTCCGCGGCATCGCCTCGCTCCAGGCGGCGGTCCCGGGCGACCTGTCCTTCCTCGGCAACCCCAGGTACCGCCCGGAGGTGGCTGCCACCAAGGCCTCGGTGGTGCTGCTGCCGGCGGACTACGAGGGGCAGCCGGGCCCCGGGCAGCTTTTTCTCCTGGTCGAGAACCCCTCGGTGGCGCTGGCCCGGGTCTGCTCGCGCCTCGAGCAGCTGCTCTGGCCCCGGCCGCCCGCCGGGGTGCACCCCTCGGCGCAGGTGGCGCCGGGGGCGAAGGTCGACCCCTCCGCCGCCGTCGGCCCGCTCTGCGTGGTCGAGGCCGGGGCGGTGGTCGGCCCGCGGGCCCACCTCCAGGCCCAGGTCTTCGTCGGGCGGGGCGCGCGGATCGGCGAGGACTGCTGGCTGATGCCCGGGGCGGTGGTGGCGGCGGAATGCGAGCTGGGCCGGAGGGTCCGCCTCCAGCCGGGCGTGATCGTCGGCTCCGACGGCTTCGGCTACGAATTCGTGGGGGGGCGGCACGAGAAGGTGCCCCAGGTGGGCGGCGTCGTGATCGGCGACGATGTCGAGATCGGCGCCAATTCCACGCTCGACCGGGCCCGCTTCAGCCAGACGCGGGTGGGCGAGGGCACCAAGATCGACAACCTGGTGCAGGTGGCGCACAACGTCGTGATCGGCCGGCACTGCATGCTCTGCGCCCAGGTCGGGATCGCCGGCAGCACGACCCTGGAGGACTACGTGGTGCTGGGCGGCCAGGTCGGCGTGGCCGGGCACATCACGATCGGAAAGGGCGTCCAGGCGGGGGCCCAGACCGGCATCGGGGCCGACGTGGCGCCGGGCGCGAAGATCTGGGGCACGCCGTCGGTTTCGGTCATGCTGGAGAAGCGCCTGATCGTGCTGAGGCAGAAGCTGCCGGAGCTCTTCAGGCGGGTGGACGCGCTCGAGGCTGCCCGCCCCGGGGCCGGCGGGGGCTGATCCCGCCCGGCCCGCGGGCCTCAGCGGATCTCGAGCACCACGACCGACTTGGAGGGCAGGTCGACGGTCAGGGTGCCGCCGGAGGTCTGGAAGGCGCCGAAGTCGACCGGGTGCACCGCGTCCGGCTGGTCGAAGGTGTTGTGCGCCTGCATCGTCGGGGCGGTCAGGATCCGGCCGCTGACCTGGCCGAGGGGACGGCCGGCGAGGGTGCAGCTGACCCGGGCGCGCTCGCGCGGGTTGGCGTTGACCAGGGAGAGGTGGATGACGCCGCCCTTGACGGAGGCCGAGGCGCTGACCGCCGGGATCGACTCGCCCTGGTAGGAATAGGGCGGGGTCTCGACGTCGACCGGCAGCGAGGTCGCGTCCTGGTGCACCTTGAACAGGTCGTAGACCCAGTAGGTCGGGGTCACCGTCATCTTCGGCCCGTCGGTCAGGACCACGGACTGGAGCACGTTGGCCAGCTGGGCGATGTTGGCCATCACCACCCGGTCGGTGTGCCGCTGGAAGATGTGGAAGTTGAGGGCGGCGACGATCGCGTCCCGCATCGTGTTCTGCTGGAAGAGGAACCCGGGGTTGGTGCCCGGCTCGACATTGTACCAGGTGCCCCACTCGTCGACGATCAGCCCCACCTTCTTCTGGGGGTCGTACTTGTCCATGATGGCCGAGTGCTTGGTGATGAGCTCGTCCATCCGGAGGGTGCGCTTGAGGGTCGAGAACCACTGGTCCTCGTCGAACTGCGTGGCCGACCCCTTGTCCTTCCAGTTGCCGGTCGGGAGGGTGTAGTAGTGCAGCGACAGCCCGTTCATCCTCGAGCCGGCGATGGACATGACCACGTCGGTCCAGTGGTAGTCGTCCTCGCTCGGCCCGCAGGCCACCCGGTACAGCTTGTTGCCGGGGTAGTTCTTGAGGAAGGTGTTATAGCGCCGGAACTCGTCGGCGTAGTATTCCGGGCGCATGTCCCCGCCGCAGCCCCAGGCCTCGTTCCCGATCGCCCAGTACTTGACCTTCCAGGGGTCCTGGCGGCCGTTCCGGCGCCGCAGGTTGGCCATGGGCGAGTCGGCGTCGGAGGTCATGTACTCGACCCACTCCATCATCTCCTGGACCGTGCCGCTGCCCAGGTTGCCGGTGATGTAGGGCTCGCAGCCGACCTGCTGGCAGAAGTCCATGAATTCGTGGGTGCCGAAGTGGTTGTCCTCCACCACGCCGCCCCAGTGGGTGTTGATCATCTTCGGGCGCTGCTCCTTGGGCCCGATGCCGTCCTTCCAGTGGTACTCGTCGGCGAAGCAGCCGCCCGGCCAGCGCACCACCGGGACCTGGATTTCCCTCAGGGCTGCCACCACGTCGTTGCGGATGCCGCGGGTGTTGGGGATGGGGGAGTCCTCCCCGACCCAGATCCCGCCGTAGATGCAGTGGCCGAGGTGCTCCGAGAACTGGCCGTAGAGGTTGCGGCTGATCAGCGGCCCGGGCCGGTCGGCGTGGACCGCGACCGAGACCGCGACGGGGTCGGGCAGCCGGCCGACCAGGACCTGATTGTCCTGGGGGCGGCCGCGGTCCGGGCGGTCCTGGGCGGCGAGGGGGAGCGTCAGCAGGGCGAGCGGCAGGAGCAGGGATTTCATCATGGAGGGCCTCCGGGGCGGGGCGGGGTGGGGCTTACTAGAGTCGATTGATTGCGGTTGAGGCTTGAAGCTCAAGCCACCGCCTCCTGATTTTCCTCCATGCTCCAGTCCCTCCGCATCCGCAACCTGGCCCTGCTGGAGGAGGTGGCCCTGGACTTCGAGGCGGGCTTCACCGCCGTGACCGGAGAGACCGGCGCGGGCAAGAGCATCCTGCTCGGGGCCCTCAGCCTGCTGGCCGGGGAGCGCGCGGACAAGACCCTCATCCGCCAGGGGGCGGCGGCCTGCGAGGTCGAGGGCTCGCTCTACTTCGCCGAACCCAAGGCGATCGACGCCCTGCTGGCGGAGCTCGAGCTGCCGCCGACCGAGGACGGGCTGCTCCTGCTCCGGCGGAGCCTGCCCCGCGACAAGGCGCCGAAGATCACGGTCAACGGCAGCCTGGCCACCCTGGCGGCGCTGCAGCGCCTGGGCGGGCACTGGGTCGACTTCCACGGCCCGAGCGAGCCGCGGCGGCTGCTGAAGGAGGACTGCCAGCTGGAGCTGCTCGACCTCTTCGGCCGCGCCGGGGAGGCCCTCCAGGCCTACCATGACCAGTACCGCGGCTGGCGCGGGCTGCAGCTCGAGCGCGAGCGGCTGACCGGCGAGGCCCGGCTGGCGCCCGACCAGGTCGACTTCCTCCGCGGGCAGCTGGAGAAGATGGACGCCCTCGAGCTGACGACCGAGGCGGTCGAGGCCCTGGAGCGCGACTTCCAGCGCCAGAGCCGGGCCCAGGAGCTGATCGGGCTGGCGCAGGCGCTCTCCGGCGGCCTGACCGGGGAGGAGGGGGTGCAGCCGAAGCTGGCCGCCCTGCTGCGGGAGGGCCGCCGGCTCGCCTCCCTGGATGCCGCCAGCCAGGGGCTCGCCGACCGCCTCAATTCGGCGGCGATCGAGCTCAACGAGCTGGGCGCGGAATTCGACGAGCTGGCGCGGCAGCTCCAGTTCGACCCGGAGCGGGCCGAGCAGCTCTCCGCCCGGATGAGCGCCTGGCTCGAGCTCCAGCGCCGCCACGGCCCGGACCTGGGGGCGGTGATCGCGGCGCGGGAGGACCTTCGCCGCAAGCTGGCCGCGCAGGGGGACTTGGCCGGCACCCTGGCCAGGCTGGACGGGCAGATCGCCGCCGCCGCCAAGGCGTTGCGGGAGAAGGGCAGGGCGCTCCGGCACAAGCGCGAGAAGGCCGCCGGCGAGCTGGCCCGGGTGGCGGCCGCGGGCATCGCCGAGCTGGGCTTCAGGAAGGCCGAATTCAAGATCCAGGTCCTGCCCCTGCCCGAGCCGGGCCCCTCCGGCGACTGCGGCGTGCAGTTCCTCTTCTCGCCCAACGTCGGCGAGGCCCCGCTGCCGCTCAGCCGCATCGCCTCCTCCGGCGAGCTCGCCCGGGTGATGCTGGCCCTCAAGACGGTGCTGGCCGACCTCGACGCGGTCCCGCTCCTGGTCTTCGACGAGGTGGACGCGAACGTGGGCGGGGAGATCGGGAAGGTGGTCGGCGCGAAGATGGCGCGGATCGCCAAGTCCCACCAGGTCCTCTGCGTGACCCACCTGCCGCAGGTCGCCGCCCAGGCGAGCTGCCATCTGGTGGTGACCAAGGACCAGTCCAAGGACCGCGCGGAGGTGAGCATCGCCCCGATCCAGGCGAGCCGGAAGGCCCGGGTGGGGGAGCTGGCCCGCATGCTGGGCGACCGCCAGGCCAAGAGCGCCCTGGCGCACGCCGAGGAGCTCCTCAAGGGCTGAGCCGGCGCCGGGCGGACCCCGGAATGATTCGGAGGCTGCACCAAAATTGGATATGCCGTAAATTAGTCTGGGCTATTTTACCGGCGCCCGCGCCGAAACCTTCCTCGCCTGCCACCTGCTCAAGGCGGGCGGAGGGCTGGACCGAGCTCGGCCTGGGGGAATTCGAGCTCCGCTATGTCCGGGACGAGCTCGGCCGCGAAGTCGATTTCCTCGTGGTGCGCGACCGCCGCCCCTGGCTGCTGGTTGCCGTGAAGCATTCCGAAGCCACCCTCTCCCGCGCGCTGGCCCATTTCCAGGGGCAGCTGGAGGCCCCCCATGCGCTCCAGGCCGTCATCGACCTGCCGTTCGTCGAGGCAGACTGCTTCCCCGCCAAGCGGCCCCTGGTCGTCCCCGCCCGCACCCTCCTCGGCCCATTGCTCTAGGGACGGCGGGGCCTACGCCCGCGCCATCGCCGCGGCGCTGCGCCAGCGCGCGAGCGGCAGGTTGGCGATGGCGATGAAGACCAGCTGGCTGGCGACGAAGATGCAGAGCCACTGGAAGGCCGCGGCGGTGAAGCCGTAGCTGTGCAGGCCGATGCCGAGCATGTTCACGCCCATCCAGCTCCAGCTCGTGACGATGTTGCCGAAGACCGCCAGGCACATCAGGCCGCGCTGGCGGATCATCCCGCCCCAGCGGGCGTGGAGGATGAGCGCGTTCCAGAGGACGATGATCAGGGCGCCGTTCTCCTTCGGGTCCCAGCCCCAGAACCGGCCCCAGGACTGGTCGGCCCAGATCCCGCCGAGCACCGTGCCGACGAAGCTGAAGAGGGTGGCGAAGCAGACGATGCCGTAGACCATCCGGCCCAGCGCGTCGGCGGTCTGGCGGTCGAGCGAGCGGGTGAAGACCCCGCGGACGATGTAGATCAGGGCGAGGAAGCCCGCCAGGTAGGTGGAGGCGTAGCCGGTCGCGACCACCACGACGTGGGTGGCGAGCCAGAAGTTCGAATCCAGCACCGCCCGCATCATCTCCAGGGTGTCGCCGGAGTAGGAGAGGTGCTGGGCGATGATCAGGGTGCAGAAGCCGATCAGGCCGGCGGCGGCGCTGCCGATGGCGTTGCGGTAGAGCCACTCCAGGACCAGGCAGAGCGTGACCGAGCCCCAGCCGACGAAGAGCGCCGAGGAGTAGAGGTTGGTCACCGGCGGGCGCCCCACGATCGCCATGCGGGCGAGGATGCCGGCGGTCGCCGCGGCCCAGGCCAGGGCGATGAGGACGAAGGCGGAGCGCCGCAGCGCGTCGGGCCAGAACAGCCACGAGCAGATGGCGAGGAGGAACGCCAGGACGTAGAGGGACATGCTGGCGTAGAACGGCTGGGCGGCGTTGAAGCGCAGCTCGAGCGGGATCCGCGACTGCTCGCGGGCGGTGAGCTGGCTGCCCAGCTCCTTCTCGAAGCGGCGCAGCAGCTCGTTGAAGGCGCCGGGACGGTTCCGGTTCCAGGAGGCCCCCAGGCCGGCGTAGGCGAGCACGTCGACGTTGACCGAGCCGGTCTGGAAGGTCTCGAGCAGCGCCTGGCCCGCGCTCTGCCAATGGTCGGCGTCCGGGTCGCCGGGGGCCGGCGGGACGATCAGGATGTCGGTGCCGCCGGCCAGGGCGAGGAAGCGCTGGCCCAGCGCGATGGTGTCCTGCGCCAGCTTCTCGTCGTGCGCCTGCCCCGCCTGCTTGGCCCGGACCGCCGCCACCCGGGCGCCGACGTCCTTCTGCAGGTCGAGCAGCTCGCCGAGGTAGTCCTTCGAGCCGGGCGCCACCACGGCGTGCTCGAGCGCGGCGTAGAGCTGGAGGTTGCCGTACAGCTCCAGCACGGAGCGCTGGAAGGCGGTGCGGGCCGAGGCGTCGATCGGCTGCGCCAGCTTGGCCTGGCTTTCGATTTCGGAGAGGTGGGGCGCGATGTCGGCGAAGGGGTGCCGGCGCCGCGCCAGGTCGGCCTCGCCCTTGCCGATGAGGGAGAGCAGGTCGAGGTTGTCGATGACGAAGACCGGGTAGGTGTCGGCCCGCTCCGGGCGGAAGAAGACGTCGGCCAGCCATTCGTCGGGAGTCAGCCAGGCGCCGTCGTCCCAGGGCGGCATCCGGCCCTTCACCTCCGCCAGGGCGTCGGCGTGCGCGGCGAGATAGTCCGGGCCGAGGTAGACCTCCTGGCGGTGGGAGAGCTGCAGCAGCGCGGTGCGGGCCAGCGAGTCGAGGGGCTTCACCCGCCCGTCGGAGAGCACCGGCAGGCGCCCGAAGGCGACGACGTCGAAGTCCCGGCCCTTGGGGTTGCGGGCGGGCAGCAGCAGCGAGGCCAGGTAGCCCAGGCCGCAGACCAGGACGATCCAGGGCAGCCAGCGCTTCATGGGCGGGCGGCCGCGCGGCGGCCGGCGAAGCCGAAGAGATGGAGGCCGAACTGGATGACCAGGCCCAGGGCGACGAGGATGCAGGCGACGTAGGGCAGCCGCCAGCTGGGGTTGCTCACGACCTCGAGCACGCTCAGGTTGGAGGCCTTGTCCATCTGGTACTGGTAGTAGGTGAGCCCCCGGTAGCGGAGGGGGTTGTTCATGTAGATCTCCACCTCGCGGTTGTCGCGGCCGTCGTCGCTGCGGATCCGCACCCGGCTGGCGAAGTTCTTCGGGATGGGGGGATTGGTGCCCGGATAGACGTCGTTGGTGACCTTGAGCAGGGTCAGCTCGTAGGGCTGGTAGTGCCGGGTGGGCCGCAGGCTGATCTTCCAGCTCCGCCCGCCGAAGTCGAAGTGCTGCGGCGGCATCTGAATCGGCTGCGCGCTCGGGTCGGCCACGAGCTCCTCGGCCAGCAGCCAGGTGCCGATCGGGCCCTCGGGCCCGTCGAGCTCGACGTAGGCGGCTGGCAGGTTCTTCTCGTTCTCCTTGTAGGTCACCGGCTGGGGCAGGGGCACGAACTGGCGCAGGAACGGCGGGCCCTGGTCGGCCATCGAGCTGGCCTGGCCCTGGGCCAGGGCGGGCGCGACCGTGACCGAATTGGGGGTGTAGAACTTCGGGATGACCCGGAAGGGCAGCTTCGGGCTCTGGATCGGGTCGCCCTTGGCCAGCAGCGCCTCGGGGATCGCGACCACCTTGTCCACCTTCGGGTCGGTGGTGTCGACGATCGCCAGCTCGTTGTCGCGGAAGCTCTCCGCATAGTTCTTGGTCTGGCCCTCGGTGAAGGTCATCTGCGACTCCTGCTGCCAGAGCCCGCTGAGCAGCTCGCCGACGAGGAGGAGCGCGATCCCGCCGTGGGCCAGCCAGATGCCGGTCTTCCTCCAGGTGTACTTGAAGCGGTAGACGTGGGCGGCGAGCAGGTTGAGGAAGAGGAGCCCGCCGATGAAGTAGCCGCCGGGGAAGACCGGGAAGGGGAAGGACGAGCCGCCGAAGCGCTGCAGGACGAAGAAGCTGTGGAAGAACTTCTGCTGCACCCCCCAGACCCCCAGGTCGGTCTGGGCGAGGGTGGCCCAGAAGATCAGGATGATCCCGAGGGCGAGCAGGACGACCGTGAGCTCGAGCGAGACGAAGAAGTCCCGGAATTGGCGGGCGAGGGGCTTCATGGCTGCGCCGGCCGGACGGTGTGGAGGAAGGCCATGAAGTCGGCCTTGGCCGGGCCCACCGCGGCGGCCGGGCCCGAGAGCTTGAAGAACCAGGTGCCCCCGTTGTAGGGCACGATCGCCCCGAGCATCCGCTGCGCCCCGCTCGGCGAGGCGAAGTCGACCGCGGTCAGCGAGAGCCCGGACTGCGTCCAGCGGGTCACCACCCCGGCCAGGCCAGCCTCGTCGACCGGCGGCAGCTGCACCTGGCCGCGCCACCGGTTGACGTTCGCCAGCTCGCCGCCGACGTCGCTGGGGAAGGCCGTGATCGAAAGGTCGCCGGTGGCGCCGCCCGGGCCGGGCACGGCGTAGGTCGCCTTGCGCATCGCGCCGGCCGCCTTGGCCTGCCAGGAGGCCGGCGCGGTCCAGGCCAGCCCGGGGCCCTCGGCCACCGGCACGGCGGTGTCCGCCATGGACGCGCCCGCCATCGGCGCCCCCGCCGGCGCCGCGGTCGCGCCCGCCTCGGTGCCCGCGTTGGTGTTGTTGGCCGTCGCCGGCGCGAGCCCGAGGTCCGGGTCCTTCTCGCTCGGGACCTCGTACGCGGTCACCTCCGGCCTGCGGCAGCCTCCGGCCAGCAGCAGGGCCGCCAGGAGGACCAGGGGACGCGACGCGGGCATGGAAGCGCGACTATCCCGCTTCCGGAGGGGCTCTGCAACCCTAAGGGGGCGGCTCCCCGGTTTATTCTGGCTCCTTTACGGGGGCATTATCAACGTGCCGCCATGACCTTTTCGGCCCTCGGCGATTCGGCCGTGGTCGTCACCCTGGGGGGTGGCGAGAGCGAGGCGGTGCTGGCCCGGGTGCGGGCGCTCGCCCTCGCGCTCGAGGAGGCGAAGCTGCCCGGGGTGGTCGACATCGTGCCGGCCTACGCCAGCGTCGCGGTCTTCCGCCGCGAGCCCGCCCCCGCTCCGCCCTCCTTCGAGGAGCTGCGGGAGGGGATCGAGGCGGTGGCCCGGGCCGCCGCGGGCAAGGTCCGCCGGCTGCGCCGGCGCCTGCGGCCCCGCAAGGTCGCCACCACCCTGGTCGAGGTCCCCGTCTGCTACGGCGGGGAGTTCGGGCCGGACCTGCCGGAGGTCGCCGAGCACGCCTCGGTCGACCCGGTCCGCGCCATCGCCCTGCACCACGGCGCCGACTACCGCGTCCAGGCCATCGGCTTCGCGCCGGGCTTCCCCTACCTCTCGGGCCTCCCGCCGGCGCTGCACACCCCGCGCCGGGCGAGCCCGCGCGCGGCCGTGCCGGCCGGCTCGGTCGGCATCGGCGGCGGCCAGACCGGCGTCTATCCCCTCGAAATCCCCGGCGGCTGGCAGCTGATCGGGCGCACGCCCCTCGCCCTCTTCGATCCGGCCCGGGAGCCGCCGGCGCGCCTGCGCGTCGGCGACCGGGTCAAGTTCCGGCCCGTCCAGGAGCCGGAATACCAGCGGCAGCTGGCCGAGCGCCCCCCCCGCCGGAGGGAGCCGGCCGCCGGCGCCCCGCCGGAGCGCGCCCTGCGGGTGGTTCGGCCGGGCCTCCTCACCACGGTGCAGGACCTGGGCCGGTGCGGCTTCCGCTCGGCCGGCGTGCCCTCCGGCGGGGCGATGGACCCCTTCGCCCTGCGCGTGGCCAACCTCCTGGTGGGCAATCCCGAGGGCGCCGCCTGCCTGGAGATCACGCTGGCGGGCCCCGAATTGGAATTCGGCGCGCAGACGCGCGTGGCCCTCGCGGGCGCCGAGTTCGACGGGGCGCCCTCCTGGCGCCCGCTCACCGTGGCCGCCGGCGGGCGGCTGATCCTGGGGGCCTGCCGCCAGGGCTGCCGGGCCTACCTGGCGGTGGCCGGAGGCATCGACGTGCCCGAGGTCCTGGGCAGCCGCAGCACCTACCTCCGCGGCGAGTTCGGCGGGTTCGCGGGCCGCGCCCTGAGGGAGGGCGACCTGCTGCCGCTGGGGGAGGCCGGCCGCCCCCCGGGCCGCCCGCCCTCCGCCCAATGGCGGGTCTCGACCTCGGTCCTGCCGGCCTATTCGCCGGAGCCGCAGCTGCGGGTGATCCGCGGCGCGCAGGCCCCGGAATTCGGCGGGGAGCTCTGGTCCTCCGAGTTCGCCCTCACCACCCAGGCCGACCGGATGGGCCTGCGGCTGGCCGGGCCGGCGCTGGAGCGCCGGCGCGGGGCCGAGCTGCTCTCGTCGGCGGTGGCGCCGGGCACGGTGCAGGTGCCCCCGGACGGCCAGCCCATCCTGCTGATGGCGGACGCGCAGACCATCGGCGGCTACCCCCAGGCGGCGCACCTCGCCGGCTGCGACCTGCCGGTGGCGGCCCAGCTCCGGCCGGGGGACCGCGTCCGCTTCCGGGAGATCTCCCTGGCGGAGGCGCGGGCCCTGGCCGCCGCGCGGGAGCGGGACCTCGGCATCCTGCGGGCGGGCCTGGGCGCGACGTGAGGACGATCGACCTCAACTGCGACCTCGGGGAGGGCGGGGGCGAGGACGAGCGCCTCATGCCGCTCATCACCTCCGCCAACATCGCCTGCGGCGGGCACGCCGGCGACGCCGGCACGATGCGCGCGGCGCTGGAGCTGGCCCGGCGGCACGGGGTGGCGGCCGGCGCCCATCCGGGCTTCGCCGACCGCGAGCATTTTGGGCGGCGCGAGCTGCCGGTCACCGGCGCGGGCGCGGCGGAGCTGGTCCTCGCGCAGGTGCGCGCCCTGCAGGCGGTCGCGGCGCAGCTCGAGCTCCCGCTCGCCCACGTGAAGCCCCACGGCGCCCTCTACAACCTGGCGGCGCGCAGCCGCCCGGTCGCCGAGGGCATCGCCGAGGCCGTCCGCCGGGCGGACGCCCGGCTGGTGCTGGTGGGGCTGGCGGGAGGCGAGCTGCTGGCGGCCGGCCGCGCCTACGGCCTGCGCGTGGCCGCCGAGGCCTTCGCCGACCGCGGCTACCGCGCCGACGGCTCGCTGGTGCCGCGGGGCCAGCCGGGCGACGCCCCCGCCGGCGAGGAGGCC
>DASZWO010000041.1:0-62281 GCA_035546595.1 Opitutaceae bacterium
GCCCCCCCGCGGCGGCGGCCGGGCCCCTCCGCGCCATCCGGGAAGCCGGCGGCCCCGCCCCCCTTCCCCCCGCGCTGCGCGAGGCCCTGCGCCGCGGGCTGAAGGCGTGGTCGGAGCGGCAGACCGGCGACACCGCCGCCGAGCAGCGGATCATGGCCGAGCTGCGCGCGCTGCTCACGCCGGAGGACGCCCCGGCCATCGCCCGGACCCTGACGCCCGAGCAGCTGGACACGCCCTTCGGCCAGGAGGTGCTAAAGAGCTGGCTCCAGACCGACACGCCCGCGGCGGCCGCCTGGATCGCGGCCCACCCCGATCCCTCGGAGATCCAGGCTCTGCTCATCGCCCGCCAGTGGCTGCAGGCGCCGGACAAGCTCGGCGCCTTCTGCGACCGGCTGCCGGACACCGGCTGGAAGCAGACGCTGCTCTCCACCGCGGGCAGGGAGGCCCTCGCGGCCGATCCCGCGGTGGCGGTGTCTTTCGCCCGGCGGATGGACCCGGGCCCGGTCCAGACCGACACGCTCGAGACGATCGCCTGGGGCTGGATCAGCCGCGATTCCTCGGCCGCGACCACCTGGATCAGCCAGATCCCCGATCCCGCCCAGCGCGAGCAGCTGGCGGCGGTGGCCGCCCGGGCGATCGCGCTGACCGACCCGGACCTGGCGGCCGGCTGGCTGGCCTCCTCGGTCAAGAGCCCCGCCCTGCTCAACGCCACCAGCCTCTCCCTAGCGCAGATCTGGGCCGGCGAAAATCCCGCCCAGGCCGCCGAATGGTCGACCAAGATCGCCGACCCGGCGACCCGGCAGGCGGCGATCAACCAGGTCGCCAAGCAGTGGATGGAGGCCGACACGGCGGCGGCGGAGGCCTGGATCCGCCGGCGGCCCGAGGCGCCCGCCATCATCTCCGCCCTGGAAGCCGAGCAGGCGGCGGGGGACCTGGCCGATCCCTGAGCGGGAGGCGGGCGGGGATCCGGCCGCGGCTAGCGGACCTGCAGGGTGTCGGCCTCGTAGGCCAGGCCGAGGGAAGGGATCGAGACGGCCTTGCGCGCCCCGTCCTTGGTCACCCGGCCGGCCACCCAGGCGTCGTAGCCCGAATCCTTGGCCGCGGCCACCACCCGGGCGGCGAGCGCCGGCGCGACGTAGGCGGCGAAGCCGATGCCCATGTTGAACGTGGCGTAAGCCTCGCGCGGGTCGATCGGGCCGGACTCCATCAGGAAGCGGAAGAGCTGCGGAGGCGGCCGCGCCTCGGTGACCTCGTAGACGAAGGGCTCCTCCAGGCGCATGAGCTTGCGCCAGCCGTGGCCGGTGACGTGCACGGTGTAGTTGAGCTTGAGCCCGCGCCGCTGGCATTCGCGGACGAAGCCGACGTAGATGGCGGAGGGCGCCAGCAGCGCGTCCCCGTAGGGGGTTCCGTCCTCCAGCGCCGTGCCGTACCCGCGCGGGAGGCGGGCGGCGAGCTGGCGGCAGAGGGTGAGCCCGTTGGTCTGGACCCCCGACGAGGCGAGGAAGATGATGGCGTCGCCGTCCCGCACGTCGCCGACGATCCGCAGCGGCTTGGGGGCGATCCGGCCGACGGCCGAGCCCGCCAGGATGATGGTGTCCGGCTCGACCATCCCGCGCAGGGTCGGGGTCTCGCCCCCGCCCCAGGTCGCGCCCGCCGTGCGGCAGCCGGCGGCGAAGCCCTCGACCAGCGCCGCGGCGCGCCGCTGGTCGGCGAACCAGTTGGAGTCGCCGACCGCCGCGTGCATCGCCACCGTGATGGGCAGCGCCCCGCAGGTGACCAGGTCGTTCACGATCGTCGCGACGGTGTCGATGCCGATCTCGCGGTAGAAGCAGCGCCCGGTCTGCTTCTGCACCCCGTCGGCCACGAGGTTCTTGGTCCCGAGCCCCTCCTCGACATGCGCCAGGTAGTGGTCCTCCGCCTCGATCAGGTAGGCCGAGTCGCCGCGCACCGTCGCGGGCTCGCGGTAGCCGTGGCCGGCCAGGAGGTCCGTGGTGGAGCGGGCGGCCCGCTGGCAGGCGCGCTTGAAGGCGTCGAGCTGGTCGTAGCGGACGCCGGAGGCCTCGTAGGAAAGCGACATCAGTAGGAGCGGCCCTCGCTCTTCTCGTAGTAGTTCAGGTAGGCCTGGTTGACCACCCGGTAGCCCCCGGGGGTCGGGTACTTGCCCGTGAAGTACCAGTCGCCCGGGTGGTTCGGCACCGCGGCGTGGAGGTGCTCGATCTTCTGGTAGATGATTTCGATCGGGATCTCGGCGGCGAGCCCCCTCGGCCGGACCCGCTCGACGATCTTGGCGGAAATCTCCTCCGGGGTGAACGGCTCGTAGATCTTGCGCACGTGGTTGACCAGCTCCTCCCCGGCGGGCTTCGCCACCTCCTCGCCGCAGAGCCGGTAGACCTCGCCGAGCAGCTCCCCCCGGCCGCGCTCCTTCAGCAGCTCCACCGCCGCCTCGAAGGCGACGAACTTGCCCAGCTCGGACATGTCGATCCCATAGCAGTCCGGATAGCGGACCTGGGGCGCGGTCGAGACGATCACGATCTTCTTCGGGCTGAGCCGCGCCAGCATGCGCAGGATGGAGCGGCGCAGCGTCGTCCCCCGCACGATCGAGTCGTCGACGCACACCAGGTTGTCGCTGGGGCGGACCGAGCCGTAGGTGACGTCGTAGACGTGGCTGGCGAGCTGGTTGCGGAGCTGCTCCTGGCCGATGAAGGTGCGCAGCTTGATGTCCTTGCTCACCACCTTCTCGCCCCGGGGCCAGTTGCGGAGGATGAGCGAATCGAGCAGCTCCTCGGTCAGCTTGCCCTCCCGGCTCGCCGCCATGATCTCGCGCTTGACCTCCTCGCGGCGGCGCACCCGCAGCGCCGACATCAGGCCGTGGTAGGCCACCTCGGCGGTGTTGGGGATGAAGCCGAAGACGGAGTTCTCCCAGTCGCGGCCGATCGCCTGCAGCACCTGGTCGGCCAGCAGGCCGCCCAGCGCCTTGCGCTCGCGGTAGATATCCGGGTCGTTGCCGCGGGAGAAGTAGATCCGCTCGAAGGAGCAGCCGGCGCGGGGCAGCGGCGCGGTGAAGGGATGGACGCTGACGGCCCCCCGCCGCTTCATCACCACCACATGGCCGGGGGGCACCTCCTTCACGTCCTCCAGGCCCAGCCCGAAGACGGTGAGCAGCGGCGCGCGCTCCGAGGCGAAGGCCGCGACCTCGTCGTTGTGGAAATAGAAGGCGGGCCGGATGCCGGAGGGGTCGCGGGCGACGAAGGCGTCGCCGTTGCCGATCAGCCCGCAGAGGGTGTAGCCGCCGTCCCACTTGGCCGAGGCGCGGGTCAGGACCCGGGCGATGTCCAGGTCCTCGCTGATGCGGTGGGACAGCTCCTCGCCCGAGAGGTCGCGCTTGCGCAGGAAGCGGTAGATGTCCTCGTGCTCCTCATCGAGGAAGAAGCCGATCTTCTCCAGGATCGCCTGGGTGTCGGTGGCGAAGATCGGGTGCTGGCCCATCGCGATCAGGCTGCTGTTCAGCTCCATCGTGTTGGTCAGGTTGAAGTTCCCGCAGAGCGCCAGGTTGCGCGTCGCCCAGGGGCTGCGCCGGAGGAAGGGATGGCAGGCGCTGAGGTTGTAGCCCCCGCTGGTGCCGTAGCGCAGGTGGCCGAGCAGGAGCTCGCCGCCAAAGTCGAAGTGCCGCTTCACCGTCTCGGCGAACTCGGGGTGGATCACCCCGGACCCCACCTTCTCGTGGTACTGGCCGAGCAGCGCCTTGAAGATCCGGTCGAGGGAGTTGGCCTTGACGTTGCGCTCGCGGAAGATGAACGGCTCGCCCGCCGGCATGCCGATCTTGACGCACGCCACCCCGGCCCCGTCCTGGCCGCGGTTGTGCTGCTTCTCCATCAGGAGGAAGAGCTGGGTGAAGCCCCAGAGCGGCGTCCCGTACTTCTCCTGGTAGTAGGAGAGCGGCTTGAGCAGCCGCACCAGGGCGATGCCGCATTCGTGGCGCAGGAAGTCGCTCATGCCGCGCGCTAGCCGTCGAGGCCGGGACGTTTCATCGCCCCCTCTATAGCCGTCTCCCACCCCCGGCGCAAATCGGCCGCCGGCCACTCCACCTCGAAATCCGCCGTCCGCACCGACAGTTTGCCGTCGGCGGTGATCCGGCCGATGGCGCCGGCGGAGACGCCGGCGACCGCGGCGGCCGCGAGGGTGGCGGCCACGCCGGCCTCCGGCACGGCCAAAAGCACCCGGCCCTGGCTCTCGCCGAAGAGCAGGGCGTCCGCCCGCGACCCGCCCAGCGCGGCCAGGTCCAGGGCCGCGCCGAAGGTCCGGTCCGGTCCGAACAGCATCTCGGCCGCGGCCACCAGCAGGCCGCCCTCGCTCAGGTCGTGGGCCGCCGCCGCCCGGCCGGCGCGGATCTCCCCGCGGACCAGGTCGCAGAGCTTCTGCTCCGCCGCCAGGTCGACCGCCGGGGCGTCGCCCGTCTTGAGCCCGTGGACCACGCCCAGGTACTGGCTGCCGCCCAGCTCGGTCGGCGCCCCGCCCAGCAGCACCAGGCGCTGGCCGGCGGCGGAGACGCTCTGGCGGGTGATGTGGCGCTCGTCGGCGATCAGGCCCACCACCGCGACCGTCGGGGTCGGGTCGATCGCGCCCTCGGGCGACTCGTTGTAGAGGGAGACGTTGCCCCCTACCACCGGCACGTCGAAGTGCCGGCAGGCCTCCGCCAGGCCCGCCACGCACTCCTTGAGCTGGTAGAAGACCTCAGGCTTGTAGGGGTTCCCGAAATTGAGGTTGTCGGTCATGGCCAGCGGCTCGGCCCCGGCGCAGGCCAGGTTGCGCAGGCATTCCACCATCGCGATCAGGGCGCCGCGGCGGGGGTTGAGCGCGCAGTAGCGGCCGTTGCAGTCGTTGCTGATGGCGATGAACTTCTCGCTCCCGCCCAGCCGGAGCCGCACCACCGCGGAGTCGGAGCCCGGGACGAGGACGGTCCCGTGCTGCACCATGTGGTCGTACTGGCGGTAAATCCAGCGCTTGGAGGCGATGGTCGGATGGGAGAGCAGGCGGGGCAGCGCCGCCCGCGCGCCGGCGGCGTCCAGGTCGCGCAGCGACGCCGGGGTCCAGGCCTGGCTGGCGGCCAGGCCGGCCGGCTCGCGCGCCTCGCGCTGGTAGATCGGGGCGGCGTCGGTCAGCGCGCTGGCGGGGATGTCCGCGACCACGATCCCGTGGTGCCGGACCACCATCCGGCCGGTGTCGGTGACCTGGCCGACGTGGGCGGCGTGAAGGTCCCACTTCGCGAAAACCTCCTCGATCTCGCGCTCGCGCCCCTTCTGGACGATGACCAGCATCCGCTCCTGCGACTCCGAGAGCATGATCTCGTAGGAATTCATGCCGGTCTCGCGCTGGGGCACCTGGTCGAGCTCGATCTCGATCCCCGCCCCGCCGCGGCTCGCCGTCTCGCAGGTGGAGCAGGTCAGGCCGGCCGCGCCCATGTCCTGGATCCCGACGACCAGCCCCGGCACCGCCATCATCTCCAGGCAGGCCTCGATCAGGAGCTTCTCCATGAAGGGATCGCCCTTCTGCACCGCCGGGCGGTCGGCCGCGCTCTCCTCGCTCAGCTCCTTGGAGGCGAAGGCCGCCCCGCCCAGCCCGTCGCGGCCGGTGGCCGCGCCGACGTAGTAGACCGGGTTGCCCACGCCGGTGGCCTTGCCCCGGCGGATCTGGTCATGGCGCAGCGTGCCGAGGCAGAGGGCGTTGACCAGCGGGTTGCCCTCGTAGCTCCGGTCGAAGTAGACGTCGCCCCCCACCGTGGGCACGCCCACGCAGTTGCCGTAGTGGGCGATGCCGGCCACCACCCCGCGCAGCAGCCGCTTGGTCGACGCCGACTCCAGCTCGCCGAAGCGCAGGGAATTGGTCAGCAGGGCCGGCCGGGCCCCCATGGTGAAGATGTCGCGGATGATCCCGCCCACGCCGGTGGCGGCGCCCTCGAAGGGCTCGACCGCGCTCGGGTGGTTGTGGGACTCGATCTTGAAGGCGATGGCCCAGCCGTCGCCCACGTCGATGATGCCGGCGTTCTCCTCGCCCGCCTTGACCAGCACCCGCCCGAAGTGCTCCGTCGCCGACTTCTTCTCGGTGGGGAAGCCCTTGAGCAGCGGCCGGGAATTCTTGTAGGAGCAGTGCTCCGACCACATGACCGAGTAGATCCCGAGCTCCGTCAGGGTGGGAAGCCGCCCGAGCTGCCGCTGGATCAGCGCGTACTCCGCGGGCAGCAGCCCGTGCTGCTTGACCAGGGCGGGGGTGATCTCGCGGTTGAGGTACGGGTCGGGATTGGGCGGAAGCGGCCCGCCGGAGGCGACGGACGGGGTCGAGGCGGCGGTCGGCATGGAAGCGGTTCAGCTCGCCGCCCGGAGGGCCTCCGGGAAGCGGGCGGCGAGGACGGCGCGGGCCACGGCCAGGCCGTCCTGGCTGGGATGGAAGCGCTCGAAGGCGCGGTCCGGATGCGGCATCATCCCGAAGACGTTACCCCGCTCGTTGCGGATTCCGGCGATGTCCGAGAGGGAGCCGTTGGGGTTGTCGGCGTAGCGCAGCAGGATCTGCCGGCTCTTCTCCAGCCTAGCCAGGCCGGCCTCGTCGGTCCGGTAGTTGCCCTCGCCGTGGCCGATCGGGAGCCGGATCTCGGCGCCGAGGGTGCGGGGGCTGAAGCCGTCGGTGCTGGCCTCGACCTTCAGGGCGCAGGTCTGGCAGCGGTACTCCAGCGAGGCGTTGCGGATCAGCGCGCCGGGCAGCAGGCCCGCCTCGCAGAGGATCTGGAAGCCGTTGCAGATGCCGAAGACCAGCCCGCCGGCCTCGGCGTGGTCCCTGACCGCGGCCATGACCGGGGAGAAGCGGGCGATCGCGCCGCAGCGCAGGTAGTCGCCGTAGGAGAAGCCGCCGGGCACCACCACCAGGTCGGCGCCGCCGAGCGAGCGGTCCTTGTGCCAGACGTAGCGGGTCGGCAGCTTGAGCCCGCTGGCGAAAAGATGGAACGCGTCCTGGTCGCAGTTGGACCCCGGGAACTGCAGGACGGCGATGGTCATTCCTTTACCTCGTAGCGGAAGTCCTCGATCACGGGGTTGCTCAGCAGGTCGCGGCAGGCCCGGTCGAGCCGGGCGCGGAATTCGGGGGTGTCGGCCGCGGCCACCTCCAGCTCGATCAGCTTGCCGACCCGGGTGCCCTTGAGGGACCCGAAGCCGAGGCTCTCCAGCGCGTGCCCGACGGCGGCTCCCTGGGGGTCCAGCACGTTCTTCTTGGGCGTGACGAAAACGTTGATTTTCACGGGCCGTTAAAAGCAGACGATCACGCCGTGAATCCCAAAACCGTCAAGGGGTTTTTGGGTTAAAACCGACCTCCCGGGCGCGCGCGCCCGGCCCCTCGCGCCTAGGGCGTCTCCTCCCGCCGGTAGCGCAGGCTCGAATAGTGAATGAGCCAGTAGGCCAGGGCGATCAGGTACCCCCCGCCCAGCAGGACGACGGCGCACCAGAGACCGGGGGAATCGAGGAAGAGCCACTCCCGCCGCCGCCGCCGCGAGTCCGCGTCGCGGAAGACCGCGATCGCCAGGACAATCCAGACGATGAGATTGATGATGAAGAACACCGTCGCGAAGCTTCCCGCCGCGAAGGGCAGGAAACCGATGCCGCCGGCCGGGTGGAAGTCCAGGGAGCCGTTCATCGCGCAGGAGAGGTTTGAAGCTACCCGCCGCCGGCATTCGGAAACGAACACGGCGCCGCCATGACTTACCGTCCCCGGCTGCGCTTTTGGTTGCGGGGGTGGAACTTGGCGTGGTGGTCGATCAGCCGCTGGGACTCCACCGCGGTGTAGATCTGGGTGGTGGAGATGCTGGCGTGCCCGAGCATCTCCTGGATCGCCCGCAGATCGGCCCCGCCGCCGAGCAGGTGGGTGGCGAAAGAGTGGCGCAGGGCGTGGGGCTTCACCGGCTTGGTGATGCCGGCCCGCCGGGCGTGCTTCCGGACGATCATCCAGAGCATGACCCGCGAGAGGCCGGCGCCGCGGTTGCTGAGGAAGAGCTGGCTGCCGGTCCGCGCCTTGACGAAGGCGGGCCGGCCGGCCTCCAGGTAGGTGGCGACGGCGGCGCAGGCCCGGCTTCCCACCGGCACCACCCGCTCCTTCGAGCCCTTGCCGAAGACGCGGAGGAAGCCGCGCTCCAGGTCGATCTGCTGCAGGGTCAGCCCCGCCAGCTCGGAGACGCGCAGCCCGCTCGAATAGAAAAGCTCCAGCAGGGCCCGGTCCCGCAGCGCGGGCGGATCGCCGCCGGCCGGCGCGGCCAGCAGGCGGGCCACCTCCTCCTCCGAAAGCGTCCCCGGCAGCCGCCGGCCGAGCTTGGGGCCGACCAGCAGCTCGGTGAAGTCGTCCGGCCGGAGCTTCTCCCGCACCAGGAAGCGCGCGAAAACCCGCAGCGCGGTGAGCTTGCGCGCCTGGCTGGCGGGCGAGAGGCCCAGCGCCTGGATCCAGCCCGCCGCCTGGGCGGAGGTCGTTCCCCGCCAGTCGGCGGCGCCGCGGCGCGCCAGCCAGGCCGCAGCCTGGTCCAGGTCGCGCTGGTAGGCGTCGCGGGTGTGCCGCGAGAGCCCGCGCTCGAGCTCGATGAAGGCGATGAACGCGTCGATGTCGCCGGCGAAGGCCGGCGGGGCCGCGCTGGTGGCCGGGCCGTCAGTACCGCCGGCGGTGCGGGGGCGGCGGGGGCGCATTCTGCTCCTTCATGCGGAAGGTGATGCGCGCTTTCTCCAGGTCGTACGGGCTCATCTCCATCTTCACCGTGTCGCCCGCCGCGATCTTGATGAAATTCTTCCGCAGCTTCCCGGAAATATGGGCCAGGACCACGTGCTGGTTGGCCAGCTGCACCTTGAACATCGTACCGGGCAGCACCGCCACCACTTTTCCTTCCACTTCGATCGAGTTGCCGTCGGCCATAACTGGAGCGTGTAAAAGCCTCTTGTAAGGTAAAATCCGTCAACCTAAGTCAAGGCTAATGCCCCCGCCCGCCTGCCCCTTCGAGAAGCGCTTCCCCTCGCAGCTGGTCCGGGACGACGGGTTCTTCATGGATCTGGCCTACAACCAGGCCATCGACGCCTGGCGGGAGGGCGAGGTTCCGATCGGGGCGGTGATCGCCGTCGGGGGCGAGGTCGTGGCCTCGGCCCACAACATGGTGGAGGGCACGCGCGATCCCACCGCCCATGCCGAGATCCTGGCCCTCACCCAGGCGGCGCGGCAGCGGGGCGACTGGCGGCTCGACGGGGCCACAGTCTACGTGACCAAGGAGCCCTGCCCGATGTGCTCCGGCGCCCTGCTGATGTCGCGGGTGAGCCGGGTCTGCTACGCGGTGGGCGACCCGAGGATGGGCTGCCTGGGGGGCGCGGCCAACCTCAACGAGCTGCCCCGGGCCAACCACCACTTCGAGCTCACCGCCGGCGGCGTCCTGGAGGAGGAGTGCCGCGGGCTCCTGCAGGAGTTCTTCAAGCTCAGGCGCGAGAGCCCCGACTGACCGCCCGGGGCAGTTGACGCCCCCGCGCTCCCATGCTTGAGTTTACCCTCACCGCATAATTCAACCCATTAGCTATCATGGCCTACGAACTGCCGAAACTGCCCTATGCCTACGATGCCCTCGCGCCGCATATCGACGCCAAGACGATGGAGATCCATCACACCAAGCATCACCAGGCGTACATCAACAACGCCAACAACCTGCTGAAGGACCACCCGGCGCTCGCGGCCCTCGACGTCAACGAGCTCATCGCCGACCTCAGCCGCGTGCCTGAGACCATCCGCACCGGCCTGCGCAACAATGCCGGCGGCCACAGCAACCACTCGTTCTTCTGGAAGATCCTCGGCCCGGGCAAGGGCGGCGCCCCCAAGGGCAAGCTCGGCCCGGCCATCGACTCGGCCTTCAGCGGCTTCGACAAGTTCAAGGAGGAGTTCGGGAAGGCCGCCGCCGGCCGCTTCGGCTCCGGCTGGGCCTGGCTCGTGGTGGGGCTCGACCGCAAGCTCTCGATCGGCTCGACCGCAAACCAGGACAGCCCGCTGATGGGCAAGGCCACCGTGGGCCTGGGCGGCAAGCCGGTCATCGGCCTGGACGTCTGGGAGCACGCCTATTACCTGAACTACCAGAACCGCCGGCCCGACTACATCGCGGCCTTCTGGAACGTGGTCGACTGGGACGCGGCCGAGGCCAACTTCGCCGCCGCCCAGGGCTGAGCGCCCCGGCGCTCAGCGCGACCAGACGTTCGCTTCCTTGCACGAGCCGAAGCTCGGCGGGCTGATCCGCTGGCTTTGGCCCGTCTCGGTGTCGAGGATGCAGAGCACGCTGGTCGCCGCGCTGCGGGCGGCGTAGACCAGGTGCCGGCCGTCGGGCAGCCAGGACGGGTTGAGGCCGTCGAAGGGCGCCTTGGAGACCCCCTCGGCCTGCCCCTTGGCGAAGTCGTAGACCGCGATCTGATAGTGGCCATCGCCCGCCCGGTAGGTGAAGGCGATCTTGTTCGGATTGGCCCGGCTCCAGTCCGGCTCCGCGCAGTAGCTGCTGAGGCCGTGGGTCAGCCGGGTCGGCGTTCCCCCCGCCGCCGACATGAGGTAGAGCTGCGGGTTGGCCCCCTGGCCCGACTCGAAGACGATGCGGCTGCCGTCGGGCGACCAGCAGGGGGAGGCCTTGACCGACTCGAAGCGGGTCTTGCGCGACATGGCCCGGCCCTGGGCGTTGCTGACGTAGATCTCCGAGTTGCCGTCCGCGCTCAGCACCATCGCCACCCGGCCGCCGTCGGGGCTGAAATGGGCGCCGAAGTTGGTGCCGCGGTAGCTGGCGAAGGTGGTGCGGGTGTCGGAGGCCAGGTCCATCAGGAAGATGTCCGGAAATCCCGAATGGTAGTAGCTGGTGTAGATGATCTTGGTCCCGTCGGGCGACCAGCGCGGCTCCAGGGCGATGGCCCGGTCGGTCGTGATCTGCCGGATCCCCCCGAAGAACAGGTCGCTGGTGTAGACCTCCGGGTGGCCGGTGCGCTCGCTGATGAATGCGATGCGCGCGGTGAAGAAGCCCTTCAGCCCCAGGCCGTTGGTCCGCTCGACCGCCAGGTCGCCGGCGCGCAGGAGGGCGTTGCGGGCGCTGTCGCCCGAGACCGTCTGGGAGAGGACCCGGCCGCCCCCCACCCCCCGGGTGACGTCGACGCGGACCTCCGCCGCCCCGACCTGGGTGAAGCGGATGTCGTAGGCGTAGCCCGAGGAGACCACGCTGTAGCGGCCATGGGCGCTGAAGGCCTCGTTGGCCAGCCCGTTGAGGGCGGCGGTGCTCCCCCAGACGCGGACCGGGATGGTGCGGGAATCGCCGTGGAGCTTGATGGTTCCGATGTCGGTGGCGCCGAAGGCGGGGGCCGCGAACGCGGCCAGGGAAAGGGCGAGGAGGGCGAAAGGCTTCATAGGCAGACCTCCATTTGTATTTGCGCGCCCCCTCCGCATAACAACTCTTATTTGCTCCCGTGACCGAGGAAAACATCAAGGCCGCGCTCAAGCAGGTGAAATACCCCGGCTTCAGCCGTGACATCGTCTCGTTTGGGCTCGTGCGCTCCGCCGCCTTCGAGGCCGGCACGGTCCGCGTCGCCCTCGCCCTGAGCACCGGCGACCCCAAGGTGCCGCTCCAGCTCAAGCGCGAGGTCGAGCAGTGCCTGCGCGCGCAGCCCGGGGTGCGGGCGGTCGAGGTCGAGCTTTCCGTCCAGGCGCCCAAGGCGGCCGCCGGCGGCAACCTGGCGGGCAACGCCGGCGCGCCCAAGGCCATCCGCCACGCCATCGCCATCGCTTCGGGCAAGGGCGGGGTCGGCAAGAGCACCTTCGCCGTCAACCTCGCCTGCGCCTTCGCGCAGATCCTGACGGAGCGCGGCCGGCCCGAGCGGGTCGGCCTCCTCGACTGCGACATCTTCGGCCCGAGCGTGCCCCTGATGATGGGCCTGCAGGGCCGCCCCGAGGTGGAGGGGGACGGCGCCGCCGCCACCCTGGTCCCGATGACCCGCCACGGGGTGAAGGTCATGAGCATGGGCTTCCTGGTCGACGACGACACGCCGGTCGTCTGGCGCGGGCCCATGATCATGAAGACCATCCAGCAGTTCGTGCAGAACGTGCGCTGGGGGGAGCTGGACCTGCTGGTAGTGGACCTGCCGCCGGGCACCGGCGACGCGCAGCTCTCGCTCGCCCAGACCCTGCCCCTCGACGGCGCCGTGCTGGTGACCACCCCGCAGCCGGCGGCGGCCAACGTCGCGCGCAAGGGCGGGCTGATGTTCCAGAAGGTCAACGTGCCGCTCCTCGGCGTCGCCGAGAACATGAGCGCCTTCACCGACCCCGCCGGGGTCAGACACGAGCTCTTCGGCTCCGGCGGCGGCCTCCTCACCGCCGAGCGCCTCGGGACCGAGCTGCTCGGCCAGGTGCCGCTCATCCCCTCGATCCGCCAGGGCGGCGACACCGGCCGGCCCGCGGTCGTGGCCGAGCCGCAGGGCGAGGGCGCCGCGGTCTTCCGCGCGATCGCGGTCAAGCTGCTGGCCCGGCTGGAGGCGCCGGCGACAAAGCGGTGAAATTGCCGGCATTGACAGCCGCGCGCGCAACGCTCTGATGGTGGGCGTTATTACAGGCATGACCTCCCTGTCCCGAGACACGGACTCTTCGTCGCGCGAGTTCGTCAAGCAATCCAGCCTCTACCAGGAATTCCTGGCCGAGCGGGAGGAGATCCTGAAGCACAAGTGGCTCGAGTCCGAGCGGCTGGGCTACGACATCGGCTTCGAGCGGGCGCTGCTCGACTGGATCCGCAAGCACCGCGAGGGCTGGCGGGCCGCCCGGCGGCAGCAGCTGGGCCAGCAGCACCCCGCCGGGGAGAAAAAATAAGGCCGGCGCGGGCTCCAGGGGAGCCGGCCGGCCTGGCAGCGGGCGGCGCGAGCCGCCGGGGGGGCCTACTTGATCTCCTTGTGGACCGTGTGGCGCTTGAGGAAGGGGTTGTACTTCTTCTTCTCGATGCGCTCGGTGACGGTCTTCTTGTTCCGCCGGGTCAGGTAGCGGGACACGGGCTTGCCCTCCTTGCGGGCCTCGGTGCACTCCAGGGTGACGACTTCTTGCATGGTTTTTAAAGGGTTGAGGGTCGAAGGTAAGGCTCGGACGGGGGCCCGCGCAACCCCAAAACCGGCCCTTAGCTGATGCTCATCTTCTTTTCGGTCAGCGGCATCATCACGCCGCGGCGGAAGAGGGTGACCTGGCCGGTGCTGGAGGAGACGACCAGGGCGATGCACTCGGCGGCGACGGAGATGGCGGCGGCCGCGGCGTGGCGGGAGCCCAGGCCGCTGGGAAGGGCGAACTGGTAGGTGGCGGCCTGGACCAGGGCCCCGGCCGACTCCACCACCCCGTCGCCGCGGATGATGAAGGCGCCGTCGATCGACGAGAACTCCTTCACCGTCTCGTCCATGAACGGGTTGAGGATGTTGCGGTCCTCCTCCTTGTAGCCGAAGAAGGGGTTCAGGACCAGCGGCTTGGTCAGGGCAATGACCTTGGCAGTGTCCCCGACCACGAAGAGGCTGCCGACCGGCCGGCCCTCCCGGCCCTCCACCGCCAGCTCGGTGGCGCAGGCGATGACCCGCTCCAGCACCTCGGGCTTCACGTCCTCGGGCAGCAGGTCGGCGGTCGAGCGGGTGAGCAGGGTCTGGAACTCGCGCTCCACGTCCACCACCACCACGGTGTCGAACTGGTTGCTCCCGAGGATGCCGCCGACGCAGCAGACCCGGTCGGTGAAGGCGATCACCCCGCGGGTCAGCGCCACCAGGATGGCGCTGCGCAGCTGGGCCAGGCGCTGGTTGGAGAAGGAGCGGACCTGGATGGTCTCCGCGAACTCCCCGTCGTGCTCGCTCGGCTCGATCGGGTTGCGGGTGACCAGGATGGTCTTGAGCTTGGAGGGCAGCGCCCCCGCCTCGATCCCGCCGATGAAGGTGTCGCCGAAGACCAGGATGGCGCTGCAGCCCGCGCCCCGCGCCACGCATTCGGCCTCGCGGAACATCAGCCGGTTGATCCGGTTCTGCTGCGCCTGGACCGGGCGGACGCCGCCGAGGCCGCCGACCAGCCGCTCGTAGAGCGTGTTGAGGTCGGGGGCCTGGACCAGGCTGTCCACCAGCTCCTGCTCCCGCACCTGGCGGGCGATCGAGGCCAGAACCTGGAGGTAGTCCCGGGCCCTTTCCCCCGCGATCAGCATCACGATCAGGTGCACGCGCTCGTCCGGCATGGCGCCGTCGTGGCGGATGCCGGCGGTGCTCCGGCCGATGGCGAGGATGTAGGGGCGGCTCATCTTCACCCGCACGTGGGGGAGGGCCACGCCCATGCCGAGGTAGGTGGTCATCGTGCTTTCGCGGGCAAGCAGGCCCTTGAGCAGCGACTCCCGCTTGAGGTCGGGGAACTTGGCGATGGCGACGTCGAGCAGCTCCGCCAGCGCTCCCGAGAGGGTCAGGTTGCGCAGGTCAACGATGCGGCTGCGCGCGATGATCTTTTCGAGCCGCATGTGGGGTCGGCGGTTCGGCCCGGCCTCACTTCTCCCACTCCAGGGCGCCCTTCTTGATCTCGTAGAAGAGGCCGAGGACCAGCACGAAGAGGAAAAAGAGGATCGGACCGAGGATCGCGATACGGTGGGCCAGGAATTCGCGGTAGACGAAGGTCCAGGGCACCAGGATCACCACCTCGAGGTCGAAGAGCATGAAGAGCAGCGCCGTGAGGTAGAACTTGACCGAGAAGCGGGTGTGGATCGGGCCGATCGAGGGCACGCCGCACTCGTAGGCGGAGTCCTTGATCGGGGTGTGCCGCGCCCGCTGCCCAAACAGGTGGCTCGCGGCGATGATCGCGGTGGTGATCGCGCCGGCCAGGAATGCCTGGATCAGGAACGGGAGGTAGGCGGCGTTCATCGGGGTCTGGCAGGTAAGCGGCGGGAAGCGGGGGCCTCAACCCCTAATTCACCCGCACGATGCGGGCGGTCTTGATGTGGGTCGAGCCCACCCCGAGCAGCTCGGCGTCCTCCAGGGTCGGGATGTCCGGCGAAATCGGGTTGAAGCCGTCCTCCAGGCGGTGCCGGTTCATGCGCGCGCGCATCAGCGAATCCATCATCACCGGGTCCGCGCTCAGCCAGACCCGCGGCTCCGAGGCGGTGTAAAGCGAGTTGAAGAACGGGCCGCCGATGTACTGGTACTCCTCCAGGCTGGCGATGGTGAAGACCCAGGTCTGGCGGAGCTCCGGGATGGCGCTCATCTCCGCCACGGCGGCGGGGGCGTTGGCCGGCGAGCGGAAGAAGCGGGCGGTGTTGGAGGCGTTCCAGAGGGTGGCGTTGACCAGCGCCCCGTTGACCCCGAGGGTCGGATGGTCGGTGTAGACGGGGAGGTTGATCCAGTAGTCCGCGTCGAGGAAGAGCAGGGTGTCGAGGAAGCTGTTGCGGTCCTCCTCCTTGGTGGAGTTGTTGCTGTAGTCCTTGGTCTGCTGCTGGGCGAAGATCGGGTCGAAGCGGTCGGGCAGCGGGCTGGGATAGAACCAGACCGGGTCGTAGAACCGCCCCGACTCCAGCACGTAGATGGGGTTGCCCTTGAAGGGCGACTTGCCGGTCACCAGCGAGGGCAGGTAGCCGGTCATCCGGAGGCGGAGCGCGTTCAGCCCGACCAGGAAGATGTTCCGGTCCTCGAAGCCCCGGCGCTCGAGCGCGGCGATCACCGCCTTGACCAGCGGAATGGGGGTCTCCAGGCCGGGGCCCGAGTCGGTGTAGACCTTGAGCCCCACCTTCTTCTTCGGGCCGGGCGCCAGCGGCTTCCCGCGGGCCTTTTCAAAGCGCGAGATCAGGTCCTCGACCGCGGTGTTGTAGTCGGGCTGCTCGAAATTGGCCAGGTCGGCCTCCCAGACCGTCGGCCCCGAGCCGTGCCCCGGCGCGGCGGCGGGGGCGGCGATCGCCGCCGGCGCCTGGGCCGGGAGACGGGTGGAAAGGGCCCCGAGCAGGATAGCACCGAGGGGAAAAAGCCGCCAATTGCGCATGGAAGGGATCAGGGAGAACGCCGCCGCCGGACAAAGTTTCGCGAAACTTGACAGTATACCGGGGGGGTTGAAAGTGCAAAGACGTCGCCGGCGCCCGCCAGTTTCCATGCCCGTCATCAAACTCACCTGCGTCCGCGACCTGAAATTGCGCGTGAGCATCGCCGACGTGGTGTCGCGGGTGGTCACGCTGAAGCGGGCCGGCTCCAGCCTCAAGGGACTCTGCCCGTTCCACAGCGAGAAGACGCCCTCCTTCCACGTCAACCTGGACCGGGGCTCCTTCAAGTGCTTCGGCTGCGGCAAGTCGGGCGACATCATCGAGTTCGTGAGGGAGACCGAGCAGCTCTCCTTCACCGAGGCGGTGGAGGCCCTGGGCAAGCGCTTCGGGATACCCATTGAGTACGAGGAGGGCTCCGGCGGCCCGACCGCCGAGGAGCGGTCGCTGCGCCAGGAGATTTTCGACCTGCACGAGCAGGCGGCCGACTACTTCCGCGACGTCTTCCGGGGGCCCTCGCCCGCCGGCGAATTCATGCGGGGCTACTGGACGGACCAGCGGCGCTTCCCCCTCGAGCTGGCGGAGGAATTCCGGATCGGGGCGGTCGCCGCCAACGACACGGGCCTGGCCGCGCGGCTCCTCCAGAAGCGGTACTCAGGCGAGGCCCTACGCCAATGCGGTCTGTTCTTCGTGCGCGAGGGGTCCGACCTCAGCGCGGCCGCGATGCGCCCCCGCTTCCGCGGGCGGCTGATGATCCCGATCCGCGACCACCAGGGCCGCGTCGTCGCCTTCACCGCGCGCCAGACCTCCCTGACGCCGCCGGACGACCCGGAGCGGGGCCGCCACGAGCCGAAATACGTCAACTCCCCGGAGACGCCGATCTTCGTCAAGGGCCAGATCCTCTTCAACCTCGACCGGGCCCGGACCGGCGTGGGGGAAGGGAAGCCGTTCGTTATCGTTGAAGGCCAACTGGATGCAATGAGGTGCTGGCAGGTCGGGCTGAAGACAGCGATCGCCCCCCAGGGCACCGCGATGACTGACGGTCAGATTTCCCTGCTCCGCCGCTACCACCCCCAGATCGAGTGCTTCTTCGATAGCGACAGCGCGGGCCAGAAAGCGGCGCTGCGGATGCTCCCGATGGCTCTCAAGGGCGGCCTGGAAGTTCGGTTCCTGGGCCTGCCGGACGCCCAGAAGGTGGACCCGGACCTGCTTTTCCTCGAGCGCGGCCTCGCCGCCTACGAGGAGCTCCGCCGCAACTCCGCGAGCGCCATGGCCTTCGCCTGCCGCGCCGCCCTGCCCTCGCCCGAGGGCGCGACCCCCGAGCAGAAGACCCGCGCCGCCCAGGCGGTGCTGGAGATCGTCGCCGCGGCGGAGAGCGAGGTCGCCCGCTCGGAATTCATCGCCGAGGCGGCCGGCCACCTGCGCCTCTCGGCGTCCGCCCTGCAGCGCGACTTCGAGCGCAGCCGCGGCCGGGGCCCTCGGGCCCCGGAGCGGCGGGAGCCTTCCCCGGCCCAGCCGGCGGCCCCGGCCGGATCGCTCGGCCCCGGCCAGGGCACCCCGGAGTACGACCTCCTGCTGCTCTGCCTGCATTACGAGCACCTCGGCGCGCCCTTGAGCCGGGCGCTTCCCCACGAATGGATCGATTCCCGACACATTGCCGGGCTGCTCCTCGACCGGTTCCTGGGGGCGTTCGAGCACGGCGCCTGGCCGGGCCGGGACCAGCTCGATGAGCTGCTGGAACGGTCCGAGGAAAAGGCCCTGGTCGCATCCCTGCTCTTCGACGCCCCTAGGGTGGAGGACCCTCTCAAGGTCGCCCTGGAGGGCCTGGGGAGGATGCGGGCCCGATCGGTCGAGCCCCGCCTCCGTCAAATAGAACTTGCCATAGCGAACGCCAGTGCGGACAGTAACGCTGACCCAATTTCACTCTACAAAGAGCGCTCCGAACTGCAACGCCTGTTGCGCCAGCCGCTCGTGCTGGCCGTTGCGGATTGAGGCGTATTGTCATTTTTAAAGAATCCAACATGCCGCGCAGCAAAACCAAGCGCTCCGAATCTGAACAAGCCGAAGCCGTCGAGGCCGCCCTGGCCGCCCGCACGCCGGCGCCCGATGGGGCGGAGGGGGCGAGCGAGCCCGCCGCGCCGGGGGGCATCAACGAGAAGATCCGCCAGCTGATCCGGCTCTCGAAGGAGCAGGGCTACCTCACCTTCGACGACATCAACGAGGCCCTGCCCGAGTCGGTCGAGAACCAGGAGGAAATCGACAACGTCCTCTCCATTCTGCAGAACCTCGAGATCGAGATCCTCGAGCCGGACCAGGTCGAGGACTACAAGCAGCGGCAGGAGGAGGCGGAGGAGGAGGAGTCCCGCACCTCGCAGAGCGACATCCTGGACGACCCCGTCCGGATGTACCTCAAGCAGATGGGGCAGGTCCCGCTGCTCACCCGCGAGCAGGAGGTCGAGATTTCCAAGCGGATCGAGACCGCCGAGCTCAAGGCCCAGGAGGCCCTCTTCCAGGCCGCGGCGATCGGCGGTTACATCGCCCGCCTCGGCGCCAAGCTGCTCAACCGCGAGGAGCGCTTCGACCGGGTGGTGATCGACAAGAAGATCGAGAGCCGCGACGCCTACTTCAAGGCGCTGCCCAAGCTGGTTGACGCCACCGCCAAGGCGGTCGCCGGCGTCGACGAGGCCTGGGAGGAGGCGGTCAAGGCCAAGTCCGAGGCCGAGCGCAAGCGGGTGATGGCCAAGTTCCGCAAGCGCGAGACGGCGCTGCGGGCCCTCTTCCCCAAGTTCTATTTCAAGCTCAAGGTCTACGAGGAGTACCTCGAGCAGCTGCGGCCCACCCTGGACTCGATCGCCTTCGCCCACGTCCAGCTGGACCGGGCCAAGCACCCCAAGACCAAGAAGGACGCCGCGATCAACCCGCGGGCGATCCAAACCAAGCTCAAGCACATCGAGCTGGAGCAGCGCATCGCCCCGGAGCAGCTGCTCGACATCGTCGGCCGCACCATGGTGCACGTGCGCGAGGCGCACAAGGCCAAGACCGAGATGGTGGAGGCCAACCTCCGCCTGGTCATCTCCATCGCCAAGAAGTACACCAACCGCGGCCTCTCCTTCCTCGACCTGATCCAGGAGGGCAACATGGGGCTGATGAAGGCGGTGGAGAAGTTCGAGTACCGCCGCGGGTATAAGTTTTCCACCTACGCAACCTGGTGGATCCGCCAGGCCATCACCCGCTCGATCGCCGACCAGGCCCGCACCATCCGCATCCCGGTGCACATGATCGAGACCCTGAACAAGGTGATGCAGGTGCAGAAGCAGCTGCTGCAGGAGTACGGCCACGAGCCCACCCCCGAGGAGGTGGCCGACGAGATGAACCTGCCGGTGGAGCGGGTGCAGCAGATCATGAAGATGGCCCAGCAGCCGATCTCGCTGCAGTCGCCGGTCGGCGACGGCGACGACACGAGCTTCGGGGACTTCATCGAGGACAAGTCGGCGGAGAACCCCTACGACATGACCGCCTACTCCCTCCTGCGGGAGAAGATCATCGACGTGCTCGACACCCTGACCGAGCGGGAGCGCCGGGTGCTCTCGCTGCGCTTCGGACTGATCGACGGCTACAGCCGGACGCTCGAGGAGGTGGGCAAGCAGTTCAAGGTGACCCGCGAGCGCATCCGCCAGATTGAGGCCAAGGCGCTGCGCAAGATGCGCCACCCCACTCGCATCCGTCAGTTGCACGGCTTCTTCAACGCCGAGCAGATCGACAACGCGCAGAACCTGCTGAAGATGGCCGCGACCGCCCGGCAGGGCGGCCCGCTCCTCCCGCTGCCCAAAAACTGAGGCCGGCGATTCGCGCTTTCCCCCTTTACAGGGGGGAGGGCCCGATTAACCTTACCCCATGGCTACCGCTACCACCGTCATCGCCGCTATGCTCGGCGGACAGGAGCTCCTGATCATCCTCCTGATCCTTCTCCTCCTTTTCGGCGGTGCGAAGCTCCCCGCCCTCGCGAAGGGCCTGGGCCAGTCGGTGAAGGAGTTCAAGAAGGCCTCCAACGGCGAGGACGAGGCCAAGGCGATCGAGGCGAAGAAGGCGGAGTCCCCGGCCAAGCCGTCGGGCTCGAACTGATCCGGCCGGAGTTGCTCAAGGTCCTGTCCGGCGCGCATTTCGCGCGTTGACAGTCCGGCAGGCGGACGATTGTTTGCGGAGGGCGAAACGCCGCCCCACCCCGCCACCGCTTACTCCATTATGGCCAACTTCCTGGGTTACTTCTCCAACGACATCGGCATCGATTTGGGGACTGCCAACACCCTCGTCTACCTCAAGGATAAAGGCATCGTCCTGCGCGAACCCTCGGTGGTGGCGCTGGACACCGTGACCCGCAAGGTGCGGGCGGTGGGGGACGAGGCAAAGCGCATGCTGGGCCGCACCCCCGGGAACATCACCGCAATCCGCCCGATGAAGGACGGGGTGATCGCCGATTTCGACGTCACCGAGGCGATGCTCCGCTACTTCATCCAGAAGGCCAGCCAGAGCTTCCGCGCCCCGCCGCGGGTGGTGATCGCCATCCCCTCCGGGATCACCGCGGTGGAGAAGCGCGCGGTGATGGATTCCGCCACCCACGCCGGCGCCCGCAAGGTCATCACCATCCCGGAGCCGATGGCCGCCGCCATCGGCGTCGGCCTGCCGATCGACGAGCCCGCGGCCAACATGATCGTGGACATCGGCGGCGGCACCACTGAGATCGCGATCATCTCCCTCAACGGCATCGTCTTCTCCAAGTCGATCCGCGTCGCCGGCGACGAACTCGACACCGCCATCATCAACTACATGAAGCGGGCCTACAACCTCCTGGTGGGCGAGCGCACCGCCGAGGAGATCAAGATCCGCGTCGGCTCCGCCTACCCGCTCGACGAGGAGCTGACCATGGAGGTCAAGGGCCGGGACTCGGTCGCGGGCCTGCCCAAGACGATCCACATCACCTCGCAGGAGATCCGCGAGGCGCTTTCCGACACCATCGCCGCCATCGTCGACGCCGTCCGCACCACCCTGGAGCGCTGCCCCCCGGAGCTCTCCGCCGACCTGGTGGACCGCGGGTTCGTCATGGCGGGCGGCGGCGCCATGATCCGGGGCATCGACCGGCTGCTGAGCGAGAAGACCGGGCTGCCCGTGACGGTGGCCGACGATCCCCTCTCCGCCGTGGCCAATGGCACGGGCGCGGTCCTCAACGACCTCTCGTGGCTGATGCAGAACGTTTGAGCTGCGGGCCGCGGGCGCTCTAGCCTCCCGCCCGTGCCTCCGCGACGCTTTGACCAGGCCCGGCCCTTCGCCGCCCTCGGCCTCCTCCTGCTCGCTTGGCTGCTGGTCCCGGCCGCCGTCAAGTCCCTCGCCCGCGCCAGCTTCTTTGAGCTGACCGCGCCGGCGACCGCCCTGGCCTCGCATGTGCGCGACCTGCAGGAGTACTGGTCGCTGGAGGCGCACAGCCGCCGCCAGCTGATCGAGGCCGGCCGGGACCTGGCTCGGGTCAGCGCCTCCTACGACCTGGCCGCGCAGCGCAACGGCGAACTCGAGGCGGAAATCGGCGCCCTGGAGCAGCAGCTGCGGATGCCGCCGGTTCCCGGCTACCGCCTCGAGCCGGCGCGGGTGGCGCTGCGGGAGCTCTCGGCCTGGTGGCAGCGGATCGTGATCCGCAAGGGCAAGAACTACGGCATCCCGCTCGGCGCGCCGGTGGTCTTCGCCGGGGGCGCGGTCGGGCGCGTCTCGGAGGTGCACGAGTACACCGCCGTGGTCGACCTGATCAGCAACCCGGGCGTGCGGCTTTCCGCCTCGATCGAGGGCGACGCCCGCCCGGTGAGCTTCGAGGGCGGCGACAACCCCACCCTCGGGCCGGCCCGCGGGACGGTGGACTACATTCCGCTGGACGTGACGGTCGAGTCCGGCCACCCGCCGCGGCTGGTCACCTCCGGGCTCGGCGGGGTCTATCCCGCCGGCCTCACCATCGGCCGGCTGGTCCACGTCGTCCCGAGCGACGACGGCCTGTTCAAGACCGGCACCGTCGACATCGACGACCGGCTCTCGCAGCTGACCGAGGTGACGGTGCTGGTGCCGCAGCCCCAGGCCCCGGCAGTCGCTTCCCCCGCCCCCGCCGCCGCCTCCGCCGCCGCCCCGTGAAGCCGGCCCTGGCTCTCTTCCTCACCGAGGCTCTGCTGCTGTTCCTGGCCGCGCAGGCCAACCATTCCCTTTCGGGCCTGCACGTCTTCCTCTTCCTCGGCGGCCTGGTCGTGCTGGAGGGCGCCCTCGCCCTCCCGCTCGGCGCCGGGCTCGCGGTCTCGCTCGCCGCCGGCGGCCTGGCCGACGCGGCGGCACCGCTCTCCGCCTTCGGCCTGCAGGCGCTGCTCTTCGCGGGCGCCCACACCGTCATCTACAGCCTGCGCGAGCGGCTGCCCCGCGAGGCCCTCGCGGGCAAGGTGGTGGTGGCGCTGCTGGTCAATCTCGGGCTCTTTTTGGCCATCTGCACGCTTGAGCTCCGGCATTCTCCGGCGAAGGTGTCCGCCAGCCTGCGGTATTTCTCCGACTTGGTCGCCTCGCAGGCCGTCCTCGCCTTGATCGCTCCCTGGTTCTTCGCCCTGCAGGCCCGCTCGCTCCAACTTACGGGGGCCGAGCCGGACCGCGCGTACTGATGGCGCGCGCCGAACATCGGCCCGCGGACCGCTCGGGGCGCCTGGTGGAGGAGCACACCGGCTCGGACCCGCGCGTCCAGTTCTTCCACTACCTGATCGCGGGCCTGCTGCTGGTGCTCGCCGGCGGCCTGGCCTACCGCCAGCTGATCGAGTCCGGAGCCTACAATGCGCGCGAGCGGCTGCAGAACCAGCGCCGCGTGGTGCTGCCCGGCCCCCGGGGGAACATCTACGACCGCAATGGCCGCATCCTGGTCGAGGACCTCCCCCAGGTCTCCGTCGCCCTCTACCTGGACGAGCTGCAGCCCGAGTTCCGGCGGGCGTTCCTCCAGATCCGCAAGAACTACCGCGCCAGCGGCGACCGCGACCTTCCTTCGGCCGAGGGCATGGCGCAAATCGCGCGCACCAGCGTGGTGCAGCGCTACCTCGACCAGGTCGACGCCCTTCTCGGCCGGAGCGAGCGGGTCGATGCCCGGGCGCTGGAGCGGCATTACGAGCACCAGCTCTTCCTCCCTTACACGCTCATCCCCGACCTCAAGCCGGAGGAATTCGCGCGCCTGCAGGAGGGCCTGCCGGTCGACTCGCCGCTGCAATTCCCGGCGGTCAGCGTGCGCCACTACCCCTACGGTTCCGTCGCCTCCCACGTGCTGGGGTACGTCAGCGCGGACGACAACGTCGACACCGAGGAGGTCCCGGGCGAGGACCTGAAGACCTTCAAGCTGAAGGGCGCCGTCGGCCGGGACGGCCTGGAGAAGAGCTTCGACGCACAGCTCCAGGGCGAGGCCGGCGGCGACATCTTCCAGGTCGACCCGGCCGGCTTCGAGATCAAGCCGCCCCTCGTCCACATCCCCCCCCGCCAGGGCAAGAGCCTGACCACCTCGCTCGACGTCGACCTGCAGATGGCGGCCGAGCGGGGACTGGGGGACCATATGGGCGCGGCCGTGGCGCTCGACGTCCGCACCGGCGAGGTGCTCGTCATGGCCAGCAAGCCCGACTACGACCTGAACCTGTTCTCCCCGCGGCTGACCACCGCCACCGTCGCGGACCTCAACCAGCGCAAGGCCTGGACCAACCTCGCCATCGCCGGGCTCTTCGCCCCGGGATCGACCTTCAAGACCGTCGTCAGCGTCGCGGGAATGAAGAGCGGGCGGATCGACCCCGAAAAGTTCATGGTGGACTGCGAGTACACCATGCGGATCGGCAACCGCCCCTTCGGCTGCGAAAACGGGAAGGTGGCGCACGGCGAGCTCACCCTCACGCCGGCGATCGCGGAGAGCTGCGACATCTTCTTCTACACCGCGGGCCTGGCCACCGGACCGGAACGGATCGCCGCCGAGGCGCGCCTCGTCGGCCTCGACCGTCCCACCGGCATCGAGCTGCCGAACGAGTCCCATGCCATGATCGTGCCGGACGCGGCCTGGAAGCGGAAGAACCGCGACGAGCCCTGGACCGACGGCGACACGGCCAACACGGCGATCGGCCAGGGCTTCCTCCGGGTCACCCCGCTGCAGATGGCCTGCTGGGCCGCCTCGCTGGCCCGCGGCGAGACCGTGACGGTCCCGACCCTGGTGCACGATCCCGACCGCCCCGCCCAGCATACCGAGCCGCTCGGCCTCACCCCGGAGCAGCGCGCGGCCCTGGTCGACGGCATGATCGGCTGCACCACCACCACCTTTCCGCATGCCACCGCGAGCCTGCTGACCACCATCAAGGCCTACCAGATCCCGGGAGTCGCGATCGCGGGCAAGACCGGCACCGCCCAGGTAACGGCCCAGCACACCGACATCGCCTGGTTCATCTGCTTCGCCCCGGCGGACAACCCCCAGATCGCGGTCGCGGTCACGGTCCAGGGTGCCTTCGGACAGGGCGACTTCGGCGGCGCGCAGAATTCGGCGCCGGTGGCCGACGCCATCCTCCAGGCCTACTTCCGCAAGCACCCGGTGGCGGCGCCCGCCGCCGCCGCGCTCAGGCCAGGATCTCCAGCATCCGCGAGAACAGCCGGTTCACCCGCTGCTGGTTCGACTTCACCAGGAGCTTGAACTTCTCGAAGTCGATCTCGGTGCCGGTCCCCTCGAGGCCGTTGGCGTAGTTGTCGATCAGGGCGAGGCTGTTGTAGTTGAGGCCGGCCTCGGTGCAGAGGTCGGCCTCGTGGGCGGCGGTCATGCCGATGACGTCGCCCCAGGACTGCACGATCCGCACCTCCGCCTTCGTCTCGAAGCGCGGGCCGCGCATCTGCACGTAGACCTTGCCGGTCTGGATCTGGAACTCGGGCGCGAGCTTCGCGACCAGGAGCGGGATGAGGTTGTTGGCGATCCCCGGGGCCCCGCCCTTCAGCTCCTGGTCGAAGAAGGTGGCGGGCCCCTGCTGCAGCCCGACGTAGTCGGAGCACGAGACGAAGGTGCCGGGAGGCAGGGCGGCCTTGAGCGAGCCGACGGAATTGAGCGAGACGATGTCGCGGAAGCCCAGGTCCGCCAGGCCCCGGATGTTGGCGCGGTAGTTGATCGAGTGCGGAGGCAGCGGCGCGGCGTAGCCGTGCCGGTTGATCAGGACGTGGTCGCCCCGGGCCTTGTAGACCACCTTGCCGTGGGGGGTCTCGATCGACCGGACCTCCCAGGAGGCGAAGAGATCGGAATTGACGATGCTGGTGCCGCTGAGGAACGCGACTTTCATGAAGTGGACCGAAGGACCCCGCCTAGACCCAGGCGATGCGCTCGAGGCGCCGGGCAAGCTCGACGTCCTTGGCCGTGACCCGGCCCCCCGCGTCATGGGTGCTGAGCCGGATGGCCACGCGGTTGTAGACGTTGCTCCAGTCCGGATGGTGGTTCAGGGCCTCGGCCTCGAAGCCGGCGCGGACCATGAAGGAGATGGCCTCGCGGAAACTGCCGAACTGGAAGGTCTTCGCCAGGGCGTTGCGCTGGAATTTCCAGCCCGGCAGGCCCTCCAGCGCGGCGGCGATGCGGGTGCGGTTCAAGGCGGCGCTCATGCCCGCAACCTATGCCAGGGGCGGGGGAAAGTCACGTAATACGTGGCCTTGTCATTTCCGCTCCCCCCGACCTTACTGCACCGTAACTCCTTCATGTCGCCGAAACCCGCACCGGCCAGTCCGGACACGTCCGACCGGTCCGCGATCCCCCGGCATGTCGCCATCATCATGGACGGCAACGGACGCTGGGCCAAGCAGCGCCACCTGCCTCGGATCGAGGGCCACCGGCGCGGAGTGGAGACGGTTCGGACGGTGACCTTCGCCGCCCGCGACCTCGGGGTGCGCCAGCTCACCCTCTACGCGTTCTCGGCCGAGAACTGGAACCGCCCGGCGGATGAGGTCGGGGCCCTGATGGGCCTGCTCGAGTATTACCTGAAGAAGGAGCTGCAGACCTTCATCCGCGACCGGGTGCGGCTGCGGACCATCGGCCGGACCAGCGAGCTGCCCGCCGGGGTGCAGAAGCTGCTGGCGCAGACGGTCGAGGAGACGAAGGACTTCACCGACTACACCCTGGTGCTGGCGCTCAACTACGGGGCGCGGACCGAGGTGGTCGACGCGGCGCGGGCCTACGCCGCTGCGGTCGCGGCCGGGGAGGAGAAGCTCAACGACGGCTCCTGGACGACCTTTGGCCGCTACCTCTACACCGCCGGCATGCCGGACCCCGACCTGGTCATCCGCACCTCGGGGGAGACGCGGATCAGCAACTTCCTTCTGATGCAGGCCGCCTACGCCGAATTCGTCTTCACCCCCGTGCTCTGGCCGGATTTCTCCAAGCAGGACTTGGCCGCCGCCCTGGCCGAATACGCCCGGCGGGAGCGCCGGTACGGCCAGACCAGCGAGCAGCTCAAGCCGGCGACAGTCGCGAAGTAGGCCGTGGGCAAGCGCGCGCTGAGCAGCCTCGTCCTCTGGACGGTCGTCCTCGCGGTTCTCTGGTGGTTCCGCGTCGACGGGGCGACGGCGATCGTCGCGGCCATCGCGGGGCTGACGCTGCTCGAGTTCTACAAGCTCCTCGCCGCCATGGGCGAGGCGCCCTTTCCGGTCCTCGGCGCCGGCTTCGGCGTGCTGCTGACGGTCGGACCCTGGCTGGAGTGGCGGCTGGGCCGCCCCCTCGAGCCCGTGCTCGGGCTGGCGGTGATCGTGTTCTCCGTCCGCGTCCTGGGCGAGCGGACGGCGGAGAAGCGCGTCTCCGCCCTCGCCTCCACCCTCTTCGGCGTGGTCTACGTCGGCGCCACCCTGCAGTACCTCATCCGCCTCATGACGCCCGTGGCGGGCGACGCCGTCTCCCCCGATGGGCGCCTGGTCCTGGGACTCTGGGTGGTGGCGGCCGCCAAGTTTTCCGACGTCGGCGGCCTGCTGGCGGGCCTGGCCTTCGGGCGCCACGCCCTGGCCCCCGGCATCAGCCCGAAGAAGACCTGGGAGGGCGCCGCCGGCGGGGTGCTGATGTCGATACTGGTCGGCGCGCTGGTCGCCTGGCTGGGGCGCGCGGTGCTGCCCGCCGGGTTCACCCCCGGCCGCGCGGCGCTGGTGGCGGTCCCCGTCGCCGCCGTCGCCATCGTCTCCGACCTGGTCGAGTCGGTGATCAAGCGGCGGGCCGACCTCAAGGACTCGGGGTCGGTGATCCCGGGGATCGGCGGGATGTTCGACCTGAGCGACAGCATCCTCTTCGCCGCGCCGGTCGGCTTCTTCCTCCTCCGCCCCTTCCTGCTGCGGTGAGCGCCCCCCCGAAGCAGCGCGTCGTCCTTCTCGGCGCCACCGGCTCGATCGGCGAAAACACGCTGCGCGTGCTCGCCGCCCACCCGGAGCGCCTCGGCCTGGCGGCGATCGCCGCGCGCTCCAATTGGAAGCGCCTGGCCGAAATCGCCCGGCAATGGAACGTCCGGCAGGTCGGAATCTACGACGAGCGCGCCTACGCCGAGGCCCGGGCCTCCGGGGCCTTTCCCCCCGGCACCCGCCTGGTCGGCGGGCTGGCCGGGCTCAACGAGCTCGCGCAGCTACCGGAAGCCGACGTCGTCCTCGTCGCGGTGGTGGGCACGACCGGCCTCGAGCCCGCCCTGGCGGCGCTGGCCGCGGGCAAAAAGCTGGCGCTGGCGAGCAAGGAGATCCTCGTCCTCGCCGGAAAGTTCGTGATGGAGGCCGCCCGGCGCAGCGGCTCGGCCCTGCTGCCGGTCGACAGCGAGCACAACGCCGTCTTCCAGTGCCTCCAGGGGCATCCCTCCGCCGGCCTCCGGCGCATCCTCCTCACCGCCAGCGGCGGCGCCTTCCGCGACTGGCCGGCCGAGCGGCTGGCCGGGGCCACCCCGGCCGACGCCCTCAAGCACCCCAACTGGGCGATGGGGCCGAAGATCACGGTCGACTCGGCCACCCTGGCCAACAAGGGGCTGGAGCTGATCGAGGCCCAGTGGCTTTTCGGCCTCAAGCCCGGGCAGTGCGAGGCCGTTATCCATCCCCAGAGCATCGTGCATTGCCTGGTCGAGTTCGACGACGGGGCCATGCTGGCGCAGCTCTGCCCGCCTTCGATGACCTTCCCGATCCAGCACTGCCTGCTGCATCCCGCCCGCGCCCCCGGGGCGGACAGGCCCCTCGACCTGACCAAGCTGCTTTCCCTCGAGTTCCGGCCCGTGGACCTGGGCCGCTTTCCCCTGCTCCGGCTAGCCCGCGAGGTGATGGCCGCCGGCGGCGTCGCGCCCGCGGTCTTCAACGCCGCCAACGAGGTGGCGGTCGCGGCCTTCCTCGCCGGCAGAATTCCCTTTCTTGCCATTTCGCGCGTGGTGGAGCAGACTTTGTCCCTTTCCGCCAATTTCGATCCCCCCGACTTGGCCGCGGTCCTCGAGGCGGACGCCTCCGCCCGGCGCGCCGCCGCCGCCGAGATCGAAGGTTCCAAAGCCCAAGCCTAATTCCTGATGCCCGCGCTGCTCCATTCCGTCTGGTCGATCTTCCTGGTCGTGGTCTTCTTCGGCGGATCGATCTTCGTGCACGAGCTGGGGCACTTCCTGGCGGCCCGCCGCCGCGGGGTCCACGTCGAGCGCTTCTCGATCGGGTTTGGGCCTCCCATCTGGTCCCGGCGGGGCAAGGATGGTGTGGAGTACTGGCTGGCCTGGTTTCCCTTCGGCGGCTACGTGATGCTGCCGCAGCTCGCCGACCTGGGGCCCCTGGAGGGGCCGGCGGCGCGCAGCGACCTCTCCAAGCTGCCGCCGCTCTCCTACCGCACGAAGATGATCGTCTTCGCCGCGGGCGCCTTCTTCAACCTGCTCTTTGCCTTCGCCTTAGCCACCGTCGTGTGGGCCGTGGGGCAGCCCCTGAGCGACAATGAGGCCACGACCAAGATCGGCTACGTTGCCTCCACGCTCGAGGACGTGGGCGGAGCCAAGAGCGTCCCAAGCCCCGCCGCGGAGGCCGGTCTCCGGCCCGGCGACACCATCCTGGCCGTCGACGGCCGCAAGGTCTCGGACTGGGACGACCTGAAGCAGACCATGGTGATGAGCTCCGGCCGCGACGAGCACGGCGCGCCGCTCATGACCCTGACGATCGAGCGGGACGGCCGTCCCCTCCAGGTCACCGTCCACCCCAAGATCGCCAGCTACGAGAAGATCCGGATGATCGGGATCTCGGCCTGGACCCCCCTGCAGGTGGTCGACTTCACCGCCAAGAACGCGATCGGCCGCCGCGCCGGCTTCCAGCCCCACGATGAGATCGTGGCCCTGGACGGCCATCCGGTGGGCCATCTCACCACCTACCTCGAATATTTGGACGCCCACCGGGGGCAGCCCGTCACCGCCGAGGTGCGCCGCGCCGGGAAGCTGGTCGACCTGACCGTGCCGCCGCGGCCGGAGACCCCCAGCAACGCCTTTCCCCTCGGGATGGAGCTGACCACGGGCTTCAAGACGGTCCACATCCCGCCCTGGACCCAGCTGGGCGAGGAGGTCGACTCCACCCTGCGGACCCTGCGCAGCCTGCTCGATCCCCACTCCGACATCGGCTTGGCCAAGCTTTCCGGGCCCGTCGGCATCGTCCATCTCCTGCTGGAGGGCGCGGGCGAGCCCGAATTCCGCTCCGGCCTGCGCGCGGTGATCATGCTCACGATCCTGATCAACGTGAACCTGGCGGTGCTCAACCTGCTGCCGGTCCCGATCATGGACGGGGGCCAGATGCTGATGGCGACGATCGCGCGGCTCCGCGGGCGCGCCCTGCCGCTCGAATTCGTCCTGCGGCTCCAGAGCGTTTTCGTCGTTCTGCTCCTGACCATGTTCGTCTACGTCACGGTCTTCAACATCCGCGACTGGGTGCATGACAACCAGTTGGAGCACCAGATGAGCGCGCCGGCCAAGCCCTAGCGGCCCCGCCGGCGGCGGCTTGGGGATTGCGCCGGAGGCCGCCCCGGGGTAGGTTCCGGGGAGCCATGTCCTACACCGTTTCGCGCTTCCGCACCGTCCGCCGGCCCACCACCGAGGTGAAGGTCGGCTCCGTCGGGGTCGGGGGGTCCAACCCCATCCGGATCCAGTCGATGACGACCAGCGACACCCAGGACATCCCGGCCACCGTGCGCCAGTCGATCGCCCTGGCCGAGGTCGGCTGCGAGATCGTCCGCATCACCGCCCCGAACGTCCAGGCGGCCAAGTGCCTCAAGGAGATCCGCGCGCAGCTGACCGCGGCGGGCTTCGGCCATATCCCGCTGGTGGCGGACATCCATTTCCTGCCCCAGGCGGCGATGGAGGCGGTCGAGCACGTCGAGAAGATCCGGGTCAATCCCGGCAACTACGCCGACAAGAAGAAGTTCGCGGTGCGCGAGTACACCGACGCGGACTACGACCGCGAACTGCAGCGGCTGCACGACGCCTTCTCCCCGCTGGTCCGCCGCTGCAAGGAGCTCGGCCGGGCCATGCGCATCGGCACCAACCACGGCTCGCTCAGCGACCGGATCATGAACCGCTACGGCGACACGCCGCTCGGCATGGTGGAGAGCGCGCTGGAGTTCCTCCGCATCGCCGAGTCCCACGGCTACCGCCAGCTCATTCTCTCGATGAAGGCCTCCAACCCCAAGGTCATGATCCAGGCCTACCGCCTGCTGGCCGAGCGGATGGCGGGCGAGAACATGCACTATCCCCTGCACCTCGGGGTGACGGAGGCCGGCGACGGCGAGGACGGCCGGATCAAGAGCGCGATCGGCATCGGCTCGCTGCTGCTCGACGGCCTGGGCGACACCATCCGCGTCTCCCTCACCGAGGACAGCGTCTATGAGATCCCGGTGGCCCGGGCCATCGCGGACAAGGCCATGAGCCTCTGGTCCCCGGCCGGCGGGTCCGCCGCGGAGGGTTCCGACGGCATCGATCCCTTCCATTTCTCGCGCCGCGAGACGGTCAGCGTGCGGCTGGCCCCCGAGGTGGCGACCGGGCCCGAGCAGCCCCCGCGGGTGGTGGTCCGGGCCCGGGCCGAGGAGCTGCCCGGCCTCAAGGCCACGCTGCAGGGCCCCCGCCTGGTCGATACTCCCGCCGAAGGGCTCCTTTTCGAAGCGCCCGCCGCGGCCGACCTCGCGCAGCTGGCGGCCGGCGTGAAATCCGCGGGCCTCTCCGGGGTCTTCGTCGGCCTCGAGCTCGGCGCCGGCGTCACTCCCGAGGACCTCTCGCGCCACCTGCCCGCCGGGGAGGGCGCGCCCCTCTGGGTGCCGCTGCGGCGCTTCGGCGCGGCCGACGGCCCGCTGCTCGCGGCCTTCGCCGCCTGGGCGGAGCGCCGCGGCGGGGTCCTGGCCTGCGAGATCGAGCCGGGCGAGCTTCCCGCGCTCGCCGCCAGCCTGGCGGGAACCCCCGACGAGCGCCTGATCTTCACGGCTCGCCCCGGCGGCCCCGCCGCGGCCCACAGCCTGGGCGCCTACCGCGCCCTCGCCGCCGCCCTCGGATCCCTCGGGCGCCGGGCGCCGATCTGGATCCGCAACACCCCGGCGACCGCGGTGCGGCCCGACAACAGCTTCCTCTCCAAGCTGCTCGAGGCGAGTTTTCTCACCGGCGGGCTGCTCTGCGACGGCCTGGGCGACCTAGTCAGCGTCGAGACCGAGGCCGACCCCGCGCGCGCGCTGCGCCTGGCCTACAATCTCCTGCAGGGCGCAGGCACCCGCAGCTCCAAGACCGAATTCGTGGCCTGCCCCAGCTGCGGACGCACGCTCTTCGACCTGCAGACCACCACGCAGCGCATCCGCGCCCAGACCGGCCACCTCAAGGGCGTGAAGATCGCGATCATGGGCTGCATCGTGAACGGGCCGGGGGAGATGGCCGACGCCGATTTCGGCTACGTCGGCGGCGCGCCCGGGAAGATCAACCTCTACGTCGGCAAGCAGTGCGTGCAGTACAACCTGCCGCAGGCCGAGGCGGACGAGCGCCTGATCGCGCTGATCCGCGAGCATGGAAAATGGGCGGAGCCGGCGGCCGCGCCGGCCTGAATTCCGGAGGCCGCGGCGTATTCAGAATAGCAAGCGCCGTCACCGGTCCGTAACCGCTTCGTCACCGGCGACAGGCTTCCCAAGCGGCTTCCACGGCGACGTAACAATGGCGTCCTTACGGGAAATTCCCCGATGTTTTCCGCGCCTGAATCGGCGCGGACGAGGCAACGAAAAAATCAAAAAAGTTATGCCCATGGGCCTTGTGAACAACTTGTCGAAAAGTTCGCCTTGAAATGCTTTTTGGGTTCACAGTTATTCCATCGTCATTCAGTCGTTTTTCGCGCCTGATCGTTCTTTCCCCACCCCCTCCGATTCAAGTCGTGAGATCCTCTGGCGGATTTCTAAGCTATCAGTTGACCATCAAGAGTTTACACATTACCCTACTCTGAGCGCCCCGGCGATGGTCCTCTTCCCAATTTTCCGCCCCTGAGTTGATCCCGCCAGGATCGTGGGGGACGCGGGGGAAAGGGTCTTCGGCGCGGAATGTGAATAAATCCGCCCATCCAGCCCGTAAATGCCTTCGTCGTCCCTGAACTCCAGCCTCTGGGAAACTGTGAAGTGCGACTTCAAGTCGCTCTTCCCGGAAGATGTTTTCCAGATGTGGTTCGAACCCCTGGTGTGCCTCGGCGCCGCCGAGGACTCGATCGTGCTGGGCGTGCCTAATGACTTCGCGGCCATCTGGATCCACGACAACTATCTGGACCTGATCACGCAGCGCCTGCGCCTGACCGCCGGCCGGCCGGTGAACGTCACGTTACGGAAGGTCGACAGCGCTGGGCGGCCGGAGGCCCCGCGGGCCGCCCCCGAGCCGGCCCCGCGGCTTCCCCGCGCGGCGGTCCGCAAGGCGGGCCGGATGGACGAGCGCGGCCCCGCGGCCGGCACGCTCCTCCCCCGGAACACCTTCGAGACCTTCGTGGTGGGCTCGCACAACCAGATGGCCCACGCCGCCGCGCTCGCCGTGGCCCAGGCGCCGGCCCAGGCCTACAACCCCCTGTTCATCTACGGCGACACCGGGCTGGGGAAGACCCACCTGATGCATGCGATCGGGCATGCCATTCTCCGGCACAACCCCGACACCCGGGTGGCGTACCTCTCGACCGAGAAGTTCACCAACGAATTCATCCAGGCGCTGCAGGAGAACAGCCTGACCAAGTTCCGCCAGCGCTACCGGCACGCCGACGTGCTGCTGCTCGACGACGTGCAGTTCCTGGCCGGCAAGGAACGGATCCAGGAGGAGTTCTTCCACACCTTCAACGACCTCTTCGAGGCCAGCAAGCAGATCGTCCTCTCCAGCGACCGCCGCGCCAGCGAGATCCAGAAGCTGGAGTCGCGGCTGGTCTCGCGCTTCGAATGGGGCCTCCCGGCGGACATCCAGCCGCCCGACTTCGAGACCCGCGTGGCCATCCTCCGCAACAAGGCCGCGAGCCTGAAGTGCGACCTTCCGGAGCCGGTCCTCACCTTCATCGCCCAGAACATCACCCGCAACGTCCGCCGCCTCGAGGGCGCCCTGATCCGGGTGGCTAGCCACGCCGGGCTCTTCAGCAGGCCGCTGGACGTCGCCACCGCGGAGCGGCTGCTCCACGACATGCTGATGGAGCAGGCCCAGACGATCCTGACGATCGAGACGATCCAGAAGCGGGTGGCGGACCATTTCCAGATCCGGCACAGCGACATGACCAGCAAGCGCCGGCCGAACAACATCGCCATCCCCCGCCAGATCGCGATGTACCTGGCGCGGACCCTGACCAAGCATTCCCTCCAGGACATCGGCGACGCCTTCGGCGGCAGGGACCACGGCACCGTCATCCACGCCTGCAAGGCGGTCGACAACATGGTGGAGCAGGACTCGGCCATGCGCGGCAGCGTCGAGTTTCTGCGCACCCAGCTCTCGAAGTAACCGCGGCTTGCGCAGGAGGCGGGCGCGGCTAGATTGCCGGGCCCACGCCATGACCCTCACGCCCGAGCAAAAGCAAACCGTCGCCTCCTGGGTCGCCGCCGGAGACAACCTCTCGGCGGTGCAGAAGAAGCTCTTCGACCAGTTCAAGGTCTCGATGACCTACATGGACGTGCGCTTCCTGGTGGACGACCTCAACCTCCAGCTGAAGGACCCGGCCCCCAAGCCCAGCTCCGACCTGGGTGCGGCGCCCGCCGGCAAGCCGGCGGAGAAGAAGGGCTTGCTGGACAAGGCCAAGGAGAAGCTGGGACTGGGCCGGGGGGAGCAGGAGGAGCCGCCCGAGGACGATTTCGGGCCGGACGGCGCGGACGCGCCCGGCGGCGGCGGGGCGGTGAAGGTCTCGGTCGACCGGGCCGTCCTCGTCCCCGGAGCGGTGGCGAGCGGCTCGGTGACCTTCAGCGACGGGGTGACGGGCAAGTGGATCGTCGACAACTACGGCCGCCCCGGGTTCACCGAGATCAGCCAGCCCGGCTACCGCCCCTCCCCGGCGGACAGCCAGTCCTTCATGCAGGAGCTCAGCGCCGCGCTGCAGCAGCGCGGGTTCTGATCAGGACTTGCCGGCCTGCTGCTTCAGCAGGTCCCGGATCTCCTCGAGCAGAACCTCCTGGCGCGGCGGCGCGGGCGGCGGCGGCGGCGCGGGCGGCGCGGGCGGCGGGGGGGCGGAGCGGCGGACGCGGTTGATCAGCTGCACCATGAAGAAGATGGTGGCGGCGATGATGACGAAGTTGAGCACGGTGTTGACGAACACCCCGTAGTTGAGGGTGACCGCCCCGGCGGACTGGGCGGCCGCCAGCGACTCGTAGGGGCCGGCCTTCTTCGTGCCCTCCTTGATCAGGAAGTAGAGGTTCTTGAAGTCGACGCCTCCGGTCAGCCAGCCGATGGGGGGCATGACGATGTCGTTGACCAGGGAGGTGACGATCCCTCCGAAGGCCCCGCCGATGATCACGCCGACCGCCAGGTCGACCACGTTGCCCTTGACGGCAAATTCCTTGAATTCCTTGAGCATGCTCATGAGGCGAAGGACGCGACGGCGCGCTTGAAATCTTTGATCGAAAAAGGTTTGGTCACGCAAGCGCGCCCGTGGCGCCGGAGGAATTCCTGGAAGTTCTCGTTGACCACGTCCCCGGTCATGAAGAAGACCCGCGCCGCCATCGCCGGGCGGGTGGCCAGCAGATGCTCATAGAATTGGATCCCGCTCATCCCGGGCATCTTCCAATCGCAGGCGATCACGTCGAATTGGCGGTCGCCCAGGGCCGCAACGGCCTTTTCCGCGCTGGGGACAGTCAGCACTTCGTATCCGTCCCGGCGCAGCAGTTCCGCCGTCAGGTCCAGAATCCACTCCTCGTCGTCGATCACCAGCACCCGCTGGCCCCTCCCCGGCGCCGGTTCCGCGGCGGCGGCATCGGGCGCGGCCGCCGCCTTGGCCGCCTGCGGGGCGATCGGCAGCTCGATGACAAAGGCGGCGCCCTGGCCGAGCTCGCTGGCCGCCGTGATCCGGCCGCCGTGCTCCTGGACGATGCCGTAGGAAAGGCTCAGCCCCAGCCCGGTCCCCTTCCCCACCGGCTTGGTGGTGAAGAAGGGATCGAAGATCCGCGGCAGGTGCTCCGGGCGGATGCCCGGGCCATTGTCCGCGAACTCGATCCGGATCTGGTCGCCGGCCCGGCGGGTGCGGACGGTGATCTTGCCGTCCGTGCGCACCGCCTGGATCGCCTGGCGGGCGTTGCTGATGATGTTGATGAAGACCTGCTGGAGCTGGTGCTTGTCCGCCAGGATGGCGGGCAGGCCCTCCTGCAGGCTGCGCACGACCTCGATATTGCTGGTGCGCAGGTCGTAGGCCATGATCTCCAGCACGTCGTCGATCGCGCTGTTGATCGCCACCAGGTCGCGCTCCGGGGGGTGCTGGCGGGCGAAGCTGAGCAGGTTCTGGACGATCTTGTGGCAGCGCTGGGCGCTCTTGGCGATGCGGTCGAGGTGGGGGCGGATCGCCGGGTCCTCGGTGGTGTGCACCAGCAGGTCGGAGAACCCGATCACCGCCGTCAGCGGGTTGTTCAGCTCATGGGCCACCCCGGCCACGAACTGCCCCACCGCCGAGAGCTTCTCGCTCTGGATCAGCTGGGTCTGGGTGGCCTTGAGGATCTCGACCGCCTTCTCCAGCTCCGTGCGCGAGGTCTGGAGGTTGGCGGTCATCTGGTTGAAGGCCTCGGCCAGGTCGCCGCATTCGTCGTTGGCCAGCCGGGGCATCCGGCGGGAGAAGTCGCCCCGGCCCACCGCCTCGGCGTTGTCGCGCAGCTCGCTCAGCGGATGGATGAAGCGCCGCACGAAATACCACACCGTGGCGGCCCCGAGCAGGATGCCGGCGGCGCTGATGCCCACCAGAGTGCGCTGGGTGTCCTCCAAACGCCGCAGGCTGTGCTCGTAGGAGGAGAGCAGGGCGTAGCGGAAGCCGGCCGGCCCGCCGTAGGCGCCGCCCAGCCCGAGGAAGTGCTCGCCCTGGATCATCCATTCGCCGGCCCGCGCGATGGCGGGGCCGGGCCGGCCGCCGTCGTAGGCCGCCTCCGCCGGGCCCGCCTCGGCCGGGGGGATGGTCGAGGCCGCCACCCTCCCGTCGGCGAAGATCAGGATCTCGGTGGCCGTGAGCTTCTTCAGCCCTTGGACGGTGGGGTCGCCGATGCGCCGGCCCACGGTCAGCGCCCCGACCAGCTCGCCGTTCAGATTGGTGAAGGGGATGGCCGCCACCTCCAGCGCCACGCCGTCGAGGCTGCGGCAGCCCGTCGCCGGGTCCCCCCGCAGCGCGGAACGGGTCAGCTCGGCGGCCGCGCGCGCGAAGTCCCCCGCCTCGAAGGGCGTGTCCCGGGCGGCGCCCACCGCCGGGGCGGACTCGTCGTAGCTGAAGAGCATGACGGCGGTGTCGTCGTTGTAGTCCTTGAGGCGCTCGCCCAGGAATTCCCGGATGGTGTCGGAGGCCACCGTGGTCCGGCCGGCGGCCGCGACCTTGGCGATGTCCTGGTACTGCCGCTCGCTCAGCGCGTTCTGGAAGCGCGAGAGCAGGTTGCGCTGGTCGTTCTCCAGCACCTGCTGGAAGACCCCGTCGGCGGTGCCCAGCGCGTTCACCGCCTGCTCGTGCATCTGCCGGCTGGTCCTGCCGTCCACGATCGCCACCGTGATCGCCGGCAGCAGCACCAGGCAGGCGATGACCGGGATCAACACCTTGGTCTGGACGCTGAGGCGACGCTGCTGGAGGAGCGGCATGCGGGTCGGTCCGATGTTCGGCGCGGGGGGCTGGGCGTCAGTACTTGGGAAGGTCGTTCAACCCGAGCGTGAAGTCCTGCCGCACCTCCCCCGCGGCCGGCACCCTGACGGCGATGCGGCGGGCCGGCATGCGCTCCTGCCAGGCCTTGACCCAGTAGGTACCCGCCGGCAGGCCGCGGATGGCGTAATGGTTGTGCGCGTCGCTCCGCGCGAAGAAGGCGCTGGGCAGCACCAGGATGATGCAGTGCATCTGGGAGTGGATGCTGCAGTAGACGTCCACCCTTCCCAGCTGGTCGAACTTCAGCTCGGGCACCTTCTCCTTGTCCTTGGTGTACATACCCAGGTCGAACGGCTTCGCGTCGGACATGGAGAAGACGTTGTGGAAGATGGTGTCCTTGTTCGGCCAGCGCACGGTCGTGCCGACCACGATCGGCAGCACGTGCGGCTCGAAGCTGACGTTGCGCTGCGTCACCGTCACCTCCGCCGGCGGCGGGAGCGCGGGGTCGTTCACCGCCTGGTCCACGTAGACGACGAAGTCGGCCAGGTGGTCGTAGTCCACCCGCTCCGCCAGGCGGTAGCGGTGGCTCTCGTAGGCGCCGCCGCCGGCCGCGGCCTCGGCGCCGGCGGGCCCGCGCGCGGTCACCGTGCCGACGATCGAGCCGGCGCGCGCGGCGGCCCCCAGCGCGAGGGCGGCGAGACAGAGAACGGGCGGGAAGCGCATCAGAACTTCACCCCCAGCTCGGTCGCCAGCAGGTCCTCGTTTTCCCGGTCCTGGCCCGCCAGGGTCCGGCCCCATTCCGGGCTGTATTCCAGCTTCAGGACCAGCGGCGGCCCGAACTGGTAGTCGAGGCCGAAGCTCAGCCGGTCCAGCTCGGTGGCCGGATGGCTGCTGAAGAAAGCGCCGCCCAGGGTGGCCTCGCCGGCGAGCGGGTAGCCGCGGGGCGCGCTGATCCGGCTGAAGCGCATCGCCGCCGACAGCCCGCCCCCGAGCCGGCGGGTGCCCTCGAGATAGTAGTAGGTCATCCGCCGGCTGTCGGCGCCGCCCGGCACATTGTCCCCGAAACGGACCGCGCCGCCCGCCGCCCGGAGGGTCCCGCCGGCCCAGCGGGCCGCCGCGTCCAGTTCGTAGAGGCTGGCCGCGAACTCCGTCGCGGTGGGCCCGAGGGCGCGGAAGAAGCCGTTGCCGAACCAGACGGCGGAGAGGGCGTCGCCGCCCGCGCTCAGCCGGCCGGTGCGCATGGCGCTCGCGCTGAGGTGCAGCCAGCCGGCGGGATCGTAGCCCACCCGCCCGGCCACCGACTTGTCCGGGTTGAAGTCGCCCAGCGCCTGCTGGCCGCCGTCCTGCACCGCCACCGCGTATTGCCAGCGACCATACCGGCCGTACGCCTCCAACCCGCTGTCGAACCCCCAGAGGTCGCTGAGCGAGTGGCTGACCAGGGGGTTGTCGACCGCGTCGCGGAACTGGTATTCCTCGCCAAAGGGGATGGAGAAGCGGCCGGCGCGCAGGTTCAGCAGGTCATCCGCCCCCCAGGCCCCGGAGACGTTCTCGAAGTCGAGGTAGAATTGCCCGAGGTAGGTCTCGTCCCCGTTCGCCTCGCGCGTGCGCGGATCGAGCTCAAGGAAGGCATAGACGTTCTTCCACACCGGGGCCTCAAGGAAGACCCGGACCTCGTCGACGCGGAACTCGGCGTTGGGGGACTGGCCCCGCGCCCCCGAGTTGAACCAGCCCACCCCGGCCTCGGCGCTGAGGCGAACCTCGCGGTCGGCCGCCCCGCCGCCGGAGCCCCCGGGGGCGGGCTCCGCGCCCAGGCGCCGGCTGAGGGCGTCGAGCTGGTCCTGCTGGCGGGCGTTCGCCTGGTCGACCTGCGCCAGGCGCGCGCTCAGGGCGTCGATCGTCTTCTGCTGGGCCTGGAGCTGATCCAGGAGGCGCCGGTTCTGCTCGATCAGCGCCTGGATCTGCGGGTCCGCCGCCGAAGCGGGCTGGGCAGGCAGCGGCCGGGGCGCAAGCAGGCAGCCCGCGCCGAGGAGGGGCCAGAGAAGCTGTCGCAGACGCATGCCGGAGGGGAAGGCGGCCCTTATGATGCAAGCCCTTGCGCCAGTGGCAAGAGCGAGGCCGGGCCGAACTGGGTCAATCGGCGCATTTTCCTGTAACAGAGGCGAAATCCGTCCGGACAAAATGATTTTACACCTCGGGGCCTCCGCGTAGCGTGCTCCCCTCAGCGGCCCGAATGGCGGAATTGGCAGACGCGCCGGACTCAAAATCCGGTTCCCTCTAAAGGAGTCTCGGTTCGACCCCGAGTTCGGGCACTTTGCAACCCATGCCCGATTTCCGCGCCTACTGGACGCCGTCCTCGCCCGAGCCGGCCGAGATCACGCTGGATCCGGAGGAGTCGCACCACCTGGTGGCGGTGAACCGCGCGGGCGCCGGGGACACCGTCACGGTTTTCGACGGGAAGGGCGCGGAGTGGATCTGCGAGCTGGGGGCGGCCGACCGCCGCGCGGCGCGGCTGAAGGTGCGCTTCGCCCAGAAGGCCCCTCCCCTGCCCTATGCGATCTCCCTCGGCCAGGCGCTGCCCAAGGGCGGCGGGATGGACGCGATCGTGCGCAAGGCGACCGAGCTGGGCGCCGCGCGGATTATTCCCCTGGAGAGCGAGCGGACCCAGGTCCACGTCGCCGCCGAGCGCTCGGACCGCAAGATCGAGAAATGGCGGACCGCGGCGATCGAGGCGGCCAAGCAGTGCGGCAATCCCTGGCTGCCGGAGATCGCGCCGGTGCAGCTCGCGGCCGCCTTCATGGAGTCGGCCCGGGACTACGAGCTGAAGCTGATCGGCAGCCTCCAGCCCGGCGCCCAGCCGCTGCAGGAGGCGCTCGCGCGCTTCCGCCAGGCCCGGGGCCGGGCTCCGCGCACCGCCCTCTGGCTGATCGGCCCGGAGGGCGACTTCACCCCGGCCGAGCTGAGCCAGGCCCGCAGCTGCGGCTTCGAGGGGATCACCCTGGGCCCGCTGGTGCTGCGCTGCGAGACCGCCGCCGTCTTCGCCCTCAGCGTCCTCAGCTACGAGCTGGGGAAAAAACCCTAGACGGGACTCAAATTTCCGGCGAGAGTGCCGATTGGCCGGGTTGGCCCCCCCTTTGCGATGAAACCCCGCTTTCTTCCGCTTTGCGCTCTCGCGCTGCTGGCCGGCCTTTCCCGGGCCGCGGCCGCCGCCCCTAAAATCGGCGTGCTGCTCAAGGGCCGCAGCCAGTTCTGGACCGCCGTCGAGCACGGCGCCGAGGCCGCCGGCAACGCGCTCGGCGCCGAGGTCGTGGTCAAGGCCCCGCCCTCGGAGAGCGACGTCGCGGTGCAGATTCGGCTGCTCGCCGCGCTCGGCGCCCAGGGCATCCAGGCCTTGGTGATCGCGCCGACCAACCAGGACACCCTGGCCGCGCCGGTGGCGGCGCTCGCGGCCAAGGGGGTCAAGATCGTGGTGATCGACTCCCCGCTCTCCGGCGCGACCGACGCCCCGTTCGTCGGCACCAACCAGACCGCCTGCGGCGAGGCCGCCGGCCGGCTGCTCGCGCGCCTGGTCACGGACGGCGACGAGCTCAGCGTCCTCAAGCACAGCCAGGACAGCATCGCCGCCGAGCAGCGCGAGGCGGGGGCGCTCTCCGTCCTGCGCGCCGCCCATCCCGGCCTGACGGTGCACAGCGACGTCTACGCCTCGAGCGAGGCCGGCGCCGAGCCCGAGCGCTGCGCGTTCCTGCTCTCCAAGCATCCCGGCACCAAGGCCATCCTCGCCGCCGGCTCCCCGGGCACCATGGCGATGCTCGAGCTGCTGCGCACCCGCAAGGGCCCCCCGATCCACTTCGTCGGCTTCGGCTTCGACCTGAATCCCGAGGTCGCGGCCGGCATCGCCGCCGGGACGATGGACGGCTGGGTGGCGCAGCTCCCGGAGGATGTCGGCTACAAGGGGGTCCAGGCCGCGGCCGACCTGCTGGCCGGGCGCGCCGTGCCGCGGGTCGTCTCCACCGACTTCATCGCCGTCACCAAGGACAATCTCCAGGACCCGAAGGTCCAGGCGCTGCTCAACTAGGGGCGGCTACCAGACGAGCAGCCCGCCGGCGAAGGTCAGGCCCGCGCCGACGCTGCAGAAGATGATCTTGTCGCCGGGGGCGAAGATGCCCTCCTCCGCCGCCCAGCCCAGCGCCATCGAGACGCTCGCCGCGCTGGTGTTGCCGTACTTGGCGATGGTCATGACGAACTTCTCGTAGGGAATGCCGACCTTCTTGCTCACCGCCTTGAGGATCCGCTCGTTGGCCTGGTGCGGCACGACCCAGGCGATGTCCTCCGGCTTGAGGTTCTCGCGCCTGAGGGTGTCCTCGATCTGGCCGGCGAAGCCCACGATGGCATGCTTGAAGACCAGGGCGCCGTCCATCTGGAGGTAGAAGTGCTCCAGGTCGAAGCCGGTCGGGTCCGGCACCGGCTTGCGCGCCCCCCCGCCCGGCCGCTGGATCGCCTCGAACTGGTCCGCGTCGCCGGAGAGGCCGATCCGACCCAGCCGGTGCCCGTCGGGGGCGCCGGTCAGGATGGCGGCCCCCGCCCCGTCGCCGAAGAGGAAGGCGGTGTCGTGGTCCTGGGGGTTGGTGATGCGGGAAAGGAGCTCGGCGGTGACCACGATCAGGTTGTGGGCCGTGCCGCAGCGGATCAGGGCGCGGCCGACCTCCAGGGCGTAGAGCCAGCCGGAGCAGGCGGCGTTGAGGTCGAAGGCGAGGACCCGGGGGATGTCGAGCTCGCGGGCCAGGGCGCTGGCCATCGCCGGCACCGGCTGGTCCGGGATCAGGGTCGCCATGATGATGCCGTCGATCCGGCTGACGTGCATTCCCGCCTGCGCCAGGGCGTGCTTGACCGCGATCGCCGCCAGCGAGGTCGCGCTTTCGTCGTCCGCCGCATGGCGCCGCTCGCGGATCCCCGTGAGGCGGACGATCTCGTCCTCGGTGCGGTAGGGGAAGGCCTTGAGGATCTCGCTGTTCGCCCGGACATTCGAGGGAACGGCGAATCCCACGCCCGCGATGCAGACGGTGTCGGGGGAGCTCATCAGGCTTTTTTGGCGGCGAGGTAGCGGGCGACATCGTCGCCGGAGACGCGGCGGCCCGGCCCGGTGGCCTCGATGTCGGTGATCCGGGCGGGGTCGAGGCCGGCCTCCTGGGCCAGCTTGGCCGCGCGGGGGGTCCAGACCAGGGGCTGGCCTCCGGCGGAGCCGTTGGGCGCCGGCGCGGCCGGGGCCGGACCCTTGGCCTCCAGGTGGCGGAGGGCGGCGTCGGCGGTCTCGATCCGGAAAAGCGGGGTGCCGGAGGCCCGGACGTCCCCGGGCCGGGCGAAGATCTCCTTCAGGGTCCCGGCGCAGGGCGACTCGAACTCGAAGACCGACTTGTCGCTCTCCAGCTCCGCCAGCTTGGCGCCCTTCTCCACCGTGGCCCCCGGCTGGGTCTTCAGGCTGACCACGGTGAGTTCATTCACGGTCGCGCCCATGGACGGCATCGGCACATCGATGAGGAATGTATCCATCTGGCGATCAGGAGTGTGGAGCGAGCTAGGGCGGCCGGTCAACCGGCTAAATCTGTGGCGGAAAAGGCGCTTTTCATCGCACCGTGAGCAGTTCGACCGAGGTGGCAAGCCCTCCCTGCGGCGCGATCTCGACCAGGGCCGCCGAAAGGCGGGGGTCGCCGGTGGCGACCTCGAAGCGCCGCGGCATGCCGTCCATGAATTTCGCCACCACCGGGACGGTCTCCCGGCCCAGCACGCCCGCGTAGGGGCCGGTCATGCCCACGTCGCAGAGGAAGGCGGTGCCCCGCGGCAGGATGGCCCCGTCGGCGGTCGGCACGTGGGTGTGGGTTCCGAGCACCGCCGCCACCCGGCCGTCGAGGTGCCAGCCCAGCGCCTGCTTCTCGGAGGTGGCCTCGGCGTGGATCTCCACCAGGATGGCGTCGGTCAGCGGCCTGAGCCGCTCGATCATGCGGTCGGCGCAGAGGAAGGGGCAGTCGGCCTTCATCCCGAGGTATTGCCGGCCCAGAACCGTGAAGACCCCGAGGCGCAATCCGGCGGCGGAGGTGATGATCAGGTGGTCGCGGCCGGGGCAGGCGGCCGGGAGGTTGGCCGGCCGGCACACCCGCTCCAGCTCGCCGATCTCCCGCTCCCAGCCCCGCTGGTCCCAGACATGGTCCCCCAGGGTCAGCCCGTCGATTCCGCTGCCCAGCAGCGACCGGGCCAGGGCTCCGGTGATTCCCGCGCCGGCGGCGACGTTCTCGCCGTTGGCCGCGACCCAGTCCAGGCCCAGGTCGGAGCGCAGCCGGGGCACGCGCGCCGCCACGATTTCGCGGCCGGGGCGCCCCACGATGTCCCCGATGAACAGCAGCTTGGGCATGGGTGAACTCTCTTGCCTACGGTGCCGCCGCGTGGTTTACTAGCGAGCTTTTCCCGCCATGAAGACCCACACCTCGACCACTCCTTTTCCCCAGGCCGAAATCGGCCGCGAAATGAAGGGCGCCGAAGCCGTCGTCGAGTGCCTGATCCGCGAGGGCGTGGACGTGATCTTCGCCTATCCCGGCGGCGCCTCCCAGGAGCTCCATCAGGCCCTGGCCCGGACGGACAAGATCCGCACCATCCTCCCCCGCCACGAGCAGGGCGGCTCGTTCGCGGCCGAGGGCTACGCCCGGGCGACGGGCAAGGTCGGCGTGTGCATGGCCACGAGCGGCCCCGGAGCCACCAACCTGGTCTCGGCCATCGCCGACGCCTTCATGGATTCCATCCCCATGGTCGCGATCACCGGCCAGGTCTACTCGAAGTACATCGGCAAGATGGCCTTCCAGGAGACGGACTTCTTCGGCATGACCCTGCCGATCGTGAAGCACTCCTTCCTGGTGATGGACGTGAAGGAGCTGCCCAGGATCTTCAAGGAGGCGTTCCACCTCGCCCGCAGCGGCCGGCCCGGCCCGGTGGTGATCGACATCCCGAAGGACGTCCAGCAGGCGAAGTTCCAGCCGGTCTTCCCGGCCGCCACCGACTTCCGCAACCCCTACGTCGGGGCGGAGCACCGCGCCAGCGACGCCGAGCTCAAGCAGCTGCTGGCTCTGATCGCCGGCGCGAAGCGGCCCGTCCTCTACGTGGGCGGCGGCATCATCTCCGCCGGGGCCCACCGCGACCTCAAGGCGTTCGCCGAGAAGACCAACATCCCGGTGGCCTCGACCCTGATGGGCGTGGGCGCCTTCCCCGAGACCCATCCCCTCTCCATGCAGTGGTTCGGGATGCACGGGGCAGCCTATGGGAACTGGGCGGTCGACCAGAGCGACCTCCTGATCTGCCTGGCGGCGCGCTTCGATGACCGCATCACCGGGGACACGAAGAGGTTCGCCACCCAGGCGAAGGTGGTCCATGTCGACATCGACGCCTCGGAGCACAACAAGAATCTGCCGGTGCAGCTGGCGATCCAGAGCGACGTCAAGTACGCGCTGGAGCGCCTGAACGAGCTGGCCGCCCGCTTCACCCCGCCCGACACCTCCGCCTGGCACGCCCAGATCGCCGCCTGGAAGAAGGCCCATCCCTTCGACGGCCAGGCCGGCTTCGGCAAGAGCCCGCACATCCTGCCCCAGGAGGCGGTGGCGGCCCTCTATGAGCTGACCCGCGGCGAGGCCATCATCACCACCGGGGTCGGCCAGCACCAGATGTGGGCCGCGCAGTTCTACCGCTTCAACGAGCCGCGCCGCTACATCAGCTCCCTCGGACTGGGCGCGATGGGCTTCGGCTACCCCGCGGCGATCGGCGCCAAGGTCGCCTGCCCCGACCGCGAGGTCATCGATATCGACGGCGACGGCTCCTTCGCGATGAACATCCAGGAGCTGGCCACCGCCCACATCGAGAAGATCGCGGCCAAGGCCATGATCCTGAACAACCAGCACCTGGGGATGGTGGTGCAGTGGGAGGACCGCTTCTACAACAGCGTCCGCGGCAACACCATCCTGGGCGACGAGAACAACGTCGGCAGCCCGGACAACCCGGCCGCGCTTTACCCGGACTTCGTCAAGATCGCCGAGGGGTTCGGGGTGAAGGGCCGGCGCGTGATCAAGAAGAGCGAGCTGCGCGCCGCCATCCAGGAGATGCTCGATCACGACGGGCCCTACGTGCTGGACGTGATCGTGCCCTACACCGAGCACGTGCTGCCGATGATCCCGGCCGGCAAGTCGGTGAAGGAGATGATCCTGGAGTAGCCTTCCGGCGGCCGGAGCGATCCGGCCAGCAAAAAACGCCGTCCTCGCGGACGGCGTTTTTCTTGGGAAAGACCGGCCCGTTACTTGGTGGGAACGGTCGCGATGGTCTTGAGGATGCGGGAGGCGACCAAGTACGGGTCCGCGGCCGAGTTCGGACGGCGGTCCTCCAGGTAGCCCTTGTAGCCGCTGTTGACGAACGAGTGCGGGATGCGGATCGAGGCGCCGCGGTCCGCCAGGCCGTACGAGAACTTGTCGATCGACTGGGTCTCGTGCAGGCCGGTGAGGCGCAGGTGGTTGTCCGGGCCGTAGACGGCGATGTGCTCGTCACGGTGCTTGTTGAAGGCCGCCATCAGCTTCTCGAAGTAGGCCTTGCCGCCGCTCTCGCGCATGAACTTGGTCGAGAAGTTCGAGTGCATGCCCGAGCCGTTCCAGTCGCCGCGGATCGGCTTGCACTGCCATTCGATGTCGATCGCGTACTTCTCGCAGAGGCGGGCCATGATGTAGCGGGCGACCCACATCTGGTCGGCGGCGTTCTTGGAGCCCTTGCCGAAGATCTGGAACTCCCACTGGCCCTTCGCCACCTCGGCGTTGATGCCCTCGATGTTGATCCCGGCCGCGATGCAGAGGTCGATATGCTCCTCCACGATCGTGCGGGCGACGTCGCCGACGTTTTTGAAGCCGACGCCGGTGTAGTACGGGCCCTGGGGGGCGGGGAAGCCAGCCACCGGGAAGCCGAGCGGGCGGCCGTCCTTGTAGAAGAAGTACTCCTGCTCGAACCCGAACCAGGCGCCCGGGTCATCCAGGATGGTGGCGCGGCTGTTCGTGGGATGGGGCTCGCCGTTCGGCAGCAGCACCTCCGACATGACGAGGAACCCGTTCTTGCGGGTCGCGTCCGGATAGAGAGCCACCGGCTTGAGCAGGCAGTCGGAGCTCTTGCCTTCGGCTTGCTGCGTCGAGCTGCCGTCGAACCCCCACACCGGGAGGTCGTCCAGCTTCAGCTTGGCGGGGTCGCCATCGACGATCTTGGTCTTGCTGCGGAGACTCGCGATGGGCGTGTATCCGTCCAGCCAGATGTATTCGAGTTTGAGTTTGGCCATATCTGTGTGTGTTGAGCGCTTGATTGTACCGCCCAGTTTTGGGGGTCTCCTAACCAAAGGTCAGGGACCTTGGTCAAAAGCATTCCCGATGCCAAACCTCATCCGAGCGCTTTTAGAATTATTTTACTAATCTTTCTTTTCCAGCTGATTGGAAAACGCCCTAAATTTTTTTTTAACGAACGCGCGCTTCGAAGCGGGCGCCGAGGTCCTTTTTCCCCGCCACGCTGCGGCAGTAGAGGTAGGCCTGGGCCCCGGCTCCGTCGTGGGGGGGCAGCAGGGGCACGGGCTCGCGGACATAGAGCCCTTCGTCCAGGCCCTCCCAGCGGTCGAGGCGCGCCAGGCATTCCGCATCCACCTCCCAGAGCTCGCCCTCGATCGCGCGGCCTCCCGCCGCGGCCGGCACCATGCCGGGAAAGCCCCCGAGGCCGTAGAGGCGGAAGGCCGCGCGGGTGCGCGCCTCGCCCAGAAAGCGCTGGCCCGCGAGCAGGTGCGCGCTGACCCCGCCCCGCTTGAGCGTGCCGTAGAGGAACAGCCGCGTCATGAGGGCGGGAGCACCGCCACCTCCACTGCGGTGGCGTTGTCGCGGCCGGAGGCGGCCACCGCCTCGCGGACGAGGCCGGCCGCGATGTCCTCGCCGCCCTGCCGCAGCGCCTCCTCCAGGCGCGCGTCCCAGAGGCCGTCGACCAGCCCGTCGGTGCAGAAGAGGAAGCGGTCCCCGGGGGCGCAGGAGACCCCGCCCACCTGCGGCTCGAGGAACTGGTGCCCCGCGCCGAGCACCTGCTGCAACGCGTTGCGGCCGGGATGGCTCCTCGCCTCCCGCTCGTTCAGCTTCCCGCTGCGCCGCAGCCAGCCGACATGGCTGTGGTCGTGCGTCAGCTGGACCAGTCCCCCGCCCCGGGGGAGATGGTAGATCCGGCTGTCGCCGACGTGCCCGAAGTACATCGCCCCGGGCGTGAACCAGCCGAGGCTGAGGGTCGCGCCCATCCCGGCGCACTCCTCGTAGCTGCGCCCGAGGTGGAGCAGGTCGCGGTGGATGGCCTGGAAGATCTCGAGCACGATGCCGCCGAAGCCCTCGACCGTCCCCCCCGCCGAGCGCCGGAAGCCCCGGGGGAGAAGGCGCATCACCTGGTCCAGGGTGATGCGGCTGGCGAATTCGCCGGAGCGGGCCCCGCCCATGCCGTCGCTGACCGCAAACACGCAGTCGGTCGACGCCAGCGAGGTCCGGCCCAGCCGGCTGAGGCGGTGGATCTGCTCGGCGTCGAAGGCCAGGGCCAGGAAGCTGTCCTCGTTGTTCGCCCGAACGGGGCCCCGGTCGGTGGCGCCGGACCAGGCCAGGAGCGGGGCGGGGGCGGCGCTCATCGCATGTCGGCGGGCGGCGCGGGCGGGTCGCCCGCCACCGCCGCGAACTCGAAGTCGATCACGCAAAAGCGGCCGTCCGAGTTCCGGTAGGTCACGTTGCGGATGTCCGGGTCATCGTGGCGCACCCCGTAGGATTCCAGCTCGGCGAAGAGCTGCCGGCGGGTCTCCTCGCTCAGGTGCTCCACCCGGGCGCCGCAGTTGGTGGTGACGATCTTCAAGGCCTCGGGCTCGACCCCGAGGAGCCGGGGCACGAAGCCGCAGCCCCGGGACTCGAGATAGCGCAGCACCCGGACCTCGTTGGCGAAGCGCTCCTCCGCCTTCGGGCCGCGGAAGGTCTTGTGCACCCGGCCGTCATAGCCGATGCGCACGAGGGCGCGGGCGGTGTCCTTGACTTCGCGCATGGACCGGGGGGAAGTTAGCGGCGCTGGGCGTTGGCATCGCCGATGCTCCGACGAGCGCGCCCACCTCCCCCCACCCTCAAACCAGGCAATCCCATGACACCGAAAGAAGCCATCCGGCTGGCGAAGGAAAAGGACATCAAGATCGTTGACCTCAAGTTGTGCGACATCCTTGGGACGTGGCAGCACTTTGCCATACCCGTTTCGGAACTGAAGGAGGAAATCTTCACCGAGGGGCTGGGCTTCGACGGCTCCTCCATCCGCGGCTGGAAGGCGATCAACTCCTCGGACATGCTTGTCTTCCCCGACGCCGCCACCGCCTTCGTCGACCCCTTCGCCGCCAATCCCACCCTCTCGCTCGCCTGCGACGTCTTCGACCCCCTGACCAAGGAGCCCTACGAGCGCGATCCCCGCACGATCGCGAAGAAGGCGGAGGCCTACCTCAAGAGCACCGGCATCGCGGACACCGCCTACTTCGGGCCCGAGGCCGAGTTCTTCATCTTCGACAGCGTCAGCTACGACTCCTCCTCCCACGCCACCCATTACCGGGTCGATTCGATCGAGGGCATCTGGAACCGGGGGCGGGAAAGGGAGGAGAACGGCTCCCCCAACCTGGGCTACAAGGTCCGGCACAAGGAAGGGTACTTCCCGGTCGCGCCGGCGGACAAGCTGATCGACATCCGCAACGAGATGATCCTGACCATGGCCGCGCTCGGGATCCCGATCGAGCGCGAGCACCACGAGGTGGCGACCGCCGGCCAGGCCGAGATCGACATCGTCTTCGACACGCTGCTGCGCACCTCCGACAAGATGTGCCTCTACAAGTACGTGGCGAAGAACGTCGCCTACAAGTACGGCAAGACCGTCACCTTCATGCCCAAGCCGCTCTTTGGCGACAACGGCTCGGGCATGCACACCCACCAGTCGCTCTGGAAGGACGGCAAGCCCCTCTTCTTCGGCAACGGCTATGCCGGCCTGAGCGAAACCGCCCTCTACTACATCGGGGGCATCCTCAAGCACGCCCCCGCCCTCTGCGCCATCTGCAACCCGACGAACAACTCCTACAAGCGGCTGGTGCCGGGCTTCGAGGCCCCCGTCAACCTGGCCTATTCGGCGCGCAACCGCTCGGCCTCCGTCCGCATCCCCACCTACAGCCCCAGCCCGAAGGCCAAGCGCATCGAGTACCGCACCCCCGACCCGGCCGCCAATCCCTACCTGGCCAACGCGGCCCTGCTCATGGCCGGGCTGGATGGGATCATGAACAAGATCCATCCCGGCGAGCCGCTGGACAAGAATCTCTACGAGCTCCCGCCGGAGGAGAAGGCCAAGGTCCCGACGGTCCCCGACTCCCTCAAGGGGGCGGCCGAGGCGCTGGAGAGGGACCACAACTTCCTGCTCAAGGGCGGAGTGTTCACCGCCGACTTCCTCGACACCTACCTGGAGATGAAGCGGGCGGAGTACGACGCGGTCCGGATCCGGCCGCACCCGTACGAGTTCTTCCTCTACTTCGACGTCTGAGGGTCGATCGCCTCCGCCGGGATCCGGCGGACCGCGGAGAATTTGGCCCGGAAGAGCTCGTCCAGGGCCGCCCGGACCGCAGGCGGCACCCGGCCGGCCAGCTCCTCCAGCGGCGGCAGGCTGCCGGCGGGCTCCTCGGGCGCGGGCGCGGCCGGAAGGCGCGGCGGGGCCTCCTCGCCGCTCTCGCGCGCGGCAGCCAGGAAGGCGGATTCGTCGGCCTCCCCCGGCCAATTTGGGCCTTCGTCGGGCCCGGCGCCATCGGGGGCCGCCGCCGGGGCCGGCGGGGCCGGCGCGGCGGACACCGGGCCGGTCTCCGGGCGCATCGGCCCGCCACCCAGGCGCCGCTCCAGCTCAGCTAGCCGGTCCTTTTTTTTTTGGCGCCCTCCGGGGCCTCCGCGGGGCCGCCCGCCTCCTCGTCGGCCAGCGCCGCCAGCTCCTTGATCAGCGAGTCGATCGCCCGGGAGCGGCTGGCCTCGATCGCCTTGAGCAGCGTCACCTCGAAATTGACCTTCTCCGCCAGCCCGAGCTTCACCCCGCCCTCGCCCTCCCGCAGCGCGTCGAGCAGGCGGGTCAGCTGCTCGGTCGAGAGCGCGGTGCCCCCGAGCCGGCGGCTGGTCCCGCCCTGGGCGATGGCGTCGAGGAGGGCCGCGCGCACCTGCACCTGGAGATCGGAGAGGAGCCGCACCAGGTCGCGGCCGGCCGCGTCGCACTCGTCGACCAAGGCCACGATCTTCTTCTGGTCGCCGGCCGCCAGGGCCGCGGCGAGCTCCGCCACCCTCTCGGCCGAGACCAGGCCGTAGACGTCGAGCACGTCCGCCTCGGCGATCTTGCCGCCGCAGAAGGAAATCATCTGGTCGAAGATCGACTGGGCGTCGCGCATGCCCCCGTCGGCCAGGCGGGCGATGCAGGCCAGGGCCGCCTCGCTGACCTCGATCTTCTCCTCCTTCGCGATCTTCTTCAGCCGCCCGACGATCAGCTCGGGGGCGATCGGCTTGAGGTCGAAGCGCTGGCAGCGGGAGAGGATGGTGGGCAGCACCTTCTGCACGTCGGTGGTGGCGAACACGAATTTCACGTGCTCCGGCGGCTCCTCCAGGGTCTTGAGCAGGGCGTTGAAGGCGGCGGCCGAGAGCATGTGCACCTCGTCGATGATGTAGATCTTGAACTGGCCCTGGGCCGGCGCGTAGCGGGCGGTGTCGCGCAGCTCGCGGACCTGCTCGACGCCGTTGTTCGAGGCGCCGTCGATCTCGATCACGTCGAGGTGGCTGCCCTCGGCGATGGCCTTGACCGCCGGATCGTTCACCGGGAAGTCCGCCTTCGGTCCGCCGGTGCAGTTGAGTGCCTTGGCGAAGATGCGGGCGGTCGAAGTCTTGCCGGTGCCGCGCGGGCCGACCAGCAGGTAGGCGTGCGCGATGCGCTTGCGCTCGATCGCGTTCTTCAGCGTCCGGACCACGTGGTCCTGGCCCACCACGTCATCGAAGGTCTGCGGCCGCCACTTGCGGGCGATGACTTGGTAGGAGGAGGACAAAGGGGAAAATAGTGGCCAGGCAATCCACGGCACTAGGAGGACGTCGTTGCCGTTGCTGCCTTCCGGCCCTGGCGGAGTTCACGCGCCTGCCCATGCATGGCGCCTGGCCGATGCGGAACATGCCCCGCTCCGCAGGCCGCGCAACAACAAAGCTCGGTCGCCCTCAGGGGCGGGCGGCGGGAGCGGGGGGAGCCGGCGCCGCGGAGGCGGGCGGCGACGCGGAAGCGGCATGAGCCGGCGCCGGCGCGACCGGCCCATCGCCCTGCTTCGAGCCCGGGCCGGACCCGGGGCGGGCCTGCCGCCACTTCTCCTGCTCCAGGCGCTGCTGGGCCCGCCATTGCTGCTGCTGCTCGCTCCAGTGCTGGAAAGCCTCGCGGCTGCGCTGGATCATCGCGTTGAAGCGCTCGCGCTGCGGGGGCGTCAGCAGGGACGAAATCTGGTCCTCCAGGTGCTCGATCGCGATCTGGGTATTGCGGCCGCTCTCGCGGCTGAGCCGCCGCAGCTCCTCGCCCGCCTGGAAGACCAGGGTGTGCACCTGCTGCTGCTGATCCGGGGTGAGCTCCAGCCGGTTGGCGAAGACCTGCATCAGATGCGGGCCGAACTGCTCCGGGGCGAGGGGCCCGCGGCGCGCCATCATGCCGCCGCGGCCCTGCTGATCCTGCAGCTGCTGGCGCAGGGCGGCGAGCTGCTGGGAAAGCTGCTGCGCCTGCTCGCGCTCCTTCTGGCGCTCCAGGCGGCGCTCGGCCTGCTCCTTCTGCCGCTGGGACTGGGCGGCCTGGAAGCGGCCGCGGAAGTAGAACACCGTCCCGCTGCCGCCGACCGCCGCGCCAAAAAGGAAGACCAGGATGAACGCGGCGACGATGCCGAAAATGCGCCAGAGGTTGTTCATGCCGGAACGACGGGCCTAGGAGACCAGGCCGACCACGGCGGCGACCGCGTCCTCCGGGGAGACAGGGGCGTTCGCCGCGTCCGGGGCCGCGGGGGCGGGCGCCGAATCGTAGGAGGGCGCGGCCGGCGCCGGCTCGGCCGAGATCGCGAGCGGCGCGCTGGCGGTGTCGGAGAACATCCGCATGGCGGTGGGGTAGCTCAGGCCGCCGGCCACCAGGGCCAGGAGGCAGGAGACGCCCAGCGCGCCGAGGGAGACCCGGAGGAAGAGGTGTTCGAAGAGCGACGTCGCGCGCCGCTCGCCCGCCAGGGCCAGCGCCGCCACGCGGGTGGAAAAGCCCAGGGGGGCGCCGGTGTCGGCGCGCTCGGGGGCGAGACGGGCCGCAGCCGCCAGCTTCTGCCAGGATTGCTCGGGGTGCCGCTTCATGAACCTTCCTTCTTTTTAAGCTCGGCGAACAGCTTCTGCAATTTCCTTCTCGCCCGGAACGCCCGCACCTTGACCAGCGACTGATTCCAGCCGGTGAGGGCGCTGATCTCGGCGATGCTCTTCTGCTCCAGGTCGAGCAGCTGGACCACCAGGCGGTCGTCGGGCTTGAGCTGCCCGAGCAGGCGGTCCACCAGCTCGCGGGCCGCGACCGCCTGGCCCGGCGCCACGCTGGACTCGTCCGCGGTCACGGTGTCCAGCACCTCGGCCTCGGTCTCGCTCAGGTCGGCCCAGCGGAATTCGGGGCGGCGCTTCTGCGCCCGCAGCTGGTCGATGCAGGTCGTGACCGCGATCCGGGAGACCCAGTGCGGAAACGGGACGGAGCCCTGGTACTGTTCGAGCCGCGTGAACATCTTCAGAAAGATATCCTGGGCCAGGTCTTCCTCCGCCACGCGCCGGGGAAGGTGGGAACGCACGATGCGGATGACCAGGGGGTAAAGGTGGTCGACCAGATCCCGAGCCGCCGTCTGGTCCCGTTGACGCACGCGCTCCAGGCAACCGGCCAAGTCGAACGACTGGTCGTCAGGCATGGGGGCATGAAGGCGAAATCCGGCACATAGGATTAGACGTATTACCTATCAGGGGGTTACAGTGGAATCCGGATTCGGCAAAGCTCCTCGCGCCTTGACTTTGCGTCGGGCCGGGCGATATACAAACCGAAACTGGATGCATCATCGGCCTGAGTCTCTTCGACTTACGAACGCGCGCGATCGCTGAGCCGCCTAGCGGCGGGTCGCGCGTAGGCCAGTTTTTTTCACCGTCCCGGGCCGCCCGGGACCGGGCCCTTCCGGGCTCCTTCCCTCATCGTCAAGTCCCGCCTTTTCGTTCTTGCTCAAGACTCAGCCTGACATGCCTTCCTCCCCCGCCTCCAAATACCGGCCCTTCCCGCCGGTCCACCTGCCGCGCCGCCGCTGGCCCGGCCGAACCCTGACCCGCGCCCCCATCTGGTGCAGCGTCGACCTGCGCGACGGCAACCAGGCCCTGGCCCAGCCGATGAGCGTCACGGAGAAGCTCGAGTACTTCGACCTGCTGGTGAAGATCGGCTTCAAGGAGATCGAGGTCGGGTTCCCCTCGGCCTCCCAGATCGAATTCGACTTCATCCGCCGCCTGATCGACGAGGACCGCGTCCCCGACGACGTCTCGATCCAGATCCTGTGCCAGTGCCGCCCGGACCTGATCTCCCGCTCGCTCGAGGCGCTGCAGGGCGCGAAGAACGCCATCTTCCACCTCTACAACTCCACCTCGCCGGCGCAGCGCCGCTACGTCTTCGGCCTGGGCAAGGCCGGCATCGTCAAGATTGCCACCGAGGCCGTCGCCCAGCTGAAGCGCGAGAGCCGCCCGCTGGTCGCGGCCGGCACCCGCCTGCGGCTGGAATACTCCCCGGAGAGCTTCAACAGCACCGAGCTGAAGTTCGCCCTGGAGATCTGCGAGGCGGTGAGCGAGGTCTGGCAGCCCACCCGCAAGGACAAGATCATCATCAACCTGCCCGCCACCGTGGAGTACGCCACGCCCAACGTGCATGCCGACCAGATCGAGTGGATGTGCACCCACCTGCGCCGGCGCGACGCCACCGTGGTCTCGCTGCACACCCACAACGACCGGGGCACCGGCGTCGCCGCCACCGAGCTGGCGATGCTGGCCGGCGCCGACCGGGTGGAAGGGACGCTCTTCGGCAACGGCGAGCGCACCGGCAACGTCGACCTGGTCGCGGTGGCCCTGAACCTGTATACCCAGGGGATCGAGACCGGCCTGGACTTCAGCGACATCAACGGGATCCGCGAGGTCTACGAGCGCTGCACCCGCCTGGAGGTCCCGCCGCGCCAGCCCTACGCGGGCGAGCTGGTCTTCACCGCCTTCAGCGGCTCGCATCAGGACGCGATCAAGAAGTCCTGGGCGAAGCAGGAGCAGGGCGCCCCCTGGGACGTGCTCTACATCCCGATCGACCCGGCCGACATCGGCCGCAGCTACAAGGCCATCATCCGGATCAATTCCCAGTCCGGGAAGGGCGGCGTGGCCTACGTGCTCGAGCAGGAGTTCGGTTTCCAGCTGCCCAAGCTGATGCACAAGGAGATCGGCCGGATTGTGAACGACGTCGCCGACGCCAAGGGCACGGAGCTCACGCCCCAGGAGATCCACGACGCCTTCCGGAAGGAGTACTTCGAGCGGGAGAGCCCGCTCTGCCTGCAGCACTTCAAGAGCACCGAGAAGGACGGGGCGGTGAAGTGCGAGGCCGGGCTGGTGATCGAGGGCGAGGCCCGCCGGCTCGCCGGCAGCGGCAACGGGCCGATCGACGCCTTCGTCCGCTCCCTGGCGGCGGCGGGGCTGCCCCGCTTCGAGATCCTGAGCTACGCGGAGCACTCGCTGGGGCGCGGCGCCGAGGCCCGCGCCGTCAGCTACATCCAGATCAAGACCGAGCGGGGCCGGAGCCTCTTCGGCGCCGGCATCGACACCAACATCGAGCTCGCCTCGATCAAGGCCGTGGTCAGCGCGCTCAACCGCGCGCTGGCCAAGCGCTGAAGCCGATGCGCGCGCGCCGGATCGCCGCCTGCGCCCTGGCCCTGGCCGCGCTCCGGGCCGGCGCCGAGCCGGGCCCGGCGGCGGTCCGGGGCGACTTTCTGCGCCTGATCGGCCGCCCCCGGGTCGCGCTTGCGCCCCGGACCGCCCCGCCCGCGGCGGACGGGGACCTGGTGCGGCTCGACTTCAGCTACGCGGCCGAGGCCGGCCAGCGCGTGCCGGGCATCCTGCTCGAGCCGGCCGGAGCCGCTCCCCCGCGCGCCGCGGTCATCGTCCTCCACGGCACCGGCGGCAGCAAGGAGGGGATGCTGCCCTTCCTCCGGCGGGCGGCGCACGCCGGCTTCGTCGCGGTCGCGATCGACGGCCGCTACCATGGCGAGCGCGCCGGCGGCGCCCGCGGCTCCGCCGCCTATGTCGCGGCGATCCTGCGCACCTACCGCACCGGCCGGGAGCACCCCTTCTTCTACGACAGCGTCTGGGACGTGATGCGCCTGATCGACTGGCTGGAGACCCGGCCCGAGGTCGACCCCCGCCGGATCGGCCTGACCGGCTTCTCCAAGGGCGGCATCGAGGCCTATCTCGCCGCCGCGGTCGACCCGCGGGTCGCCGCCGTGGTGCCCTGCATCGCGGTCGAGAGCTTCCGCTATTCCGAGGAGCACGACCAGTGGCACTCGCGCATTTCCACCGTCCAAGCGGCCTTCGACGCCGCGGCGAAGGACGAGGGCGTGGGCCGCCCCGACGGGGCGTTCGTCCACCGCTTCTACGAACGGGTCGCGCCCGGAATCGACGGGGAGTTCGACGGGCCCTCGATGGCCCCGCTGATCGCGCCGCGACCGCTGCTCGCGGTCAACGGCGAGTCCGATCCCCGCGCCTCCGGCGCCGGGCTGGCGGAGGCGGTGGAGGCGATCCGCGCCGCCTATGCGCACGACGGAGCCCCGGGGCATTTCGAGCTCTTCCTCGAGCCGCACACCGGCCACAAGGTGACGGAGGAGGGCTACGCGCGCGACCTGGCCTGGCTGGTCCGCTGGCTGAGGCCGTGAAGTTCTCCCCGGCCAAGCCGGCCCTGACCGGCGAGACGCTCGAGAGCCTGGCCGCGCGCCTGGCCGCCCGGGGCGAGGCGCCGTTCCGCGCCCGGCAGATCCTGGACTGGGTCTACAAGAAGCGCGCGCGCAGCTGGGAGGAAATGACCAACCTGCCCAGGGCCCTCCGCGCCTGGCTGGACGAGACCTTCGTCCTGCTCCCCTCCTCCCTCCTGCTCAACCGCCAGTCGGCGGACGTCACCGACAAGCTCCTGCTCGAGCTGGAGGACCGCTCGCTGATCGAGACCGTCATCATCCGCGCGCCGCAGGAGGGGGTGGGCCTCGACCATTCGCGGAAGACCATCTGCATTTCCACCCAGGTGGGCTGCGCCATGGCCTGCGCCTTCTGCGCCAGCGGGCTGGCGGGCTGGAAGCGCGACCTGACCGCGGGCGAGATCGTCTCCCAGCTCCTGCAGGTCTGCTACCTAGAGGACGCGCGCACGCCCCGCGCGCGCGCCGAGCTCGCCTCCTTCGACAACATCGTGGTCATGGGCATGGGCGAGCCGCTCGCCAACTACGACGCCACCCTGCGGGCCCTCTCCATCGTCAACGCCGAGTGGGGCCTGGGCTTCGGCGCGCGCCGCATCACCCTCTCGACCAGCGGCCTGGTGCCCAGGATCCTGCAGCTGGCGGAGGAGCCGATCGGCTTCCGCCTCGCGGTCTCGCTCCACGGCGCCACCGACGAGGTGCGGGAGAAGATCATGCCGGTCAACCGGGCCTATCCGCTGGCCAAGCTGCTCCCGGCGGTGCGCGCCTTCGCCGAGCGGCACGGCCGGATGGTCACGCTCGAATTCATCCTGATCGAGGGGATCAACGACTCCGAGGAGCAGGCGCAGCGCCTGCGAGAGATCGCCCGCGAGCTCCACGCCCACGTCAACCTCATCCCCTACAACAGCGTCGAGGGGCTGCCCTGGAAGCGGCCCTCGGTGGCGCGGCAGGAGGCCTTCGCCGGCGTGCTGCGCGCGGCGCGCGTCTCCGTCACGCTCCGCCGCGAGAAAGGCCACGACATCGCCGCCGCCTGCGGCCAGCTCCGCCTTCAAACCGAGCGCGGACGCGATTAAGCGGGCGCATCGGGCGTATTCGCCCGGGTTATCGGGGGAGCTTTTTTTCTTGCTCGGCGCAAACGCGAGGAACTTTTTGGTAGGCGACTGTCCCACCGCACATCCCCGCTTCGCGTTCGTCGTCTTTCTTTCCCATGATCGAAGTCAGAGGCCTGGTCAAAGCCTACGGCGCCAAACGCGCCGTGGACGGCGTGAGCTTCAAAGTCCGCCGCGGCGACATCCTGGGCTTCCTCGGGCCCAACGGCGCCGGCAAGTCGACCACGATGAAGATGATCACCGGCTTCCTCCGGCCCGACGCGGGCGCGGCGCTGGTGGACAACATCGACGTCGCCGCCGATCCGGTGGCGGTGAAGCGCCGGCTCGGCTACCTGCCGGAGAGCTCGCCGGCCTATCCGGAAATGACCGTGGAGGAATTTCTCGGCTTCGTCGCCGAGGTCCGCGGCTTCCGCTCCGCCGCGGCGCGCCGCACCCAGGTCGACCGCGCCGTCGGCCTCACCCATCTCGGCGCGGTGCGCCGGCAGTCGATCGAGACCCTGTCAAAGGGCTACAAGCAGCGCGTCGGCTTCGCCCAGGCGCTGCTGCATGACCCCCCCGCCCTGGTGCTGGACGAGCCCACCGACGGCCTCGACCCGAACCAGAAGAACGAGGTGCGGGGGCTGATCCAGAAGATGGCGGTGGAGAAGGCGGTGATCCTCTCCACCCACATCCTCGAGGAGGTGGAGGCGATCTGCAACCGGGTGATCATCATCTCCCGCGGCCGCATCGTGGCCGACGAGACCCCGGCGCAGCTCCAAGCCCGCCAGCCCGGCGCCCGGCTGGACGCGATCTTCCACACCCTGACCCAATCCGACCAATGAGCTCCCAAGTCGGGCCCCTCTTCAAACGCGAGTTCCTGGGCTATTTCCGCTCCCCGGTGGCCTATGTCTTCCTCGTCGTCTTCCTGGTCTTCTCCGTCGCGCTCGCCTTCTCGCGCTTCGGGGGCTTCTTCCAGAGCGACATCGCCGGGCTGGACACCTACTTCGTGTTCTACCCCTGGCTCTTCCTCTTCCTGGTGCCGGCGGTGGGCATGCGCCTGTGGTCGGAGGAAAAGCGCTCGGGGACGGTGGAGTTGCTCTTCACCCTGCCCATCACCACGCTGGAGGGCGTCCTGGGAAAGTTCCTGGCCGGCTGGGCCTTCCTCACCCTGGCGATCCTGCTCAGCTTCCCCATGGCGATCACCATCGGCTACCTTGGCTCGCCCGACTGGGGCGTGGTGGCGGCGACCTACGCCGGCGCGATCCTGATGGCCGGCGGCTACCTCGGCGTCTGCTCGCTGACCTCGGCGCTGACCAAGAACCAGGTGATCAGCTTCGTGATCAGCGTGCTGGTCTGCGCCGCCCTGCTCTTCCTTGGGCTGAGCAGCTTCACCAACTTCCTCGAGGGCTTCCTGCCGGTGCCGGTGGCCGACGCCGTCTCGAACTTCAGCTTCATGACCCACTTCGACGCCTTTCGGAAGGGCATCGTCGACCTGAAGGATGTCGTGTTCTTCCTCTCGCTGATCGGGTTCACCCTCTTCCTCAACGTCGTGGCGCTGGAGGGCTGAACCATGAAATTCGGCCGCAAGTTCCTCGCCCTGCTGCTGCTCCTCGTCGGGCTCGTGCTGGTCAACTACCTGGCCGGGGTCCTGCCCTGGCGCCTCGATGCCACCGCCGATCACATCTACACGCTCTCGCCCGGCACCAAGCAGCTTCTCGCCGGGATCAAGGATCCGCTGACCCTGGACCTCTATTTCTCCCGCGGCACCACCGGCCAGATGATCCAGTACAAGGACTACGCCGAGCGGGTGCGGGAGATGCTCCGCGAGTACGTGCGCGCGGCCCACGGCAAGATCACCTTCAACGTGATCGATCCGGAGCCGGACACGCCGGAGGAGGAGAAGGCCACCGCCGCCGGGATCGAGCCCCAGACCCTGCCCGACAGCGGCGAGTCGTTCTACTTCGGCCTGGTCGCGACCCAGGCCGACCAAGTGAAGGCACTCCCCGCCCTGGACCCCAACCGCGAGCAATTCCTGGAATACGATCTCTCCGAGCTGATCTACAGCGTCCAGCAGGTGGACAAGAAGAAGCTCGGCCTGCTCACCAGCCTCCCGCTCCAGGGCTCGCCCGACATGGGCATGCCCGGCCAGCAGCCGCAGGAGGGCCAGTACGTGGTCAACGAGTGGACCGACACCTTCGACATCGTCCCGGTCGACAGCTCCGCCACCGCCCTGCCCGACCAGCTGGACGCCCTCGCCCTGATCCATCCCGAGAACCTCACCCCGCAGCTGAAGTACGCCATCGACCAGTTCCTGCTCTCGGGCAAGCCGGTCTTTGTCGCGGTCGACCCCTCCTCCCAGTACTTCAAGCGCGCCGGCGGCCAGCAGGCCATGATGGGCGGCCCCCAGCCCAATGTCTCGAGCGACCTCCCCACCCTTTTCGGCGGCTGGGGCATCGCCTATAATCCGCAGAAGGTCGTCGGCGACAACGACGAGGCGCTGCAGGCCCAGAGCGCCAACGGCACCTCGGTGCACTATCCGGTCTGGCTCGGCCTCGACCGCAGCAACGTCAACACCGAGTCCCCGGCCACCGCCCAGCTCAACGCGCTCTGGTTCATCGAGGCCGGCAGCGTCGCGCTCAAGCCCGGCAGCGACCTCCACTTCACGCCCCTGGTCCAGACCGGGCCCCAAGCCGGCGAGCTCGACGCCATGTCGCTCCAGTTCGCGCAGCCCGACGACATCGCCCGCCAGATCACCCCGTCGGGCCGCAAGGTCGTCGCCGCCCTGATCACCGGCAAGTTTCCCACCGCCTTCCCCGACGGCCCGCCGAAGGAGGCCAAGGCGGCCGAGGACAAGTCGAAGCCGCCGGCCCCGCCGGCGCCGGCCGCGCCCGGCCTGAAGGCCTCCCGCGGCACCTCCACCCTCATCGTCGTGGCCGACACCGACTGGCTCTTCGACGACTACAGCCTGCGGAAGATGAACTTCCTCGGCCAGACCGCGGCCGAGCCGTTGAACGACAATCTCTCCTTCGCGGCCAATGCCCTCGACTTCCTTTCCGGCAACCAGGAGCTGCTCTCCATCCGCGGCAAGGGCAGCTCCATCCGTCACTTCACCGTGGTCCATGCGATGGAGGCGCGCGCCGGCGCGAAGTACCGCGAGAAGCTGACTGCGCTCGAGGCCCAGCTCAACCAGGTTCAGTCCAAGCTGACCGAGCTGCAGGGCAAGAAGACCGAGGGCAACCGCCTGGTGGCCTCGCCCGAGATGCAGAAGGCCATCGCCGACTTCCAGAAGCAGGACGCCCAGCTCCGGGGCGAGCGCCGGGAGATCCGCCTCTCCCTGCGCGAGGGCATCGACGCGCTGGAGAACCGGCTGCTCTGGATCAACCTGCTGGCGACGCCGCTGCTGGTCTGCGCCTTCGGCGTCTGGTTCTACCGCTCCCGCAAAAAATGAAGCTCAAGTCCCTTGCCGTCGCGGTGGCGGTCCTCGCCGTCCTGGCGGTTGCCGCCGCCTGGTTCAACCGGACCCCGCCCCCCCCCAGCGCCGACCCGCGGGTCGGACAGCCGCTGGCCGACCCGGCGCTGGCCCCGAAGATCGCGCGGCTGCGCGTCTCGGACCAGGGCAAGACGGTGGAGCTGGTGCGGCAGCCCGATTCCACCTGGAGGGTCCCCGGCTATTTTGATTTTCCCGCCGATTTCTCCAAGGTATCCGGGCTGGTCTCCGACCTGACCGGGGCGAAGATCCAGCGCCTGGTCACGACCAATCCGGCCCGGATCGCCCGCCTGGGCTTCGCCGACACCAAGGTCGAGTTCCTCGACGCGGGCGGCCATGCGCTCTGGGCCGCGACGCTGGGGCGCAATGCCGACACCGGCGGGCGCTTCGTGCGCTTCGGCGGCGAGGCCAAGGCCTACTTGGCCAACCTCGATTCCTCCATCGATGCCGAGCCCAAGGACTGGGCGGACTCCGCGCTCACCAACCTGAAGGCCGACGACATCGCCAAGGTCGAGGTCGGCTTCGAGGGGGAGCCCCCGGTCACCGTCTCCCGGGCAAAGGCCGGCGATCCCTGGACCACCCCGCACGCCCCCGCCGGCCAGCAGGTCAGCGCGGACAAGATTTCCTCGCTGCTCAATTCGCTGGACAGCCTGCGCTTCACCGACACCAGCGACCCGAAGGATCCGCAGGCCGCGGCCGCCCGCCAGCACGAGCGCACCTTCCGGCTCACCACCTTCGGCGGCCAGACCACGACCATCGCCCTCGGCCGCAGGCCCGAGGAGAAGAAGGCCGCCGCCAAGCCGGCGGCCAGCCAGCCGAAACCCTCGGCGGCCACCGTCGACAAGGCGGGCGCGGCCGCCCCGCCCACTCCGGCGGAGGAGACGATTCCGGCCGGGCCGGTCTATGCCGCGGTCACCCCCGCGGATGCGAAGTCGCCTTTGCACGCCCTCATGGCCAAGCGGGCCTTCCAGATCGACGACTATATCTTCACCGGCCTGCCCCAGAAGCCCGCGGACTTGTTCGAGCCGGCGCCGGCGGCGCCCCCCAAGAAGTAGGCAGGCTTTGCACAGAATAGGGCCTCCTGCACAGGAGGCTTCAAGCCTGCACAAGACGTGCAGGCCTAATATGGGCGGGGATTCGTCAAGCCTTCTTCAAGGAGGTTTGAGGAGGATGGGCATAGCAGGAGGATGAAGCGGCTCCCTCGCGAGCGGCGTGGCCGATGCGGCCGAGCCTTAGCCTAATATCCGCGCATGCCGCGGGGGCAGCGCACCATGATCAATACAAGCGGGCGCGAAGGAGTGACGGGCCGCCCCATCTAG
>DASZWO010000042.1:0-40128 GCA_035546595.1 Opitutaceae bacterium
CCGGTAGTCGCCGGGCTCGCTCCGGCTCAACCGCTTGGCTTTCCGGGCGGCAGCCGCTCGGAATTCGCGCGGAAACCACTGGCGGAGCGGCCCGCTGAAGTTGACTGCCGCCATGCCCATGGCCGCAACCGCGATCGCGACCGCCCAGCCCTTCCCGTGTTTCCGCGCCCATCCGTCGATTCCGCAGGCGGCGCCGAGAACCAGGAATGGAATCGTCGCCGTGCGGACGAGGCGCCCTTGCACCTTCAGCTCCGGGATGACATCGGAGAGGAGAACCAACCCCCCGAGGACGATCGCGGCTCCCGCCCAACACAGCCGAAGCCGGCGGCGCCGTTCGCGGAACCAGAACGCGGCCGCAAATCCCGCCAGCCACAAGAACACCAGGGCGCCCTCCGCCGCCCAGAGCGACTGGGCGATCACCTGGTATCCGATGTGGAAGTCGCCGACCACCCCGGAGGTGTAGGGGATGTTTTCCGCCACCAAGTGATGACCCAGCAGGCGGCCCAATCCGATCAAGGCGGCGATCGGCGAGGCGAGGCCCGCGCCCGCGCAGGCCGCCCTGGCCGGCGCGCGAGCGCGCCCGCCTTCACCGAGCAGCACATGCACGATCAGCACCGCTCCCCCGAGCAGCCAGTAGCCGTTGTAAGTCAGGAAACCGAGGCCCGCCATGGTGCCCGCCAGCCAGGAGCGGTGCGGGGACCAGGGCCCCAAGGCCAGCCACAAGGCACCCAGCATGATGCAGAGGGACGCATCGTAGGGGAAGAGATGGCTTGAGTAGAAGAAGAGCGAATTGGCGCATGCCGCCAGGAGTGCCGCCCAGAGCCCCTCGGATTCCCCGGCACCGGCGCGGCGCGCGATCGCCCAGACGAGGTAGATCGCCAGCACCGAGAAGATTCCAAAATAGCAACCGGCCAGGACAGGGTTTGGTCCGACCGCCTGCTCCACTAGCGCGATGGGAAGGCCGACCACGCGAAAGAGGGTGTGTTCGGCGTGGCCGAACAGCTCCTCCAGCGCCGCGTGCCACCGTCCCTGCGCCAGGTCGGCCGCCGCCGCGCGCGCCTGAAGATACCTTCCCTCGTCCGGCCAGAAGAACTGGCCGCCCTGGCAGGCCAGCCAGATCCGCAGCCCGAACGACGCTATCAGGACCGCCGCGAGTCCGCGCCGCGCTGGGCTCATAGCGCCGGCCGAGCGGCGAAGACCAGATGCTGCATCACAAAATATGTGATCGCGACCTGGGCCGCGTTTGCAATGCCCGCCGCCAGCCACCCAGGGAGACGGGTCCAGGCCGCCAGGGCGGAGAATACCGCCCACTGCACAGCGAAAGTCGCTGCCACCATCGTGAGATACTCCCCCACCTGCCGGGAATCAGCGGCGCCCGCATCGCCGAAGGTCCAACGCTTGTTGAGGAAGAAATGCAGCGCCAGCGCCGGCGGGTAGGCCAGGAGGAACGAGGCCTGCTTGCGGAGGCGGCGCCCGAAGAGCCAGTTCAGCCCCATGAATGTCGCCATGACCAGCGCCCCCACGATTCCGAAGCGGACCAGCCGGGAGAGCGTCTCGGGTTGCATTCGCCTAGACCCGAGCAGAGGAGCGCCGCCGAGTCCAGACCAGGCCTAGTTCCGGCGCCGAGACCCGACCAGGCTTCTGGTGCGCGCAGGGGGTGTATCAGCGGCCGGGGAGCCGCTCAACCTTGAGCAAGCTCCCGCTGAAGGTGGGGGAGGCCGTCGAGGCCTGGATGGCGTTGAGGCCGACGGAAACCGTGCCTGGATCGCAGGGGTAGTACGGGACCGGGGCGTTCAGGACGAGCCGTCCGTTGAGGCGCACGACAATCGAAGTCGAGGCGGACGCGCTCTCCTCGATATCCTCGCGAGGATGCAGCCCGCCGTAATCGATCTCGATAACCTGCCGAGCCCGAGGCTCCGTCTCCACCGGCGGAGTGATCGGCCCTCCCGAGCCCCAATGGTCGTAGCCGAACGAAATCCGGCCGGGGGCGAGGTACCGGAGATAGATGAGATCGCCCCGGCCGGTTTCCCCGCTGCATACCAAGGGCTCGTTGCGGATCCCGCCGAAGGGTGGGAGCACCGCCTCGAGGCGCAGGGCCCCGAAGCGCTGCGGAGAGGCCGGGAGTGCCGCGCCCGCCAGGCGGCGCCAGGAGAGGATCCGGCCTGAAAATCCCTGCGGAAAGGCCGGGCGGTCGCCCGCCGACCCGACGGAGGGGACGGGTCCACTGGCATCATAAAAGACCAGTTCGCGGTCCAGCGCGACCCGGCCGTCGAGGGTAACGCGCAAGGTGCGCTGCCGCCGCCGGGCCTCGTCTGGCGGCATCCGGTCGAAGTAGGGATCGGCAGCCGGGGGATACAGCGAGCCTAGGTCGATGCGCAAAACATGAGGCCGGGCCGAATCAAGACCCACAGGCGGACCGAGAAAGGTACCCCGGCTGGTATGCTCAAGACCGAACTGGATCGAATCGGCTCCGAGATAGTGAACAAATAGGTAGTCGGAGAGGAAGGAGCGCCCGGTCGCCACCAGGGGCTCGATCGCCCCGGCCTTGTCCGCGGGAAACTCCACTTTCATCTCGATCGGCCCGTAGCGCGTGCCACGCCAGCGATCGTAGAGATCCGGCAGCCAGTCCCAACGGTGGGCGATCCGCCGGTAGACTGCCGGATGGTCCGCCCGGAAAAGCTCGTTGTGCCGGATGCTGGCGAAAATATTGAAGATCGCCGAGTACCCCAGGAGCGCCAGAGCCCCAACTCGGGCCAGCCGACCACCCGAACCCCAACCCGCCCACCGGGCGTCGGCCTCGAGGAATCCGATGCCCGCAAGCATCATGGCCGCGGGCAGAAAATCGACCATGTAACGGTTGATAGCTCCGCCAAAAGCCGTGACCGCCAAGCCGCTCCCGGCGGCGGCCAGTGCCACCGCCACACAGAAGGCCCGCAGGCCGCCGCGGCCCTCCGCAGGTCGGTGCCACAGGCCGGCAATCGCCAAGACCAGCAAGATAAAAGGCATGTTCGGCAGGATGCCATAGGGATCCTCGGCCCCGAGATGGCCGGGCGGCGCGGGCGGCAGCTTGGCCATTTCGACAAAGGGGAAATAGCGGCTCCAGCCCGCCGGAAGTAGCCAATAGGCCCGGAGATTGTATGCCAAGAACGGCCAGGAGAAAAGCCGTTCGCTGGCCACCTGCTCGCCGTTCATCAGGTGGCGGAACCCGAAGTCGAGTGGGCTCCCGAACCGCCCCCAATTGTAGAGTGCGAGCCCCACACCCACTGCGGAAATCGGCAGCAGCGTCGCAGTGATCAGCGTCCACCGCGCCGGAAACGGCGTCCGCCTCGCCCGCATGAAAAAGGGCACCAACAGGGCCGGGCAGCCAAAAAGATAATCGGGCCGGCAGCCGACGGCGAGGCCGAAGGCCGCGCTCGCGAGCGCCAGCCATGGCGCGGGCCGGTCGACGGTGAGCGCACGGAATACAGCCCAAAGGGCGACCAGGCAGCAGAGAAAGCCACAGGTGATAGGCACCTCCCAAACGCTGGACCGGCGCAGCAAATCGGGGATCATCGCCGCGAGCCCTACCGCGGCGATCCCCACCACCGCCACCGCCGACGTGGCGCCGGGATAGAAGCGGCGCCGGATATCGCGGAAAAGAAGAGCGGCGACGGCCAGACCCGCCGCGGCAAAGGCGGGCGAGGCGAGGCTCTCATCGAGGAAGTGCCCGGTCAGGAGGCGGTACGGGATGAACAATACCACCACCGGCGTAACGCCGAAATAGAGATAATAGTGGCCCCGATAGTAGCTAGCGTCGTGGAGGCCGTGTCCCTGCCGTGCGATCGGGTCCGACGGATTGGACAGCGTGGCGAGGAACGGATCGGCTGGAAGGTCCAGGTATAGGTGGCCGTGAAGAAACCCCCGGGTGAGCAGCCCGTAGTACCCGCGACCGCTGTCCCGCAGCAGCCCGGGCCGCCATTCCGGCACCGCGGTCCAAAAGTAGAACCAGCCGATGCCGAGCAGCAGAGCGGCCTGCAGCCACCACGACGGGTGGTTTCGGCGGGAAAGCGGCACGGAAGCAAAAAAGATAGCCCGGGGATGCCTGACAAGTTCTAATGGGTCCGCCCCATGCCCCTGCCTCTACGCCGCAAGCTGGTGATCGACTACTATCTCGGCAGCCTGCTGCATGCGCTGCTCAAGCCACCGACGATTGCCGCAGGAAAGCTGCTGCGCCGCGACCATGACTTGCAGCACTGTTCGAGTGTAACCGTCCTGAAGATGCTCGGTGGGGGAAGCCTGGTCATCGCCTATCCGGCGCTGCTGGCTTTGAAGCGGTCTACGAAAATTCGGCGTCTCTGTCTCGTCACCACCCCGGCGGTCGAGCCTTTTGCCCGGGTTTTGGGGCTATTCGATGAAATCATCACCATCCGCGATCGCTCGCTGACCAGCCTGGCGGCCGATTCGGCCCGAGCCGCGATCCGCCTGCGCCGCTGCGACGCGCTTGTCGACCTCGAGGTCCACAGTCGCCTGACCACCGTTTTCTCACTTCTGACCTGCGCTCGGAACCGTCTCGGCTTCTACACCGGCGAGTCCTTCTGGCGCCGTCGTCTCTCGACCCACCTGCTGTTCGCCAATGTCGCCAACGGGATCCATCAGTCCTATGATCAGATCGCGGGCCTTTTCGGCGCGCCGATTCCGCCGGCGGCCGAATGCCAGGCGCAGTTCCGGCTCGGCCTGGGCCTGACGGCGCCAGGCGCGCCCGAAAAACCCCGGCGCATCGCCCTGGCGCCGTGCTGCTCGGACCTTTCCCGGGAGCGGATGCTGCGCCCAACCGAATGGGGGGCGATCCTGCGAGCGCGCCTGGGCGCCAGTCCGCCGGAGGAGTTTCATTTGCTCGCCGGGCCGGGCGATGGCGCCGTGCTGGAGGAGATCCGGCGGATACTGGCGGCGGATTTCCCAGGAATCCCCGCGCTCAACCACGCGGGCCTGCCCTTGGAGGAGTCGGTTCGGCAGCTGGCCCGGTGCCAGCGGCTGTTCAGCATCGATTCGGCACTTCTCCATTTCGGACGGCTTTTGGGGGTGCCGACCGTCTCCTTCTGGGGTCCCACCGACCCGGCCTCGCTGCTCCGAGCCGGACCGGCGGGGCGCGACGAAATCCACTACCGAAAAATCAGCTGCTCTCCCTGCGTCCATCTGGCGCAGCAGCCACCCTGCGGCGGCGATAACCTGTGCATGCGGCTGGCCGCCGATCCCAGTCTCATGCTGGACTTGAATCCCGCTTGGATCGTGGCCGATCGCGATGTTCGCCGTTTTTTCCGCAAGTCAGCGCCCTGAGTCGGATCCCCGGCGGATATCGACGATACCCCCAGTGAAAGCCGGAGCGCATGTGCTGGAGCCCGTCGCGTTGATGGCGGCCGCGACCGAACCTGGTGGCGCCGGATAAAACGCGGAGCGCTGCCGCCAGACGGTTGCGCCATCCAGCCTGACCTCTATCTCGCCGGCGGTTTCACCGCCCGCGGCCGCCGCCTCGAGGCTCGGCTGGCGGATCTCGAGATCATGAAGCAACGCGTAGTTCACCGCGACGGGCGGGCTCCGCATAAAAGCGACGCCCCAATGGTCCAACTGGAAGCGGACATGCCCGAGATCAAGGTATTGGACCGACACGATGTCGGCCCGGCCCGGCACGCCCGTGGTCAGCAACGGCTCGCTTCGGCCAAAGGCGTCGTCCGGCAGCTCCAGGCGGAACCGGACCGGACCGGAAGCTTCCCCCGCCTCCGTCGGCAGCGCCGTCCGCTCGATGCGCGCGATGCCTCCGTTAAAGCGGGCCTGCGCCGACGTCGCCCCGATCTGGTTGCGCCCGAAATAAGCCTGACCCGGGCCCGCCGGCGCGGAGGCCGCGTGATGAGTCCAAACGACTCGGTCGTCCATCTCCACCAGGAGGCTGAGACGCAGCGCACGCTCTGCGGGGCTTCCGCCGGGCGCGAGCAGCGAGGGCAGGCGCAGGCGCAAGGCATGAGTCTCCCCTTCCGCCATGCTCACCTCGCCGCTTTCGCAATATTCCGAACCCCAGTCGTCGTAGCCAAAGCGGACCCAGCCGGGCCGCACCTCGCGGACGCTGAGCAGGTCGCCGCGACCCGGCACGCCGCTGGAGACCAGCGGCAGGGACCGGCCGAGCGCTTCCGGCGGCAGGGCCACGTCCATCTCGACCGGTCCGTAGGCCGGGGCGGTCGCGACGCCCGCGTAAGGGCGGGCCCAGCGCACAGACAGAAGGTCGCCGGAAAATCGTCGGCCGTAGAATCCGTCCGGATCGGCGCCGAACCAGGTGCCCTCCGGCGAGGCGTCGTAGCAGTCCGCCGGGGTGTCAAAGACCACTTTCCCATCGAGTTCTACCCTGAGCCAGCCGGCGCGCGCCTGGATTTCTTCGGGCGTCATCCTCCGAAAATAGGGATGGACCCGAGGGGGCCAGAGCGAGCCCATCGCGACCCGCAGGGTGTGCGTCGCGGCGTAGTCGGTCTCGATCGAACGGCTCCAGATGCGCCCGTGGCTCAGATGGTCAAAACCGAAACGCACATGATGCCCGTCGAGGTAGTCGACGAAGAGGTGATCCGAGTAAAATTCCCAGCCGGTCGTGACCAGGGGCTCGGTCCGGCCGGTCCGGCCTGCGGGGAACCGCAGCGTGATTTCCCGGGGGCCATAGCGGGTTCCCGCGAGCGCTTCGGCCCACGCCACCGGCGTGTCGAAGGCCCGCGCCAGGCGGGCAAAAGTCGCCGGCGCGGTCTGCCGCAGGAGGGTATGGAGCTGGAAGCTCATCATCGCGCCGGCGAAGACGCTTCCCAGGGCGGCAATGCCGGCCGCGCCGAGCGCCGCCGGCCGCCACCTGCCGCGCGCGGAGCGCTCCAGCCCGAGAAGCCCGATCGCGGCCAGGAGCATGAGTTCGGGCGTAAAATCGACCATGTAGCGGGCTGCCGCGACCCACCAGCACGCCAGCAGCCCGGCGACGCCCAAAAAAAGCAACAGGAGGCAACCGGCAAAGGCGCGAAGGGGCTCGCCGGTAGCGCGCCCGCGCCAAGCCAGTGGCGCGAGCCAAGCCAGCCAGGCGACCGGAAGGACGGCGAAGATCCCGTAGACATATTCGACGCCGTAGAAGCCGGGCGGGGCCGGCACGCCTCGGCCCAACTCGAGAAATGGGAAGTAGCGCGCCCACCGCCCGCCGGCCACAAAGTAGGCCCGAAGGTTGTAGGGCACATAGGAGAGGCGAAAATGCGGGGCCGCGAATTCATAGGCGGCGTTGACCTGATAGTGGCCGCCGAACTGAAGCGGATCGCCAAAGCGCGCCCAATTGTACCAAAGCAGGCTCGCCACGATCGGAGCCCCGCCGAGGGCCGCGCCGGCGACCATCCGGCGCCATTCGCGCCCCGCCCAACCCCCGTCCTTCAGCCAGGCCCAGAGCACCGGCACCGCCAGGGCCGCGCCGCCGGCCGCGTAGGTCGGCCGCGCCCCGATCGCCAGCGCTAAGGCGGCGCCGGCGCCGGCCATCCAGCGGCCCCGCCGCTCGCCGTGGAGGGCGCCATACAGGCAGGCGACCCCCAGCATCGCGAATCCGTAGCCGCCGGCGATGGCCTGCTCCCACATCGAGGAGCGGCGCAACACGGCGTGCGTCATCACGGCCAGCCCGAAAACCGCGATGCCCGCCACCATCGTGCCCCAGCCCGAGGCGGGAAAATACCTCCGGCGCAGGGCCAGCCAAGTCAGCGATGCCGCCAGAAAACCCAGGCCGGTGAAGAAGAAGGTCTGGTAGACCCCAGGCAGGTCATGGCCGGTCAAAAGCTGCCAAGGCAGGACGAGGGTGACCACCGGGCTGACCCCGAAATAGATATAATAGCGTCCGCGGAAATAAGAGGCGTCATGGACGATGACGCCGGGCGGCCGCCGCGCCGGATTGTAGGGGTCGGCGGCGGCCACGAGCCGGGGATCCGGCTGGATCGGCAGATAGAGGTGGCCGTGCCGCAGCGAATGCGCGAGTAGGTTGTAGTAGTCGGTCTGCCGGCCATCGAACAGCGGATGCGAGCCGGTCCCGAAGGCGGTCCAGCCCTGGAAGGCGAGGACCAGCGCCATGGCCGCGGCCGCCACCCAGGCCTCGCGGCGGCGGCGGCGGCGAGGGAGGGCGTCGGCGGCGCCGCGAGATTCGCCGAAGAAGGCTCGGGCAGGACCCGCCAAGTCGGGCTTGAACATTGGCAACGATAGCAGAGGCTCGGCCCCGATGCCTGACAAGCCCCAACCCGCCGCTGCGCTGCCCGGCGTCGCCGTCGTCGGCTATGGCTACTGGGGGCCCAAGCTCGTCCGCAATTTCCTGCAGCACGGGGGCTTCGCCTCCGTCACCGTCTGCGAGGAGGACGCCGCACGCCGCCAGCGCGCGCTCCGGGAGAATCCCGGGGTCCGGGCGGCGGAAAGCTTCGCCCGCGTCCTGGCCGATCCGGGCATCGGGGCGGTGGCCCTGGCCACCCCGGTCGCGACCCATTTCTCCATGGCCAAGGAGGCGCTCAGTGCCGGCAAGCACGTCCTGGTCGAGAAACCTCTCTCCGCCCGGACTGCCGAAGCGGAGGAGTTGGTCCGGCTAGCCGAGACCCGGCGATGCGTCCTGGCGGTGGACCACACCTTCGTCTACCATCCCGCGGTGCGGCGGATCCGCGAGCTGGTCTCCGCCGGCGAGCTCGGCCAGCTGAACTACATCGACTCCACCCGCATCAACCTCGGGCTCTTCCAACACGACGTGAACGTGCTCTGGGACCTGGCGGTGCACGATCTCTCGATCATCAACTTCATCAGCGGGGAGCGGCCCGACCGGGTCCAGGCCGTGGGCGCAGCCTCCGCCCCGGGCCGGGTCGAAAGCATCGGCATTCTCCTGCTCCGCTACGCCTCGGGCCTCTTCGCCCACGTCAATTGCTCCTGGGTCTCGCCCGTCAAGATCCGGCACATGCTGATCGGCGGCGACCGGCGCATGGTGGTCTATGACGACCTGAATGCGACCGAGCCGGTGAAGATCTACGACTCCGGAGTGGTGGCCCGCACCGATGAGGAGCGCAATCGGCTGCTCTACGAATACCGCGTCGGGGACGTACATTCGCCGAAAATCGCCCCCCGCGAGGCCCTGGCCAACCTGGTGGATGATTTCGCCGGGGCCATTCGGGAGGGGCGCCGGCCGGTTTCCGACGGCCGCTTCGGAGCCGACGCGGTCAGGATCCTCGAGGCCGCCCAGGCCTCGGTGGAGTCCGGCGGGAAGGAGCTGGCGCTGTCATGGAAGTGATCAACGAGGACGGCCCGCGCCGGGTCCTGGCCAACGTCCGGATCGGGCGGAACGTGAAGATCTTCAACTTCGTGAACGCCTACGGCTGCGAGATCGGGGACGACAGCAAGATCGGCACCTTCGTCGAGATCCAGCGGAACGTCCGGATCGGCCGCCGCTGCAAGATCTCCAGCCACACCTTCATCTGCGAGGGCGTGGAGCTCGAAGACGAGGTGTTCGTCGGGCATAATGTCTCCTTCATCAACGACAAGGTGCCCCGGGCCTCCAATCCCGACGGCACGCCCCAGACCGAGGCGGACTGGACGGTCGTGTCCACCCGAGTGAAGCGGGGCGCCTCGATCGGCACTTCGGCCACGATCCTCTGCGGGGTGACGATCGGGGAGCGCGCGGTGGTCGGCGCCGGCAGTGTGGTCACCCGGGATGTGCCGCCCGGCGCGGTGGTGGCGGGCAACCCGGCCCGGCCGCTGCGCCCATCGGCGCCGCCAGCTTGAAGCGGATCGGAGCCATTGTCGCCGCGGCCGCAGCACTCGCGCTGATGGCGTGGCTGGGCGCGGCGGGCGACGGATGGAGCCGCGCCTATGACCTCCTCGGGCACGAGACGGGGTACTACGACCTGCTGGCCCGCGGCCTGCGCCAGGGCCATCTCTACATGGATGCGCCGGTGGACCCGGGGCTGCTCAGTCCCAGCCCGGAAGTGCGCCGGCGGGCACCCTTCCTCCTCGATGCCAGCCTGTACCGCGGGCACTACTATCTCTACTTCGGCGTGGTGCCGGCGGTCCTGCTCTTTCTGCCCTATGCCGCGCTCACCGGGCATGATCTTCCCGAGAATGCCGCGGGGCTGATCCTGGTCGCGGCGGGCTTCCTCTTCCAGCTGGCGGCTTATCGGGAGGCCCGGCGGCGCCATTTTCCCGGCATTGGCCGGGTGGCAGACATCGCCTGCATCCTCCTGCTGGGCTTCGCCTCCGCAACTTCGTACCTCCTGGCGGACTATGGATTCTACCAAGTGGCCATCGCCGGAGCCTATGCCTGCCTCTCCGCCGCCTGGTGGGCGGGATTCCGCGCGCTCGAGCCGGAGCGCCACGGGCTGCGGTGGCTGGCGCTGGCCAGCCTGGCCCTCGGCCTCGCCGTCGGATGCCGGCCCAATTCCCTCTGCGCCGCACCCGCGGCCCTGTTCCTGGCCCTCGCGCTGGCGCGCCGCGGGGCGCGCCGCGGAACGCTCGCGGCGGCCGCCTTGATTCCCGCCGCGGCCATCGGCGGGCTGCTCGCCGCCTACAACTACGGGCGCTTCGGCGATCCGCTCGAATTCGGATTCCATTACCAGCTCTCCGATCTGGTCAGCAGCCATTTCGCCCTGGCCCGCCCGCGCTTCTTCTGGCCCAACCTGAGCTGGTACTACCTCCGGCCGCCAGTCCTGAGCCCCTATTTTCCCTACGTCTTTCCGATCAACGCCCAGGATCGGCCGGAGGGCTACTACGGCTTCGAGTCCATCCATGGCCAATGGCTGGTCGCCCTGGCGGCACTCGCCTGCGCCGTCGGCCTCTGGTTGGCGCGGCCACGCCTCCGGCCGGACGCTCCGGGCCGCGTCTTCGCCTGGGCGCTCACCCTCGCCTTCCCCTGCCTCTTTCTCGGGATGGCGTTCTTCGGCTTCCGGGCCGATCGCTATGTGCCTGATTTCCAAGGCACCCTCGTCCTGCTCCTCGCCCTGGCCGGAGGCTGGCTCTGCGGCCTGCCCCGCCCCACCCCCGCCCTCCGGGGCGTTCGCGCGGTGTTCGCACTGCTAGTGGTGGCCGCCGCTGCCACCAACGTCCTGGGCAGCCTCCAACTGCTGGACGGCCTGAAGAACCGCCGGCCCCTCACCTACCGGGCCCTCGCCTATCCCGGCAACTATCCTTCCTACCTCCTCGCGCGATTGGGCGCCTGGCGCTACGGCCCGATCCGGTTCCGTGCCAGCTTCCGGCCCGTTTCCCACGTCGTCGAGATGCCGCTCCTGGTCACCGGCACGCCCAACTTCACCGACGGGCTCTGGGCCGATCAATATCCCAACGGGCTGCTCCGCCTTTCCCTCGTCCACGAGGGCTACGGCGGCTTCCAGTCCGAAATGATACCGATCCAGCCGGGCCGGCCCTATGAGGTGGAGGTCGATCTCGGATCCCTCTATCCCCCGCAGATCCATCCGTGGTTCCGCGGGTGGTCCGAGACCGACATCGCCAACCTCAAGACCACGGCCCGGGTGCTCTTTGATGGCCGCGAGGCCATCTGGGCCCGGACCAAGACCTACGATTCGCCGCCGCAGTGGATATTCCTCGGCCGTAACCCTGCCGGCGGCGGGCAGGTGTTTTCTGGAACGATCTCGTCCGTCACCCGGCTGCCCCCCCGCGGCCCGGCCGCGCTCGGACTTTTCTCCGAAGCCGGGGTCTGGCGCGTGCGGATGGCGCTGCCCGCCGGGCCTGGACGGTATCCGCTGCTGGCATCGGGCGTGGCGGGACACGGCAATTTGCTGCTCCTCGACGTCGAGCCGGACCTGCGCCTCCGCCTCGGCTTGGACCAGTGGAATGGCGGCCTCAGCCAATCGCCTTTCCTGACACTCGAACCGCGGGACGAGCACATCATCGAGATCTTCGCCGGGCCCCAGCTGGCCCGGCATCAGCCTCCCGAAGACTGGCGGCTGGATCCGCGCCGGATCGCCGCTTCCGCCCAGACCCTGCGGGTTTGGGCGGACGGGCGCCCCGTCTGGACCACGGCGGTCACGCTGAATCTCGACAGCTACGATTTCGTCAGCCTGGGGAGCAATCCCCAGGGGTTCTCCACCGCCACAACTTTTTTTGTCGGCGATTTTCATCCCATGCCCTACTCTCAGATGGAAATGAAGGAGTTCATCGCCCGGAACCTGGCCGCGCCCTCACCCTGACATGGTGATCGCCCGCCCCCAGGCTCGCGTCGTGGTCACCGGCGGCGCCGGTTTCATTGGCTCCCATTTGGTCGATCGGCTGGCCGCCGCCGGCTGCGCCGTGACCGTGCTCGACAACTTCCGTAACGGCCGCCGCGAGAACCTGGCCGAAGCCCTGCGGACCGGCCGGGTGCGCGTCCAGGAGGGGGACATCCGCGATCCCTCGGCCTGCGCGGAGGCGCTGCGCGGAGCCGAGGCGGTCTTCCATCTCGCCTGCCTCGGGGTGAGGCATTCGCTGCACGATCCGGCCGAGAACCATGAAGTCAACGCCACCGGGACCCTTCGGCTGCTGGACGCCGCGCGCGCCGCCCGGGTCGGGCGTTTCCTCTACGTGTCGAGCAGCGAGGTCTATGGCGCCGCCCGCGTGTTCCCCCTCACCGAGGAGGCCGCCACCTGGCCGACCACCGTCTACGGGGCCTCGAAGCTGGCCGGTGAGCATTACGCGGCGGCTTACCAGATCTGCCATGGGCTGCCGGTCGTGCGGGTGCGCCCCTTCAACAACTATGGGCCCCGGGCTCATTTCGAGGGTGATTCCGGCGAGGTGATCCCCCGCTTTATTCTTCGGGCCCTGGCCGGCCAGCGGCCGGTCGTCTTCGGCGACGGCTCCCACACCCGGGACTTTCTCTTCGTCCGGGACTGCGCCGAGGCCCTGGTCGCGATCGCGGAGGCCGATGCCCTGGTCGGCGACCTGGTCAATCTGGGCTACGGCGAGGAGATCCGGATCGACGCCCTAGCCACGCTGGTGACGGCGGCGGCGGGGCGGTCCGACCTGCCGGCCTCGCATGAGCCGGAGCGGCCCGGCGACGTGCCGCGGCTCTGGGTCGACGCGGGGAAGCTGCGCCGCACCACCGGCTTCAGGCCGCGCACCGCGCCGGCCGAGGGACTGGCCGAGACCGCCGCCTACTATCGAGCACTCTACGCGGCCGATCCGGAAGTCCTGGGCCGGATCCAGACCCGCAACTGGGAAAAGCCATGATTCCGCTCGCTCAGCCCGACGTCGGGGAAGAGGAAATCGCGCTCGTCGCCGAGACGATCCGCAGCGGCTGGATCACCCAGGGCCCCCGGGTCGCCGAATTCGAGGCGGCCTTCGCCCGCCGAGTCGGCGCGGCCCATGCGGTCGCCGTTTCGAACTGCACCACCGCGCTGCACCTTTCGCTGCTGGCGGCGGGCGTGGGACCTGGGGACGAGGTGGTCACGAGCCCCCACAGCTTCATCGCCTCCGCCAACGCGATCCTGCATTGCGGCGCCCGGCCGGTGTTCGCCGACATCCGCCCGGACACCCTCAACCTCGACCCGGCGGCGGCCGAGGCTGCGATCAGTCCCCGGACCCGAGCGCTACTCGTCATCCATCAGGTCGGTCGGCCGGCGGAGTTGGACGCGTTCGCAGCGCTGGCCCGCCAGAGGAATCTGGCGTTGGTCGAGGACGCCGCCTGCGCGGTGGGAAGCGAATACCGCGGCAAGCCGATCGGCGGGACCGGGCACTCGCCCCTGGTCTGCTTCAGTTTCCATCCCCGAAAAGTGCTCAGCACCGGGGACGGCGGGATGATCGCAACCGGCGACCCCGCCCTGGCGGAGAAGCTCCGGCGCCTGCGCCAGCACGGGATGTCGGTGAACGACCTGCAGCGCCACCGCTCCAGGACGATCGTCACCGAGGCCTACCCGGAGCTGGGCTACAACTACCGCCTGACCGACCTGCAGGCCGCCATCGGCCTCGCGCAGCTGAGCAAGCTGGATGCGATCCTCGCGCGCCGCCGCGAAATCGCCGCCCGCTATGATGCCGGCTTGGCCGGGAGGGCCGGCATCGAGCTGTTCCGCGCTCCGGCCGACTGCCGCTGGAACCACCAGACCTACCTCATCCGCCTGGCGGGCGCGAACGCCGCGGTCCGCGACGCCTTCATGCAGGCCCTCCTCGATGAGGGCATCGCCACCCGCCGCGGGATCATGTCGATCCACCGCGAGGCCTGCTACCGGGAGCGATTCGGCCCGCAGCGGTTCCCCCAGAGCGAGGCGGCGAGCGACCAGTGCGCCTGTTTGCCGCTTTACACCCGGATGAGCGAGGGCGATATCGATCAGGTGATCGCAGCCGTCCGGCGTCATGCGGCCCGCCGATGAAGACGCTTTTCATCGGAAGCACCCGCCGCGGCCACCTGGCCCTCGAGGCCCTGCTGCGGGCCGGCCTCCCCGTCTGCGGAGTGCTCAGCTTGGCGCAGGACGCCCATGAGTCCGAGCGCTTCGAGGAGCGCATCCGCGGATTGGCTGCGGCGCATCGCGTGCCGCTGCGGGAGGTCCGGGCGCTGAAGGACCCGGGCCTGCCGGCGTGGGTCCGCGAGACCGGGGCGGAGGCCGGTTTCGCCGTAGGCGCCCGGACCCTCATGCCCGCGGGCCTGTTCGGCGCCTTCCCCCGCGGGTGCTGGGCGGCCCACGATAGCCTCCTGCCGCGCTACCGCGGGTTCGCGCCGCTCAACTGGGCCGTCATCAACGGCGAGAAGGAGACGGGCGTCTCCCTCTTCCGGGTGGAGGAGGGGGTCGACACCGGTGACATCCTGCTGCAGCGGAAGGTCGCCATCGGCCCCGATGAATCGGCTCCCCAGGTTTACGAGCGGGTCTGCCAGGTGACGGCCGAACTTGTGGTCGAAGGCCACCGACTGCTCCGGGAAGACCGGGCCGTCCCCGTCCCGCAAGACCATGCCCAGGCCACCTACGGCTGCAGCCGCACTCCCGCCGACGGGTGGATCGACTGGGGCCAGCCTTCCGAGGCCATCCACAATCTGATCCGAGGGCTGACTTTCCCTTATCCCGGGGCCTTCACCCTCCATGAGGGCCGCCGGCTCTTCGTCCTGCGGTCGGAGCGGTTGCCCCAGCCGCCCCGCTACGTCGGGCGCATCCCCGGAAGGGTGGTGAAGGTTGGCCCGGACGGCTCGGTCGAAGTCCTGACCGGCGACGGGGTTCTCCGTCTCCTCGAGGTGTCCGACGACGGCAGCACCCCTCAGCCGGCCGCGACGCTGGTTCGCTCCGTCCGGGCCCGCCTGGGCGCGCCCGCCCCAACCGTCTAGTCTTCCATGCCAACCCTCATCTCCCTGGTCGTCGCGGCCTACAATGAAGAGGCCAACCTGTCCCTCCTCTATGAGCGGGTGTGCGCGCTCGACTGGGCCGGCCTCGGCTTGGAGCCGGAACTGCTGTTCGTCGACGATCATTCCTCGGATCGGACTCCGGAGATCATCGCCGCGCTGGCGCGGCGGGACCGCCGGGTGAAGGCGCTGCGCTTTTCGCGGAATTTCGGGAGCCACAAGGCATTCGCCGCGGGGCTCGAAGCCTGCTCCGGCGAGGCCGCCGTCGTCCTGGCCGCCGACCTGCAGGACCCGCCCGAGACCATCCCCGAACTCGTGGCCAAATGGCGCGCGGGGGCCCGGGTGGTCTGGGCGGTCCGCGACGCGCGCGAGGGGGAGTCGGCTGCCACGCGCCTGCTTTCCCGGCTCTACTATTGGCTGATGCGCAGGTTCGCGGACGTCCGTCCCCCCCCGCAAGGCGCGGACTTCCTGCTGCTCGACCGCCAGGTGATCGATGCTCTGAAGGCGGCCCCGGAAAAGCACACCTCGCTCCTGGCCCTCATCCAATGGGTGGGCTTCAACCAGCAGCAGATCACTTACGTGAAGGCCGCGCGCCAGCATGGCCGCTCCAAATGGACGCTGCGCAAGAAGTTCAAGCTGGCGGTCGATTCCTTCGTCAGCTTCTCCTACGCGCCCGTGCGGGCGATGTCGGTCGTGGGCCTGGGCTTCGCCTGCGCGGGCTTCCTCTACGCGCTGCTGATCGTCGGCCGCTCGCTCTTTCAACAGGTCCCGGTCCAGGGCTGGGCCTCCCTGATGTGCGTCCTGCTCATCGTTTCCGGCGTCCAACTGGTCATGCTGGGGGTGCTCGGCGAGTACCTCTGGCGGGCCTTCGACGAGAGCCGCGGGCGGCCGCGGTACATCGTCGAGCAGCGCATCAACCTCTAGCGGATGGAGGCGTCCGATTCCCCAGGGCTGGCCGCCGCCCTCCGCTGGGCGGGGGCCGCAGCCCTCGCCCTTTGGCTCGGGCTGGCCCGCCAGGCCATCGACCCCGGACCGCTGACCGCCGGGGGCGCGCTCTGGCTGCTGGCGGCGCTCGGATGCCTCGAGGGAAGCTACTTTCTCGCCCTCCGCGCCGCCCGCCGGGCGTGGCCCGCGCAGCCGGGCGAACCCGGGCGCTGGCTGCTCGTGGGGATCGCGACGGTCTTTCTTACGCTGCCGTTCTACACCCGGGACAGTTTCGGCGCCGGCGACGCCTACTGGTACAGCCTGATGCTGTCCGATTTCGTCGAGCAGATCCGCCACGGCACCTTTCCCGTCTGGATCGGCCAGAGCCGCTACGCCTTCAACGGCGCGGTGGTGCCGCTCCGCGTCGCGCCCTGGCTCCAGCACTTGACAGGCCTGGTCGACGGGCTGACCGCCCGCCGGCTCGCCCCCACCCCGCTGAAGAACCTGGTGCTCTGCGTCAACGCTCTCGCGGTCGCCGCCTCCGCCTACCTCTGCCTGCGGCGGGTGCTTCCCGCGCGGCCGGGAATGGCCGCCTTCCTGGCCCTGGCCTGGCTGGCCAGCCCCGGCTTCCTGGCGCCCAGCTTCGTCCTCGACCAGTACATGATGTTTTCGGCGATGCCGTTCCTGCCCCCGCTCCTGCTCGGCTGCTGCGAGCTCTGGAGCCGGCCCGCCGCTTGGGGCCCCAGGGTGCTGATCGCAGTCTCCCTGGCCGGCTTGTGGCTCGCCCACACGCCGATGGCGCTCTGGGGCATGCTCCTGGCAGGCGGAATGTATCTGGGGGTGATGGCTGCGCGCCGCCCGCTGCGCGGGGAGCCGGCCCGGCTGCTCGGCATGGCGGCCCTGTTTCTCGTGCTGGGCGCGTGGCCGATCGGCTCGGCTTTTTCCATCGACCAGCCGGTCCATCTCACGGCCACCGGAGCCGAGGTTCCGGACCAGATCCGCCACGACTTCCCGGGAGACTTCTTGCCGCTCGATGAAAAGCACCTCGGGCCGGGCGCCTGCCAGCTGGGCTACACCCTGGTCGCGATCGGCCTGGCCGCGCTGATCCTGCTGCGCTGGCGGCGCCCCCGCGGCAGCGGCGCCTTCGCGCTCGCCATGCTCGTGATCGTACCCCTGACGCTGCCGGTGCCCGGCCTGACGGCCTGGCTTTGGCGCGCCGCGCCCAACTGGTTCGTCGGGGTCCAGAATGTCTGGCCGATGCAGCGCCTCTTCGCCCTTTGGGGGCTGGTCATCGTCTTCTCCTTCGCGCTGGCGCTGGGCGCAGCCGACATCCGCCTTCGGCGCCGGGGACGCGCCTGGATGCTGGGCGCCCTCGCCGTCGCCGCCGGCTGGAGCCTGTGGGAGGCGGAGCAGCTCCGCTACGTCCTGCGCTCGTCCATGGCAGACGCGGGCTCGGCCGAGGTGATGCTCAGGCCCGAAAATCTGATCCTCACCCGATATCCCTATGCCGCCTTCGCCAACCCCCCGGGCTACGCCAGCCACGGCTACATGGATCCGCTGCTAGAGAACCGCCTGCTCGACCCGCGGACGGGGGAGATCGTCGCGGCCAACGCCGACGCCGCGGCCCCCCCGGCCGGGGCCGCCGGCCGCCTGGTGCAGTCGGGGACCTGGACGGCGGTCAGTACGGTCCACAACCGGATCTATACCCTCGAGCCCGGCATCCGGCTGGAGCCGGCCCGCCGCTATGCGCTGAGGATCGAAGGAATTCCGGCCGACCGCTCGGGCGTGCTGCAAATCCTGCACGACGGGCTCTTCCGCGAGTACCTGCTGCCCGATTCGGGCGTGGCGATCCACAACAACACGAGCTACCCGAGAGCCTTCGGCAGCTTCCCCACCAGTGAAAAGGTCGTCCCCCTGCTCTTCCACGGACCGGCCCCGATCGAGCCGGTCCTGCAGTTCGTCCAGCCCAAGTATGACAGTGACCGCTATGTGTTCGCCCGCTTCCGCCTCTATACCTACGGGATGAATGACCTGCCGGTGCGGGTGACTTCCTGGATCCCCTACAAGGCGGAGGTTTACGCGCCGCATCCCGCCCTGCTCGAGACCCCGCGCGTCTGGCAGCGGGGCTGGCACGCCCAGGTGGACGGGCGCGAAGCTCCGGCAGCGGCTTCGCCCGAGCATCTCGTGGCTGTGCCGGTCCCGGCCGGCCATAGCCATGTCGTCCTCGTCTTCCGCCCTTCCTGGTGGCTGGAAGGCTGGTATTGGCTCGCCCTGCTGGGTTGGGTAGGAGTGGCGCTGGGGGCGGCCGGCCGATTGGTCCGGGCCGGACTGGCCCCTCCGCCGCCCGCGTGAGGGCTTGCCAGCCCCGGACCCGCTTCCGAATCTAGCCGGCTCGAATGGCTTCCTCTCCTCCCCAGGGCTTCGCGATCGTCGGCTGCGGCCTGATCGGACGAAAGCGGGCCGTGGCCCTCACCGGCCTCGAGGGCGTGTCCCTCCGGCACGCCTGTGACCTCGACGGCGGCCGGGCCGCGGAACTGGCCAAGCTCGCCCCCGGCTGCGCCGCGACCACCGACTACCGGACGGCCCTGGCCGATCCCCGGGTCCAGGCGGTGATCGTCGCCACGCTCAACGCCTCGCTGACCCCGATCGCCCAGGCGGCGGCGGCGGCCGGAAAGCACGTGCTGGTCGAGAAGCCGGCCGCGCGCAACGCCGCCGAGCTGCGCCAGCTCCAGGAGGCCGCCGCCCGCGCCGGCGTGCGTGTGCGCTTGGGCTACAATCACCGCTTTCACCCCGCGCTGCAGAAGGCCCGCGAACTGTTTGAATCCGGCGTCCTCGGCCCGCTGATGTTCCTGCGCGCGCGCTACGGGCACGGCGGCCGCAAGGGCTACGACCGCGAATGGCGGGCGGACCCGAAGCAGTCGGGCGGAGGCGAGCTGATCGACCAGGGGGTCCACCTCATCGACCTGGCCGGGTGGTTCCTGGGGGAGTTTTCGACCATCGAGGGGCACGCCACCACCTCTTTCTGGGACATGCCGGTCGATGACAACGCCTTCCTCAGCCTCCGCACGCCGGCCGGACAGACCGCCTGGCTGCATGCCAGCTGCACGGAGTGGAAGAACCTGTTCTCGCTCGAGATCTATGGCCGCGACGCTAAGCTGGCGATCGATGGGCTGGGGGGCAGCTACGGCCAGGAGCGCCTGGTGTACTACAAGATGCTGCCCCAGATGGGCCCGCCGGAGACGACGGCCTGGGACTATGCGGGCGGGGACGAGTCGTGGAAGAAGGAGACCCTCGCCTTCCTGGACGACATCCGCCTCGGCCGGGAGCCCAGCCCGGGCCTGCGCGAGGGCATCCGCACGCTTGAGATCGTCGAGGCGATCTACCAGAAGAGCGGCTACCACTTCACCCCATGATCATCGCCCGTTCCCCCTTGCGCGTCTCCCTCGGCGGCGGCGGCACCGACTTGCCCTCCTACTACCGGGAATTCGGAGGCTTCCTGGTGGCCGCGGCGATCGACAAGTACATCTACATCACCAAGCACCGCACCTTCCAGCCGGAGATCATCGTCAAGTACTCGAAGCTGGAACGGGTGGCCTCGGTCGACCAGATCGAGCACCCGATCGTGCGGGAGGCCCTGAAGCTGACCGGCGTCACCGATCCGCACATCGAGCTGACCTCGATGGCGGACATCCCGGGAGGCACCGGCCTCGGCTCCTCCGGCAGCTTCACCACCGCGCTGCTCCGGGCCCTGCATGCCTACAAGAAGAACCTGGTCTCCCCTGCCGAGCTGGCGGAGCAGGCCTGCGAGATCGAGATCAACAAGCTGGGCGAGCCCATCGGCAAGCAGGACCAGTACATCGCGGCGGTCGGCGGCATCACCGCCTTCACCTTCCACAAAGACGGGCGCGTGGAATACCGCCCCTGCCAAATCTCGGAGGAGACCCTCTTCAACCTCGAGGACAACCTGCTGCTCTTCTTCACCGGCTACAGCCGCAGCGCCTCCGCCATCCTCAAGGACCAGAATGACCGCTCGAAGAAGAACGACTCGGCCATGCTGGACAACCTCCACTTCACCAAGGAGCTCGGGCTCAAGTCGCTGGCGGCCCTCGAGTCGGGCCAGCTCGAGGAGTTCGCGCGCCTGATGGACGTGCACTGGCAGCGCAAGAAGGCCCGCAGCTCCGGCATGAGCAACCAGCACATCAACGATTGGTACGACTATGCCATGGCCCACGGCGCCCTGGGCGGGAAGCTGATCGGCGCGGGCGGCGGCGGCTTCCTGATGTTCTACGCCGGCGACAAGCAGAAGCTTCGCCACGCCATGCGCGAGAAGGGGCTGCAGGAGGTCCGCTTCCGCTTCGACTTCGAGGGCACCAAGGTCGTGGCGCAGTGAGCGCGCGATGAAGCCCCTCCCGGCATCGACGCTCCAGGCGGCTCCCCCCGTCCCCCGCGGAGTGCGGCTGCCGGCGCTCGACGGGCTCAAGGGCGTGGCGATGGCGCTGGTGCTCTGCTACCACGCCGGGGGGGTGCTGGGCTGGGAGAACACCCTCCACGGCGAGGTCGGGGTCGATGTCTTCCTGCTGGTCAGCGGGGTGCTGCTGGCGGTGAATTCCTTCCATCTCTCCCCTGGGGAATTTCTCAAGCGCCGCTTCCTGCGGATCTACCCGAGCTATTGGGCCGCGCTGCTCCTCTACCTCTGGCTCAATTCCAAGTATTACGCCGACAACCGCTCCCCCGCCGACATCGGGCTGCATTTTCTCGGCCTCCATGCCTTCGGCAGCCCGCTGTTCTTCTCCTCAGTCAACGACTCGTTCTGGTTCATCTCCGTCATCGTGCTGCTCTATGCGGCGTTCTTCGCCCTGCGGCCCCGCCTGCACGAGCTGAGCTTCGTGGTCGGCGTGGGCGGACTCCTCACGCTCGGGCTGTGGGTCTACTACCAGGAGACCAACAACGCCGGCGGGCTGGCCCACCTGGCCTGCCGGGTTCCCACGGCGTTCCTCGGCCTGATCCTGGGGCAGCTTTTCAGCGGACGCCCGACCCAGGTGCGCCTCACCCTCTTCGGAGCGGCCGGGCTGGCGGCGCTGGCCTACGCCTGCCTCTGGCGCCAGCTCTCGCTCGACTATCCCCTCATCGGCCTGGCCTGGGGGGCGGTCTTTCTCGCCGTGGAGACGAAACTGCGCCGTTTTCACCCGGGGCGGGTGCTTCTCGCCGGCCTCTCGCTCCTGGGAATCTACTCCTACGAGATCTACCTGCTCCATCAGCCCGTGATCCGGGACTACAACCGCCTCTTCCTCTTCCAGGAGTGGGGCATCCAGCACCCTACCCCGCGGCAGCTCGAGCTGAGCATGGCGGCGGCGTTCGCGCTGGTCGTCGGGGTCAGCGTGCTGCTGCACCAGGCGACCGAGATCCTGTTCCGCCGCATGCGGAGGGCCTGAACCCGCCTACCCGCCATGTGCGCGTCCGACCTGCCCGTCGCCCTTCTCGCCGGAGGCCTGGCCACCCGGCTGCGCCCCATCACCGAGAAGGTCCCCAAGCTGCTGATCGAGGTGGCCGGCGAGCCGTTCTTCTCCCACCAGATCCGGCTGCTTCGCGGAGCCGGACTGACCCGGCTCGTCCTCTGCGTCGGCCACCTGGGCGAGAAGATCGTCGAGCAGTACGGCGACGGCTCCCGCTTCGGGGTGACGATCGAATATTCCTTCGACGGCCCGAAGCTCCTCGGCACGGGGGGTGCCCTGATCCAGGCGCTGCCGAAGCTGGGGGAGGCCTTCTACGTGCTCTACGGCGACAGCTACCTCCCGATCGACTACCGGGCGGTCGGCGAGGCCTTCGTCCGCTCGGGCCGGCTCGGCCTCATGACGGTTTTCGAGAACCGCGAGCGGTACGACGCCAGCAACGTCTGGTTCGAGGACGGCGAGATCCGGCTCTACGACAAGAAGCAGAAGGTGCCGCAGATGCGGCACATCGACTACGGGCTCGGGGTCTTCCGGGCCGCGGCCTTCGACGGGTTTCCCCGAGACGCGGTGGTAGACCTGGCGGAGGTGCAGAAGACGCTGGTGGCCCGCGGCCAGCTCGCCGGCTGCGAGATCCCGGAGCGCTTCTATGAAATCGGCTCGCCGGCCGGCCTGCGGGAGCTGGACGAGCTCCTGCGGCGGCAGCCGCGCTGAGGGGCACGTGTCCGCGGCCGGCGATTTCCGGCCGAAAGGGGGCTTGTCATGACCTGCGGGGGCGGAGAGCGTCTAGCCCTCCCTTCCATGTCCTATTCCGCCCAACACCTGAAGGAAACCGCCGAGATCGTCGGCAAGATCAACCCCGCCGACTGTGACAAGTGCGTCGCCGAGCTGCGCGGCGTGCGCGAGCGCGGCGGGCGGCTGTTCATCCTGGGGGTCGGCGGCAGCGCGGCCAACGCCTCGCACGCGGTCAACGACTTCCGCAAGATCGCCGGGATCGAGGTCTACGCCCCGACCGACAATGTCTCGGAGCTGACCGCGCGCACCAACGACGAGGGCTGGGCCAGCGTCTTCGTCGAATGGCTGCGGGGCAGCCGGATCAGCGCCAAGGACTGTGTCTTCGTGCTTTCGGTCGGGGGCGGCAACCTGGAAAAGAACGTTTCGCCCAACCTGGTCTCGGCCCTGCAGCTCGCCAAGCAGGTCGGGGCGCGCGTGATCGGGATCGTCGGCAAGGACGGCGGCCACACCGCCAAGGTGGCGGACGCCTGCGTCATCGTCCCGACGGTCAACCCCAACAACATCACCCCGCACAGCGAGGCCTTCCAGGCGGTGATCTGGCACCTTTTCGTCTCCCACCCCGACCTCAAGGTCAACCAGACCAAGTGGGAGAGCACGCGCTGAGCGGCGAGGCCTGAGGCCATGGCGGCAGCCGCGACACGCCAGGCGGGCCCCGGCGCCGGCCACGACGAGGCCCTCTACTACCGCCATGCCGGCCGCAGCCGGCTGGTCCAGGCGGTCTCGCTGCGGACCCGGCTGAGCGTGGTGCGGCGCTTCGGGGAACTGCTGCGGCCCGGGCCGGACACGACCATCCTCGACGTCGGGGTCTCGCTCGAGACGGCCCGGATCGAGGCGAACGTGCTCGAGCAGATTCATCCGCACCGGGGGCGCATCACCTGCGCCGGCATCGGCCCGGGGGCCGCGGTCACCGCGGGCTATCCCGGCGTCTCCTACGTCCCGATCTCGCCCCACGCCCCGCTTCCCTTCCCCGAGGGCCATTTCGACATCGCCTATTCCAACGCGGTGATCGAGCACGTCGGCTCGCGGCAGGCACAGGCCCGCTTCGTCGCCGAGCTCTGCCGGGTGGGCCGGCGGGTCTTCCTCGCCACGCCGAACCGCTGGTTCCCGATCGAGCACCACACCGGCCTGCCGCTGCTCCACTACCTTCCCCTCGGCGTCTTCCGGGCCCTGCTGCGCCGCACCCGGCTGCGGCACTGGAGCGACCCCGACAACCTCAATCCGCTGACCGGCGCCGAATTGCGCGGGCTGTTTCCCCGGCCGGACCGGGTGCGGATCGAATTGGCGGGAACCGGCCTCGGGCCGCTCCGTTCCAACCTGATCGCATGGGCCTGAATCCTTCCGCCCCCGGCCGGCCGGCCGTCTTCGTCGACCGCGACGGCACCCTCAACCTCCAGGTCGTGCGCGAAGGCAAGCCCTACGCCCCGCGCTCCGTCTCCGAGTTCCGGCTCTTCCCCGGGGTGCCGGAAGCCTGCCGGCGCCTCAAGGCCGCCGGCTATGCGCTGGTGGTCGCCACCAACCAGCCGGACGTGGGCCGGGGCGACATGCCGATGTCGGAGGTCGAGGCGATGCACGCGAAGCTCCTGGAGCAGGTCCCGGAGATCGACCGGATCGAGGTGTCCTACGACCCGGGACGGGGCGAGGACTCCCGGCGGCGCAAGCCCGAGCCCGGCATGCTGGAGGACGCCGCGGCGGCCCTCGGGCTCGACCTGAGCCGCTCCTGGATGGTGGGTGACCGCTGGCGCGATGTGGACTGCGGCCAGCGGGCCGGCGTCCGCACCGTCTTCATCGACTTCGGGTACGCCGAGGAGCTGCGCGCGCCGCCGGATTTCACCGTCAGGTCCTTCTCCGAGGCGGCCGAGATCATCCTCTCCCATCCCCCTTCGGGCGGGCCCTGACCGGCGCCGGATTCGGCTTTCAATTTGCCCAAAGCAGAGCAGCTTTTCTCCATACCATGAAATCCCTGAACGAACTGAAGATTCAGCTTTATGCCGATGGCGCGGACAAGGCCGGCATCCTCGATCTCTACTCCAAGCCCTACATCAAGGGGCTGACCACCAACCCCAGCCTGATGAAGAAGGCGGGCATCAAGGACTACGAGTCCTTCGCCAAGGAGATCCTGAAGACGGTCACGGCCAAGCCAATCTCGCTCGAGGTCTTCTCCGACGACTTCACCGAGATGAAGCGCCAAGCGTTGAAGATCAGCACCTTCGCCTCGAACGTCTACACCAAGATTCCGATCACCAACTCGCGCGGCGAGTCCTCCCTGCCGCTGATCAAGGAGCTGGCGCAGCAGGGCGTGAAGCTGAACATCACCGCCCTGCTGACCCCGAAGCAGGTCGAGGGCGTGGCTGCGGCCCTCAATCCGGCGATCCCCTCGGTCGTCTCGGTCTTCGCCGGGCGCATCGCCGACACCGGCGTGGATCCTGTGCCGATCATGAGGCAGTGCCTCGGCCTCCTCAAGGGCCAGCCCAAGGCGGAACTGCTCTGGGCCAGCACCCGCGAGGTCCTCAATCTCTTCCAGGCCCAGGACTGCGGCTGCGCCATCATCACCGTGCCCCACGACATCCTGAGCAAAGCGGCCAAGATGATCGGGATGGACCTGACCGAGCTCTCGCTCGACACGGTCAAGGGTTTCGCCAAGGACGCGGTCGAAGTCGGCTACAAGCTCTGATCGCGCCCCCTCCCGGGCAACTTAGACATTTACCTCGGCGGCAGGCTCTCGCAAGTTCGAGGGTCTGCCGTTTTTCATTATGCCCATGCGGATCCGCCGGTTCCTGACCCTCCTCGCGCTGCTGCCCGCCGCCCTTCCCCTCCGCTCGGCCGACCTCGACGGATCGCCCCCCGCCGTGGGCAACGCCGAGGCCCGCCGGCTCTATGACGACGCCAATGCCGTGGTCAGCAACGTGACGGAAGGGCAGTATTCGTACGCCTACATCCAGTTCTACTGGAAGCGGGCCGAATCCTACATCGAGCGGGCCCAGCGGGTCTATCCCGACTCGCCGACGGGCCGGGCGCTGCGCGCCGGCCAGCTTAAGGTCGGCCCCTTCGCCCTGGACTACTTCCGCGACCGGGTCCTGCCCCGGCTCGAGGTCAAGCGGATCTCGGCCTTCGATCCGGTCAATTGCGCGATCTTCCTCTATGAGCGGGACAAGAGCCGGACCGACCCGGCCCACGTCGCCGCCTTCGAGGACATCATCGAGGTGATGTCCCGCCAGGACCGCTGGGGCGAGGTCTTCGGCTTCCCCGCCCAGGGTGCGATGCACACCGACCTGCTGCGGGTCATGTTCCGCGAGGCGGTGCGCTCCCGCGGCGACGAGCACGTCATCATCAACCAGCTGCTCAACCGGGTGGCGGCGGGCGAGCAGGTCCAGGCCCGCTTCGCGGAAAGCCAGGCCGAGGGGATGGCGCTGCTCGGGACCCCGCGCCCGGCCCTGGCGGACTTCCTGGCCAAGCATCCGCAGAACGCGGTCAAGGCGGCCGCGCTCCGCGGGATGGCGGAGCGGGAAATCAGGATCCGGCGCCGGGCGGCGCAGCATCTGCCGCCCGCCGAAGAGATCGACACCGCCCACTTCGTCCTGCTCCAGCTGGGGACCCGCGACGACGTCGAAGCGGTCGCGCGGCAGTTCTGGCCCGCGGGCCCGACGCCCGAGGCCCGCGAGATCCTGGAGGGCTACCGGGCGGCCCTCGGGCAGCGCCCCGCGGCGGACGCCCCGCTCTCCGTCCACCTCGCCTACCTCGATTACCTCGGCGCCTTCGACCGCTTCGACGAGCTGGAATCCTACCCGGCCGACGCGCACCTGAGCGGCCCGGCGCACCGCGCCGCCGCCCTCCGCGTCATCGAAAGCTACGCCCGGGCCGGCCGCCATGCCGACGCCGACCGCTGGGCCGCGCCGTTCCGCGCCGCCGGCGGGGGGGAATCCGACGCCGCCGCGCTGGCCGACCTGCGCGGCCGGCTCGATTCGGCCGCCGATCCCTTCGTGGTCCGCGAAAAGACCTTCGCCGAGCTCCCGATCCAGGACCCCTGTGTCCTGGCCCAGGCCATCATGGAGTGGAGCCTGACGCCGACCCGCGACATCCGCGGGGCCGCCCCCTGGGACGCCGTCGTCCTGAAGTACCTCCCCGGCTTCGAGCACCTTCCCCCGCCCACCTCGGAGGAGGTCCGCCGGGCCGCCAGCTTCTCCGCGCCCTACTGACCGCGCTTCCCGCGTGAACGTCCTCTTCGTCAATTACGGCGACTTCACGACCAACAGCCTCAACCACATCGCCGGATTCGCCCGGGGCCTGGGGGATCTGGGCCACGCCTGCGCGGTGGCGGTGCCGCAGGGCAAGGCCAGCCTGACGGTCGTCCCCGAGCCCCGCTTCCTGGCGCTGACCTACGCCGAGGCGCTGGAGCGGCCGAACCTCTTCCCCGACGGCCGCGCGGCCGACGTGGTCCATGCCTGGACCCCGCGCGAGCAGGTGCGAAAGTTCGTGCTCGCCTACCAGGCCAGGGCCCATGCCCGCCTCATCGTGCACCTGGAGGACAACGAGGAGTTCCTCCTCGCCTCCTGGATGGGCCGGCCCTGGGAGGAGGTCCGCGAGCTGGGCGAGACCGAGCTGGCCCAGCGCAGCGCCGCCGCCCTCTCCCATCCCCGACGCTACCGCCGCCTGCTCGGGGTGGCCGACGGCGTGACCGTGATCGTCGATTCGCTCCGCGCCTTCGTCCCGTCCGGGGTGCCCTGCACCCTGCTCGAGCCCGGCGTCGACTTCGGCCTTTACCGGCCCCTTCCCGCCAACCCGGCGGACCGGCGCGGACTCGGCCTGCGCGAGGCCGAGAAGGCCGTCGTGTTCACCGGCAGCAACACCTTCGCCAACGAGTCGGAGATGGCCGACCTCTACCGGGCGGTCGACCTGCTCAACGAGGGGGGCACGCGCACCCGGCTCATCCGCACCGGCGTCAACACGACAGAGTTCGTCTCCCGGCTACCCGAGCGGACCAAAGCCCACGTGCTGGACCTCGGATTCGTGCCCAAGGCGCGCCTCCCCGAATTGCTGGCCCAGGCTGATGCGCTGGTCCAGCCGGGCGCGGCCGGTCCCTTCAACGACTACCGCCTCCCCTCCAAGCTGCCGGAGTATTTTGCGATGGGAAAGCCGGTGGCGCTGCCCGCCGCGAATCTCGGGCTGTCCGTGCGGGACGGGATTGACGCCATCGTCCTGCGCACCGGCCGGCCGGAGGAGATCGCCGAAGCCTGCGCCCGCATCTTCCGCGATCCCGCCCTGGCCCGGACCCTGGGGGAAAACGCCCTCGCGCTGGCCCGGAAACGCTTCGACCTCGCCGCCAACTGCCGCGGCCTCGCCGGCTTCTACGAGCAGGTCCGGAATGCCGCTCCCGGGCCTGGCTCCACCGCGGCGATGTGGGGCGAGCAGACCGAGCTCGGCCTGAGCCTGCAAGCCCTGGCGGCGCGGACCTCCGATCCGGAAGCGGCCGCCCTCGCCTCCGACCTCGCCCCGCTGGTCGACGCCCTCGAGCGGCAGGAGGTGGCCACAGCCGACCGCCTGCGCCTCGAGCGCGAGATCGCCCTCACCCACCAGCATGCCGCCAACCTCACCCGCGAGGTCAGCGCCGCGCGGAAGAAGCTGCCCCGCTTGGAGGAGGCGCTGCGGCTGACCCGCCAGCACGCGGTGAACCTGGAGAACCTGCGCGCCTCGCTGCAGCGGCGCATCCGCGAGCTCGACCGCCAGTGCCAGCACCTGGCGCGCACCATCGAGGGCCGCGACGAGATCCTGGCCCAGCGCGAGGACGTCATCGCCCAGCGCGAGGCGAAGCTGCGGACGATGGAACGGAGCTTCTCCTGGCGCGCGACCCTGCCCCTGCGCTTCCTGCGGCGCAAGCTGCTCGACCCCTTCCGCCAGGCGGCGTCCTCGCCCGCCCCGGCCCTCCCCGCCTCCCTCCCCGCCGCGCGCCGGCCGGAGCCGGGCCCCGCCGCGCCGGAGCCGGCCGCCGGCGGGCGGATTCTGCGGGCGAGCGTGGATTTCCCCCAGAGTTGGAGCCTCGCCCCCGGCAAGATCCTGCTGCGGGGCTGGTGCTACGCCGACGACGGCGGCAAGCTGGCCGGGGTGCGCGCGGTCCTGCCGGGCCGGACCGTCCCCGGCACCTACGGCCTCCGCCGCCCCGACGTGGCCGCGGCCGCGCCCGGGAATCCCCGGGCCGAGCACAGCGGCTGGCAGGTGACCCTGGATCTCACCCCAGAGGACACCCAGCTCGACCTGGAGGCCGCGGACGAGCACGGAGCGTGGCAGGCCTTCGTCCGCACCGACCTGGCCGTCGGGGCCACCGCGGCTCCCCAGGAAATCGTGACCTATGACCAATGGATCGAGGCCTACGACACCCTGACGGTGGATCAGCTGCAGGCGCAGGTCGACCGGGCCGCGGAACTGGCCTACCGGCCGCTGATTTCGGTGCTCCTGCCGGTCTACAACACGCCGGAAGCCTGGCTGCGGCGCGCGATCGAATCGGTCCGGGCCCAGACCTATCCGCACTGGGAGCTGTGCGTGGCCGACGACGCCTCCACCGATCCGGCGGTCCGACGGGTGCTGGAGGAGATGGCCGCGGCCGAGCCCCGGCTCAAGGTCTGCCACCGGCCCGAGAACGGGCACATTTCGGCCGCGTCCAACTCCGCCCTGGAGCTGGCCGGCGGCGATTTCGTGGCGCTCCTCGACCACGACGACGAGCTCGCGCCCCAGGCCCTCTTCGAGGTCGCGGCCGCGCTGAACGCCGAGCCCGACGCCGGCTACCTTTTCTCGGACGAGGACAAGATCGACGAGGCCGGCCGGCGGCAGGAGCCCAACTTCAAGCCGGACTGGCTACCCGACCTGTTCGAGGGCCAGAACTACACCTCGCACCTCTCCGTCTACCGCGCCTCGCTGATGCGCCAGGTGGGCGGATTCCGCGCCGGCTTCGAGGGCAGCCAGGACTGGGACCTGACTCTGCGGGTGGCGGAGCAGCTCGCGCCGGAGCGCATCATCCACATCCCGAAGATCCTCTACCACTGGCGGGCCGTGCCCGGCTCCACCGCCCTGCTGCTGAGCGAGAAGGACTACCCCGCCCAGGCCGCGCGCAAGGCTCTGGCCGAGCACTTCGGGCGCCTGGGGAAGGCGGTCGAGATCCTGCCGGTCGAGGGCGGCCATTGGCGGATCAAGTACCCCCTGCCGTCAGAACTTCCGCTCGTCTCGCTGATCATTCCCACCCGGAACGCTCTGGCGCTGCTGCGGCGCTGCGTCGACAGCCTGCTGGAGGAGACCGCTTACCCCAGGTTCGAGATCATCGTCGTCGACAACGGCTCGGACGACCCGGAGGCAATGGCCTATCTCGCGGCGCTGCCGTCCGACCCCCGCCTCCGGGATGGACGGTCCGCGCGGGTGCTGCGCGACGACGGCCCCTTCAACTACTCGCGGCTGAACAACCGCGCCGTGGCCGAGGCCCGGGGCGAGCTGGTCGGCCTGCTCAACAACGACCTGGAGGCGATCAACCCCGGGTGGCTGGACGAGATGGCGGCGCAGGCGCTGCGGCCGGAGATCGGCTGCGTCGGCGCGATGCTCTACTTTCCCGACGACACCATCCAGCACGGCGGCTGCGTGCTGGGCATCGGCGGGGTCGCCGGCCACGCCTTCAAGACCCTGCCGCGCGGCACCGACGGGAAGTTCAACCGCGCCCGCCTGGTCCAGAACTACTCGGCCGTGACCGCCGCCTGCCTGGTAGTGCGGCGCGCGACTTACCGGCAGGTGGGCGGCTTCGACGAACAGGCGCTGGCGGTTGCGTTCAACGACGTCGACTTCTGCCTCAAGGTGCGGGCGGCCGGCTACCGCAATCTCTGGACCCCCTTCGCGGAGTTCTATCACCACGAGTCCGCCACCCGCGGGGCGGACGACACCCCCGAGCGCGCGGGCCGCTTCCGCGCCGAGGTCGAGACCATGCTCGGCCGCTGGGGGCTGGCGCTGCGCGAGGACCCGGCCTACAACCCCAACCTCTCGCTCGAGGACGAGCTCTTCTCTCTCGCCTCGCCGCCCCGGCCCTGGGTGCGGGGCTGATCCATGCGCCTGCAATGGGACCTGCCGGCCGCGGGCGAGCGGTGCGATCCGCTCTGCCTCAAGCTCGAGGGCTGGGTCGCGCTCGGGCCGGGTGAGGAGGTCGCGGCGGTCGAATTTCTGGTCGACGGGGTCCTGCGGGGCCAGACCGCCTGCCTGGCGCCGCGCCCCGACGTGGCCGCGGCGCTGCAGCTTCCGCTCGAGCGCTGCCTCGGCTTCCTCCATTTCGGGCATTTTCCGCCGGAGCGCTGGGGCGCACCGGCGCGGCTCGAGGTGCGGGTGCGCGGCCGGGACGGCGGATCGCCGCCAGCCGCGCAGGCCGGCCGCGAGCTGAGCTGGATCGAGCGTGACTATCGCGGCAACCACTACGGCGTCCTCCTGGACGCCGCCACCACCCGGGTGTTCCACCGCGAGAACATCTACGGCTCCGGGCCCTCCCAGCCGGGCGGCAGCGAGGAGCTCCTCGGGCTGGTCCGCGGGCACGCCGGCGCCCCTCCCCGCCGGATCATCGACGTCGGCTGCGGCTTAGGGTGGTACGGCCGCCACCTGCGCCAGGACGGCCACGACTGGACCGGGGCGGAGATGAAGCCCGCGGACTGCGCCGAGCTTGCCCGCCTCGGGCTGCCCCACCGGCAGGTGGACGGCCGGAGCCTGCCCTTTCCCGACGCGTCCTTCGACGCCGCGATGGCGATCGAGGTGCTGGAGCACACGGAGGACCCGCGCGCCTTCCTCGCCGAGATCCGCCGCGTCGCCCCAGGCCGGCTGCTGATCTCGGTCCCCAACGCCGAGCTGATCCCCTACCTCCAGCACTACCAGGCGGCGCCCTGGCACCTGCTGGAGGGCGACCACAAGAACTTCTTCACCCGCTGGAGCCTGGGGGCGCAGCTGCGGGAGTTCTATCCCCGGGTCGAGGTGATGTGCCACCGCCAATACCCGCTCGCCACCCCCGAGGGAACTCCCGTCTACTACCAACTCTTCGCCGTGGCCTGGGACCCCGCCCGCGCATGAAATGCCTGACTCCAGCGGCCCTGCTGGCGGCGGCGCTGTTCAGCGCCGCCGCGGTGGTCCCGTTCCTGCCCGGCCGCCCCGCGCGGCAGTCGCAGTTCGCGTTCGAGGCCGACCTGACCTCGACCACGTCGGGCCAGGTGCAGGTCTTCTACGACTACGGCGCCGGCTTCACCGAGGCGGACTCGACGCTGCGGCCCCTGGCGCGGAGCGAGGTCCCGGTCCACTACCGGCTGGAGATCCCGCCCGGCACCTACCGCTGGATCCGCTTCGACCCGATCGACCGCGCCGGGGTGGTCACGATTCGGAACGCCCGGCTTTCCGACGCCGACGGCCGGACCGTCGCGTCCCTGCCCGCCGCGCGGTTCAAGGCCCTGAACCAGATCCAGTCCCTGGCGGAATCGGGGGGCGCCCTGGTGGCGACGACGACGCCCGGAGCCAATGACCCGCAGCTGGTTCTGAGCTTCGATCCCGCGATCGATTTGGTGCTGCGCGGGCGGCCCTCGTTTTCCGCCTGGTCGGCCCGGGCCGGCATCCTCTTCCCGCTGGTCGTCCTGATCCTGGCCGCGGCCGAGGGGTGGTCGGCCCGCTCGCCCGGCCTCGGGCGGCGGCTGACCGGATGGACCCGCCTCCGTCCCGGGCGCGCGCTGGCGCTGGCGGCCGCCCTCGCCAGCCTCGCCAGCGCCTATCCCGTGCTGCTGGGCCGGAGCTATGTCTCGCCTAACTTCGGCACACTGCTGCTCTACGACCGCTTTCCCACCCTGCCGGGCTACGCCGATCCTTCGGTCTCGGAGGTGAAGAATTCCGACGTCGGGGCGATCATGTGGCAGCACGTGCCGTTCTCGATGCTGGAGGGCCGGGCCCTGGCCGAAGGCGAACTTCCCCTGTGGAACCGCTACAACTCCAGCGGCTCCCCGCTGCTGGGCCAGGGCCAGTCGATGTTCGGCGACCCGCTCCACCTCCTCGTCATCCTCGCGCGCGGCGCCGCCTGGGCCTGGGACCTGAAATACCTGCTCGCCAAGACGCTGCTCTGCCTCGGCCTGGGGCTGGTGGTGCTCGAGCTCACCCGGCACCTCCCCGCCGCTCTGATCGTCGCGGTGGCCTCCGCCTTCGTCGGGGTCTTCGTCTACCGGGTCAACCACCCGGCCTTCTTCAGCTTCTGCTACGCGCCCTGGCCGCTCTACTGCTGGCTGCGCGCGGCGGCGGCGGACCGCAGGCGCACCGCCGGCTGGCTGGGCGGGCTGATGCTGGCAAACCTGGCCCTGCTCGCCAGCGGCACGGTGAAGGAGGCCTACCTCATCCTGGTCTGCGTGAACTTCTCCGGACTCTGCGTCCTGCTGGCCGCGCCGCTTCCGGCCCGGGACCGCTGGGCCAAGCTGGCCGGCGCCGTCTGGGCCGGCCTGGTCTTCACCCTGCTGACCGCGCCGCTCTGGGGGTCCTTCCTGGCGACGCTGGCGGGGGCCCGCACTTCCTACGACACCGCCAGCGCCTATCAGATCCAGCCGGGGATGATGCTGGCCTTCTTCGACGAAATCCTCTTCCGGCCCCTCAGCGGAGCGGCGGAGTCGGTTTTCGCCCCCTCCTCCAATTTCCTCCTGCTGGGCGGCCTGCTCTATTTCCTGGCGACGCTGCGGACCCATTTCGGCGACCGGCGGCTCATGGCCCTGGCGGCCTCCTCGCTGCTGCCGCTCTCCTTCGCCTTCGGGCTGGTCCATCCGGAGTGGATCATCCGGATGCCATTCCTCGCCAATGTCGCGCACATCGACGATTCTTTCGGCGCTGGCCTGATCGTGCTCTGGGCGGCCCTGGCTGGAGCCGGCTTCGCCGCCGCCGCCCGCAGGCTGGGCGAGAAGGAGGGCCGCGACGACCTCTGGGTTGCCGGTCTCCTGCTCTTTTCCCTGGTCTTCTCGTATTTCGGCTTCCGCCAGGCGGTGCACCGGCAGATCTACGGCCTGGGCAGCATCTACTCGCCGCGGCCGCCCGGCCACCTCGTCCCTCTCAGCCCCTTCGTGGTGGGGGATCTGCGGGTGCTTCTGATTGCGCTGGTGGCGCTCGGGCTGCTGGCCCGCCAGGCGCTCCGCCGCCGCCGCGTCAGCCTCCCCTCGGGCCTGGCCCTTGCGCTGTGCGCCTGGGCCCTCCTCTGGCGCTTCGGACTGCAGGCCGGGGGCGGATTTCCCGGCTACGTCGTCCATCCCGGCGTGCGGGCGGGCTTCCGCGCCCGGTCCGCCGCGGTCGACGCCGTCCGCCGCGGCCAGGCGTCGGCGCCCGCCCGGACCGTCGGCTTCGATAACAACCTCTTCCCCGGCTGGAGCGGCGTCTACGGTCTGGAGGGCATCAACGGCCCCGACGCGCTGATGAGCCCGTACTATCACGAGCTGCTGCTGGCCTCGCCGCTGCAGAACATGTGGGACTGGCGGGTCGCCGTAACCAGCGCGGATTTGGCGGCGGCGCGGCCCTTCCTCGATTTCCTCAACGTCCGCTATTACCTGGACCTGGACGGGAGGAACCAGAAGGCGGCCGCCGCCCAGCTGCAGCTGCTCCATCGGGAGGACCTCGAGGTCTACGCGAGCCCCACGGCATGGCCCCGGGCCTTTTTCACCGACCGGGCCGAGGCCGGGGAGGGCGCGCCGGCGCTCATGCAGAGGATCCTGCACGGCGACGGCCGGCCCTTCGCCGTGCTGGCCGACGACGAGACAGCCAGGGCGTCCGGCGTGGAGAGCCTGCCCGGCGATCCTACCGGACGGGCCGTCGTGCCCGCCAGCGGCTATCGGCTGACGGAGGACAGCACCTCCTTCGAGGTCGACGCGCCGGCCACCGGCCTCGCGGTGCTGATGGAGGCCTACTGGCCGGGCTACGCCCATGCCGAGGTGGATGGCAGATCCGCGCCGGTGCTGCGTGTCGACCATGCATTCTGCGGCGTTCCGATCGACTCCGCCGGCCTCCACCGCATCACCATCAGCTTCAGGCCGCGCCGCTTCCTCCCGTGCCTGGAGCTGGCCGGCCTGGGGGCGGTCCTTCTTCTGGGCTCCGCCGCCGCGGCCTTCCGGCGCCCCCGCCCCGCCGCATGAAGCCGCTGCGCCTCGCCTCGCTGGCCGCGCTCTTCGCGCTGGTCCTGGGCTGCCACTGGGCGGTGATCGATCGCTACGGCTCGGATCTGCCCAACTGGGATCAGTGGGACGCGGAGGCCATGCTCATGCTGGGGCCCTGGATCAACCATACCTTTTCGTTCGCCACTCCCTTCATCCCCCAGAACGAGCACCGGGTGGTGCTGACGAAGCTGCTCAATCTCGCGCTGACCCTGGCCAACGGCCAATGGGACCAGCGGCTGGAGGCGGTGGTGAACGCGGTGCTGCCGGGTGCGATTGCCGTCGCCTGGGTCGTGTTCGCCGAAGCCGGGTTGGGTCGCCGCTGGCGGCCGCTTGCCTGGGTGGTCGCGGCCGCCGCCTATGCAGCACCTCTCTCCTGGCAGAACGTGGTCTCCGGCTTCCATTCCCAGCAGCTGTTTCTGGTCGGGCTGTCCTTCGGCGCGATCGGCCTGCTCGGGGTCGCCGAGCCGTGGAGCCGGCGCTGGTGGCTCGGCGCCGCCTGCGGCGCGCTCGCGCTCGGCAGCATGGCCACAGGATTCTTCGCCGCCCCGCTCGGAGCCGCCGCGGCCGCGGGCCGGCGGTGGCGCCGCGGCGCGCCGCTGCCCTGGCCCACGCTCGGCTTCGGCGTCCTGATCGCGATCGCCGGCTGGGTCGGCAAGGCGCCCCAGCCCGGCCATGAGGTGCTGAAGGCCCACGGCGCCGGCGATTTCATGCTCAGCGTGCTGCGCAGCCTGCAGTGGCCGATCGTCGACCGCGACCATCCTGCCGCCGTCCCCGCCTGGGCGGCCCTCCCCCTCTGGCTGCCGTGGCTGCTGCTCTTTGCCCGGACCCTCTGGCGCAGCGAGGACGGCGCGCGGGGCCGGGCGCAATGGGTGCTCGCCGCGCTCGGCGGATGGGTGCTGCTGCAGGTCGCCGCCACCGCCTATGCGCGGGGCGCCGGCGGCGACCCTCCGGCGTCGCGCTACGTCGACACCCTGGTGTTCGGCGCGGTGGTCAACGCGGTTTCCGCCGCCTGGCTGATCGGCGCTTTCGAGCGCCGGCGAAAGGTGGCCGCGGCCTGCCTCGGCCTGGCCTGGGCGGCCGCGTTCGGCGTCGGGGCGGATGGCGAGCTCTCCCGGAATTTCCACATCGAATTCCCCGCCGTCCGGGCCTATTACGCGAACTGCGTCCGCAGCGTCCGAAACTATCTCGCCACCGGCGACGAAAACTACCTTCAGCCCGGCTCGATCCCCTACCCGAGCGCGGACCTCCTCATCGATCGGCTCAACATCGACGGGATCCGGGCCTGGCTTCCCGCCGGGGTGCGTCCGCCGCTCGCGCTGGCGAGCGCTCCGGGCTCTACCGGGTTCTGGTTCCACGGCACGATTCCGCCGCAGGCCTCGACCTTCCTCCCTCCGGATCTGCGCCGCGGACCCGCCGCCGCGCCGGCGGCGCCGGTGCTCGAGAATGCGCGCGTCCGCGGCTCCTACGGCCCCTTCGGGCCGGCGCCCGGCTCCTGGACCAGCCAGCCCGCGAGGGCGGCGCGAGGCTGGCTCGAGTTCGAAACCTCCGGGGAGATCGGACCGCCCGGCACCCGCCTGGAACTGCGGGATGCCTCGGACCAGCGCGTCCTCGCCGAGGTCAGGCCCAGCCGCGAGCCCGGAGAGAGCTGGCGGGTGGCCCGCGTGCCCGCCCCCCGAGGGCCTTTCGTCGTGGCGGCCTCCGCCGACGGCTCCGGACGATGGCTCGCGTTCGGCGATCCGGTGGAGATGGCGCCGCTCTCCTACCTCGCCTGGTGGGCGGGGAAGAAGGGGCTGGGGCTGGCCTGGATCGCGGGCGCCGCCGGGCTCCTGCTGCTGGCCGCCGAAATCAAAGCGGGCCGAAGCGGGCCTTCGCCCAGGCCGCCATCCAGGTAATCGGGTCGCGGAACATCCGCACCTTCTTGCCCTCCTCGAAGGAGCGCGAGCGGTAGCTGATGGGGATCTCGATCGGGCGATGGCCCCGGCGCACCAGCTTGATCAGCAGCTCCCAGTCGAAGTCGAACCGGTCGCAGGTGAAGGTCAGGCCCTCCAGGCAATCCCGGTGGAACACCTTGTACATGGTGAAGGGATCCTTGAGCCAGATTCCCAGCGAGAGGTTGATCAGGAGGGTGAAGGTCCAATGGGCGAGGTTGAGGACGAACGCGCGCACCGGCTGGCCGGTGAACTTGCGGATGGCCCAGCCGCCCCGGCCGTGGCGCGAGCCGAGCACGAATTCCTGGCGGCCCGCGATCAGGGGGGCCAGCAAGGTCTCGTAGTCGGCCAGATCGTACTCCAGGTCGGCGTCCTGGATCAGCAGGATGTCGCCGGTGGCCGCGGCGAAGCCGGCCCGCACCGCCCGGCCCTTGCCGCGCGGACAGTCCTCCAGGATCAGGCGCACGCGGGGATAGTTGCGGTAGGCCTGGACGATTTCCCGGGTGCCGTCCGTCGAGTTGCTCTCGATGATGATGATCTCCATCTCGACGCCGGGGATCTCCTTGGCGAGCAGCGCGTCCAGCGCCTCCTTCGCCGTCGCCCGCTCGTTGAAGATGGGCACGACCACGGATAGCCGCGGGTGCGTCAGTGGCAGTCGCATGGAGATGCCCTAGCGTTTCGGCATCAGGGCCTTGGATAAAGCCAAAACGGCGGAGGATCCGCGGGACGCCCACCGCAAGCAACCGGGCGGTGGGACCGTCCTCCTAGCGCGCGGTCTCGGCCGCCGGGACGTTCGACTCCCGAATCCGCTCGCGGACCGCGGCGGGCGACAGCAGATGGCCCGCGGCCCGGGCCGGGTCGAGATACTCCGGGACGGAAAGGCCCGCCCTGGCGGCCGCAGCCGCCAGGCTCACCCCGAGGACGCCGAAGCCGTAACGGACGCTGCGGCGGAAGTTGATCGAGGACGCCTCCGCAAAGTACGCCGTCGGGCAGGAAACCTCCGCGATGCGGAAGCCCCAGCGGTGGCATTGCACCAGCATTTGGTTGTCGAAGACGAAGTCGTCGGAGTTGGCCAGCAGCGGCAGCGCGGAGAGAACCTGGCGCGTGAACGCGCGGTAGCCGGTGTGATACTCGGAGAGCTTCTGGCCGATGAGGAGGTTCTGCGCGAGGGTCAGGGCCCGGTTGGCGACGTACTTGTAGAGCGGCATCCCTCCGCGGAGCGCGCCCCGCCCGAGGATGCGCGAGCCGATCGCGACGTCGTAGACCCCGGACGCCAGCATGCCGGCCAGTGAGGGCAGCAGCCTGGGCTCGTACTGATAGTCCGGGTGCAGCATGACCACGATGTCCGCGCCGCTCGCCAAAGCCAGGGCATAGCAGGTCTTCTGGTTCGCGCCGTACCCCAGGTTCTTCTCGTGGAAAGCGTAGCTGACGCCCAGGCGGCGGGTGATCTCCCGGGTCGGGTCCGTGCTGGCGTCATCGACCACCAGAATCTCGTCGACCACGGCGCGGTCGATCGCCGCCATGGTTTTTTCCAGAGTGCGGGCCGCGTTATACGCGGGTAGGACGGCGCAGATCTTGAGGCCGTTGAGCATGGGGTCGGACCCCAGCCTTATCCTCCAAAGCAGACCTCATATAAAGCCGATTCTAGGCCCCTCCAAATTCCCGTTGGCAAGTGGCGCCCGCCAAGCCAGCCTGGATTTTTTCATGCCCAAAACCCTCCTCGTCACCGGCTCATCGGGCCTGATCGGCTCGGAGGTCTGCGTCTACTTCGCGCGGGAGATGGGATACCAAGTGCACGGCGTCGACAACAACCAGCGCGCGGTGTTCTTCGGCCCGCAGGGCGACACCCGCTGGAACCAGCAGCGGCTCCAGCATGACCTGCCGGCCTTCCGGCACCACGAGCTGGATATCCGCGACCGGGCCGGCGTGCTGGCTCTGGTCAAGGAGCTCCGCCCCGCCGCGGTCGTCCACACCGCGGCGCAGCCAAGCCATGACCGGGCCGCCGCCATCCCTTTCGACGACTTCGACACCAATGCCGTGGGCACGCTCAACCTGCTGGAGGCGGCGCGGCAGGCCTGCCCCGAGTCACCCTTCGTGCACATGAGCACGAACAAGGTCTACGGCGACGCGCCCAACGCCATCGCGCTGCGGGAGCTGGCGACCCGCTGGGACTATGCCGACCCGGCCTATGCCCAGGGAATCCCGGAGACCTTCACCATCGACCAGTCGAAGCATTCGCTCTTCGGCGCGTCCAAGGTCGCGGCTGACGTGATGGTCCAGGAGTACGGCCGCTACTTCGGGATGCCGACCTGCGCGCTGCGCGGAGGGTGCCTGACCGGACCCAACCACTCGGGCGTGGAGCTCCATGGTTTCCTCAGCTACCTCGTGAAATGCAACCTGGAAGGCAAGGAATACAAGATCTTCGGCTACAAGGGAAAGCAGGTCCGCGATAACATCCATTCCCTCGATGTCGCCCGCTTCATGGCGGCCTTCGTCGGCGCTCCCCGGGCCGGCGAGGTCTACAACCTCGGAGGCGGCAAGGCCAACAGCACCTCGATCCTGGAGGCCTTCGCCATCACCGAGAAGCTCACCGGACGGAAGCAGGTCCACTCCTACGTGGACCAGAACCGGGCGGGGGATCACATCTGCTATTACTCCGACCTGCGGAAGATGCGCGCCCACTACCCGAAGTGGGACATCACCCAATCGCTGGAGGAGACCATCCGGCAGATTGTCGAGGCCTGGCGCGCGCGGCAGGCCTGATCGGTCTCGCGGGGCGGAGGCGGGGCCGCGCCTCCGGCGCCTTGGCTGGGCGATTCCGGGTCCGGGCCGGCGGCAAATGAGGAAGGGCCATCGGCCTGCAGGGGCGCGGGGCAAGCTGGGGAGATTCGCCCAGGCTCCATTCTTTTTGAACATTCGGCGGGCAAGGGGTGTCCGACCCACCTCCGGTCCTTTCCTTCTCCGACTTACGATGTTACCCCGTCGCGTGCTCCGCAGGTCTGGTGTGTTCGTTCTTGCTCTCGCCATGGGCGTTGCCGCCCGGGCCCAGTCGCCCGTCGCCATCGCCGTGAGCACTCCGGCCGACCTGGTCGCGGCCATCGGCACGGTAAACAGCAATCCGTCGACCAACTACAACCTCAATCTGGTTCAGTCGATCGCCCTGGGAGAGGGCAATACCCTGCCCATCATCGATTCCTCGGCCATGATCGTGATCGACGGTCATGGCAATACCCTCAGCGGCGGCGGGCTCCAGCGGGGCTTCGTCGTCTTTTCCGGTACGGTGACGCTTCAGAACATGACCCTCTCCAACTTGGTTGCGAGCGGGGGCCGGGGCGGCGGCGGCGGTCTGGGCGCGGGCGGGGCGCTCTTCGTCAACACCGGCAGCAACGTGCGGTTAAGCAATGTCAGATTCGCCTCGAACAGCGCGGCGGGCGGCCCGGGCGGCGGCCCCCGGGGTGGAGAAGGCGGCGGCGGCATGGGTGGAGCGGGAGGAACGGGATCGGAGACGGGCGCCGGAGGAGGCGGCCTGGGCATCGGAGCCGACGGCGGGCCGGCGGCGGGCGGCAACGGCCACCCCG
>DASZWO010000043.1:0-17377 GCA_035546595.1 Opitutaceae bacterium
CGAGGCGGCGGATCCCGCCGCCGCCGCCGGCGCCCCCGCGGCCCCCGCGGCCGCGGCGCCGCGGCGGCTGCGGATCCTGGTGGCCGAGGACAACGCCGTGAACCGGCGCCTCATCCGGGCCCTGCTGGACAAGCTCGGGCACGCGAGCGAGGCCGTGGTCAACGGCCGGCAGGCGGTCGAGCGGGCCGCCTCCGGCGGCTTGGACCTGATCCTGATGGACATCCACATGCCGGAAATGGACGGCCTGACCGCGACCCGGGCCATCCGGCGGGCCGAAGCGGCCTCCGGCGGCCGGCGGGTGCCGATCCTGGCGGTGACCGCCGACGCCATGGAGGAAACCCGCGGCCAGTGCGAGGCGGCGGGGATGGACGGCTGCCTGGTCAAGCCGCTCGACCCCCTGAAGTTCCGCGACGCGCTGCTGCGCTACGCGGCCGCGCCTTAGGGGCCGCGGGGGGAATCCCGCGGGAAGGAGTTGCTTGTCCGGGATCGCCGGGTTCGTTCGTCGGATAGGCATGAGCACCGCACTCGTTCAACCCTACCTCAACTTCGAGGGCCGCTGCGAGGAGGCCCTCCGCTTCTACGAGCGCGCCGTCGGCGCGAAAACCGAGTCCCTTTACCGCTTCAAAGATGCCCCGCCGGTGCCCGGCGGCGGCCGCCCGCCCGGCCCCCCGGACAAGGTGATGCATGCGAGCTTCCGGGTGGGCGACGCGGTCCTGATGGCCTCCGATTGCGAATGCGGCGGCCGGCCGGCCTTTGCCGGGATTTCCCTGGCGTACACGGTCAAGGACGACGCGGCGGCCGAGCGGGCCTTCCAGGCGCTGGCGGAGCAGGGTGAAGTGCGGCAGCCGCTCGCCGCCACCTTCTTCGCCTCGAGGTTCGGGGTGGTGGTGGACCGCTTCGGGGTCTGCTGGATGATCCTGGCCAGCCCCCGGAGCCCCTAGCGCATCATCTCGTCGAGCGTGGGCTGCATCGCCTCCACCCAGATCCGGTAGCCGGCCAGGGTGGGGTGGAGATGGTCGGCCATGATCGCGTCGGGGATCCGCCCGTCCGGGCCCAGGAACTTGGCGCCGATGTCCAGGAAGCGCACGTTCCGGCCGTCGTCGAGGGTGGCCAGCATCCGGTTGGTCCGTGCGATCACGCCCATCCGCAGGGCCGAGTCGTCGGGCGTGCCGTTCGTGTTCTGCCGCGGTCCGCGGGGGAAGATGGCGAGCAGGAGCACCTTGGCCTGCGGGATCTTTTCCCGGATCAGCCCGACGAGCTTCCGGTCGGCGGCGAAGATCTCCTCCGCGGAATTGCTGGCCGAATTGTTGGTCCCGAGCATCAGGACGACCACCTTGGGATGGATGCCGTCGAGCTCGCCATGGTCGATCCGCCAGATGACGTTCTGGGTGGTGTCGCCGCCGATGCCGAAGTTGGCGGGCTGGTATTTGCCGTAGGCCTCGTCGAAGAGCCGGGGGGCGCGCGCGCGCCAGTTGTCGGTGATCGAATCGCCCAGGAAGAGCAGGCCGATCGGTCCGGCCTTGGCCCGGGCGAGGAAGGACTCGTGCTTCTTGAGGAACTGCCCCTTGTCATGCTTCTCGGTCGACGCCGAGGCGTCCGGATGGGAGTGGCCGGGGCCGGCCGGCGGCGGGACCGGCAGCTGGGGCTCGGACTGGGCCCGGAGGGAGGGGAGAAGCAGCGGCAGGAGGGCGGCGAGGAGGAGCGAGGGGGGCTTCATGGGGTGCGGCCGGGCTGACGGCTGGCGCGGGATTTGGATGCGGCCCTCAATCCCGGGGCCCCCGGACGCAGTCGAGGGCGAAGGCGTTGTCCTCCAGCCGGGACAGCAGCAGGTAGAACACCGCCGCATAGATCAGCTGCAGGCCGATGGTATTCCATTCGGAGCGGAGGGCGGTCCCGAAAATCAGGCTGATCATGGTCAGCCCGCCCAGCACCAGCGCCCCCCGGGTCAGCCAGCCGAGCAGCAGGAGCAGGCCGATCAGGCACTCGACGAACGGGAGGGCCAGGGCATAGCCATGGACCAGGCCGGCGGGCAGGAACGTCGCCTGGAACTCGTGGGTCACGGTGAGGGCGAACCTGTCGGCCCCCGCCCCGATGCGGGTGGCCCCGTGCAGGAACATGCTCATGCCGATGGCCAGCCGGAGCAGGACGTAGGCTTGGCGGGCGGGCGTCATGGATTGCACGGACCCGCCGGCGGAGCGAAGGTTGCCCCAGCGCGGGATTGCGGGGGGGCCGAAAAACGCCTGCCCTTGGGCATGCCCCCCCTCCGCCCCGCCCTCCTCCTGGCTCTCGGCCTGCTCGCCCCCGCCGGGGCCTCCGCCCAGGCCACGGTCAGCTTCCCCCGCCGCACCTTCGACATCCGCGACTACGGCGCCAAGATGGCCGCCGCCAAATACCTTTACGACACGGCCCCGATCCAGAAGGCGATCGACGCCTGCGCGGCGGCGGGCGGCGGGACGGTGGTGATCCCGCAGGGCAACTGGCTGACCGGCCCGCTCTTCCTCAAGAGCAACGTGCGGCTGGAGCTCCAGGCCGGGGCGGAGCTGGCCTCGGCCACCGACGATGCGCTCTGGCGCAAGACGGCGGCCACCGCCGCCTGGGCGGCGAACAGCTATGTGGCCACGATCAACATCGCCGACGCCGAAAACGTGGCGGTGAGCGGGGCGGGCAGGATCGACGGCCAGGGGGCGGTGTGGTGGGAGAAGTGGCGGGCCACGGTCCGCGAGACCGGCCGGAAGCCGGGCGCGGACCGGCCCCGGCTGATCTACATCGTCCGCAGCCGCAACGTCCTGATCGAGGGCGTGAGCCTCTACAACTCCCCGTCGTATCATGTCGTCTTCAAGGACTGCGACGGGGTGACGGTGGACCATGTCAGCATCGTGGCCCCGGCGCACTCGCCCAACACCGACGCGATCGACCCGATCGACACCCGCGACGTGCTGATCGCGAGCAACACCATCGACTGCGGCGACGACATCGTCGCGATCAAGTCGGCCAAGGTCGACCCGCGCCATCCCGACGCCTCCTGCGCCAACATCACCGTCGCGCACAACCGCATCCTGCAGGGGCGCGGAATCTCGATCGGCAGCGAGACGATCGGCGGGGTCAAGCACGTGCTGGTCGAGGACAACGACCTGCGGAACGCGATGTACGGGATCCGGATCAAGACGCCGCGTCCGCGGGGCGGGGAGGTGAGCGACATCGTCTTCCGGAACAACCGGATGGTGAACGTCGCCACGCCCTTCGTCTTCTCCGACTACTACGAGGCGCTGCCGGTGGACGACGCCGAGGTGCAGCGCCAGCTGGAGCTGGGCGGCTTCGTGCTCAACGACCAGATCTATCCGAGCGATGCCGACCCCGCCCGGGCCTACGTCGCGCACCGGACCCCGGACGTCCACGACGTCCTGGTCGAGGGGCTCGTCGCCACGGGCGCGGCCCGGGTCGGCCTGATCTGCGGCGTGCCGGAGAAGCCCATCGCCGGCCTGCGCTTCAAGGACGTCCACATCCAGGCCGCCGAGGGGCTCCGGATCCGCCACGGGGACCTCCAGGCCGAGGACACCGCGTTCACCGTGGCCAAGGGCCGGGCCGTCCTGGCGGAAAAGGGCGGGACCGCGGCGGGCCTTTCGCCCTAGCCCCGCCGCGGAGGAGTCGGGCGGGCGGCCGCCCCCCCCCGCGCTGGCTTCACCGCATCATGCTGATCATCTTCGACGTTGACGGGACCCTGATCGAGAGCGATCCGGCCGATTGGAACGCCTACAAGGGCGCCCTCCGGACGGTGCTCGGCTTCACGCCCCCCTCCGGCTTCTGCCGCGCGCTGGGCGACGTCACCGCCCATTCGGTCGCGGCGGCCTCCATGCGGGCCGCGGGCCTGGCGGAGAGCGAGGGGCTGATGGCTCAGGTGCGGAGCGAGCACCTGCGCGGGCTGAAGGAGGCCCACGCCGCCGACCCGCGGGCGTTTCGGGCGCGGCCGGGCGCGGGGGCGGCCCTGGAGGCCCTCCGGGCCTGGCCCCGCGCCGCCGTCGCGATCGCGACCGGCGACTGGAGCCCGACCATCCGCTTCAAGCTGGCGGCGGCCGGGGTCGAGGTGGGCCCGCTGCCGATGGCCACCTGTTCCGACCGGCCCCGCCGCGCGGAGATCATCGCGCTGGCCGCGGAGCGGGCGGGCCGGCCGCTGCGGGAGGCGGTCTACGTCGGCGACGGGCCCTGGGACCTCCACGCCTGCCGCGAACTGGGCATCCCCTTCATCGCCACCGGCGCCAACTGCGGCGAGCTGAGCCGCCTTGGCGCGGTCCACCTCCATCCCGAGTACGACAGCGCCGCGCTGCCGGCCCTGGTTCAGATTGCGCTGGGCGGGGCCGCCGGGTAGGTTGGCGGCGGCCATGGCCCTGCTCAGCCTCCTCGACATTCACCTCGCCTTCGGTGGCCCCTCCGTCCTGGAGCAGGTCAACCTCCAGATCGACCCCGGGGAGCGGGTCTGCCTGGTCGGGCGCAACGGCTCGGGGAAGTCGACGCTGATGCGGGTGATCGCCGGGGAGCTCAAGCCGGACTCCGGAGAAATCTTCCGGCCGCCCGGCTCCGCCTGCACCCGGCTGACGCAGGAGGTGCCGGAGGGGATCTCGGGTCCGGCGCGGGACGTCGTCGCCTCCGGGCTGAGGCCGATGGGCGAGCACGAGGAGGAATGGGAGCGCGACGTCCTGGTGGACACGCTGGTGGAGCGGCTGCAGCTCGACCCCGCGGCGGAGTTCTCGACGCTTTCCGGCGGGCTGAAGCGGCGGACCCTGCTGGGGCGGGCGCTGGCCGGGAAGCCCGACCTCCTCCTGCTGGACGAACCGACCAACCATTTGGACATCGAGTCGATCCTCTGGCTGGAGGAGTTCCTCCTCGAGGCCAAGCTGACCCTGTTCTTCGTCACCCACGACCGGGCGTTCCTGCGGAAGCTCGCGACCCGGATCGTCGAGCTCGACCGGGGCCGGCTGGCCGGGTGGGCCTGCGACTACGACACCTACCTCGCCCGCAAGGAGGAGGTGCTGGAGGCGGAGGAGCGCCAGCAGGCGCAGTTCGACAAGAAGCTGGCGCAGGAGGAGGCGTGGATCCGGCGGGGCGTCCGCGCCCAGCGCTCGCGGGCGCAGAGCCGGATCGAGGCCCTGAAGCGGATGCGCGCCGAGCGCAGCGCCCGGCGCGAGCGGACGGGCAACGTCACCCTCCGGCTGGCGGAGGCGGAGCGCTCGGGAGTCAAGGTGATCGAGGCGGAGAAGGTCTCCTTCGCCTGGCCCGGGGGGAAGCCGCTGGTGCGGGACCTCACCACCACGATCCTCCGGGGGGACAAGATCGGGCTGATCGGGCCGAACGGCTCGGGCAAGACCACCCTGATCAAGCTGCTGCTCGGGCAGCTCGCGCCCACCTCCGGCACGATCGAGCGCGGCACCAACCTCGAGGTGATCTACTTCGACCAGCACCGCGAGCAGATCGACGGCGACAAGACCGTGGCCGACAACATCGCCAACGGGAACGCCACGGTCACGATCGAGGGGCGGACGCGGCACGTCATCAGCTACCTGCAGGATTTCCTCTTCACCGCCGACCGGGCCCGGACCCCCGCCCGGGTGCTCTCCGGCGGCGAGCGCAACCGGCTGCTGCTGGCCCGGCTCTTCACCAGGCCGGCCAACGTGCTGGTGATGGACGAGCCGACCAACGACCTCGACGCCGAGACCCTCGACCTGCTCGAGGACCTGCTGGTCGAATATTCCGGCACGCTGCTGCTGGTGAGCCACGACCGCGCCTTCCTGGACGAGGTGGTGACCAGCACCCTGGTGCTGGAGGGCGGCGGCCGGGTGGGGGAATACGTCGGGGGCTATTCCGACTGGCTCCGGCACCGCCCGCCGGCCAGGCCGGCGGGCGCCCCGGCGCCCAAGGCGGCCCCGCCGCCGAAGCAGGCGCGGGCCCTCAGCGCCAAGGAGGCGAAGGACCTGGCCGCCCTGCCGGGCCGGATCGAGGCGCTGGAGCGGGAGCAGGCGGAGCTCGCCGCGAAGCTGGGCGATCCGGTCCTGTACAAGAAGGACCCGCAGGCCTTCCAGGCGGCGAAGGGCCGGCTGGAGGAGGTGGAGGAGGCGCACGCGGCGGCCTACGCGCGGTGGGAGGAGCTGGAGGCCCTGCAGGCGGGCGGGCGGGGATGAGCGCCCTGGCCGAACTTTCCCTGGACGGGCTGCGGCGGAGGCTGGCCGGCTGGGGATTCCGGCCCTCGCACGCCGCCCGGCTGCTGCGCGCCTTCTACGCGGGCGGCGGGGAGGTCGCCTGGGACCGGCTCATCCTGCCGGCCGGGCTGCGGGAGCGGATGGAGGCGGAGGGCCCGCTGCTGCGCAGCCGGACCGAGGCGCGCCAGGCGGCCCCCGACGGCACGGTGAAGCTCCTCCTCCGACTCGGGGACGGCCGGACCGTCGAGTCGGTGCTGATGCCGGATCACCGGGCGGACCGCGCCGCGGGCTGCGTCTCCACCCAGGTCGGCTGCGCCATGGGCTGCGACTTCTGCGCCACCACCCGGAGCGGCTTCGAGCGCAATCTCGCCGCCGCGGAAATCGTCGAGCAGTTCCTCGCCCTGCGCCGGGAGGCGCAGGCGGCGGGCCGGCGGCTCCAGACGGTCGTCCTCATGGGCATGGGGGAGCCGATGCTGAACCTCGACGCGGTGCTGGAGGCGCTGCCCCGGCTGGCCGAGAACCGGCTCGGCGCCCTCGGCTGGCGCCAGATCACGGTGTCGACGGTCGGCATCGTGCCGGGGATCGACCGTCTGGCGGAGTCCGGGCTCGGGGTGCAGCTGGCGATTTCGCTGCACGGCCCCGACGACGCCACCCGCGCCCGCCTGATCCCCGCCGGCCGCCGCTACGGCGTCGGGGAGGTCCTGGCGGCGGCGGACCGCTACCAGGCGCGCACGGGCCGGCCGGTGATCGTCCAGTACTGCCTGCTGCAGGGCGTGAACGACGCTCCGGAGCAGGCGCGCCAGCTGGCCGGGCTGCTGGAAGCGCGCCGCATGCACGTGAATCTCCTGCGCTACAACCCGACGGGCCTCAGCCTGCAGGGCCGGACCTACGCGGCCGCGCCGGAGGAGTCCGCCGCGGCTTTCGCCGCGGTGCTGAAGCGGCACGGCGTGGTGGCGCATTTCCGGCGCCCGCGCGGCCGGGAGATCGACGCCGCCTGCGGCCAGCTCCGCGAGCGGCTGGCGGGCTAGTGGCGGGCCTCGACGGTCAGCGCGCTGAGCGCGCCGAGCAGCAGCAGCCCGGCGGAGATCGCCGCCGCCATGCCCATCCCCGGCACGATCCGGCCGCCGGCCGCCAGGGCGCCGAAGACGGCGACCCCCACCGCGCCGCCGGCCTGGCGGGCGGTGTTGAGGACGGCCGAGGCGGTGGCGGACCAGCTCTTGTCGACCGAGGCCAGCACCGCCGCGGTCATGGCGGGCACCGCCATGCCCATCCCGAGCGGCAGGAGCATGAAGGGGGCGAGCATGGCGGCGAAGGGGGAGGCGGGACCGAGCGTGCGCAGCAGCAGAAAGCCGGCGGCGCCGATCAGGCCCCCGAGGATCATGGGGCGGCGCGAGCCGTACCGGGCGGCCATCCAGGCGCTGACGAGATTGGCGACGATGAAGGTGGCGGTGAGGGGCAGGAAGGCCAGGCCGGCGTCGATCGCCGAGTAGCGCAGGACCTGCTGCAGGTAGAGCGCGATGACGAAGATGATCCCGTAGTAGGTCAGGTTGACCAGGGTGCCGAAGAGGACGCAGGCGCTGAAGGTCGGGATCTTGAAGAAGTGCAGCGGCAGCATGGGCGAGCGGCTCCGGGCCTCTCCCACCACGAAGAAGACCCCCGAGAGGACGGTGAGCAGCGCCCCGCCGAGGATGACGGGGCTGCGCAGGCCGTGCTCCCGCAGTTCGATGATGGTGCCGGTGAAGCCGGCGAGGGCCAGAGCGCCGAGCACCAGGCCCGCCGGGTCGAGGCGGCGGTGCTCCGCGCCCCGTTCCGTCTCGGGCAGGATCCGGTAGGCCAGCCAGACCCCCAGGCCGCAGATCGGGGCGTTGACGAAGAAGATGCTGCGCCAGCCGATGGCGCCGACCAGCAGGCCGCCGGCGATCGGCCCGGAGGCGATGGCGACCGCGGAGGCGGCGGTCCAGAACCCGACGGCCTTGGCCCGGGCCTTGGGATCGTGGACGAACGCATGGTTCAGGATCGCGAGGGAGTTGGGCAGCGCCATCGCCGCCCCGATTCCCTGCGCGGCGCGGGCCAGGTTCAGCACCGTGATGCCGGGGGCGAGCCCGCAGGCGAGCGAGGCCAGCCCGAAGACCACGAAGCCGGCCACATAGGCGCGCCGGGCGCCCCAGAGGTCGCCCATGGCCCCGGCCGAAAGCATCCCGGCGGCGAGCGTGAGCGTGTAGGCGTCGACCACCCACTGGAGCCCGGCGACGCCGGTGTGGAGGCTCTGGCCGATCCGGGGCAGGGCGACGTTGACGATGGTGACGTCGAGCTGGATCACGACGAAGCCGACGGAGGCGGCGGCGGTGATCCAGCGCAGGCGCGAGCCCGCGTTGGCGGCGGATTCGCTCATCCCTTGGGGTGCTGGGCGATCGCCTGGCGGAGGTCGGAAAAGCGGACCGGCTTGACCAGGTGGACGAAGAAGCCCGCCGCGCGGGAGCGTTCGCGGTCCTCCTTCGTGCCGTAGCCGCTGAGGGCGATGCCGCGCAGGCCGTGGGTCTCGCGGAGTCGGGCCATCAGCTCCGTGCCGGTTCCATCGGGCAGGCCGACGTCCGAGATGACGAGGTCGAAGGTGTTGCCCGCGGCCGCCGCCAGGGCCGACGCCACGCTCGTGGCGGTCGAGACCTCGTGGCCGTCGCGCTCCAGCAGCCGGCGGGTGGTCTGGAGGGTGCTGTCGTGGTCCTCGATCAGGAGCAGGCGCAGCTTGGGCCGCGGCCCGGCCGCGGCCGCCGCGATGCCCTCGTCGGCGGTCACGCCGGAGGCGGCGGCGGTGTTGCCGCGGGGGAGGTCCACGATGAAGGTGGCGCCGCGGTCCAGCCCCGCGCTCTGGGCCACGATCCTGCCGCCGTGGAGCTCGACCACGGCCCGGGCGATGGAGAGGCCGAGCCCGACGCCGCCGAAGCGGTGGTCGCCCCCGGTGTCGCCCTGGTCGAAGGGCTGGAAGATCTCCTCCAGGCGGGCCGGGTCGATGCCGATGCCGGCGTCGGAGACCTCGATCCGCAGCCAGTCGCCGCTCGCGCCCTTGACCAGGTCCCGGGTGCGGAGGGTGATCCGGCTGCCGCGGGCGCTGAACTTCACCGCGTTGCGCAGGAGGTTCCAGATCACCTGCTGGATGCGGTCGGGGTCGGCCACGAAGGTGGCGTTGGCGGCCCGGAAGTCGCAGTCGATGGCGATGTCCTTGGCCTTGGCGTCGGGGCGGATGATCTCGATCGAGCGTCCCGCCAGCGAATGGATGTCGCAGGCCTGCAGCCGGAGCTGGAGCTTGCGGTGCTCGATCATGGTCAGGTCCAGCAGGTCGTCGATCAGCCGGGCCTCGAGCGAGATGTTGCGCTCCATCATCGCCAGCTGGTCCCGGACGTCGGCGGGCAGCCGGGTGTCGTCGCGGAGCACGCCGGCCGCGATCAGGACCGGGGCGAGGGGGGTGCGCAGCTCGTGGGAGAGCACCGCCAGGAACTCGTCCTTGGCCTTGCTCGCATTCTCGGCGCGGTCCCGCGCCTCGCGGAGCTGCGCGGCGCTCTTCTCCCGCTCGCGCTCCGCCGCGCGCCGCTCGGCCACGTCGTGGAAGACCAGGATCACCCCCTGGACGTCCCCGCCGCCGTCGCGGATCGGCGCGGCGGAGTCCTCGATCGGATACTCGTCGCCGCCCAGGGAGCGGAGGACGGTGTGGTTGGCCAGCCCGACGACCACGTTCTCGCGCAGCACCCGGCTGACCGGGTCCTCCACGATCTTGCGGGTGTCCTCGTTGAAGATGACGAAGACCTCGGAGAGGGGCCGGCCGCGGGCGTCCTGGTTGGTCCACCCGGTCAGGGCCTCGGCCACGGGATTGAGGAAGACCACCCCGCCCTGCGGGTCGGTGGCGATGACGGCGTCGCCGATCGAGCGCAGGGTGACCTCGAGCTCGGAGGTGCGCCGCCGCGAGGCGTCGAGGGTCGACTGGTAGGAGTCGCTGACCCGCTGGAGGAGGCGGTTCAGCCAGAAGACCAGCGCGGGCAGCCCGACGACCAGCGCCACGCCGAAGAGCCCCATGAGCGAGCCGGCGACCTGGTCGAGCCGCTGGGTGCGCTGCTGCCGCAGCGCGTCCTCGCCGTCGATGAAGGCGCGCAGCTTGGCGTCGACCACCGAGAAGGGCCCGTTGAGGCGGATGGTCGGGATGCGGCCGGCCTGCAGCTGCGCGAGCGAGCCGCCGATGGTCACCACCCACTCGTTGACCGCCTTGGCGTAGTCCTGCCCCAGCGCCACCTGCTGGGGGTTGTCGGCGACCAGCGCGAGGAGGTGCTGGACCCCCTGGCGAAGCTCGTCGCGGGAGGAGTCGTACATGCCGACCACCGCGGGGTCCCGGGTGATCCAGTAGCCCCGGAAGGAGGACTGCATCGTCACCATCAGCCGCTCCAGGTGGTAGGCCTCGGCCAGCACCTGGTCGCTGTGGTCGACCCAGTGCGCCGAGCTCAGGCTGTAGCGGACCAGGCCGATCATCACGCCCAGGGGCACCAGCAGGGAAAGCAGCAGCGTCGCCGAGGCCTGGCGGAGGATCCGGCGGAATTTCTGCCCGTCGATCATGCCCTGGGGGGCGGCGTGAGAGAGGGTGGGCGCGGTCTCAGGCACGAGGGGCCAGAGCATGGAGCGCCGGATTTATCCCGTGAAGCTTTTTTGGGCATCTTTCTCGGCTCCCGGCCGTTAGGCTCGGTATGAAACCGCAATTTCGCATCCTTTTCCTGGGCGCGGGCGCCCTGCTGCCGCTTTTCGGACTGCGCGGAGCCCCCCTGGCGGATTACCTGGCCCGGGCCCCCTTCCCCATGCCCCGGATGGCCGAGCCCGCCTTTCCGGACCGCAGCTTCCCCGTCACGGACTACGGCGCGGTGGGCGACGGCCACACCCTGAACACCGCGGCCTTCGCCCGGGCGATCGCGGCCTGCGCCCGCGCCGGCGGCGGGCACGTGGTGGTGCCGGCCGGCCTCTGGCTGACCGGGCCGATCGTGCTGCGGTCCGGCGTCGACCTCCACGCCGAGGCCGGCGCCCTGGTCCAGTTCACCGCCGACCATTCCGCCTACGCCATGGTGGTGCGCCCGGGGAGGGACACCTACACCACCCAGTCCGAAATCAGCGCCGGGCATGCGGACAGCATCGCCCTCACCGGGCCGGGGATCTATGACGGCGCGGGCGACACCTGGCGCCCGGCCCGCCGCAACAAGGCGACCGACCAGCAGTGGGCCGCCCTGCTGGCCAGGAGCGACGCGGTCAGCGGGAACGGCGCCGACTGGTGGCCCAGCCGCCAGGCGATGGAGGGCGAGGACTACCTGGCGTCGCTGGCGCAGAAGCCGGGCCCGCGCACGGCCGCGGACTACCTGCCGGCGCGGGACTACCTGCGCTCGGCCATGATCTCGATCCACGACTGCGCCAACGTCCTCATCGCCGGGCCCACCTTCCGCAATTCCCCCTCCGGGATCCTCTCGCCCAACCACTGCGACAACCTGACCATCCGCGACGCCACCTTCCTGAACGAGTGGTGGGCGCAGAACGGCGACGGGCTGGACCTGGCCAACTGCCACGGCGCCGCGGTCTACCGCTGCACCTTCAGCACCGGCGACGACGCCATTTGCATGAAGGCGGAGGGGAAGAGCCCCTATCCGGGGGAGGCCGGGCTGCGCTACGTGGTGGTGGCGGAATGCACCGTCTACCACGGCCACGGCGGCTTCGTCGTCGGCGGGACCACCGAATCCGGCATGGCCGACCTCTGGTGCACCCATTGCGTCTTCGACGGGACCGACGTCGGCATCCGGGTGAAGAGCGGACTGGGGCACGGCGGGCTGGTGCACGGGGTGACCGTCGACCACATCGCGATGCACGACATCGCCAACGGCGCGATCGACTTCAACACCTTCTACGACAACACCCCGGTGACCAACGCCAAGGTCAAGGTGGAGCTGCCCCGCGACCCGGCCAAGACGCCCGAGTTCCGCGACGTCAAGATCAGCGACGTCTACTGCCTGGGCGCGGGCGCGGCGATCTCGCTCACCGGCCTGCACCAGCGGCCGCTGCACGACATCACGATCGAGCGCTGCGAGATCACGGCAAGGAAGGGCTTCTCCGCGGTCGACGCGGCCGATGTCACGCTCAAGGCGGTCAAGATCCACTCCTCCGAGGGCCCGCCGGTGCGGGAGAAGGACACCCGCAACATCCGCTTCGTCGACTAGGACTTACATCCGGCAGATCAGGAGCTCGCGCTCGTAGATCAGCTCCTTGGGCAGCCGGTCGTGCAGGTCGAGGAAGAGCTCCTCGTGCTGCATGACCTCGGAGCGCCAGGCGGACCGGTCGAAGGCCTGCAGCGCCTCGAACCGGTCGGGCGGGAAGTCGAGGCCGGTCCAATCCAGGTCCTGGTAGCGGGGCACCCAGCCGATCGGCGTTTCGCGGCCCAGGGCCCGCCCCCGGGCGCGGTCGACGATCCACTTCAGCACGCGCAGGTTCTCGCCGAACCCCGGCCAGAGGAACTTCCCGTCCGGCCCCTGGCGGAACCAGTTCACATGGAAGATGCGCGGGGTCTCGCTCAGCCGCTTCTGCATCGCGATCCAATGGCGGAAGTAGTCGCCCATGTGGTAGCCGCAGAAGGGCAGCATCGCCATCGGGTCGCGCCGCACCTTGCCGACCGCGCCGGCCGCGGCCGCGGTCATCTCGGAGCCCATGGTGGCGCCGACGTAGACCCCCGAGGTCCAGTTGAAGGCCTGGTAGACCAGGGGCATGGTGGCGGCGCGCCGCCCGCCGAAGATGAGGGCGCTGATCGGCACGCCCTCGGGATTCTCCCAGTCGGGATCGATGGTCGGGCACTGCGAGGCCGGGGCGGTGAAGCGGGCGTTGGGATGGGCGGCCCTGGCGCCGGTCTGGCGCGCGATCTCGGGGGTCCAGCGCCTCCCCTGCCAGTCCAGGCACTCGGCCGGCGGCTGCTCGGTCATCCCCTCCCACCAGACGCCGCCCTCGGGGGTCAGGGCCGTGTTGGTGAAGATGGTGTTCCGGGCCAGGGCCGCCATCGCGTTGGGGTTGGTCCGGGCGGAGGTTCCCGGCGCCACCCCGAAGAAGCCGGCCTCGGGGTTGATCGCCCGCAGGCGCCCCTGCGCGTCGGGGCGCAGCCAGGCGATGTCGTCGCCCACCGTCCACACCTTCCAGCCCTGCTCGGCGAAGGGCTTCGGCGGCACCAGCATCGCGAAGTTCGTCTTCCCGCAGGCGCTGGGGAAGGCCGCGGCGACATAGGTCTTCTCGCCCTGGGGATTCTCCAGGCCGAGGATCAGCATGTGCTCGGCCATCCAGCCCTCGTCGCGGGCGATGTTCGAGGCGATGCGCAGGGCGAAGCATTTCTTGCCCAGGAGGGCGTTGCCGCCGTAGCCAGAGCCGTAGCTCCAGATCTCCCGCGATTCGGGAAAGTGCACGATGTACTTCTCGGGATTGCTGGGCCAGGGCACGTCGGCCTGGCCGGGGGCGAGCGGGCGGCCGACCGAGTGCAGGCAGGGGACGACGCGCAGGTCGCCGCGGTCGATCTCGGCGAAGACGGCGCGGCCGATGCGTGCCATGGTCCGCATGCTGACCACGACGTAGGGGGAGTCGGTCAGCTGGACGCCGAGGCGGGCCAGCGGCGAACCGACCGGCCCCATGCTGAAGGGCAGCACGTACATTGTGCGCCCGCGCATCGCCCCCTGGAAGAGGCCCTTGAGCCGGTGGCGCATCTCGAAGGGGTTGGCCCAGTTGTTGGTCGGTCCGGCGCCCTCCTTCGCGTAGGAGCAGATGAAGGTGCGGTCCTCCACCCGGGCGACATCCCCCGGATCGGAACGCGCGAGGTAGCAGCCCGGCCAGAGCCGCGGGTCGAGGCGGATCAGGGTGCCCTGCGCCACCATCTGCCCGCAGAGCGCGTCGTATTCCTCCGGCGAGCCGTCGACCCAATGGACGCTGGCGGGCGAGCAGAGCTCGGCCATCTTGCGCACCCACCGGAGCAGGTGCGGATTCGTGCTCAGGGGGCCCGGCGCGGCGCTCATATCGGCGCCGACACTGCTAGACATCGCCGCCAAAATCGACTGATTAAATGCCCATGACCCCGCCCCGGTTTGCCTTGCTCTCGCTCGCGCTCGCCCTCGGAACAGGAGCGGCCATGGCCGCCTCGGAAAACCAGCTCGTGCTGATCGGCACCTACACCCTCGGCGGAAGCCGGGGCATCTACGAGGTGCGGCTCGACAGCGAGACCGGCGCCCTGTCCGCGCCGGTCCTGGCGGCGGAGACGCCGAACCCGAGCTTCATCGCGATGGCGCCGAGCCGGCGCTTCATCTACGCCCACGCCGACGTCGGCACCCTGCCGGACGGCCGGGCGGCGGGCGGGATCCGCGCCTTCGCCCTCGACCCCGAGAGCGGGAGGCTGACCCCGATCAACGAGCGGGCGACGGGCGATCCGTTCCCGAGCAACGTCGCGATCGACGCCACCGGCAGGCTGGTGGCGACGGTGAGCGGGACCGGCGGCCACCTCACCACCTTTCCGGTCAACGCGGACGGCAGCCTCGGGCCGATCGCCAGCCGCTACGCCACCGCCGGCACGCCCGGCCCGGTGCCGGCGCGGCAGGTGCGGCCCTATCCCCACTCGACCAATTTCGCGCCGGACAACCGGTTTGCGGTGGTGTGCGACCTGGGCGCGGACCGGCTCTTCAGCTACCGGGTCGACGCGGCCGCCGGCCGCCTCGGCCCGGAGAATCCCCCCTTCACCCAGCTGCCGCGCGGCACCGGCCCGCGGCACGCCAAGTTCTCGGCCGACGGGCGCTTCCTCTACGTGGTCGGCGAGCTGAGCAACACGGTCACGGCCTGCCGCTACGACGCGGCCACCGGCCGGATCGAGCCCTTTCAGCGCCTGAGCACGGTGCCGGCGGGGGTCCGCGACTCGATGCCGGACAACAAGCCCGACAGCACCGCCTCCGAGATCCGGATCGAGCGGGGCCAGCGCTTCGTCTACGCGGCCAACCGCGGGGACGACAGCATCGCGGTCTTCTCCCGGGATCCGGACAGCGGCGCGCTCGCCCTGGTGGAGATCGTCAAGAGCGGCGGCAGGACCCCGCGCAACTTCGCCATCTCCCCCGACGGCAAGTGGCTGCTCTGCGCGCACCTGGATTCGGACAACCTCACCGTCTTCCGGATCGACCCCCGGAGCGGCCGGCTGACCCGGGTGCCGGGCGGCGCGACCGTCCCGAAGGGGATCTGCGTCGTCTTCGTCGACTAGGCCGGCCGGGCCGGCGGCACCGCCGGGGGCGGCACGTCGGCCGCCGGCACGGGCCGGTTGCGGTAGGCATTGTAGTCCGGGACGATGCGGTCGTAGGGCAGGTCCATCAGCGGCGAGGAGATCATGAAGTCGGCCGTGGCCCGGTCGCAGGCGATGGGGATGTTCCAGACCACCGCCATGCGCAGCAGGGCCTTGACGTCGGGATCGTGCGGCTGGGGCTCGAGGGGGTCCCAGAAGAAGATCAGGAAATCGATCTCGCCCTCGACGATCTTGGAGCCGATCTGCTGGTCGCCGCCGAGGGGGCCGCTCTCCAGCCGGTGGATGGGGAAGGCCAGCTCCTTCTCGAGCAGGGCGCCGGTCGTCCCGGTGGCGTAGACCTTGTGGTGGGCGAGGAGGTCGCGGTTGTACTTCGACCATTCGACCAGGTCCCGCTTCTTGTTGTCGTGGGCGACGAGGGCGATCTTCTTGTCCAGCCCCATCTGGATCTTCTTGTACTGCATGGTGGTTCCTCTTGCCGGGTTTGGGCGCCCGCGCAACGATCTTCGCCACCCCATGAAATCCCTCCTCGTCCTGGCCGCGCTCGCGGCCCTCGCCGCCGCCCCCGCCCGCGGGGCGGAGCCGGCCGCGCCCATGCCCTCGCAGGTCTTCCCCTGGAACCCGGAAGCGGCGGTCCCGAGCAAGACCGGCTCGCGCCGGACGCTGTTCAACCAGCCGACCGCGACGATGAACCTCTTCCACTGCCACGTCTCGGTGCTCAATCCCGGCCAGAACACCGGCGCGCCGCACCGCCACCCGCAGGAGGAGCTGGTCATCATCAAGGAGGGGACGCTGCGCGTGAACATCGACGGGAAGCTCCAGACCGCGACCGCCGGCGCCATGATCTTTTACGCGGCCAACGAGAACGAGAACATGACCAACATCGGCGCGACGCCGGCGACCTACTACGTGCTGCAGGTCTTCACCGACCGGACGCCGAAGGGCTGAAGCCGGTGCGCCCGCTCGCCCTGATCACCGGAGCTTCCGCCGGCATCGGCGCGGTCTTTGCCCGCCGCCTGGCCCAGCGCGGGCACGACCTGATCCTGGTGGCGCGGCGGGAGGACAAGCTGGCGGAGCTGGCCCGCGCGCTGGAGGCCGCCCACGGGGTCCGCTGCGAGGTTTTGGCCGCCGACCTGGTGGCGGACGAGGGCCAGGCGCGGGTGGCCGGCCGGATCGCGGCCGTCCCCCTGGACCTGCTGGTGAACAACGCGGGCTTCGGCTCGCGGGGCTACTTCCACCAGTCCGACCTGGCCGGCCAGGAGCGGATGCACCGGCTGCACGTGCTGGCGACGGTGCGGCTGACGCACGCGGCCCTGGGGGGAATGGTGGCCCGCGGGCGGGGCGGGATCATCAACGTCTCCTCGGTCGCGGGCTTCTTCGCCACGCCCGGCGGGGCCAGCTACAGCGCGACCAAGGCGTGGATGAACACCTTCACCGAGGGGATTTGGCTCGAGCTCCGGGCCCTGGGCTCGCCGGTCAAGGTCCAGGCGCTCTGCCCGGGCTTCACCCACACCGAGTTTCACGACGTCCTGGGGGTGGACCGGGCCAAGGTGGCCGGTCCGCTCTGGCTCAGCGCCGACTTCGTGGTGGACCGGTCGCTGCAGGGCCTTGACGAGGGGCGGCCCTACGTGGTCACGGGCTGGATCTACCGGCTGGTCGTGGCCTTCGCCAAGCTGGCGCCGGCTGCGCTGGTCCGGGCGCTCAACCGGCGCCGCGCCAGGGCCTCGGGACGGATCTAGATGACATGAGCGGACAAGCGAGGCGCGAGGCGCCAAGCTGTCCGCCTCATGACTAGCAATCAATCGACAGAGACAGTCCCTGGCGCTCGCGCCCGGGTAATAAAGCTCGGGCTGGATATTCATGCCAGCCTCATTGT
>DASZWO010000044.1:0-34667 GCA_035546595.1 Opitutaceae bacterium
TCTGCACGCCCGAGGGCGTGAAGGCGGCCGTGCGGGCGGTCTTTGCCGGCGGAGGAACCGGGATCATCCTCTCGCGCAACTACGTGGAGATGAAGCCGGAGCACCTCAGCGCGGCCGGAGACGCCTTGCGGGAGCTGGGGCGTGCCTAGCCGGCCCAGCCGCCATCGGCGCCCCCTGAAGCGAGGGGGGCGCCGGCGGGATGGCGCCGGGTTCCAAATTTCTTGTCTTTGAAATCGGGCTTCATAATTTCCCGCGCCGATTTGCCGACCAATCTGCATCATGTGCCAACATCATATCACCGTTGGGAATAGAACCCTCGAGGGCGTGAAGCACATCTGCTGCTTCTACGATTCCTCCGCCCAGCTCGAATCGGTCTTCCTTCCTTACCTCCAGGAAGGCCTGAAGAACGGCGAGCAGGTCGTATGCATCTTCCCCGAGGGGCAGCATTCCGGCCTCCGGCAGAAACTCGAGAAGCGCGGCGAAGACGTGGCCGCGGCCGAGGCGCGCGAGCAGTTCCAGGTCCTGACGGAGGACGAGACGTACCTTTCGGGGGGAAGCTTCGCCAAGGACCGGATGGCCGGCATGCTGAGGGACCTGCTCGAGGAGGCGAAGAAGGGGCCGCGGCCGGCCGTCCGCACCCTGGGGGAAATGAGCTGGGCCCTGCGCAATCTCCCCGGCACGGACGAACTCGCGGAATACGAGTGCATGGTCAACAAGCTCTGCGACGCCTACGGATGCACCCTGGCCTGCGCCTACGATGTGAACAAGTTCAGCGGGAGCGTGCTGGCGGACGCATTCGCGACCCACACCCACATCGTGCTCAACGGCGTCATCCACGAAAACCCGCACTATCTGCCGCCCGAGGAATTCCTCCATTTTGTGCGGCGGCGGACGTCGGGCCCCGGCAGGCTTCGGCCCGGAGCCAATTAGCCCCGCCGCGCGGGGATCCGCGCGGCTCAGCGCGCGGGCGCCGCGCCTGAAAGGGGCGCCATGACCCCGTTGACCTCGTCGTTCAGGACGGAGCGGTCGAGGCCGTCGAGCACCAGGACCCCCTGCAGCGAGGAGACGAAGGCCCGGTCGCTCCATTCCCAGACCACCGAGCCGCGGGGATCGAGCTCCACCAGCTGGGAGCCGGAATTCTGGTGGCCTCCGCCGTGGCCCTGCCAGTTGGCGATCACCACGTCGCCGTTGGGAAGGAGCTGGAACATGGCATAGAAATACGGATTGACCCTCTCGGGCAGCTCCTCGCGGGCGCCGAATTTCCGGAGCAGCTTACCCTCGGCGTCGACTTCCGCCATGAAGGACGAGCCGTGGCTCTGCGAGGTGCCGAAGCCGGCGGACATGAGGACATGGCCGGAGGGGAGCCGCAGCGCCTCCCAGGCATGGTGGAATCCGGGGACCGAGATCTCCCGGATCCAGTTGCCGTTCCCGTCGGCCTCACGGAAGAGCGTGTTGCAGGAGCACAGATACGTTCCCTGCGCGGTCAGCCGCACCAGGCGGAGATAGTCGCCGACATAGGTGGTGCGGCGCACTTCCTTCCCGTCCGGGCTGTACTCGACGAAAAGCACATGGCGCCCGGTCGGATCGCCGACGGGGTCGTGCCCCTTGTTCAGCTTCTTGCCGTCGAAATCGACCCCGGCGATCAGCAGGTCCCCGTTGGCCAGGCGGCGGACGGAGGAGACGTCGTGGTAAATGGCCACATCCTTGAGCAGCTTGCCGGTGGCGATGTCATACTCGCAGTAGCCGCCGTCATGGCTGATCAGCAGCCGCCCGCCGCCCTCCAGCTGCATGTCGCGGGGCAGGGGATGGCCGATGCGCACCAGCCAATTCTCCTTCGGGTTCGCCTGGTTGACGTGCATCACCTGGCTCAGCCCCTCATCCAGGGCGAGGAAGTCATGCTGGATCGGTGCCGCGGCCAGCGGGGAGGCGAGAGCGGCGAAGAATAGGATGGAGGTGCGGTTCATGGGGTTGAAATTGCCATAGGAATGAATTGTTCTAGAGTTCGATCCCTTCGGGGCGGCCAGACGTCTAGCCCAGCCCGGGGGTTGCAAGCCGCCTCGTTTATCCCGCTCTATCCCCCCGGAAGTCAATTTTTCACCCCATGAATACATCCCGATCCCTCGCCCTCGCCGCCTGCGCCCTTCTCGGGCTCGCCCGTTTCGCCGCCGCCGCCGACGCGCCGCCCACCGAGGTCAAGCAATTCGACCACAGCCGCCTCGAGAGCACCTTCAAGACCGGCGCGCCCGGCGCTTTGGAGGTCAACAGCCTCTACAAGGTCATGGTCTCCCGGCGGGTCGCGCCCGGCGCGGGGGAGATTCACGCGCGGGACACCGACATCTTCTACATCGTGGACGGTTCGGCGACGTTCGTGACCGGGGGCAAGGCGGTCGACGTCACGGCCCTCAAGCAGCCGGACGGCAGCCCCAGCGCCATCGAGTTCCATTTCAAGTCGGCCGAGGGCGGGACGGAGCACCACCTGCAAAAGGGGGACTCCATCATCGTCCCCAAGGGCACCCCGCACCAGTTCACCAAGATCGACGGCCCGTTCCTCTATTTCGTGGTCAAGGTGACCGAGTGAGCGGCTCCTGACGCAGGATCCGGCGCAGCATCAGCGCGTTCTTCACGGCGTAGCCCCGCCGGTCGTTGTTGAAATAGACCCAGGCCTCCTCGGCGCCCGAGGCCAGGATCCGCTCTGCCCAGAGGCGGAGCTCATGCGCCGAGTAGTCGTGGCGGTACCAGCGGGTCCTCCCGCTCAGGCGCACGTAGAGGAGCCGCGGCGCCGGGGGCAACGTCTCGGGCAGGCGGGGCGCGCTGACCGCGCAGAAGGCGATGCCCCGCCGCGCCAGCGCCCGGTAGACCGAGGGGCGCCACCAGCTGCGGTGCCGAAACTCCACCACGTTGCGGTGCTCGGGGGAGAGCTGCGCGACGATGCTGGCCAGCCGGGAAGGGGAGAAATGGTAGCTCGGCGGGAACTGGAAGAGGAAGCATCCCATTTTTTCCCCCAGGGCCGCGGCGATCTCATAGTAGGACCGCACCAGCCGCTTCGTCCGCACCATCCGTTTCTCATGGGTGATGAGCCGGTTGCACTTCACGCTGTAGACGAAGTTCGGGGGCGCGTCCCGCCTCCATCGGCGCATCGTCGCCGGCGTGGGCCAGCGGTAGAAGGGCGCGTTCAATTCGACGGTTTCGAAGACGTTGGCATAGTAGCCGAACCAGTTCTTCGTGGTCTGCTCCTGCCGCGGATAGAAGATCCCGCGCCAATGGGAATAGAACCAGCCCGAGCAGCCGATGCGCACGCGCATCCCACCAGGACCGTTCGCCGGGCGAAAAGTGGCCCGGCGGACCCTATCCGCCGGAGCTCTGCCGCCGCCAGGCGGCCAGGAACATCCCGTTGGCGTGGATCGCCTGGGGCCAGAGGAGCGCCTGGCTCGCCGGCGGCTCCGCCGCGCCGCCCTGGACGCAGGCGGGCAGCGGCTCCGCCGCGAACTCGGGATGGGCCGCAAGAAACCCGGCGGCCACGGCCTCGGTCTCGCGCCGGGTCAGGGTGCAGACGGCGTAGACCAGCCGGCCCCCGGGCTTGACCGAGCCGGCGACGGCGCCGAGCAGCGCGGCCTGGGTGGCGGCCAGATCCCCGACGTCCTTCGGGGTCACGGTCCAGCGCGCATGCGGGTTGCGCTGCCAGGTCCCGATCCCGCTGCAGGGGGCGTCGACCAGAACCCCGTCGAACTTCCCCTTGATCGGCAGCGAGGCGCGCGCGCCCGGAAGGATTCCGGCCCACGCGGCCGTCCGGTAGTTGAAGAGCTTGGCCCGGGCGGCCCGGCGCTTGAGCACCTCGAGGCGGCGCTCGGAGCGGTCGCTGGCCCAGATCAGGCCCTTGTTGGCCATCAGGTCCGCCAGATGCAGGGTCTTGCCCCCCTCGCCGGCGCAAACGTCCCACCAGGTTTCGCCCGGCTGGGGCGCCGCGGCCAGCCCCACCAGCTGGGAGGCGAGATCCTGGATCTCGAATGCGCCGGACTTGAATTCGGGGGTGCGGAACAGGTCCTGCCGGCCGGCGTAGCGCAGGGCGTCCGCGGACTGGGGCGCCGCCGCGCAGTCGCCCAGGGCCGCGGCCAGGGCGCCCCCGGTGCCCGGCCGGGCCCGGAGCCACAGCGCCGGCTCGCGCTGCAGCTGCCGCAGGAATTCGGGGGGCACGTCCATCTCGGTCCGCAGCCAGTCCGGCACCGCCCGGGCGGCCAGGGCCTCGGCTTTGACCGAACCCGGCTCCTGCTCGAAGCGCTCCTGCAGCGCCTGGGCCTGCTCCAGCTGCTTTTGGGCCGAGATCCGCGGCTCCAGCCATTGCAGCCACCGGAAATAGGCGAAGACCGCGCGGCTGATCGCGCGCTTTTCCCTTTGCCCGAGGTGGGGCGAGCCGGCCAGGTAGCGCCGGAGCGCGGCATCCGCGGGGGTCCCGTCGGCGGCGACGCCGAGGACGCGCGCCGCGTGATTGAGGATGAGGGAGTCGAGCATGGCGGTCACGCCTGGATCCACCGGAGCAGGCCCTCGGTGTCGGAGAGGTCGGCCACGGCATGGGTGGGGCGGTGGCGCTCCAGCGCCGCGAGGTCGTAGGTGCCCGTCGCCACGGCGATGGTATGGGCGCCGATGGCCCTCCCGCAGGCGATGTCATGGGGGGTGTCGCCGATGATCCAGACCCGCTCCGGCGGGAAATCGAGGCCCAGGTTCTCCTTCGCCCGGGCCAGGGCGAAGGGCCCGAGTTCGTTGCGCTCCGCGCTGTCGTCCGCGAACGCCCCGAACTCGAAGTAATGCCACAGCTCCATGTGGGTGAGCTTGAGCCGGGCGCCCTCCTTGAGGTTGCCGGTCAGCAGGGCCTGGTGGATCGAGGGATGCCGGTGGATTTCGGCAAGCGCCCGGCCCACGCCGGGAAGAACCTGCGCCGGGCCCAGGGCCAGCGCGCTCGGCAGTCCAGCCAGATACGCGGCGCGCGCCCGCGCCACCTCCTCCTCGGTGACCGGCCGCTCCAGATAGGCGAGAAGGTCGCGCAGGATCAGCCGGTCGGTGCGGCCGGCGAGCTCGACCGGAAGGCGCTCGCCGAGATCGCGCTGGTAAAGCTCCCGCGCCAGCGCGAGGAGCGCCCGCTCCCCGGAGCGGCCGGTGGTCACCAGGGTCCCGTCGATGTCCCAAAGCACGAGGCGGTCTGACATGCGGCGAGCATTCAGACTGCGGCGAGGGGCGCGAGAGGATCTTGCGCGGCCGGTGGCGGCATCGGCGCGCGCCCGTAGGCGCCGGGCGGGGAAGCCGCCGAGGGGCGGGAAATTCCGCGCCCGGCCGCCGGGGCGCGGCGAACCAAGGCCGGACGCTCCTGTCCGCTTCGAAACCGTCCCTCCCCGCCATGAAACCCCACCGCGCCGTCCTGATCGTCGATGTTCAACGAGGCTTTTCGCCGCCGCCCGCATTCGTTTCGAAGCTGGAGGCCTACGGCCGGCGCTTTCCCTGCCGCATTTTCACGCGCTACGTCAACCCGGCCGGCTCGCTGGCGCGGCGGGTGCTGAAGCAGAGATGCTGCGCCCCCGGGTCCAAGGACACCGAGCTGCTGATCCAGCCCCGGGAAGGCGACCTGGTCTTCGAAAAGCGCGCCTGCTACGGGCTCTCCGCCAGGCAGCTGGCGCAGCTCGAGCGGCGGGGCATCAGGCGGGTGACCGTGTGCGGGCTCGATACCGACGCCTGCGTGCTGGGCGTCATGTTCACGCTTTTCGACAGCGGCATCGAATGCCATTTGAAGGAGTCGATGTGCTGGAGCTCCTCGGGACTCCACCGCCCCGCGCTCGCGATCGCGCGGGCCCAGTTTCCGGCGCCCCGCTAGGCCCGCTTCGGGCATCCCGGACGGGGCGGCGTGCCGGTCGGCCCTCGTGCGGGCCGCGTCCCCTTACCGGGGGGTGATGGATCCCGAGGCCGGCGCGTCGGACGGCGCCTGGTCGGACGGGGCTCCGGCCGACAGGCCGTTGTGGTCGTACCCGTAGGGTGAATCGAAATAGAACGGCAGGGTCATCCGGCACGGGACCGGCCGCGCGCTCAGCACGGCGGGCCGGAAGCGCCACTTCGAGAGCGCCGCCAGCGCGGCCTCGCCGAACAGGCCGTCGTCGGCCTCGACGACCATCGCGTCCTTGGCCTTGCCGTCGACCCCGACGGTGAAGACGACCGTGGCCTTCCCCTCCAGGTAGCCGTAGAGCTGGGTGGGATACTCTGCCTGGACCTCCTTGGTGACGACCGGCTTCCGGTCGACCGTGGCGACCGTGTAGACGCCGAGCTTCAGCGGCGGCACCATCTGGGAAACCGGGTGCTCGGAGGGATTGAGCCCGGTGCAGCCTCCCGCCGCCAGGCAGCCCAGGAGCAGCCAGCCGGTTCTTCCGAACCCGGCCGGAGCAAGCTTGAGGGAGCGGGGCATGGCGCCAACGGTCAGCGCGCGGCGTCCGCCGCCAAGCTTTCCAGCCCCCGGGCCATCGCGGCGAGGACGGCGTCGGAGCCCGCGAGGCCGTGGCGGCGGGCGATCCAGGCGGGATCGTTGTAGCCGATCAGCGTCCGGCCCGAGGCTTCCTGCCAGACCAGCACTTTGAGCGGCAGGTCGATGCCCGAGCTCCGGCCGGCCTGCATCAGGGGGGTGCCGGCCCGGGCGCTGCCGAAGATCAGCAGGTCGGTCGGAGGGAGGGCGATGCCCGCCTCGGCGGCGCCCCGCGCGTGGTCGATCCGCGCAAAGAGGGTCATGCCGCGCGCCTGGATGCCCGCTTCCAGCCGCCGCACGGTCTCGGCCGGTCCCGATTTGCTTTCCACCTGAATCAATCCTTCCACCGCCATGGCGTCGTTTTGGATCCTGGAACAGGGTCATCCGGGCCGGGATGCGCGGCAAGTGCCGATATCGCGGAGCATCCGGAGCCCCTTGCGCTTTCGGCATTTCCGAATAACTCGCAGCGATGCCCAACGGAAACGCACCCCAAACCCAAGTCGCCGTCATCACCGGCTCCAGCCGCGGGCTGGGCGCCGCCACCGCCCGGCGGCTGGCCCGCGACGGGTTCTTCGTCGTCCTCAACTACCTCCGCTCGCTGGCCGACGGCGAAGAGGTCCTGCGCGAGGTCCGGCAGGCCGGCGGCCGGGGCACGTTGGTCCAGGGCGATGTCAGCACCGTCGCCGGGATCGGCGCCTTCTTCGGGAAGGTCGACGGCGCCCTGAAGGACCACGGGCTGCCCGCCCAGTTTGACGTGCTGGTCGCGAATGCCGGCATCCTGATCTCGAAACCCTTCGCCCAGACCACCGAGGCGGATTTCGACGCGCTCTTCGACACCAATGTGAAGGGCGTGTTCTTCCTGGTGCAGGCCGCGCTGCCCAGGCTGCGCGACGGCGGGCGCGTCATCACCCTCAGTTCCGGCCTCAGCCGCTTCGCCAATCCGATGTTTACCGCCTATTCGGCCACCAAGGGGGCGGTCGACGTCATGACGCGCGTCCTGGCGGCCGAACTCGGCGCCCGGGGAATCACCGTCAATGCCGTGGCCCCCGGGGCGATCGACACGGACATGAACGCCAGCTGGATCCGGAGCGAAGAGGGCCGGACCATGCTGATCGGCCGCCAGGCGATCAAGCGGGTGGGGGAGGCGCCGGAGATCGCGGACGTGGCCTCCTTCCTCGCCGGCTCGGACAGCCGCTGGATCACCGGCCAGCGGATCGAGGCGAGCGGCGGCTCCTCGCTCTAGTGGCCCCGGGAGCCGCCCTCGCGGGCGGCTTGGAATAGGTTGAGCTCGGGCCTGTCCTGCTCTTGCATCGGCGGGCCTCTCCGAGGCCCTCCGTCCCGCTTTCCTGCCGTCCGAACCGACGGCGCACCCCTTATGAAGCACCGCACCCCGATCGCCCTCCTCGTGCTCCTGGCCGCCGCCCCTTGGCGCCCCGCCCGGGCGCAGGACAACGTCCGCGGCGGGTCCGAGCCGATCGTCGCCTCCATCGATCCGGGCAAGCTGGCGTACGACTACCTGGTCGACGGCAACCTGCCCCAGGACGACCCCGCGGGGAAGAAGTTCCGGACCCTGCAGGCCGCCTACGCGGCGGCGCCGGCCGGCACCGCCGGGCACCCGACGGTCATCGGGATCAGGCCGAACGTCTACCTCCTGCCCGGCCCCAAGCGCGGGGCCAGCCTGAGGGTGACCAAGGACTACATCACCTTCCTCGGCCTGACCAACAACCGCCGCTCGGTGGTGCTGGCCGACAACCGCGGCCTGATGCAGGGCTCGGATGACGACGGATTCATCGTCGACGTGAATGCGACCGGCTTCACCGCCAAGAACCTCACCTTCCTCAACTACTGCAACAACGACTACGAGTATCCCGGCGATCCGAGCAAGAACCTGCGCAAGCGCTCCGACGTGATCACCCAGGGCGTGGCGCTGCAGGCCGCCGGCGACAAGCACGTCTACGAGAACGTCGCCCTGCTCGGGCGGCTCGATACCATGTTCCTGCGCACCGCCCGCTCCTACTTCAAGAACGTCTACATCGAGGGCACGGACGACTGGATGGGCGGCGGGCAGGTGAGCGTCTGGGAGGACTGCACCCTGGTTTACGCGATCGGCCACGGGGTGATGTCGGCCTCGAACGTGGTCTTCCGGCGCTGCCGGTTCGAAGCGCCGGGCGGATTCGAGTTCTACAAGGCCGAATTCCGCGGCGCGGAGCGCCCGGACGTGCTGATCGATTGCGTGCTGGCGGACGCCCCCCAGGGCCCCGTCGCCTGGATCCGCGGCATCGCCCCGCCCCGCCCGGGCCAGCTCTCCTCCACCTACCACGTCAGGGACGGCGCCGGGCGCCCGGCGCGGATCCGGGACTGCACCGTCGGCCCGGCGACCTACCGTTACGGCCGGGAGCTGGCCTCCGACGAGCTGGCCGCCTACACCACCTGGAACCTGCTCCGCGCGGCGCCGGGCGCGCGCTCGGCCGACAACTGGGACCCGACCGGCACGGGCACGGCGGACGCCAAGGGCGGCCTGCCGTTCCGCGTGGCGGTGGCCTACAACGGCAAGGAGGAGAGCGGGCCGAGCTTCCGCGTCGCGCCCCCGGCGCCGCCTTCGATCCGCACCGGCGGGCCCGGCGCCTCGCTCCGCGCTAGGCTCACGCCTTCCGACGCGGCGGATCCCTCGGTGCTGTGGTCGGCCTCCTCCGATCTGGTGCAGCTGAGCGCGCCGCGCGGGCGGGAGATTTCGGTCGCCGGCAACAACCACACCACCAGGGCCGAATGGGTGACGCTGCGCGCCACCGCGGCCGACGGGATCTACGCCCCGGCCTACGTCTACGTGGAGCCGAAGTACATCGACGCGCCGGCCGTGACCTCCGGCCCGGCGCTGAGCCCGCCCGCGGGCGGCAAGGTCAGGGTGCGCTATGAGCTCAAGCTGGACGGCCTGGACGACCAGTCGCTCGTCAGCTGGTACATCTGCGACGACGCCCGCGGCTCCCACCCGCGGGAGGTGGCGGTGAGCCGCGGCGATGAGCCGCTGAAGTCGCTGGTCCTCACTCCCGGCTATGTCGGCAAGTACCTCAAGGTGGAACTCCGGCCGAAGCACCGGATCAGCGATCCCGGACCCGCCGTCGCGGCCTTTTCCGCGGCCCCAGTGGCCGCGTCCGACGTGCCGTCGCAGGACGTCTCGCCCCGCTTCCGGAATTTCGTGGTGGAGAAGAACGACACCTATGCCAGCGGCCTTTGGACCGTGCTGGGCAGCTGGAGCGTCGTGACGGGGGACGACTATGCCGGCGGCTACGGCCTCCGCCCGGAAGGGCCGTCGTCCCTCCTCTACCAGAACGACCGGCCGACCGGGGACATGGAGGTGGAGCTGACGATGGCCCCGGAGAAGACCGAGGGCACGGGTTTCTCCGTCCCGGGCTCGCCCGCGGACAGCGACAGCGCCGGCCGGAATCTGCATTCGGATATCTTCATCAAGTACGACCCGCGGACCAGGACGGGCTATTCCCTCCGGTTCTGGCGCACCACGCAGTCGGCCGCCGCCTGCATGTACCAATTCTACCGGATCGTGGACGGAGTCGGCCGCCCGGTCGACGGCCACCGGGTGCTGACCGGCGTCTTCAAGCCGACCACCCACCTTACCGTCCGGGTGAAGGGCGCCACGATTTCAGCCCGGGCCTCCAACAGCCATGACGGCGAGACCCTCTCGCTGGAGAGCACGATCCAGCCGAATTCCCTGGGAGGCGCCGGGGTCTACTGGCCGCGCGGCAGCAGCAACGTCTACAGCCAGATTTCGATCTCCTATCCTTAGGGCTCGTCCGTGGCTTCAGCCGCGCCGGCCCTTGAAGGTCAGCTCGGCCACCCCGCTCTTGTCGAGCTGCCCCAAGCCGAGGGCCGCCATCCGCTCGTACTGCAGCTTGGTGGCGGCGGCCAGAGGCAGGCTGAGGCCGGCCGCGGCGCCGAGCGTCCACGCGATGGCGGAGTCCTTGGCGGCGTGGGCGGCGGAGAAAAAGCAGTCGTGCGCGCGGTTCTGCATGTCCTCGCTGTCGGTTTTTAGCACCTGGGAGGCGGCTCCGGTCTGGGCGAAGACCTCGCGGAGCATGTCGAGATCGAGCCCCAGGGCCGCGCCGAGGCCGAGGCCCTCGGCCAGCCCGGCGGTGTTGATGTTCATCACCAGGTTGACCAGCGCCTTCACCTGCGCCGCCCGGCCGGCCGGCCCGATGTAGCGGAGCGCGGAGCTGAGCTTTTCCAGGACGGGCCGAACCCGCTCGAAGACGGCTCTTTCGCCGCCGCACATCAGATAGAGCGACCCGTTGCGCGCCTGCGGAATGGAGGAGGCCATGCAGCCCTCGAGCGACGCGGCGCCCGCCGCCTTGGCGCGCCGCTCGACCTCGGGATGGACGTGGGGCGTCAGCGTGGCACAGTTGACGAAGATCCTGCCGCTCGCGCCGGCGAGCAGCGAGTCGCCATCTTCGGCGAAGACCCCGAGCTGCGCGGCGTCGTCGCTCACCACGGTGAAGACGATGTCGCTGGCGGCGGTCACGGCTGCGAGAGTGGACGCGGCTGACGCGCCGATTTCCCGGGCGAGATCCTGGGCAGTCTCCCGCCGGACGTCGTAGACGGCCGTCACGGCGTAGCCGCAGTCCTTGAGGCGGCGGGCCATATTGCCGCCCATCCGGCCGACCCCGACAAATCCGATGCGCTCGCCCATGATGCCCGTTATCTTACAAAACGAGCGAGGAGGACACAGACCACGCCGAGCCGGACGGCCGTCTGGCTCGGGGTGCAGGCGGGAACCCGCACCGCCGGTTTCCCCCAGGGCCTGGCCTCGATGCCCTCGGCTTCGCCGCGGATGGCGCCGACCTCGCCCCGGATCTCGACCATTCGGGCCCGCATCTTGGAAAATCCGGCCGCCATCTCCGCCCGAAGCCGCGAAAATTCCGCCGCCGGGCCGGAATGCGTCACGACGCCGGGCTGAGCGGATACCAGCTCCAGTTCCATCGCCTTCAGGATGGCCCGGGCCTGCGGGGGCGGCAATTCGGATTTCTCCGGGAGATCGAGGCTGCTGGTGTGCGCGTCGATCGTGATGGCAAGTCCCGGAGCGGCGCGGGCTAGCTAGGGCGGGGAGGCGGCCGCCTCGGCCCGCGAAGGGCCCGGACCGGGCGCCGCGCTCGCCAGCTGGTCGAGGCCGGCCCGGGCCGGGGCGAAGCCGGGGTCCATCCGCAGCGCGGCCTCGAACTGCTCCCGCGCCTCGCGCTCGCGGCGGGCCTGGATGAGGTAGTACCCGTAGTTGGTTCGGTCGGCGCAGCTTCGCGGATCGAGTTCGACCGAGCGCCGGCAGAAATCGAGCGCCTCCTCGAGGCGTCCGAGGGCCGCCAGGGCGATGCCGAGATTGGCGCACGCCTCCGCATAGTCCGGCCGCAGCCGGAGCGCCTCCCGGAATTCGGCCGCGGCGTCCCCGAACTTGAGGGACTGCAGCTGGGCGTAGCCCAGGTCATAGTGCAGGACGGGGTTCTCCGGGTCGGAGCCGAGGGCCAGCTCGAACTGCGCCATGGCGGCGGGCAGCCGCCCCAAGTGGGCCAGGGCGGTCCCGAGGTTGTTGTGCGCCCGGACGTAGTCGGGCTGGATTTGGAGCGCCTCCTCGTAGGCGGCGGCGGCCTCGGCCCAGCGCCGCTTTTCCAGCAGGGCGTTGCCGAGGTTGTACTGGGCGCGGTGGTTCTCCGGCCGCTTCGCCACCGTGTCCCGCCACAGGGCCAGGGGGCTTTGGTAGTCGCGGTTGCGCCGGACCGTGCCGGCGGCGAGCGCGGCCGCGGCGACGAGGAGGCAGCCGGCCGCCCAGGGCCGGGGGACCTTCCGGCCGGCGATCGCGCGCAGGCCGGCGAGGGCGGCGACCAGCACCGCGGCGAGCGGCAGGTACATCCGGTGCTCGGAGGACATCTGCGAGGTGCCGGGCACCACCGAGGTCGGGGCGAGGATGAAGAAAAAGAAGACGCCGAGGAAGGCGGCGGCTGGCCAGCGGCGCAGGCCGACCAGCGTCAGGGCTACCAGGGCGGCGACCAGCGCCGCCGCCGGCAGGACGGGCCAGGGGCCGCGGACCCATTCGACGCCGTAGTCGAAGACCAGCGGCGAGGGCCAGAAGGCCAGCTTGAGGTACCGGGCGAGCGCCCCGAATTGCGTGAGCCAATAGCCGCCCCAGGGCACGCCGACGTCGAAGCCCTTCTCCCCGCCGCGGTCCCCGCCGATGCGCAGGACGAGGAAGGCGAGGGGAATCCAGGTCGCGGCCAGGGCGGCATAGTAGGCGCGCCGCCGGTTCCAGGCGGCGCGGAAGGTCCCGGCGACGAAGGTGCGGTCGTAGAGCAGGACGATCACCGGGGCCGAGACCATGACCTCCTTCGTCCCCATGCCCAGCAGGCAGGCCGCCCACGAGGCCGCGAGCCAGCCGCGGCGCCCCTCCGCGCCGCGGATGAAGCAGTAGAGGGTCAGGAGGTAGAACAGGGCCATCAGCGACTCCGCCCGCTGCACGACGTAGGTGACCGCCTCGGTCTGCAGCGGGTGCACCGTCCAGAGCAGGGCGGCGGCGAAGGCGAGCCCCGCGGCCTGCGGCTCGCCGCGGCGCTCCCAGGTGCGCCGCAGCAGTCCGAAGAGCGCGAGGGCGGCCGCGAGGTGGATCAGCAGGTTGCCGAGATGGTAGCCGCGGACCGCGAGTCCGCCGGCCGCGTAGTTGAGGGCCAGCGAGAGGTTCAGGATCGGGCGGCCGCTGGTGGTCAGGTTTCGGCCGGGCGAAAGCACGGGGCCGAGCGGCCAGAGACGCCGGATCGTGGGATTGTCCACGATGGTCGGCAGGTCGTCGAAGACGAAGGGCGCGGCGAGGCTGTTGGCGTACGCGGCGAAGGCCGCCAGGGCGAGGCCGGCCGCCGCCAGGAAGACCGTCCTGCGCCGGAGCGCCATCGGCGGCTAGCGCGGCTGCAGATCCGAGAGGATCTGCGCGACCCGCTGGCGGTCGTCCGGCTGGAGGTCCCGGGTCTTCTGGAAGTACTGCTGCGCCGCCGCGAAGTCGGCCTGCGCCCAGTTGCGCAGCACGTCCGCCAGCGTGGAGGAGCGCAGGGCCCCGTCGCTGATGCTCTCGGCCCAGCTGACGGCCACGTCGGGCTTGACCGTGTCCATGACCGCCACGGCGGCCACCCCCTTGTCCAGGTCGGGCCCCACCGCGCTGTTGTTGATCCATTCGGAGGCCGCGGCCGCGTCCGTCTTGACCCAGCCCTGCAGGGCCTGGCCCAGCATGGTGGCGCGGTCCGGGTCGGGCGGCAGCTGCGCGAGGAACTGCACCAGGCCGCCGGGATCGGCCTGCTCCCAGCCGCCCACCACCCCGTGGAGCGCCGCGCTGCGGGAGTCCGGATCGGAGATCGCGGCCGCGTTCGCCGCGGCCTGCTGCGGCTGCAGCATGGCCCACTTCTCATAGGCTTCGCCCAGCCAGGACGAGCGGTCGGGGCCGGATTCGGCCGAGGCGAACTGGGTTGCGAGCGAGTAGTCGCCGGCGTCGCAGAGCGCGTCGACCAGAGCCGCGCCGTAGCGGTTGGCGTTGGCGGGGTCCGCCGGAAAGGCGTCCCGGGCCGCCGCGATCGCCCGCTGCGGGTCGGCCTCGACCGCGGACCCGAGCAGCGCGGCCATCGATTCGCTGCGTTCGCTGACGTTGGACAGGGCGTAGACCCACTTCATCGCCTCGGCGGGCTCGGTCCGGGCCCAGCCCTTGAGCACCGCCTGCTGCAGCTCCTGGCGGAGCAGAAGATTCGGCTCCGTTTGCGCCATCGCCATCGCCTGCTGCGGGTCGGAGGCGGCCAGGTCGGCGAGCATGGCCGCCTCGGCGTCGTTGCGCGCCCGCGTGCCCGGCTCGCGGCGCAGCCGCTGCCACGCCGCGGCGTTCCACGACGGACGCGGGTCCGCCGCCGGAGCGGCCGCCGGGGCCGCGGCGACGGGCTGCCGGGCCCGCGCCGGAAGGGCGACGGGCGCGTAGGCGGGCCGCGGAGCCGGCGCCGTGATCCGGCCCATGTAGAAGCCGCAGGCTGCGAGCGCGGCGCAAAGCAGCAGCGGAATCCAGGGCCGCCGGGGTGGGGTCGCAGAACCGGAGGGCATGGGGAATGGGGGTGGAAGGCCGAAGAACGGAGCGGCGGGGAGGATTGTCAAGAAAGCGGTACAGGACGCCAGGCGCGAGCTTAGGGTATTCTACCTAGTTACTGATTAGTAACTTTTTACACAACGCTCTCCGTTGACAAAAGGGCATTCTCGGACACGTGTCTTCTAAGGACACGACTTTTGAAGACACGTGTCTGTCCAGGCCGCCCCCCGCCCAGGTTACCCCTCCCGACTTTTCGCTTGCTGCTAAATCCCCTATCCGGCCCGCGCTGGATCTTCAGCGCGACCGGCACCCCCTTACGCCTCCCGCCCCTGGGCGGCGTATAAAAACAAACCCTACAAACAAAGAGAAATAGGAAAGGCTGTATGAAAAATAGCATGAGGATCGCGTCCGCCTGTGCGCTGCTGGCGACCACGGCATTCGTGGCCCGGGCGAACAACCCGATCGTGTCCACCATCCAGAACGCCAAGTCGGGCACCACCGTCAACGTGTCGGGCACCTACACCGGCATCACCACGAAGATCAACGTTCCCTCGGGCGTGACCGTCCAGGGCCCGGCGACCTTCCAGTTCAGCACCTCGAGCACCGACGGCTTCGTCATCAGCTCGGGCATCTCCGGCGTGCACCTCAACAGCCTCACGGTCAAGGGGGCCAACCACGGGATCTTCGTGCAGGGCAACAGCAACACCATCAACGGCTGCGTGACGACCGCCAACAACAACACCGGCATCGAGCTGCTCGACTCCGCCGCCAACAACCTGGTGGAGAACTGCACCTCGCACGACAACGTCGACAAGCCCACCGGGGGCGGCAACGCCGACGGGTTCGCCTGCAAGCAGGATACCGGCTCGGGCAACAAGTTCACCAACGACACCTCCTACGCCAACTCCGACGACGGCTATGACTTCGAGAAGTCGGCCATCCCGGTCACGACCTCCGGGTGCCTCTCCTACACCCAGGGCTCGACCGGCGGCTTCATCGGCAACGGCAACGGCTTCAAGATGGGCATCGGCGGGGACAACACCGCCCACAGCTACACCAGCTGCGTCGCCCACAACAACACGGCCGGCAATTCGCCGCACGGGTTCAGCACCAACGGCAACACCGGCAAGATCAAGCTGACCACCTGCCACAGCTACAGCAACAAGGACGCCGACGTCCTGGGCAATTCGGTGCTGAGCAACTGCACCATGCAGAACTAGCCGCAATTCCCGTTGCGATTCTTGGGGCCCGGCGATTCGCTCGCCGGGTCCCTTTTTTATGCTGAGCGCCCCCTCTCCGCTCCGCGCCCGGGACCTCCGGCGCGCCGCGCTCCTGCTGGCGGCGACGGCGCTGGCCTACCTGCCGGCCCTCCGCGGCGGCCCGATCGTCGACGACGCGGAGCACCTGACCGCGCCGGGCCTGCGCTCGGCGGCGGGATTGTGGCGGATCTGGACCGCGGTCGGGGCGACGCACCAATACTACCCGCTGCTGCATTCCGCCTTCTGGCTGGAGCACCGCCTCTGGGGCGACGCGCCGCTGGGCTACCACCTGCTCAACGTCCTCCTGCACGGCCTGTGCGCCGGCCTGCTGGTGCTGCTGCTGCGGCGGCTGGCGGTGCCCGGCGCCTGGCTGGCCGGCTTCCTCTTCGCCCTGCATCCGGTCAACGTGGAATCGGTCGCCTGGATCGCCGAGCAGAAGAACACGCTCTCCCTTTTCTTCTGCCTGCTCGCGGCCCTGGCCTGGCTGCGCTGGGACGGCCGCCGCGGGAGGGCGGGCTACGCCCTCGCGACCGGGCTCTTCGCGCTGGCCCTCCTGAGCAAGACGGCGGCGGCGGCGCTGCCCCTGGCGCTGCTGGTCCTCGTCTGGTGGCGCCGTCGGCGGATCGCATGGCGCGGCGACCTCCTTCCGCTGCTGCCCTGGTTCCTTCTCGGGGCGGCGGCCTCGGTCCCGACCGCCTGGCTGGAGCGCCAGTTCTGCGCCCGATTCCCCGGCGACTTCCGGCTGAGCGCCGGGGAGCGAATCCTGGTGGCCGGCCGGGCCTTCTGGTTCTACCTGGGCAAGCTGGCCTGGCCGCACCCGCTGGTCTTCGTCTATCCGCGCTGGAACCCGGCGGGCTGGGGCGCCTCGGCCTGGATCTTCCCGCTGGCCGCCGCGGCGCTTCTCGCCGCGCTGGCCCTGCTGGCCCGGCGCCGGCGCGGCCCGCTGGCGGCGGCGCTGATCTTTCTCGCCGCCCTCCTGCCGGTCCTCGGCTTCGCCAGCTTCTTCTGGCAGGCCCTTTCCTACGTCGGCGACCACCTCCAGTACCTGGCGGCGCCGGCGGTGTTCGCGCTGGCCGGGGCGGGGTGGGCGGCCTGGGCGGCGCGCTGTCCGCGGCTGGCGACGGCCTGCGCCTGGGCGGTCGTCGCCGCGCTGGGCCTCCTCACCTGGCGCCGGAGCGGCCTCTACCGGGACCCCGAGCGCCTGTACCGCGCGACCCTGGCGAGGAACCCGTCCGCCTGGGCCATCCACTACGAGCTGGGCGACGTGCTGGCCAACCAGCCGGGGCGGACCGACGAGGCGGTGGCCGAATGGGAGCGGGCGGTGAGCCTCAAGCCCGACTATGCCGACGCCCAGAGCAACCTCGGCTGCGTCCTCGCCGGGATGCCCGGCCGGGGCGCGGAGGCGGTGGCCCACTTCGAGGCGGCGCTGCGCGCCAGGCCGAACTTCGCGGAGGCGCACGCCAACCTCGGCTGCGTGCTCGCGGGACTGCCGGGGCGCGCGGACGAGGCGGCGGCGCACCTGCGCGCCGCGCTGCGGCTGCAGCCGGACTACCCCGAGGCCGAGAACGCGCTGGGCAACCTGCTGGTGGACCGGCCCGGCCAGCTCGACGCCGGCATCGAGCACCTGCGCGCGGCGGTGCGGCTGCGCCCGGACTTCGCCGAGGCGCACTGGGACCTGGGCCTGGCCCTGGCGCGCGAGCCCGCCCGGAGGTCCGAGGCGGCCGCTGAGATCGAGGCCGCGCTCCGGCTCGATCCGGGCATCCCGGGAGCCGCCGAGGCGCTGGCCCGGCTGCGGGCTCAGCGCGGCTGAACCCCCATCTCCTGCAGCTCGCGGGCCGCGTCGGCGTCGCCGGGCCGCAGCGCCAGGACGGCGCGGAACTCGGCCACGGCCTCCTCGCGGCGTCCGGCGGCGCGGAGGGCGTGGCCCAGGTTGTAATGCGCCTGCGAGAGCTTCGGATCGAGCGCGAGCGCGGCGCGGTACTCGGCCATGGCCTGCGCCGTCCGCCCGAGCTGGCCCCAGGCGATGCCGAGGTCGTTGTGGGCCTCCGGATCGCTCGGGGCCAGGGCCGCGGCGCGCGCGAACTGCGCCGCCGCCTCGTCGGTCCGGCCCTGCCGGAACAGCGCCATGCCCAGTCCCTTGTGGAAATCCGCGTCCGCCGGGACGTACCTCGCGGCCAGCCGCAGGTGCTCCACCGCCTCGTCCACCGCGCCGGAATGCAGCAGCAGCTCGCCCAGGTTGTAGTGCGCCCGGCCGAAGTCCGGCTGGATCGCGACCGCGGCGCGGAACTGGGCGATGGCTCCGTCGCGGTCGCCGTAGGCGATCAGGGCGCGCCCGTAGTTGAAGTGGGCCAGGCCGTAGCCCGGCTGGATCGCGAGCGCCTGGCGGTACTGCGCCAGGGCCTCCTCCTCCTTTCCCTGCTGGAGCAGGGCGTTGCCGAGGTTGTTGTGCGCCTGCGCGTACCGGGGCTCGATCGCGAAGGCCTTTTCCAGCTGCGGGATGGCGGCCTCGGTGCGGCCCTGCTCGAAGAGGACGGTGCCGAGGTTGTAGCGGGCCTCGGCGAAGTCGGGCCAGTCGGCCACCGCCGCCTGGTACTGCCGGCGGGCCCCCTCCAGGTCGCCCCGGCCGTGGAATTCGTTGCCGAGGTTGTTGTGGGCCAGGGCGGAGTGCGGATTCTTGGCCAGCGTCGTCCTCCACAGGGTTTCCATGCTGGCATAGGTCGCGCTCTGGCGGCGGGTCTGGATCGCCAGCAGGGGGAGCGCCACGGCGGCGAAGCCGAAGAGCAGCCCGGGCGCGCGCAGGCGCTTCGCGCCCGCCGCCAGCAGGGCGGCCCCCAGCGCGATCGGCCCCAGGCTCGGCAGGTACGTCCAATGGTCGCAGACGAAGGAGTACCGCATGAAATAGGCGTTGAGGAATCCGAGCACGGGCAGGAGCGCCCCCGCGAAGTAGAGCGCGGCCGCCGCCGGGCCGCGGCCGATGCGGCGGCGGGCGGCGAGGAGGCCGGCGAGGACCGCGGCGGCGCCGATCGGCCAGAGCCACTGCGCCGGCGAGCGCGGGTCCAGCTGCCAGCGCGGATAAAGGAAGCAGAGGTGCGCCGGCCAGAGGAGCTTCCCGAGATAGAAGCCGAGCGCCCGGCCGGCGATGAGCCAGCGCTCGGGGAAGCTCAGGGCCCAGTCGGCACCCTGGGCCTTGACGTGGTTCTTCTCCATCCAGGCGGTGACCAGGCACAGGCCGCTGGCCAGGGCGAGGAAGGGGAGGGCGGGCAGCACGTCGGGGCGCGGCCGGATCCGGCCGCGCTTCCACCACGCGATCAGCACCACCGCGGCGGGCAGGCAGAAGGTGGTCGTCTTCGCCAGCAGGGCCGCGAGGAAGAGGACGAGGGCGAGGGCGTAGGCGCCCCAGCGGCGCTCGGCGCCCTCCCGCTCCCCGAACCCCGAGAAGCGCTCGTAGGCGAGGAGGGAGCCGAGGAAGAGCGCCATCGACAGGCAGTTCTTGCGCTCGGTGATCCAGGCGACCGACTCCGCCATCACCGGGTGCAGGGCGAAGACCGCGGCCGCCAGCCAGGCCCCGGGGACGCCGAGGCGCCGGAGCAGCGCCCAGAGGAGCAGGGCCGAGAGGAAATGGAGCAGGAGGTTTTCGACGTGGTAGGGGAAGGTGCGGAAGCCCCAGAGCCGGTAGTCCGCCCAGAAGCTGGTCGCGGCCAGGGGGTAGTACTGCTGGAGCGAGGTCGGCTTCCGCCACATCGTCTCCAGGCCGGCGAAGCTCTTCAGCAGGGGCTCCTCCTTGGTGGTCCAGGAATCGTCGTCCCAGACGAACGTGCCGTGCAGCGCCGGGGCGTAGGCGAAGCCCAGCGCGGCCAGCAGGGCGAGGGCGAAGAGCGTGGCCCGCAGGGTCCGGCTCACGGATTGTCCACCTCCACCGCCTCGACGTCGTAGATCAGCGTCGAATCGGCCGGCACGTTGTGGAAGGCCTCGTCGCCATAGCCGAGGGCGGGGGGAATGTAGAGGCGGATGAGGCCGCCGGCGTTGATCCGGTGCAGGCCCTCGTTCATTCCCGCGATCAGCCAGCTGTCGGCCTTGGCGCCGATCGGGGCGGGCGCCGGGCCGTACTCGCGGGGCCGCAGGTCGAACTGCCTCCCGTCGATCAGGTGGCCGACGTAGAAGATCTTCACCGTGGCGCCGTCCTTCGGCAGGGGCCCCCGGCCGGGCCGGAGGACCTCGTAGGCGAGCCCGCTGGGCAGGAACGTGACCCGGGGGTTGCGCCGGAGCCCGGCGAAGAAGGCGCGGCCGGCCGCCAGCTGGCGGTCGCGGAAGGCGGCGCGGGCCGCCTCGGCCCGCTGCCGGGCGTAGCGCTCGGCCGCGGGGCCGATGCGGGAGAAGTCCGCGGGCGGCGGCCGGCCCCGGACCGCGTCCCCCAGGCCCCGCTCCAGCTGGGACAGCTCCGCGTCGCTCAGGCCGACGGGCTCGATCCGCATCCCCCGGGCGGCGGTCCAGCCCCAGCCCTCCACCAGCTGGTCGTGGGAGTAGCCCGAGGGCGGCGAGTCGTCGACGTCGGGCGCCAGCGGCACCAGGGCGTCCGCCAGCTCCTGGGGCGTCGGATCCCGCACGCCCAGCAGCTCGAGGTCGAAGACCATGGTCGAGCCCGGCGGGACCCCGAGCTTGTCGGCGTCGCGGTCGGAGAAGGGGGCGGGAACATAGAGGCGGATCTCGCCGCCGACCGGCACCTGCTGGTAGCCGGCGCAGAGGTAGTCGGCCAGCCGCAGGGGATCGAGCACCTCCTCGATCGGCCCGAACTGGTAGAACTCCGTGCCGTCGAGCAGGCGCCCCACGTACCGGATCCGCACGGCCTGGCGCGGCCGGGGCCGCGGGCCCGCGCCGGCGCGGAGGACCTCGTACCAGGTCCCGTTGGGCAGGCTCCTGAGCGCCGCGCGGCGGCCCTCCAGGAAGGCCTGCCACTGGGCCCGGTAGCGCTCCGCCAGGGCCCGGACGTACCGCTCCCGGCGCTCGCGGCCGAGGCGCTTCACCTCGGGGGCCGCCTTGACGGTGTCGATGGCGGCGGGCCTCCCGCGGAAGGCCGCGTCGGCCCCGCGGAGGAAGAGCGCGGCCTCGGCGTCGCTCAGCTCGAGCTCGGCGACCTTGTGCTGGTAGGCCGCCCCCCAGCCCCAGGCCTGGAGGAGCTGGTCGGCGGTGAACGCGGGCGTCTCGGCGGCGCGGGAGCCGGCGGCCAGGGCCAGGGCGAGCAGCAATCGGGACATTCTCATGGGGCGGAGGCGGGATGGAGCCGGGCCCGGGCCGCGGCGAGGTTGCGCCGGGCCTCGGGATAGTCGGGCCGGAGCCTCAGCGCCTCCCGGTACTCCGCGATGGCGGCGTCGAGCTGGCCCGGGACCTCCGAGAGGGCGCGCCCGAGGTTGTTGTGCGCGCGCGCGTCGCCGGGATCCAGCTCCGCCGCCCGGCGGTACTCGGCGATGGCCTCGCCGCGGTCGCCGCGCAGGCGCACCAGGGCGTTGGCGAGGTCGAGGTGGTAGGCGGCGTCGCCCGGCGCCAGCCGCGCCGCCGCGCGGTAGTGGCCGAGCGCCTCGGCCTGCCGGCCGGGCGCGTCGATCAGGGCGCGCGCCAGGCTGGCCTGGGCGTCCGCGTTTTCCGGCTCGAGGCGCACCGCCGCCTCGTCCTCCGCGATGGCCTCGGGCAGCCGTCCGGCCTCCCGCAGCGCCAGGCCGAGATCGTAGTGCGCGTCGCCGTAGTCGGGCCTGAGCCGCACCGCCGTCCGCAGCTCGGCGATCGCCTCGTCCAGGCGGCCGGCCTCGCCCTGCTGGAGCGCCTGGCCCAGGCGGAGGGCCCCGAGATTGTTGTGGGCCTGGGCGTAGTCCGGGTCGATCCGCAGGGCGGCGCGGTACTCGGCGGCCGCGTCCTCGCGCCGCCCCGGGATGTTGGCGTAGGCGTTGCCCAGGTTGACGCGGGCCTCGAGGTAGTCGGGCTTGAGCCGGAGCGCGGCCTGCAGCTCGGCGATCGCCTTGGCCCGCTCCCCCGGGACGGCCAGCAGCAGCTCGCCGAGGTTGTTGTGGGCGCGGGCGTTGCCCGGCAGCTTGATCGCGGTGTCCTGCCAGAGCCCGATCGCGCTGCGGTAGTCCTCGTTGCGGCGCGCGGTGAGGAAGGCTCCGACCAGGACCATGGCGGCCAGCGCGAGGTAGCCCGGCCGGCCGAACCAGCGCCGCGCGGCGAGCGCCGCCAGCACCGCCAGGCCGGCCAGCGGCAGGTAGATCCGGTTCAGCACCATCGGGTCGTAGGCGATCGGGACGACGCTCGAGGTCGGGGAGAGCAGGATGAAGAAACAGGCCGCGGGGAAGGCCGCCCGCGGCCGCAGCAGCAGCCCCGCCAGGACAGCGGCCAGGATCAGGCCGAGCGCCAGGACCCAGGGCAGCACCGGGCCGGCGGCGGGATTGAAGCCGTAGTCGAAGATGATCGGACGCGGCCAGGCCGCCACCGCCAGGTAGTGCGGCACCACCCAGCACTCGATCAGGGCGTAGGCCCGCGGCGAAATCGGCTGCCCCGCGCCCACCCCGCGGGCGCCCACGTCGGCGAGCAGGCGCGCGACCAGGATCCACGAGGCGAAGAGCGCCAGGTGCGCGCCCCAGCGGCGACGCCAGAGCTCGGCCCAGCTGCCGGAGAGATAGATGCGGTCGTAGAGCAGGACGACGAAGGGCGCCGTCACCATCACCTCCTTGGTCGCCACCCCCAGGAGGCAGGAGAGGGCGGAGAGGAGAAACCAGGGCCCGCCGCGGGGCCGCGCCGAGCCGGCGCCGCGGACGAAGCAGTAGAGGGTGAGAAGGTAGAGCAGGCCCATCAGCCCTTCCGCCCGCTGGGAGAGGTAGGTGACCGTCGCGGTCTGCGCGGGGTGCAGGGCCCAGAGCAAGGCGGCGGCGAGCGCGAGCGCCGCCCCCTCGGCCTCGCCCCAGGCCGGGGCGCAGCGGCGCAGCGTCCGGCGCACGATCCCGAAGAGCGCGAGGGCCGCGGCGAGATGGATCAGGAGATTGGCGGCGTGGTAGCTCCAGACTCTCAGCCCGCTCGCCGCGTAGTTGAGCGCGAAGGTCAGGTTGAGCACCGGCCGGCCGCCCACCCCCGCGGCCGGCGGGGGATGCAGCGCCGGGCCGGGGGGCCAGAGGTGCCGGATGGTCGGGTTCTCCGGGATCGACGGCAGGTCGTCGAAGACGAAGGGGCCCCCGAAGCTGTCGCCGTAGGCGAGCAGCAGGCCGAGGACGAGCGCGGCCGCGCAGAGGAGGGTGCGGGTCCTCGGGCGCATCGGTCAGGGCCGCTGGGCCTGCTGGAGGAGGGCGCGCACGCCCTCGTCCTCCGGATTGAGCTCGAGCGCGCGGCGGTACTCGGCGATGGCCTCGGCTCTGGCGCCGGCCTGCTCGGCGATCTGGCCCAGCCCGACATGGGGCGGGGCGAAGCCGGGATCCCGGGCCGCCGCCGCCCGGAAATCCGCCTCCGCGCCGGCGGCGTCGCCGCGGGCCAGCCGGAGGACCCCGCGGTTGTATTCGCCGCGGCCGCTGCCGGGCTGGAGCCTCGTCTCCTCGGCGTAGCTGGCCATGGCCTCGTCCGTCCGTCCAAGCTGCTCCAGCGCCGAGCCCAGCTCGTCGCACGTCTCCGCGTCGGGCCGCGAGCGCTCCGCCGCCTGCAGCCGGGGGAGCGCCTCCGCCGGCCGGTTCTGGCGCAGGAGGAGGCGGCCGTAGTCGAAGTTGGCCTCGGCGAAGTTCGGCTTGAGGCGCAGCAGGGCGGCGTAGCAGGCCGCGGCCTGGTCGGGATGGCCCTCCTGCTCGAGCAGGTAGCCCAGGCGGGTCGAGGCCGGCCCGAAATCGGGCCGGAGCTCCGCCGCGCGGCGCAGGTGCGGCTCGGCCGCGGCCAGCTGGCGCCCGTTGAGCAGCGCGGTCCCGAGGTAGCATTCGGCGAGGTAGTTGTTGCGGGTGACCGCCAGCGCGTGCCGGTACAGCGTCACCGAGTCGCTCCAGACCCCGAGCTGGTTCCAGGTGCGGGCGGCCAGCCCGGCCAGGAGCGCGGCGGCGGCCCACGGCGCCAGGCGCCGGCCGGCGGCGGGCAGCAGGTCCCGCGCGGTCCAGAGCAGGGCGAGCTGCAGGCCGAGCGAGGGCAGGTAGGTGTAGCGGTCCGCCATCGCGGCCAGGCCGACCTGCACGAGGCCGAGGACCGGGACCAGCATGCCGAGAAACCAGAGCCAGCCGACGGCGATCCAGGGCCGGCGCCGCCATTGCGCGAGGGCGGCGGCCGTGACCGCGGCGAGCAGCAGGGCGGAGCCGGCGACCGCCGCGGCCGGCCAGCGCGCGGGGTGCGGGTAGCCCACCGCGAGGCCGAAGGGCCAGAAGAACATCCCCAGGTAGCGCGCCACCGAGACCGCGGCGTTCCCCAGCCGGGCGCCGAGGGGGAAGGCGTCGGCGACCGCCCCGCCGTGCTTCTGCACCAGGTAGGTCGCGGCGGACGAGGCCGCCGCCAGCAGGAGGAACGGCAGCTTCTCGAGCAGGAGGGCGGCCCCTCCGCGGCCGAGCCGCCGCAGCGGCCAGCCGTCCAGCAGCAGCAGGACGAAGGGGAGGGTGACGAGCATGGGCTTGCAGAGCAGGCCGAGGGCGAAGGCGCCCAGGGCCAGGCCGTAGGCGCGCCGCCCCCCGCCGCGGGCGTACCCCGCGTAGGCCCAGAGCGTCGCCAGCGCGAAGCCGGTGCTGAGGACGTCCTTCCGCTCGGCCACCCAGGCGACGGATTCGGCGCGGAGCGGATGCCAGGCGAAGAGGGCGGCGCTGAGGGCCGAGGTCCAGAAATCCCCGGTCAGCCGCCGCAGCGCGAGGAAGGCCAGGGCGGCGTTGAGCGCGTGCCAGAGCACGCTGACCGCGTGGTGGCCGGCGGGGCGCGCGCCGAAGAGCCGCCAGTCGACCATGTGGGAGACCCAGGTGAGGGGGTGCCAGTTGGCGGCCGTTCCGGTGGTCAGCGCCCACCGGAGCCCGGCCAGGGTCGGGCCCGCCTGCACCGCGGCGTTCCCGGTGACGTAGTCGGGATCGTCGTAGTCCAGGAACGCATGGGGGACCGCGCGGGAGAAGAGCAGCGCCGTCGCCAGGAAGAGCCCGAGGCAGACCCATCCCCGGCGGGAGGGGAGCGCGGTTGCCGGTGGGGAATCGGGGGCCATGGAAGCGCGGGACGGCCGGGGAAAGGGCCCATAGCTTGAGGGCGGAATAAAAAATCGCAAGTCGGCTCCGGCTATGCTTTTAAATCCGAACGCGCGACACGTGTCGCTTCGTCCCGGCCGGCTCGGAACTTCAGCTGATCCTTTTCGTCTGGCCTCGAGGATTCAACCCCGCGATCCCAACCCCATGACCCACTCCAAACGCCTGCTGCCGGTGGCCGCCGCCGCCCTGGCCCTCTTCTCCCCCGCCCGCGCCGATTCCGTCTCCGACCAGGACGCCGCCCGGCTCAAGGTCGTCGTTGACTACGCCAACAACGTCCTGACCGACGCCCGCGACCGGACGCCGAACCGCACGGAATACTCCCCGCTGCTGGCCGGAGGGGTGAACGTCTTCACCAAGGACCAGCTCAAGTGGATCTTCCCGGACGGCCGGGTGCTGACCTGGACGGATTTCACCATCCAGCAGAACCTGATGCGCGAGCTCGACGCGCTGACCAAGCTGACCGGCGATCCGAAGTACGCCGCCATCGCCAAGGAGAACTACGCCTACTATTTCGAATTCCTCCAGGACAAGAGCGGCCTCCTGCAGTGGGGCGGCCACCGCTTCGTCGACATCATCACCCAGAAGGGCGTGGGGATGCGCGACGGCGAGCCGACCAGCCCGCACGAGCTGAAGAACGCCTACCCCTACTACGAGATGATGTACGAGGTGAACCCGGGCGCCACGGTCAAGTACATCACCGCCTTCTGGAACGCCCACGTCTTCAACTGGAAGACGATGGAGATCAGCCGCCACGGCGAGTACGGCCACGCGCCCGGCGCCGACTGGGACCACCCCTTCGCCAACCCCGCGCCCTACTTCGAGACCAAGGGGCTCTCCTTCATGGACGCGGGCAACGACCTGATCTACTCGGGCGCGATGCTCTACAAGCTGACGGGCGACCAGGGCGCGCTGCTCTGGACCAAGCGGCTGCACGACCAGTACGTCAAGGCCCGCGACCCGAAGACCCACCTCGGCGCCTACCAGTTCACCCAGCCGCGCAAGACCGACACCGCCCCGGACGACTCCATCACCCAGTCGTGGTTCGGCGACCGGGCCAAGCGCCAGCTCGGGCCCGACTTCCCCGGCCACCTCGTCCTGGAGGCGACGGTGCTGCTGCGGCAGCAGGCGGTGACGATCTACGCCGACAACGCCCTGATGGAAATGCAGGTCGGCGACGCCCTGGGCGACGCGGGCAAGGACATGATCGCGACGACCAAGGAGGGCATGGACGCGTTCGTCAACTACGCCCTGATCCCGGGCAAGAACCTGCTGCGCCCGATGCTGACCGACGGCACCGACCTCTCGAACTTCACGATGAAGCGCAACGGCTACTACGCGCGCAAGGGCACGGTCCTCGCGCCCTACCGCGCCGACCCCGAGTTCATGCTCTCCTACGCCCGCGGCTTCCTGCTCACCGGCGACCCCCTGATGTGGAAGATGGCCCGCAGCATCGCGGCGGACTACAACCTCGGCGACCTGGGCGCCGCCCCCGGGCAGCAGGTCCAGGTGAACCTGGGCACCGACTGCTACAGCGCGGTCGCGCTCTTCTCGGTCCTCGACCTCTACGAGAAGACCAAGGACGCCGCCTACCTCAACCTGGGCCGGGCGATCGGCAACAACATCGTCGCCCACTACTACCACCACGGCTACTTCACGCCCTACGAGGACACGATCTACGCCAACATCAACGCGATCGAGCCCTACGCCCTGCTGGCCCTCGACGCCGCGATCAAGGGCACCCCGGAGAAGGTGCCGTACTTCATCAACGGCTTCGGCTTCTACTCCGGCTTCTACCGCTTCACCGTCTCCAAGCCCGGCGCCAAGGTTCCGGAGTACATGTCCCGCCAGATCGACGACGACCTGCTCTTCCGGGCCCGTCAGTCGGCGCCCGACCCGCTGCCGCGCCACAACGCCAACGCGGCCGATCCGGAGTAGTCAGCGCGCCTCGGCCGCGGCGAAGGCCGCCGCGTACCTTCGGCCCAGCTCCCGGGCCGAGGGGGCGTCGAAGTGCAGGTGGTCGCCCTTGTCGGTCAGCCCCGCGGAGCTCACCAGCCGGCAGCGCGGCACGGCCGCGGGCAGCAGGCCGAGCTGGCGGTTGATCGGCTCCTGCCCGGCGACGAAGCGGCCGATCTCCCCGGCGATGATGGGGACCTCCGGGTCTCCCAGGTCGCGGCGGAGGCTGGCGGCGAAGCGGCGGAAGCGCTCCACGTAGGTGGCCGCGAGCTCCGGCTTCGCGTCGGACTCGCCCTGGTGCCAGAGGACCGCGGCCAGGCGGGCCCCCCCGGCCAGCGCGGCGCGGGCGCGGGCCAGGGCGTCCCGGTAGTGGCGGCCGGCCGGCTGCCACTCGCCGAGGGCCGAGCCGCCGAAGGCGGCCGGGACCAGCCCGACCACCCAGTCCGGGTGCGCCCGGGCGACGGCCTTGCCGAAGGCGAGGCCGGGGCCCACGCCCACGAGCTCCGGCTTGTCGAAGGCGAGCGGGTCGACGGCGGGGCGCCACTGCAGGTCCTTCCCCAGGGCGAAGACCCGCGGATCGGGCGTGCGGTCCTCCGCGCCGACCGGGCCGCGGCCGGCCATGTTCGACTGGCCGATGAGGAGGAAGACCTGGGTGACGGCGGGCGCGGCGGCGGCGGGGGAGGCGAGCAGGGGCATGAGGAGGAGGCGGGCGAGGGAGGCGTTCATCTCAGGGGTTGGCGCCCGCCTGGGGCGCGGACTTGGCCCAGTCGATCTCGTCGCTCTCCTCGGTCTCGTCCTGGATCCAGCTGGCGTCCGAGAGGTGGGCGGCGGGGATCTGCACCACGAAGGCGATGGGGTAGCTGATGGGGGTGCCCGGCTTGACCACCAGCCGGATCGGGTCGCGGCTGGCCGGGAGCGCCGCGATGAAGTGCAGCAGCGTGAAATGGTCCGCGGTCGGGTCGAGGATCGCCTCCCGGGGCAGCGCCGGCACCTTGAAGTCCTGGAGGACGAGCCGGAGGGGCGTCCGGCCGATCTGCAGCTGGAGGCCGGACACGATCTCGGGCAGGAGCCGGCCGATCGCCGCCCGCTGCGCCGCCGGCGCCGAGGCGGCGATCGCGGCGTAGGCCTCGGGCGAGGGCAGCAGCGGGGTGAGGTCGATGTCCATCTTGACGTCGACCAGGCCGGGCCGCTCGAAGGCGGCCAGAACCTGGGTGATGGAGAGGGGATGCGCCCGGGCCGGGAGGACGGCCGCGGCCAGGGCGGCGGCCGCGAGCAGCCAGCGGGCCCTCATGGCCCGGCCTCCAGGCGCGCGAGGCGGGAGCGCGCCTCGGCGTCGTTCGGGGTCAGCCGCAGCACCTGGCGGTATTCCTCGGCCGCCTCGGAGCCCAGGCCGACCCGCTCCAGGGTCAGGGCGAGGTTGTAGCGCGCGTCCGCGAAGTCCGGCCGCAGCTTCACCGCGGCCCGGAACTCGCGGACCGCGTCCGAGAGGTCGCCGGCCTGCACCAGCGCCCCGGCCAGGTTGTAGTGCGCCTCGGCCCGGCCGGGATCCTGCTCGACCGCGGCGATGAGCTGCTGGACCGCCTCCTGGACCCGGCCGGCCCGGAGCAGGGCCACCCCGAAGTTCCCGTGGAGCCGGGTGAAGGTGGGGTCGAGCCGGGCGGTCTGGGCGTAGTGGGCGATCGCCGGCTCGGGACGGCCCTCGGCCAGCAGCAGGTTTCCGAGGTTGTAGTGGGCCTGGGCGTTGCGCGGGTCGATCCGCAGCGCCGCCTCGTATTGGGCGCGGGCCTCCTCCGGCCGCCCCGCGTCCGCCAGGGCGTTGCCGAGGTTGTTGCGGGCGCCGGGATTGTCCGGCAGCTTGGCGGCGGTGTCCGCCCAGATGGCGACCGCCGAGCGGTAGTCCCGGTTGCGCCGGGCGGTGCCGGCGCCGAGGGCCGCGGCCAGCAGCAAGAAAATGGCCAGGCTGCGCGTTCCGGCCAGCCGCTGCAGCAGCACCACGGCGCCGACCGCCACCGCCGCCAGCGGGAGGTACATCCGGTGCTCGGCGATGGTCTGGGTGATCAGGGGCACGAAGCTGGAGCTGGGCGAAAGGATGACGAAGAACCAGGCCCCGAGGAACCCCCAGCGGGGCCGCCGCACCAGGGCCCAGGCCGTCGCCGCCAGCAGGGCGGCCAGCAGCAGGGCCTGGGGCCAGACCGCCGCGAGGCGGCGGACCGTCGCCGTCCCGTAGTCCACGATCAGGGGCGAGGGATAGAACGCCAGGCGGAGGTAGAGGACGATCGCGCGGCACTGGGTCAGCGCGTAGACCCAGGGGCTGATGTTGAGGCCGAAGCCGGCGGCCCCGCCGCGGGTGCCGCCCCCGTGGACGAGCAGCGCCGCGAGCAGGATCCAGGTGGCGGCCAGGCTGAGGTGGACGCGGGCGCGCCGGCGCCAGGCCTCGCGGAAGGAGCCGGCGATGAAGGTGCGGTCATAGAGGAGGACCAGGACCGGGGCGGTGACCATGACCTCCTTCGTCGCCATGCCGAGCAGGCAGCAGATCCAGGAGAGGAGGTGCCAGCGGAGGGGAGCCGGCTCGTCCGCCGCCCGGGCGAAGCAGTAGAAGGTCAGCAGGAAGAAAAGCCCCATCAGGGACTCGGTCCGCTGGACCACCGCCGTCACCGACTCGGTCTGCAGCGGGTGAAGCACCCAGAGCAGCGCGGCGGCGAAGGCGGCGAGCTCCGGGCGGGGCAGGCCGATCCGCGCCAGGGTCCGCCGGACCAGGCCGAAGAGGGCCAGGCCGGCGAGCACGTGGATCGCCAGGTTGGCCGCATGGTAGCTCCACGGGTCCGCGCCGCTGAGCGCCCAGTTCAGGGCGAAGGAGAGGTTGACCACCGGCCGCCCGGCGACCGCCCGGCCGTCGGCCGAGGGGGGCGAGAGGACCGCGCCGATCCGCTCCAGGTGCTGGATGGAGTCGTTTTCGGTGATCGCCGGCAGGTCGTCGAAGAAGAACGGCCCGCGGAAGCTGTCGGCATAGGCCGCCAGGGCCGCGGCCGCGATCGCCGCGGCGAGGAGCAGGAGGCGGAGCCTGCCCCCGGCGGCCTCAGGAGCCGGCCTGGCCGTCGCCGCGGATGTGCTCATGGTTGAAGATGTGCTCGGGGCAGTAGCACTCCTCGCCCGCGCACTTGCTGCAGTAGCGGAAATCCAGCTCCGGGTTCGACTGGTTGGTCTTGCCGCAGACGCGGCAGCGGTGCCGCACGGCGCCGGGCGGCGGCGCCGCCGGCCCGGCCTCCCGCCGGCTCTGCCGGCGGCGCTGGCCCGCCCGCCGCCAGATGTCCGGGCCGAAGAAGAGCAGGACGTTGCCGACCGCGGCCAGGACCTGGAGCCGGGTCGACCAGGAACCGAGCGCCAGCTCCACTCCGTAGAAGATCCAGGTGAAGATCGCCAGCCAGCGCACCTGCACCGGGATGATGATGAGGTAGAGCTCGAAGGTGGGGTTGAGGTAGGCGAAGGCCAGGAAGACCGAGCTGGCGAGGAAGGCGTTGGTCGCGATCGAGAGCGGGTCGAGGAAGGAGACGCCGATCGCCAGGAGATAGCCGACCAGCAGGAAGCAGTTGTAGTGGAAGACCCCCCAGTAGTCCTCCAGCGCCGTCCCCATCAGGTAGAAGATGTACCAGGCGAAGGCGATGAAGAGGAAGCTGGTCTGCGGCGGCAGGAGCAGGAAGGTCAGCAGCCGCCACCACTGCCCGGCGAGGACCGCCTGGGGCGAGAAGATCAGCCACTCCGCCGGAATCCGGCCGAGCTGGATGGCGAAATACGCCCCGACCTGGCCGATCACCAGGTAGAGGGAAAGGTTGGGAATGGCGAGGGAGCCGAAGCGGCGCTCCAATTTGTCCAGCCAGCGCATGGGAGCGCCGATTGGAGACGAAGTGCCGCCTCTTTTCGAGCACTTAGGCTCGGGCGGGCCGGGGACGGGGGCGGCGCTCCGCCGGGCGCAGCAAAAGCCGGGCGGCGGCGTAGATCAGCGGGCCGGCCACGGCCGAGACGGCGGCCCAGCCCAGCACCGCGTGGCCGAGGGCCTCGCCGAAGCGCTGGAGGAAGCCGGCCGGCTCGGCCCGCAGCATCCGGGACACGGCCGCGAGGTCGAGCCCGCGGGCCGGCGCCCCCGCCAGGCGCTCGCCGCAGCGCACGAAGGCCGCCGCCGCCAGGGGATAGAGGGGGAAGCTCAGCCCGTTGATGGCCTGGACCAGCGGCTGGTTCAGCCGCAGCGCCAGGGCGGCGAGCAGGCAGAGGGGCGTGGCGGCGCCCAGCACCGGAAAGAAGGCGCAGACCGCGCCGGCGGCGAGGGCGAGCGCGAGCTCGTGGGGCGCCAGCCCCTGGGTCAGGGCGAGGCGGAGCGCGAGCGCCCAGCCCGGCGGGCGGGCGGCGCGCCGGGCGATCCGGCGCCGATGGAAGGGAAACGCGGGCATCCTGGCCCCACAGCCAAGGGCCCGCGCGGGGGCGGGGCGAGCCGCGGGGGTTAAATCCCGGTGAAGACCCGGCCGGGCCTCAGTAGACCTCGGGCACCATGATCTCCTCGGGGATCGGCCCGCGCACGTAGTCCGAATGGTGGATGCGCTCGGGCAGCACCACCGGCGGATGGGTCACCGGCTGGTAGGCCACCTGCGAGAGGAGGTGGTGGATGCAGTTGAGGCGGCCGCGCTTCTTGTCCACCGCGTGGACCACCCACCAGGGGGCCTCGGGAATGTGGGTGCGCTGGAGCATGACCTCCTTGGCCTTGGTGTAGAGCTCCCAGCGCTTGCGCGACTCGAGGTCCATCGGGCTCAGCTTCCACTGCTTCAGCGGGTCGTTGATCCGGCAGCGGAAGCGGAACTCCTGCTCCTCGTCGCTGATGGAGAACCAGTACTTGATCAGCTGGATCCCGGAGCGGACCAGCATCTTCTCGAACTCCGGCACCGACTTGAAGAACTCCTCGTACTCGGCATCGCTGCAGAAGCCCATCACCCGCTCGACACCGGCGCGGTTGTACCAGCTGCGGTCGAAGAGCACCATCTCGCCGGCCGCCGGCAGGTGCGCGACGTAGCGCTGGAAGTACCACTGGGTCTTCTCGCGGCTGGTGGGGGCGGGGAGGGCCGCCACCCGGACCACGCGGGGGTTCAGCCGCTGGGTGATGCGCTTGATCGCGCCCCCCTTGCCGGCCGCGTCGCGCCCCTCGAAGAGGATGACCAGGCGGTGGCCGCTGTGCGCGAGCCAGTCCTGCATCGCCACCAGCTCGCCCTGGAGCCGGAAGAGCTCCTTGAAGTACACCGGCCGGAAGGCCTTCTCCCGTTCGGACTCGACCGGGCGCGCCGGCGCATCGGGATCGACCTTCTCCCAGTCGTCCCGCTCCATCTCCAGCTCCTCGTCGTAGTCGTCGATCAGCTCGCGGTGGATGCGCTGGACGATCTCGTCGTCGGGGTGGGGGGAGATGGGCTCGGTGGGCATGCGGCGGCCGGGGGGCCGGAATGGGAGGATGCAATTCCCGGCCGAATGGGCCGGCAAGCTGCCAGATGTGACAATTTCCGCTCCACACCGGTGCCCTTTCCGGGCAGGATTCCTCCGCGCCATGAAGGTCAGCCGCGCCGACGTCATCCAGCGAAGCCTCAAGGGGTTATGCCCGAATTGCGGCCGGCCGACGCTTTTTCGCGAGGGACGGATGTTCAAGGTCAACGAAGCCTGCCCGAACTGCGGCCTGAAGATCGAGAACGGCGACGGAGCCTTTCTCGGGCCGTTCGTGATCAACTACGGCATCACGGTGGCGGTCTTCGTCGTGCCCGCGGTGGCGGGGTGCTGGACCGGAAGGCTGGGCATCACCCCGGCCCTGGTGATCGCGGGCGGGGGCGCGCTGGTCGCCCCGCTCTTCCTCTACCGCCTTTCCTGGTCCCTCTGGCTCGGACTCTATTACTGCTTCCTCCTCGACAGCCTGCCCGCCAACCGCGCGGGCCGGCCCGAGGACGACCCGTGAGCCGGGCCGGTCCCATCGGCCGCCCGCGCTGGCTGGCCGCCGCGGCGCTGGCGGCGGCCGCGCTCGCCGCCTACCTTCCGGTCCTGCGGGCGGGGTTCGTCTGGGACGACGACAGCCTGGTGACCGGAAACCTCCTGCTGCGCTCGGCCGCGGGCCTGCGCCAGATCTGGTTCAGCGCCGTGCCCTCCGACTACTGGCCGGTGACCCTGACCAGCTTCTGGATCGAGTGGCACCTCTGGGGGCTGCACCCGGCCGGCTACCACCTGGTCAACCTCGCGCTGCACGCCGGCGGCTGCCTGCTGCTTTGGGCGGTGCTGCGGCGCTGGGAGGTGCCGGGGGCCTGGCTGGGCGCGCTGCTCTTCGCCGTCCATCCGGTGAACGTCGAATCGGTCGCCTGGATCGCCGAGCGCAAGAACCTGCTCGCGCTGCTGTTCTACCTCGCCTCGCTCTACTGGTACGGAAAGGGCCGGAAGGGCTACGCGCTGAGCCTGGCGGCCTTCGACCTCGCCATGCTGAGCAAGGGTTCGGCGGCGATCCTCCCGCTGGTGCTGCTGGGGCTGCTGCTCTGGCGCGGGCGCCCCCGGAGGGCGGAGCTGCTGGGGCTGGCGCCCTTCTTCGCCGTGGCGGCGGCGCTGACCGCGGTGAACATCTGGTTCCAGGGGCACTACCTCGGGGCCGCGGGGCCGATCCGCCCGGCCGGCCTCGCCGAGCGGCTGGCCGGGGCCGGCGCGGTGGTCTGGTTCTACCTCTCCAAGGCGCTCTGGCCGCTGCGGCTCGCCTTCGTCTACCCGCAGTGGCGGATCGTCCCCTCCGAGCCGCTGTGGTGGGCGCCCCTCGCGGGCGCGGTGGCGGCGACGGCCCTGCTGGCCTCGCGGCCGAGGCTCCGCCCGGTCCTCGCCGCCTGGCTGTATTTCGGGGTGGTGCTGATCCCGGTGATGGGCCTGACCGACGTCTACTTCATGAAGTACTCGCTGGTGGCCGACCGCTACCAGCATCTGGCCCTGATCGGGGTCACCGCCCTGGCCGGGGCGGGCTGGAGCGCCTGGAGGGCGCGCAGCCGCGCGGCGGACGTCGCGGCGGCGGCGGTGGTGGCGGCCCTGGCCGCGCTCACCTGGCGCCAGGCGGGGGCCTACCGCGACTCCGAGACGCTGTTCCGGGCCAGCCTGGCCAACAATCCGGACTCCTGGATGGCCCGGACCAACCTCGCCAACCTGCTCTCCCGGGAGCCGGGGCGCGGGGCGGAGGCCCTGGCGCAGTACCAGGCGGCCGCCCGGCTCGCCCCCCGTTCCGCGGAAATCGCCGGCAACCTGGGCGGCGCCTGGCTGAGGGCGGGGCGGCCGGACCAGGCGCTGGCGGAATTCCGGCGGTCGATCGCGCTCGATCCCGACTACGCCCCGGCCCGCACCAACCTCGGCCTGCTGCTGCTCGCCCGCGGCGATCCGGCCCGGGCCGTGCCCCAGTTCGAGGCGGCCTGGGCGCTGCGCCCCCGCGAGCCCGAGGCCGAGTACAACCTGGCGCTCGCCCTGGCCCGCGCCGGCCGCGGGCCGGAGGCCGCGGGGCATTTCGCGGGGGTGCTGCGCCTGCGGCCGGGCTTCCCCGGTGCGGAGCGCGGCTGGGCGGACGCGCTGGCCTCCGCGGGCCAGTTCGGCGCGGCGCTCGGCCA
>DASZWO010000045.1:0-73990 GCA_035546595.1 Opitutaceae bacterium
AATCGCCCGGCGGGCGCCGGGAGCGCGGCGGACGCCGCGGGGGCCGGGGAGGCCGCGGCGGCGAGCGCCGGGACCGCCCGGCGCGCGACGACTTCGAGCATCCGCGGCGGGAGCCGGTCAAGCCGGCCGAACCGGTCGACGTGCCGAAGATGGACACCCCCTTTTCGCACCTGGGGCTCTCGGACGCCCTGGCCTACGCGGTCCAGTCGATGGGCTACGTCGAGCCCACCCCGATCCAGAAGCAGGCGATTCCGGTGGTGCTGGCCGGCGGCGACGTCATCGGATCGGCCCAGACCGGCACCGGCAAGACCGCCGCCTTCGCCCTTCCCATCATCCAGCGCCTCGGCGCCCACGGCGCCCTCCGCTGCCTCGTCCTCGAGCCCACCCGGGAGCTGGCGCTGCAGGTCGAGGAGGCCTTCCAGAAGTACGCCAAGTTCACGGACCTGCGGGTGACGATCGTCTACGGCGGCGTCGGCTACGGCAAGCAGACCGACGACCTGCGCCGCGGCATGGACATCCTGGCCGCGACGCCGGGCCGGCTGCTCGACCACCTCGACCAGGGCAACTGCTCGCTCGATAAGATCGACATCCTCGTGCTCGACGAGGTCGACCGGATGCTCGACATGGGCTTCCTGCCGGACGTGCGCCGGATCGTCCAGAAATGTCCGAAGGAGCGGCAGACGCTGTTCTTCACCGCCACCCTCCCGCCGGAGATCGCGCAGCTCGCCGGCTGGGCCCTGCACAACCCGACCACGGTCGAGATCGGCCGCCAGCGCTCGCCCGCCGAGACCGTCTCCCACGCCTTCTACCCGGTGGTCGCGGGCCAGAAGTTCGACCTCCTGCAGCTGCTGCTCCAGCGCACCGACTTCAAAAGCGTGCTCATCTTCTGCCGCACCCGCATGGGCGCCGACCGCATCGCGCACCGGCTCAAGGGCACCGGACACACCGTCGGGGTGCTGCACTCCGACCGGAGCCAGCGCGAGCGCGTCGAGGCGCTCGACGGCTTCAAGAGCGGCAAGTTCGAGGTGCTGGTCGCGACCGACATCGCCGCCCGCGGCCTGGACATCGCCGGGGTGAGCCACGTGATCAACTACGACGTTCCGGAGAACCCCGAGGACTACGTCCACCGCATCGGCCGCACCGGCCGGGCCCAGCAGACCGGCGACGCCTTCACCCTCGTGACCGAGGATGACGTGCGCGACGCGCGGAGCATCGAGCGCTACATGGGCCGCGAGGTGGAGCGCAAGCAGATCGAGGGCTTCCCCTACATCTACTCGGCGCTGTTCGACCAGAAGATCCTGGAGGAGACCGTGACCAAGCCGGCCAGCCGGCTCCACCGCGGCATCCGCCGCTAGGGCGCCGCTCAGTCCGCTCCGGCGGCCCCGGCGACGATCCTGGCGATGACCTCCCGCCCGGGGAACTTGGCGTAGAAGCCGTCCGCCCCGGCCGCGTCCGCCTTCGCCTGCAGCTCGGCGTCGCCGCCGCCGCTGGTGAAGACGATGACCCGCATCCCGTCGAATTCGCTCTGCCGGCGGATCCGCGCGATCACGTCGAGGCCGCTCATCCGGACCATCTTGAGATCGAGGAAGAGGACGGCCGGGACGAGGTTCGACCCCGGCGTCCGCCGCATCGTCTCCAGGAACTCCACCGCCTCCTGGCCGTCGTCGAAGGTGAAGACGGGATTCGGCACCCGGGCCTCCTCCAGCAGGCGCTTGGCCAGGAAGCTGTCCGTGGCGCTGTCGTCCACGATCAGGATGGGCGGCAGAACCGGCGCGGGCATGCTCAATCTCCGCCGTTTACGATCTTGTAGGCGAGGGCGGCGGCGACCGCCGCCGCGCCCTCGCCGATCAGGTAGATCCAGATGTGGCTCCAGGGGGCCAGCCCCATCACGGTGATGCCGGTGGCGACCGCCGGGTTGAAGGCGCCCCCGGAGATCGGCCCGACCGCGAACGCGCCCGCCATCACCGTGGCGCCGATCGCGATCCCGTAGAAGGAATTGCCGATCGTCCCCTTGGAGGTGGCGACATTGAGCACCACCCAGCAGAGGGCGAAGGTGAAGAGGAACTCCGCCAGCAGCGCGCCCTTCACCCCGATCGGCAGGGCCGCGACCTCCATGCCGTCCTTGAAGAAATGCACCGCCCAGGCCGCCACCAGGGCGGCGGCGATCTGCGCGATCCAGTAGGGCGCGATGTCCGACTTCGGGCAGCGGCCGCGGATGGCGACGGCCAGGGTCACCGCCGGGTTGAAGTGCGCGCCCGAGACGTGCCCGCCCGCGAAGACCATCACCATGAGGGCGGCCCCGATGGCGATCGGGGCGAAGGCGCCGGCGCCCGGGGCGATCACCGTGCAGCCGACGGTGAAGACCAGGAAGAAGGTGCCGATGAACTCGACCAAATATTTTTTCATGGAGAGCGGGACCGCGGGGATAGCCTTGTGCCGGGCTGCGGCGGAAGACAACGTGTTTTGCTCTGCATGATCCTCGACATCCCGGCCGGTAAATTCGCGGGCTACCTTTTCGACCTCGATGGCACGCTGATCGACTCGATGCCGGCGCATCACCGGGCCTGGGAAACCGCCCTGCGCCGCTTCGGCCTGACCGTGCCGCTGGACGAGGACATCTTCTACGGCCTGGGCGGGGTGCCCACCGAGGAGGTGGCGCGCATCCTCGGCAGCCACTACGGGCTCACCCTCGACGCCGCCGAGGTGATGGAGGTGAAGGAGGCGATCTACCTGGAGGAGCTGGAGACGGTGAAGATCATCGAGCCGGTGGCGGCGATCGCCCGCCGGGTCGGCAAGGACCACCCGGTTGCGATCGTCACCGGGGGCACCCCCGAGGTGGCCCTGCCCGCGCTGCGCGGGGCGGGCCTGGCCGAGCTTTTCCAGATCGTGGTGACCCCGCGGGACGTGCCTCCCGGCCGGGGCAAGCCGCAGCCCGACATGTTCCTGCTGGCCGCCAGGAAGATGAAGGTGCCGCCCGGGGAATGCCTGGTCTTTGAGGACGCCGAGCCCGGCCTGAAGGCGGCCCGCGCCGCCGGGATGCAGGTGGTCCACGTTCCGAGCCGGCGGAGCGCCTGAGCCGGGTGGGGCTTGAAGGGCTGCGGCGGGCGGCGGTGTTGTGAAGACGTGCGATCCCGCCCTGCGCCGCGCCCCCGATGGTTGCCTCCGCCCCGCCGGCCGCCGCCGCCCGCGATGAGTTGGGCCCTGTCACCCAATCGCCGGGACGCCCGGACGGGCGGCCCGCGTCAGAATTGCCCCAGCTTGTTTGTAACCAACGGCTCGCCGGCCGCCGTCACCTTCTGGCACGGTTTTGGCGGCCAGATTCCCATCCTATGAATTCCCAACACCTCCTCGTTGCGGCGGCCCTCGCCCTCGGAGCCGTGCCCGCCCTGCGGACCTCCGCGCAGACGCCCGCTTCCGAAAAGAAGGGCCTTTTCTACAAGTTCAGCCTCGCCCCGAAGTCGGCCCAGGCCAATCCGCGGCTGGATTTCACGGTCGTCACCGACCTGACCAAGGAGGGCAAGGCGCTGCCGGAGGCCTCGGCGGACCATCCCTCCTATTATGTCCTCTATTCGGAGGGCTACCAGACCCGCGGGGATTCCCAGCTGGACCTGAAGACCCTGAGCGCGGAGGACATGAGCAAGGTGCTGCAGCGCTCGCTCGGCGAGCGCGGGTATCATCCCGCCACCCTGCCGAGCCATCCGCCCACCCTGCTGGTCATGTACAGCTGGGGCTCCTACGCCCAGTCGAGCTCCGAGCATGTCGACTGGACCTTCATCGGCGGCTCGACCGCGACGGGCGGCGGGTACGACCCGAGCGACGCGAGCAGCCTTCCGGGCCAGCCGCCCGCCTCGCCTCAGGCGCTGAAGGACATGATGGACCGGGCGCAGCTCATCGGCGGCGACCGCTTCGTGGCGCAGGTCCGGCAGATGCTGCTGATGGAGAAGGACGCCGAGAACGCGCAGATGAACGGCTCGACCCTGCCGCCCGTGCCGACGGACCAGCTCCTCGACCCCTCGATCCCCTTCAAGGCCAAGAGCCCGCGGAACGACTTCATGATGGAGCTGGTGAAGGACGACCTCTACTACGTGGTGGCGTCGGCCTACGACTACCGGGCCTTCGCCCGGGAGCACAAGTCGGTGCTGCTGTGGCGCACCCGCATGGCCATCAGCGCCAGCGGGGTGACCCAGCACCAGGCGCTTCCCACCCTGGTCATGAGCGCGAGCCCCTACTTCGGGCGGGACACGGACGGCGCCGTCATCCTCAACCGCCAGATGACCGAGAGGATCGAGATCGGAAAGCCGACGGTCGTCGGCTACGGCGACGCGCCGGCCCAGAAATAGCCGGCCGGGGCCTTCGGCCTTGTTCGGCGCCGGTCGGTTCCGTAGGATGGGGGCGATGATCTCCAAGACCCCGCTGGTGGTGATTTCGGCGCTCGGTTTGGCCCAGGCCGCCTGGGCCCAGCCCCTCGCGCCGAAGTCGATGCAGGCGAACCCCACCCTGGAAATGACCTTCGTCTCGGAGCAGACGATCGAGGGCAAGGCGGCGCCCCAGCCCACGCCGGAGCATCCGATCTATTACGTGACGGACTCCGCCGGCTTCCGCCAGGTGGGCGACGCCATCCCGGAGAAGACTCTGACCGAGGCGGACATGGCGGCGCTGATGGCCAAGGCGCTGGCGGCCCGGAATTTCCGGCCCGCGGACGCGGCCCATCCGCCCACGCTGCTGATCGTCTACACCTGGGGCTCGCACAACCGGGTCGAGCACGTCGACTGGACCCAGATCGGCGGCGCGAGCGCCGCCTCGGGGACCTCCCCCGCCAGCCAGACCGCAATCCTGAAGAACCTCCTGGAGCGGGCCACCCTGGTCGGCGGGGAGAAGTTCGCGGTGGACCTCTATCATGCGCTGCAGCAGGAGGACGACCTGCACCGGGCGCAGGCCAAGCATCCGGTGGCCAGCGTGCCGGCCGGCAGCATCGGGGGCCAGGTGGGCGCCGGCGGCGGCGGAAAGCAGCCGAAGCTCAGCCTCACGCCGGGGGACAATGGCACGGTGCTGTCCGACAACGCCGTCCACGGCATGAGCCCGGTCGAGCAGTTCCGCAACATCGACACCACCCACGCGGCGCTGATGACCCAGGCCGCCGGCGACATCTACTTCGTGGTGGCCTCCGCCTACGACTACCAGTTCGCGCTGAAGAAGCAGTCGCTGCTTCTCTGGCGCACCCGCATGACGGTCGACGCCACCGGCGGCGTCAGCCAGGAGGGCTCGCTGCCCACGCTCGTCCTCGCCGCCGGCCCGTATTTGGGAAGCGACATGGCCGAGGCGACCTTCTTGCGGAAGGAATCGCTCGGCCGGGTGATCGTCGGGAGCCCGCAGGTGATCGGGGCGGGCCCGCTGGCGGCCCCCCCGGCCCCTCCGGCCGGCCCCCAAAAATAGGCCGGCCGCCGGTTCGGATGGGCTGGCGGCGGCAGCCTACGGGATATGAAGCCAAGGCTTTGGTTGGCGCCCGGGCAGCCCCGTTTCCGGCTATGGCCTCCCGCCCGAAAATGACCCCGCCTGTGTACGGTTTGCCGCGCGGGCGGCGGCTTACAGCATAACGGCCGTGCTGCCTCCCGTTCGCAGGCTTTTCCGATGGTCGCTGGCGCTCGCCTCCGGATGCGCGCTGGCCGCGGCGCGGGCCGATCCGCCCGCGGACGCGAAGCAGCCCGTTTTCAACCGCTTCGCCGCGGCCCCGCGGTCCATGCAGGCGGACCCCCTGCTCGACATCACGGTGATGACCGACGTGACCGCCGCCGGGAGGAAGCTCCCGAAGGTCAGCAAGGAGCACCCGGCCTACTACCTGGCGCATTCGGAGGGATTCAAGGAGCTGGGCGAGGGCACGCCCAGCGGCGAAACCCTGGCGGAGGCGGACATGGCCCGGCTCCTGCGGCGTTCGCTGGCCGACGGCGGGTACCTGGACGCGGCGGCCGCGGGAAGGCCGCCGACGCTGGTGGTTCTCTTCAGCTGGGGCCTGTATTCCCGGGACATCGACTACGGCCAGGGCGCGGCCGCCACGCCGCAGGACACGAAGGAGATGTTCGAGCGGGCGGAGCTGATCGGCGGCGACGCGTTCGCGCAGAAGCTGCGGGAGATGATGCGCTGGAAGGCCACGGTCGGGGCCAGCTCCAAGAGGCGCGAGCACACCAGCAACATCGCCGACCCGATGTACCGCTTCCGGCTGGAGGGCCGCGCCCACGACCTCATGATCGAGATGGCCAACAGCGACCTCTACTACGTGATCGCCTCGGCCTACGACTACGCCGCCTACCGGCGGCGCCAGCCCGTCCTGCTCTGGCGCACCCGGATCGCGATCGACGCCAACGGCGTGAGCCAGCCGCAGGTCCTGCCGACGATGGTCCTGGGGGCGGGCGGCTATTTCGGCAGGGAGACGCGCGGCGACCCCGCCATCCTCACGCGGCACGCGGTGGGTTCGGTGCAGGTGGGCGAGATCAAGGTCATCGGCTACGGGACCGCCCCGGAGGCCCCCCCGGACGCGCCGCCGCCCCCTCCGCCCCCGAAATAACCCGCCCCCCCCTGTTCCAGCCCTTCCTCCCGCAGCGTCTTAGGCCATGACTTCCATGCCGTCCCTGACCTCATGGCGCCCCCGCCGGCGCTTGTCCCTGGCCCTGCTTTCCGCATGCGTCCTCGCGGCGCCGGGCCGCGGGGATCCCGCCGCGGCCGCGCCCCGGCCGCTGTTCTACCGCTTCTCGCTCGCGCCCCGGTCGATGCAGGCCGATCCCCTGCTGGACGTCACGATCATGACCGACGTGACCGACGCGGGCCGCAAGCTGCCGAAGGCGACCGCCGGCCGGCCGGCCTACTACCTCGCGCATTCCGAGGGGTTCCGGGAGCTCGGCGAGGGCATCCCCACCGGCCGGACCCTCTCCGAGGAGGACATGGCCAGGCTGCTCCAGCGCTCGCTCGGCGAGGGCGGGTACCTCGAGGCGCAGTCGGCCAAGCGGGCCCCGAGCCTGCTGATCCTCTACAGCTGGGGGCTCTTTTCGAGGGAGCTGGACTACGGCCAGGGCCGCAGCTCGCGGGACACCCGCGAGATGCTCGACCGGGCCGCCCTGATCGGGGGCGAGGACTTCCGGCACAAGCTCTACACCATGCTCCTGTACCAGGAGGACATGAGGATGGGAATCGGGCAGATCGCCGCGGTCAGCGGCATCCTGGACCCGATGCACCTGTACAAGCTGGAGAGCACCACCCACGAGCGGATGCTCGAGATGGCCAAGAGCGACCTCTACTTCGTGATCGCCTCCGCCTACGACTTCCGGGCCTACCAGAGGCGCCAGCGCGTCCTGCTCTGGCGCACCCGGATCGTGATCGACGCCAATGGCGTCAGCCAGCCCCAGGTCCTGCCGACCATGGTGCTGGACGGCAGCAAGTACTTCGGCAGGGAGACCCATGGCGAGCCGGTGGTCGTCACCCAGCACGCCCTGGGCAAGGTGGAGATCGGCCCGATCAAGGTGGTCCAATTTGGCGCGCCCGGCCCGGCGGCGCCGGCGCGCTAGCTGGTTTCAGGCTTCGCCTGCGGCGGGGATTCCTGCTCGGATCGGAGGGTGGACATCCAACCCCTGGCCAAGCCCTCGGTCCTGCGGCAGCCCGTGTACGAGCCGGGCAAGCCGATCGAAACCGTCGCGCGGGAGCTGGGGCTCGATCCGGCCAGCATCGTCAAGCTGGCCTCGAACGAGAACCCGTACGGCTCCTCGCCCAAGGCGGTGGCGGCGGCCAAGCTCGCCCTCGAGCAGGGCCAGCTCTACCCCGACGGCGGCTGCTTCGCGCTCCGCCGCAAGCTGGCCCAGGTCCGGGGCCTGCACGAGGACCAGTTCGCGGTCGGCAACGGCTCCAACGAGATCATCGAGCTGCTGGGCCACGTCTTCCTCGGGCCCGAGGAGGAGGTGGTCATGGGGGTGCCCGCCTTCGCCATTTACAAGCTGATGGCGCTGCTCTTCGGCGCCAAGCCGGTCGAGATCCCGATGCGGGACTTCAGGCACGACCTGGACGCGATGGCGAAGGCCGTGACCCCGCGCACCAAGCTCGTCTTCGTCGGCAGCCCGAACAATCCGACCGGCGCCGCCAATTCCGCGGCCGAGCTCATCGCCTTCGCCCGGGGCCTCCCCGACCACGTGGTGCTCGCCTTCGACGAGGCCTACGCGGAATACGACCCGGCGGCGCCGGACATCCGGCCGCTGATCGCGGAGGGGCGGAAGATCATCGGGCTGAGGACCTTTTCCAAGATCTACGGCCTCGCCTCGCTGCGCGTGGGCTATGGCTACGCCTCCCGGGAGCTGGTGGCCCTGCTCAACCGCGTCCGGCAGCCCTTCAACGTCAACGCCATCGCCCAGGCCGCGGCTCTGGCCGCGCTCGACGACCGCGAGTTCGCGGAGCGCTCGGCGCGCGAGAACCGGAAGGCCCTGGAGACGCTGGCGGCCGGCTGCCGCCGGCTCGGGCTGGAGAACGCCCCCAGCTCCGCCAACTTCATCCTGGTCCGGGTGGGCGAGGGCGCCCGCTGGTTCGCCGAGCTGCAGCAGCGCGGCCTGATCGTGCGGCCGCTCCAGCCCTACGGCCTGCCCGAGTGGATCCGAATCACCGTCGGGACCCCCGAGCAGAACGAGCGCCTGCTGGCGGAAATGGCGAAGCTAAAGGGCTGAGGCCGCGCGCCGCAGCCGGTCGTTGATCGCCTCGGCCCAGCCCCCGCCGGGGGCGAGTTCGGCGTGGATCCGCCGGAAGCCGCCCGCGTCGATCCGGCGCAGGACGGCGAAGAGCCGCCGGGCCCCCGCCCGCAGGTCGCCGGCCGCGTCGAGCCAGAAGACATGGCGCCCGCGCAGCCGCGCGGGCCGGCGCACGAAGAGCCAGGCGTCGCGGGGAGAGGAGCGGGCCGCCGCCGCCGAAAGGCGCGCGCGGACCACCGTGGGCGTCCGCGGGCTGTAGTGGCGGGCGAGCTGGCCGGGGGCGAGGTGGGCGGAGCGCGCCGGGGCGCGCCGGGCCGGAGCGGCGAGCTTCCTGCCCAGCGCCTTCTCCAGTTCAGGGCGGGGCACGCCGCCGGGCCGCAGGAGGCGGGGGCGGCGGGGATCGCGGAGGTCGACGATCGAGGATTCGACCCCGACCCGGCAGGGGCCGCCGTCGAGGATGTGGCCGATGCGCCCGCCGAGCCCCTCCCGCACATGCTCCGCGGTGGTGGGGCTGACATAGCCGAAGGGGTTGGCGCTGGGCGCGGCCAGCGGCCGGCCGGAGAGGCGGATCAGCCGCCGGAACAGGGGATGGGCGGGCACGCGGACCGCGACGCTGGGGAGGCCGGCGGTGACCTCGGGGGGGATGGATGCCTTCTTCGGCAGCACCAGGGTGAGGGGGCCCGGCCAGAACGCGGCCGCCAGCCGCCGCGCGGCGTCGTTGGGCTCGGCCACCGACTCCAGGTCGCGGGCCGACGCCAGGTGGACGATCAGCGGATCGCTCAGGGGCCTTCCCTTGGCCCGGAAGATCCTGCGGCAGGCGCGGGCGCTGAGCGCGTCCGCCGCCAGGCCGTAGACGGTTTCGGTGGGGACCCCCACCGCTTCGCCCGCCCGGAGCAGGCGGGCCAGGCTCGCTAGATTGCGGGGCGTGCCCCGGTAGAGGCGCGCGCCGCGCCGGCTCACTGGGCCAGCAACATGTTCCTCGACTGCTTCAGCGTCCGGGTGACCGCGCGCTGGTGCTTGGCGGTGAGGCCGGTGTACTTGCGGGGGAGGATCTTGCCCGTGTCCGTCACGAAGCGGCTCATCGCCTGCGGCTGGGTGAACGGCAGTTCGGCCGGCGTGGGAGTCTGCTGCTTGATTTCGGTGCTCATGGATTTAAAGGGAAAGGGGTCGAACCTAGGCCGCCCGGGGGCCCCTTGTCAACGCCGCGCTTGCGCCCTGCCGGGGCGGGGTCCAAGGTCGGCGGCTGCGCTCGGGGCCGTAGCTCAATTGGATAGAGCTGTTCCGTCCTAAGGAAAGGGTTGTCGGTTCAAGTCCGGCCGGCCCCGCCACTTCTGTCAGGGGAGGACCCGCAGAATCGCCCGGCGGTAGGCGGTGAGCGCAGGGTGGCCGCCGTCCCTCACGGCCAGGATGACGTGCAGGTCGTGGCCCGCCGCCTCCGGCGGGACGGCGACGACGGCCTCCGCCTCGGCCGCCCCCGCGATCGGAATCGTCCCGGCGTAGCCGCCGGCCTCCGGATAGGGGATCCAGGCATAGCTCAGGGCGTTCCCGTCCGGATCGGAAGAGCCCCGGGCCGACAACCTGACCGCGGAGCCCGCGGCCGCGGGGATCGTGAGGATTTTCCCGCTCCCATCCCCGTTGAGCACCGCGCGGGGCCGGTGGTTCGCCCGGGCGTAGGGCAGCACGCACCAGTCCAGGCGCGCCCGGAAGTCGTTCTGCAGGTCGGCCGCCCAGCGGCGGAGGGTGTTCTCGCGGCTGGCCGTCCCTTGCCAGCGGTCCGCGACATTGGCGCCGTAGTAGGCCGGGACCTGGCGGTAGAAATCGGTCCGCACGCCGAAGCGCCCGGCCCAGGAGCCCCATTCCGGGTGCATCGGGTCGTTCATGCCCGTCGGAATGAGATAGAGGAAGGTGAGCGAGTCGCCCTCCTTCTGCGGGATGTTGGTGTTGGCGGGATAGAGGGCGCCGAGCGGCCCGTGGCCCGTCAGCACGTCGCGCCGCAGGTCGAAGCCCCCCGCCGTGGCGGTGAGGAAGCCGAACCGGTGGGACCAGCCCTCGCCGTCGACCAGCGGCCACTCCTTCTCCACCCAGAGCCGGAAGAAGGGCCGGATGCTGGTGGTGTGGTCGCGGAAGCGGTCCGAGGAGCTGAGGCGGATGCGGTCCTTGAACCGGGCGTAGCCCTCGCGGCCGCGCTCGCCCAGCACCCGGTCGAGCGCCCGCTGCAGGCTGCTGGGATCGCTGCCCCAGTCGGTGCCCCAGTTGAGGAACCAGACGGGCCGCGGGTCGTCGCGGTCGACCGCGCGGATCACCAGGTTCACGCCGTCGTCGGTGTCGCTGTAGCCCGCCACGGTGCGCCCCTCCAGCGCGGCCTCGGTCGGATAGCCCGGGGCGTTTTCCGAGAGGCGGGGATAGACCCGGCCGTAGGCCCGCAGCTCGCGCCGGACGATGCCCAGGCCGGTGCGCTCGGGATTGAGGTTCTCGCGCGCGCGGGCGTGGGGCCGGTTGGCGATGATGCCTTCGACGTCCCATTCGTTGGCATAGAGCAGGAAGCGCACGAGCGACTGCTCGTCGTCGGGATCCCCTCCGGCGTCGGTCTCGACGATGACGCGCAGGCGGTCCTGGCCCCGCGCCGCCCCGGCCAGGGCCAGCAGGACCAGGAGGATGCGGGCGGCCCGGAGCATCCGCGTCCTCAGGCCAGCCGGAGGACGGCGGCGTTGCGGTCCTCGACCGTCACCGTGACCACGTTGCCGGAGGCCGAAGGCCGGCTTGCGGCCTGCCAGAGGTCCGAGGCCGAGGAGTACGCCGCGGGCAGGGTGAGCTTCACCGTCCTGGCCTCCCGGGTCGGGTTGACCACCCAGAGGACCGCCCCGGCCGGGCCGTGGTGGAGGCGGGCCTTGATCGCGGGGTCGTCGGTGGCGACCTGCGGCGTGATCCCGGCCCAGCCGAGGAGCCCCGCGTAGAATTCCCGGGTCGAGGGGGAATGCCCCTTGAAGTACGCCCCGCCGGGAAAGGTCCCGATCAGGAGCGTGCGCCCCTTGCCGAAGCGGTGCTCCACCGCGGCGATGCGGCCGTCGGCATAGTGGCCGGCGGCCTGGCCGCCCGCCAGCTCGTATGCCTGCAGGAAGTACTGCCCGCCGATCTTGTGCTCCCCCACGGTCAGGGTGAGCTTGGCCAGGATGTCCGGGGTGAACTGGACGTAGCTCTCCCGCGCGCCGAAGAGCCGGTCCAGGCCGAGGTTGGGCTGGACCGTGCCGACCCGGCCGCCGTCCCCGAAGTATCCGGGGCAGCCCTCGCTGACCAGCGCGCCCCCCGCCTCGACGTAGGCCCGCAGCTTGTCGGCGCTGGCCTGCGTCAGCATCTCCGGGTAGGGGAGGTAGACCAGGGGGTACTGGCCGACGTCGTCGATCGCCACGAAGTCGGCCTGGATGTTGGAGTCGAAGAAGCCCTGGTAGGCGCCCTGCGAGGACTGCTGGTGGCCGTTGGCCCCGCCTCCCGCGGCGCCGCGGCCGCCGCCCCCGCCCAGCCCCTGGATGCCCGCGAAGTCGTCCGACTCCTGGAGGTAGACGATGCCCAGGTCGCCCCGCGCCGGCCGGAACGTCCAGAGCTCGGGATGGGCGTTGGCCCAGCGGGCGAGCCTGCCGGCCATTTCCGCGCGGGGCGTGACCGAGCCGTCCATGCCCATGGGACCGAACGCGCCGAAGAGCGGGCCGTCGAGCAGCGGGCGCCAGCGGGTGAAGAGGATGCCGGTGGCGCCGGCGGCCATGTCGATCAGGCTCCAGACCCGCACGTCCTTCTCGTCCGAGCTGCGGCCGTCCTCCAGCGGTCGGTTCAGCACCTGGGGCTGGAGCCAGAGCGGCCCGCCGGTCGCCTCGGCGTGCCAGAACGGCTTGCCGCGGCAGGCCCCCCGCACCACGTCGATGGCCTGGAACTGCATCCAGGGCGCGTTGCCGTGCCGGGAGGCGACCCAGGTGTAGCCGTACGAGTCGACCTCGTCCACGGTCCGCCACTCGATCTCGGTCAGGGCGCCGACGCCGTGGGCGGTGATGCGGTGGCGGCCGTCGTGGCGGCGGATGAGGTCGGTGCGCCAGCGCAGGAGGCGGATGGCGTTGTCGCGCTTGAACTGCGCCCAGTCGAGCGCGTCGGGATAGCCGGTGTCGTCGCGGGGCGGCTGGACCAGGCTCCAGTCGCCCATCGAGTAGCGGTGCCACGCCTGCCCGAGCGCCTCCATCGTCCCGTACTTGGCCCTCAGCCACTGCCGGAAGCGGGCCAGGGTCGCGTCGCAGTAGCACTCCTGGACCCCGCCCTCGTTCCAGACGTCGTAGCCCAGCACCGCCGGCTTGTCGCGGTAGCGCTCGATCATCGCCACCATGAACTTCTCGGCCCGGGCCAGGACGTCCTCGTTGTCCAGGCAGAGCGGGCAGCCGCCGGTCGCGCTGCCGGTCGACGATCCGGGATGGCCGGTGCCGCCCTCGCGGTTGACGATGCGGGCGTGGGGATACTTCTCCCACATCCATTCCGGCGCCGCCAGGATGTCGGCGATGACGGTCTTGATCTTGTTCTGGCCCTCGAGCTGGACCATGCGGTCGTAGTCGCGCCAGTCGTACCGGTCGGGCTCGTCCTCGATCGAGGCCCACATGAACCAGTGGCGGAAGATGTTCACGCCCATCGCGGCCGCCACCTGGTGGTCGCGGGCCCAGTCGGACTCGGGCGGGCTCGACTTCCGGAAGTAGACCGCGCCGAACGGGAAGACCGGGGCGGGGAAGGGGCTGCCCCAGTCCTCGGCGGCTTCCGCGCCGAGGGCCCGGCGGGGCAGGAGCGCGGTGGCGGCCAGGCCGGCGCCGGCCGCGGCGAAGCCCTTGAGGAAGGCGCGTCGGGGGTAGATCGGATTCATGGGCGGGATGGGGCGGGCGGGCGCGAGAAGGCCGCTTCGATCTCCTCGAGCGTCTTGCCCTTGGTTTCCGGGAGCAGGACGGCTGCGACCAGGAAATAGACCGCGGTGCACGCCGCGCAGAACAAAAAGATCGGGCCGTAGCCCCAGCGGCCGACGACGGGGAGGAAGACCGCGGCCAGCCCCGCGGAGATCCCCTGGTTGAGCAGCAGCCCGACGCCCATGCCGAGCGAGCGGATGCGGGTCGGCATCAGCTCGGAGAGCGCGATCCAGACGCAGACGCCGGGGCCGATGGCGAAGGAGGCGATGAAGACCATGAGGCAGCCCATCACCAGGTCCCCGGTGGCCGGCCCGCGGGCGGAGCGGGTGAAGACCGCCGCGGCCGCGAGCAGGGAGGCGGTGATCCCGCCGGTCCCGATCATGAGCAGGGCCTTGCGGCCCAGCCGGTCCACCAGGACCAGGCCGGCCAGGGTGAAGGCCACGTTGACCGCGGTGACGCCCGTGGCCCGGGCCGCCGCGGCGGCCGGCGCCAGCCCGGCCTGCTGCAGGATGACGACGACGAACTGCAGGATGGAGTTGATCCCGGTCGTCTGCGTCAGCCCGAGGACGGCGCAGGCGAGGAAGAAGGGCACGAGGTACCTCCGCTGGAGGAGGGGGCCGGGGCCGGCGCCGGCCACCGGCGCCGCCACCGGCAGCATCCGGGCGAACTCCGCCTCGGCCTCCCGCGGCCCCTGGGAGCGCTCCAGGGCCTCGTGGGCCTCCTCGACCCGGCCGCGGCGCAGCAGCCAGCGGGGCGACTCGGTCACCAGGCAGGAGCCGGCGAGAAAGAGCAGGGCGGGATAGAGCGCGCTGAGGAACATCGCGCGCCAGGCGTGGTCCTGGGCCGCGGCCAGGGCGGCCGGATCGCCGGCCGGCGCCGCGTCCACCCCGCGGGTGTAGAAGGCGCCGACCCCGACCGCCGCCATGATCCCGATCGTCAGCACCAGCTGGAACGCCGCGGTGCCGCGGCCGCGCAGCCGCGCCGGCAGGCACTCGGCCAGGTAGAGCGGGATGACGACGGCGATCATCCCGGCGCTCAGCCCCTGCAGGGCGCGGCCGAAGAGCAGGGGGCGGAACCCGTGCGCGGTGACGATCAGCAGCACGCTGGCCGCGAACACCAGGGCCGCGACGATCATCACCTTCTTCCGCCCGATCCGATCGGCCAGCCAGCCGCCGACCACGGAGGAGGCGGCCCCCCCGCCGGTCACCGCGGCCACGACCAGGGACGTCTGGGCCAGGCTGAGCTGGACCGTCTTCCCCAGGAAAAGCAGCGCCGCCCCGATGATGCCGACATCGTAGCCGTAGAGCAGGCCGCCGATGCCGGAGATGAAGAGGAGGAGGAGGGTGTAGGGCCTGGGGGCGGTGGCGTGCGGGGCGGGCATGCCTCGGGGTGCTAGATCGTTTCCTGGCGGATAAATTCCTGGGGGGAATGGCGGCGGAAGGCCTCGATCGCCTCGTATTCCGCCAGGCCCAGCGCGTTGTAGGACTCGGCCAGCCGGCGGCTGCGGTCTTCGGTCCGCTGCCAGAACTCCCGCTGGTCCTCGCCGAGGAAGAGCGCCTGGTCCTTCTGGGTCTCGTGGCGGAAGATGGCGCGGCGGCGGCGCTGGACCTCCTGGGGGCTGAGGGGCACGGCCAGGTCGATCTCGTCGAGCGCCCATTCCGCCCAGGCGCCGCGGTAGAGCCAGAGCTCGGCCTCCCGCAGCCAGGGCTCGTCCAGCGCCCGCGCCAGCGCGTCGCGCAGCACCCGCAGGCAGAGCCGGTGGGTGCCGTTGGGATCGTCCAGGTCGCCCGCGGCGTAAATCAGGTGGGGCCGCAGCCGGGCCAGCAGCGCGTGCATCCGCTCGACGTCGGCGGGGCCGATCCTGCGGCTGCGCGGCGAGGCGGCGTCGTAGAAGGGCAGGTCGAGGAAGTGCAGCCGGGCCGGCGGCACCCCGCAGACGCGCGCCGCCGCCACCGCCTCGTGGCGCCGGATCAGGCCCTTGAGCTGGAGCAGCCGCGGGCTCGGCGCCAGCGAGCCCCTGGCCTCGAATTCCGCGCAGAGCCCGCCCAGGTCGCCGCCGTCCCCGCCGGAGTCGCGGGCGAAGGCGAGGGAGCGCCAGACCGCCTCGTCGGGCACCGCGGCCGCGCCCGAGACCTGGTAGGCGATGTGCAGCTCGTGGCCCTGGTCGACGAGGCGGCAGAGGGTCCCTCCCATCGATATGACGTCGTCGTCGGGATGGGGCGAGAGCACCAGCACCCGCTTCGGATAGGCCGCGGCGGAGGGCGCGCGCAGCGGGCGCACCAGCGCGTCGCCCGGGCGGGTGCGCTGCGGGTCGCGCCCGCCGGGCCAGCCGGTGATGGTGTGCTGCAGGTCGTAGAAGCCCGCCAGGTTCGCCTCATAGGCCGAGCCGTGGGCGCGGAGCAGGTCCTGCAGCCCCGCCTCGCCGTAGTCCTCGTCGGTCAGCTTCAGCACCGCCTTCCCGCAGCGCTGGGAGAGCCAGAGGATCGCCCGGCGGGTCATGCGCTCGTCCCAGGCCAGCCCCTGCTCCTCCAGCGGCCCGAGCAGCCAGGGGGTGCGGTGGCGGGAGAGCGCCCCGGCGGCCGCCTGGTCCAGCACGAAGACGGCGTGGTCGTGCTCCTGGAGGAAGGAGGCGGTCACCTGGGCGGAGGGCTCGTCCTCCACCGCCCGGCGGACGATCTCGGCCTTGTGCTGGCCCCAGGCCATCAGCACGAGCCGCCGCGCCGAGAGGATGGTGCGGACGCCCATGGTCAGCGCGTAGCGGGGCGTGCGGTCCTCCCCCCCGAAGTCGCCGGCCGCGTCGCGGCGGGTGAGGGGATCGAGCACCACCAGGCGGGTGGCGGAACGGCGGGGGCTGCCCGGCTCGTTGAAGCCGATGTGGCCGGTCCGGCCGATGCCGAGAATCTGGAAGTCGATGCCGCCCGCCTCGCGGATCCGGCGCTCGTAGGCCGCGCAGTGCGCGTCCACCTCCGCCTTCGGCGCGGTCCCGTCCGGCAGGTGGGCCCGCTCCGGCGGCAGCCCGACGTGGTCGAAGAGGTGCTCGCGCATGAAGCGCCGGTAGCTCTGCGGGTCGTCGGGCCCGATCGGGTAGTATTCGTCGAGATTGAAGGTCTCGACGTTGGCGAAGCTCAGCCCCTCGTCGCGGTGGAGCCGCACCAGCTCGGCGTAGAGGCTCACCGGCGTCGATCCCGTGGCCAGCCCCAGCACGGCCCGGCGGCCCTCCCGCTGCCGGGAGCGGACCAGCTCCGCCATCTCGGCCGCGACCGCGCGCGAGGCCTCCCGGCTGTCGGGGAAGGCCGCCACCGGCGCGTGTTCGAAGCGGCAGGCCGGCAGCACGTGCTTGGCGATCACGGCCCCAGCCTGCCCGCCGCCCGCCCGGCGGGCACGCCAAAAAACCTCCGGCGCTCCGGGGCGTGTTCCTACGTAGCCCTTCGGGATTGCCTGGGGGCCGCGGCGGGGATTTAACAGCGGCACCCCATGAGACGGATCCTGCTTCTTTCGGGCTGCGCGGCCCTCGCGGCCTTCCTCGGGTCCGGCTGCAAGGACATCAGCCTCTCCGACACCGGCGACAGCAACCGCACCCTGGTGGGCGCCGCCGAGTTCACGCCGGCCTCGGGCGGCGACGCGCCGGGCGGGAGCCGCGGCCTTCCCGCCGACGCCTCGATGCAGGTGCGGGTGGTCGACGAGCACCCCGGCTCCGCCGATACCGCCCCCGGTCCGGCGATGAACGGCGGATTCTACAACGGCCAGTCCTCGGCGCCCCCCCGCGCCGTTTCGCTGGGGCCCCAGATCCTGGGCGAGGCGGTGGTGGCGGACGCCGCCGCGGCCGTGACGCAGGATCCGCTGACCGGAAGCTGGCAGGTCCCCTTCAAGGTCCCGTACACCGCCACCGACGAGCAGCTGCGGCGGGGCCTCAACATCGAGGTGCGCATCTCCTACGGCGGCGGGGTGCGCTACACCAACTTCAACCAGTACGCGCTGACCTTCGGGGACCAGACCGACACCCACGTCGTCCGGCTCGAGCGGATGCACTGAGCCGCCGCGGCCGAGGATTGACCGCCGCCGCCCGGGGCCGGAAATTCCGGCGATGACCATCTGGAGCAACGCGAAGTTCTCGCCGGCGGCGACGAGGCTCCTGGAGGACGGCCTGGCGGGCCACCGGCTCCTGCGCTCGTCCGTGCCGAGCGCCGCCATCCTGGCCGGCGCCCCGCCCGATCCGGCGATGGCGGAGGCGGACGTCGCCTTCGGCCAGCCCGACCCCGGAGACTGCCTGCGCTATTCCCGGGTGCGCTGGGTGCAGGTCACCACCGCCGGCTACGCGCGCTACGACAACGACGCCTTCCGCGAGGGGTTCCGCGCCCGCGGGGCCGCCTTCACCAACTCCTCCTCGGTCTTCGCCGAGCCGGCGGCCCAGCACGTCCTCGCCATGATCCTGGCCTTCGCCCGCCAGCTGCTGCCCTCCTACCGCGACCAGCTGGCGGACCGCTCCTGGCACATGAACGAGCGCCGCTACGCCTCGCGGCTGCTCGCCGGCCAGACCGTCCTCCTGCTCGGCTACGGCGCGATCGCGCGGCGGGTGGCCGAGCTGCTCGGGCCCTTCGGCTGCACGATCTACGCCATCCGCCGGCAGGCCCGGAGCGAGACGTCGGCGCGGATCATCGCCGAGGCCGACCTGACGCGGGTGCTGCCCCAGGCCGACCACATCGTCAACGTCCTCCCCGACAGCGAGGCGACCCGGAAGTGGGTCAACGCCCGGCGGCTGGCCTGCTGCAAGAAGGGCGCCCGCTTCTACAACGTCGGCCGCGGCAGCACCGTCGACCAGGAGGCCCTGGCCGAGGCCCTGACCCGGGGGCCCCTGGGCGGGGCCTACCTCGACGTGACCGAGCCCGAGCCCCTGCCGCCGGGGCACGCCCTCTGGTCCGCCCCGAACTGCTATATCACCCCCCACACCGCCGGGGGGCGGGACGACCAGGACGAGGCCCTGGTGCGCCTCTTCCTGCGCAATCTGGGTGCTTTCGCCCAGGGCCAGCCCCTGGCCGACCGGATTGTCTGAATCGTTACCGGAAGCCGCGGGCCGCTGCTTGCTAAGTTTCCTGCATCCGGCCAATAAGGTCCCCCGTAGTTACTGCCATTAACCGACCCCGAAGCCATGGCCCAGCGCCCGGGCGGAGCGGTCACAACCCGAAACCATAGTCTAGATCCCATGAAACGTTCGACTCGTCTCCTCGCGACCACCGCCGCCATGGCGGGCCTCTATGCCGGCGCGCTCGCCGCCCACGCCTTCGCCGACGACCAGGCCGGCACCTCCGACCAGAAGAGCAGCACCTCCACCGCCAAGCACGACTGCAAGGGCAAGAACTCGTGCAAGGGCCAGGGCGGCTGCAGCGCCGGCGACAACGGCTGCGCGGGCAAGAACTCCTGCAAGGGCAAGGGCGGCTGCGCCAGCAAGAGCTGAGCGGCCCTCCCTCCCGGTTCCCTGTCGGGCGGCCGGCGCGGGCGCTTGCCTGCGCCGGCCGCTCCTTTTAGGACCCTTCCCGTGCCCGCCAACCGCTTCAATGGCCAGACCGACTACGGCATCGGCATCGGCCTGCGCGTGCCGCACTACTCCCACATCCTGGAGAAGAAGCCGGTGGTGGACTGGTTCGAGATCATCTCGGAGAACTTCATGGTCGACGGCGGCCGGCCGCTGGAGGTGCTCGACCAGATCCTGGAGCAGTACCGGGTGGTGCAGCACGGGGTCTCGATGTACTTCGGCTCGGCGGACAAGCCCGACCGCGAGCACCTGCGCAAGCTCAAGCGGCTGGTGAAGCGCACGCGGACGCCCTGGCTCTCGGACCACCTCTGCTGGGGCAGCGTGGACGGCACCTACACCCACGACCTCTTGCCGATGCCCTACACCTTCGCCGCGGCCAAGCGCACGGCGGAAAAGATCCGCCAGGTGCGCGATTTCCTCGAGGTGCCCCTCTGCGTGGAGAACGTGAGCAGCTACGCCGAGTACCACGTCTCCGAGATGACCGAATGGGAATTCCTCAGCGAGGTGGTGGAGCGGGCGGATTGCGGGATCCTGCTCGACGTCAACAACATCTACGTCTCCTCCAAGAACCACAGCTTCGACCCCTACGACTACGTCGACGGCATCCCGGCCCACCGGGTCGGCCAGATGCACGTCGCGGGCCACACCAAGTTCGAGAAGTACATCCTCGACACCCACGACCACCCGGTGCTCGACCCGGTGTGGAAGCTCTACGCCCACGCCACCCGCCGCTGCGGGGTGACCGCCACGCTGCTGGAGTGGGACGACCGGATCCCCTCCTTCGCGGAGGTCCACGACGAGGCCCTCAAGGCCAACGACTACATCGGCGGCGCCCGGAAGCACGCCCGCGCCGCCGCCCGATGAAGGAGGTCGTCCCCGTCGGCCTGAAGGCCCCGCCGCGGCGGGCGCCGCGCCCGCAGCGCACGGCGGCGGACCTGCTCGCCCTGCAGCGGCTGATGACCCGCGCCCTGGTCCGGCCCCTGGCGCCCGGCGGGCGCCTGCAGCGCCGCTGGATCGACGGCCGGCGGATGCGGGAGGTGGCGGAGCAGTTCATCAAGCCCAACGACCGGCTGAGCGCGGTCGAGCGGCTGGAGATCTACAACCGGATGTACTGGTACCGGCTGATCGGCTGCGTCCACGACGACTGCCCGGGCCTGCGGGCCTACCTGGGGGAGCGGCGGTTCGACCGGCTGACCCAGGCCTATCTGGCGCGCTACCCCTCCCGCTCCTTCACGCTGCGCAACCTCTGCGCGCGCCTGCCGCAGTTCATCCGGCAAGAGCCCCGGTGGACGGCGCCCCGCACCGCCGCGGCCCGGGCCATCGCCCGCTTCGAGTGGGCCCAGACGGTCGCCTTCGACGGCGAGGCGGCGCCCGTCCTCACCCAGGGCGACCTCTCCGGGCGGCCTCCGGCCCGCCTCAGGGTCGGCCTCCAGCCCTACGCCAGCCTGCTCGCGTTGGATTACGCGGTGGACGAGTTCGTGGTGGCGGCCAAGCAGCGCAACGCCCTGCGGGGCGAGGCCAGCAACGCGGTGGACTCGGTCCGGCGCGGCCGCGCCCCCCGCCGGCGGGCGCCGGCGCTGCGGCGCGAGCGGATCTACCTCGTCGTCCACCGCTACCGGGGCCGGCTCTACCACAAGCGCCTCGGTCGGCCGGCCTTCCGGATCCTGCAGGCCCTCGCCGCCGGCCGCACCGTGCAGCAGGCGGTCTCGGCGGGGGGCCGCCGGGCCGATCCCGCGCAGCTGCAGAAGGATTTCGCCACCTGGATGGGCCTCGGCTGGCTCTGTCCGCGGCGCTGACGCTTTTCCGCTCAACCCCATGAAAAAACTCGATCATCTCCTCGCCGCCGTCGGCGGCTCGCTCCAATCGGTCCTTCTCCTCGTCATCCGGCTCTACTGGGGCTGGCAGTTCGCCCAGTTCGGCTGGGGCAAGCTCACCCACCTGAACAAGACCGCGGCCTACTTCGCCACGCTGCCCCATGTCGGGATGGCGCCGAAGCTGAACGCGGCGCTGGCCGGCTCCGTCGAGAGCATCGGCGGAATCCTCCTGCTGCTCGGCCTCTTCTCGCGCTGGGCCTCGGCGGCGCTGATCGTCACCATGCTGATGGCCTACTGGACGGCGGAGAACGCGGCGCTCCATTCCTTCTTCAGCAACCCGGACAAGTTCTTCGCCGCCGAACCCTTCCTCTTCCTCGCCGCCGCGCTGCTGGTCTTCGTCTTCGGGCCCGGCAAGGTCTCGCTCGACGCCCTCCGCCAGAACAAGTCCGCGTCCAGCTGACCGCCCTCCCGCGTAGCAGGGGGAGACGATGCTCCCCCGGCTCCTCCTCCTCCTCGCGCTGGCCCCCGGCGCGGCCGCCGCCCCCGCCCCGCCGGTCGCCTGGCAGGGCTGGTCGGATGACGTCTTCGCCCGGGCCCGGCGCGAGCACAAGTTCGTCCTCCTCGATCTCGAGGCCGTGTGGTGCCACTGGTGCCACGTGATGGACGAGACGACCTACCGCGACCCGGGGGTGCGGGCGCTCCTCGGCTCGAACTACCTCGCCGTCCGGGTCGACCAGGACTCCCGGCCGGACCTGGCCGGCCGCTACGAGGACTACGGCTGGCCCGCGACCGTGATCTACGCCGCGGACGGGACCGAGATCGTGAAGAAGCAGGGCTACGTCGAGCCGGACGCGATGGCCCGGCTGCTCCGGGCGGTCGTCGCCGACCCCTCGCCGGTGGACTACCGCGACCGCGGCGGCCTCGGCCTGGGCGCGGCCGCCGCCCCGGACGCCGGCGACGCGCGCCTGGAGGCGATCCGGGCGCGGTGGCGGGCGGGCTACGACGAGCGGAAGGGCGGCTGGGGCCTCGGGCACAAGTTCCTCGACTGGGACAACGTGGAGTTCGCGCTGCGCCAGGCGGCCCGCGGCGACGCCGGCGCGGCGCGGATGGCCCGCGAGACCCTCCGGCTGCAGCGCCGGCTGCTCGATCCGGTCTGGGGCGGAATGTACCAGTATTCGGCGGGGGGCGACTGGGACCAGCCCCACTTCGAGAAGATCATGCCGATGCAGGCCGAGGACCTGCGGCTCTACTCCCTGGCCTACGCGCAGTGGGGCGACCCCGAGGACCGGCGCACCGCGGAGGCCATCCACCGCTACCTCGCGGACTTCCTCCGGGGCCCGGACGGCGGCTTCTTCACCAGCCAGGACGCCGACCTGGTGCCGGGGCGGGAGAGCGCGGGCTATTTCGCGCGGGACGACGCGGGCCGGCGCGCCCTCGGCGTGCCGCGGGTGGACCGCCACCGCTACGCCCGCGAGAACGGGTGGGCCATCGCCGGGCTGGCGGAATACGCCGCGGCCACCGGCGAGCCCCGGGCCCGGGCCGAGGCCGAGGCCGCCGCCCGCTGGGTGCTGGCGAACCGCGCGCTGCCCGGCGGCGGCTTCCGCCACGGCGAGCGCGACGCGGCCGGCCCCTACCTCGGGGACACGCTCGCGATGGGGCGGGCCTTCCTCGCCCTCCGCGAGCTCACCGCCGATCCCGCCTGGCTGGCCCGCGCGCAGGAGGCGGGCGCCTTCATCCGGGGGCATTTCGGGCGCGGACGGGAGCCCGGCTACGCCGGCAGCGACACGCTCCGCGCCTCGTTCCCCGCGCCCCGGCCCCAGTTCGACGAGAACGTCGCCCTGGCCCGGTTCGGCTCGGCCCTGGCCGCGGCCGACGGCCGGGCGGAGGGAAAGGCGATGGCGGCCTCGGCGCTGCGCTGGCTCCTCGCCCCCGGGGTGGCGGAGGCGCGGCACTTCTATGTCGGGGGGCTCCTGCTGGCGGCGGACGAGGCGAGGAGCGACCCGCTGCACGTGGCGGTGGTCGGCCGGAAGGACGACCCGGCGGCCCTGGCCCTCTACCAGGCGGCGCTGCGCGCGCCGACCGCCCACCGCCTGCTCGAATGGTGGGACCGGCGCGAGGGCCCGGCCCCCCGCGGCGAGGACATCTACCCCCGGCTGGAGCGGCCCGCCGCCTTCCTCTGCGCGGGCGGCGCCTGCTCCTCGCCGCTGGCGTCGGCGCCGGCCCTGGCCGCGCGCCTGCGGCGGCTTACGGCTCCGGGTTCCTGACCCGGGGCACCCGCACGACGCGGGTGTCCGCCAGCAGGTCGTGCAGGCAGCGGCGGCCGGGCGAGAAGATGAACAGGCTGTCGACCAGGAAGAAGAGGGTGCCGAAGTAGGGCACCGCCTCGACGAACCCGATGAGCCACTGGCGCGCCAGCACCGCCCGGAAGAAACCCGGGTTGGAGCCGTCGCCGAAGCGCACGATCCGGATCCGGCAGAGCATCTTGCCCACGCTCTGGCCGCGCGCGCTCAGCAGCACCGCCTGGAGGAGGGCGATGACGCCCGCTCCGAGGAGCAGGACCGCCAGGCCTCCGCCGAGCTGGGCCAGCTCGTCGGCGTCCTGGATCTCGCGGCGCATGATCCGTCCCATCATCTCGGGGCCGATCATCAGCATTCCCGGCAGGACCGCCACGAAGGTGAGCAGCGAGTCGAGGAGCCAGGCCCCGAGCCGCTCGAGCGGGCTGGCCAGGTCCGCCGCGGGGCCGTCGGCCGTCAGCGGGGGCGGCATCGCGGCGGGCCCGCCGGCGAACTCCGGATAGTCGCCCAGCGGCTTCCACTCGATCGTGCCCTCGGCCTTGGCCTGGGTCGAGAGGTCGGCCCGGCCGGCCGCGATCCAGCCGCGGACCTTGTCCGCGGAGACCGGACCGTATTCGCGGCCATCCCCCCCGATGATGGTGAACATGAACGGCCAGCCTACGGGCGGGCCGGCGGGGAGTCAATCGGTCAGGGCGCGGGCGGGCGGCCGGCGGACCGGGCGAGGGCCTGGCGGGCCAGCAGGCAGTCGTAGCGGGCCTGCAGCCGCGCCAGCTCCGCCCCGCGCGCCGAGCTCTGGGCGTCGAGCAGTTCGAAATTGGTGATCACGCCGTTCCGGTAGCGGGTCTGGGCCAGCGCCAGGGCCTCCTGGGCCTGGTCGACCAGCGCGTCGGCGTTGGCGAGCCGGCCGCGGGCGGCGTCCAGGTCGGCGGCGGCGTCCTCGACGTCGGCCGCGACCTGGCGGCGGGTCTCCTCCACCCGGGCGGCGGCGGAGCGCACGCCGGCGCGGGCCTCCGCCTTCTGGCCGGCGGCGCGCCGGCCGGTGAAGAGCGGCACGCTGAGCCCGACGTTGGCGGTGACGAAGCCCTTGTTGTCGTACATGTCCGGCAGCTGGCCGTCCTCGACCCCGCCCGCGGCCGAGGCCGAGAGCACCGGCCGGGTGGAGCGGTTGGCCGCGTCCAGGCGGCGCTGCGAGGTCTCGGCGTCGTCCTGCGCCAGCCTCATCTCGGGGCGGTTCTGCAGGCCCTCGGCGATGACGGCGGGGACGTCGGGCGCCGGCTGCGCGGCGACGTCGAGATCGCCGGAGAGGGAGAGCTCCGCGCCGGGGGCGGCCCCGAGCAGCTCGCGCAGGGCGGTCTCCTGCTTCTTCAGGGCCGCGAGCGTGTCCGTGCGGCGGTTCCGGGCGGAGGCGAGGCGCACGCCGGTGGTGAGCACGTCGAACTTCGTCGCCGAGCCGTTGTTGAACTTCTGGTCCGAAACGCGGCTCGACTCCTCCAGGGCGCGGATCTCCTCGTCGGCCACCGCGACCGAGTCGCGCAGCAGGATGACCCCGTAGAACGCCTGGATCGTCTGGTAGCCCAGCTGGTGGCGGGCCTGCTCCAGGGCGTCGCGGGCGGTGATCTCGCCGGACCTGGCGAGCGCGACCAGGGCGTCGGTCCGCCCGAAGTCGGTCAGGAGCTGGCGCACCCCGACGCTGGTGGCGTAGCTGTTGTTGATCGTCTCGTAGAACGCCCCCGCGCCGGGAATCGGCAGGGCCACGTACGGGCGCAGCGACATATAAGTGTAGCCGCCATTGGCCGCGACCTGGGGGAGGCGGTCCGCGTTGCTCTGCTCGGTGCGGGCGCGGGCGGCGTCGATTGCGGCCTGGGCGGCGTCGAGGGTGGGATGGCGGGCCAGGACGGCGTCGATCGCCTGGGCCAGCGTCAGCCGGGGCGGGAGCGGGGGCGCGTCGGCGCGGAGCAGGGCGGGCCCGAGGGCGCAGGTCACGGCGAGGAGGAGCGACACTTTCATAAGGGACTTCATCAGTGCGATTCGGCGGCGGCGGCCGCGGCGGCAGGATTCGGCCGGCGCGGCCGGCCCGCAACGAAGATAAGCGGCAGGCAGGCGACGCAGATCGCCGCGACCAGGTGGTAGGCGTCGAGGTAGCTGAGGAGATTGGACTGGCGCTCGATCTGGAACTCCAGGGCGGCGAGGGCGCGCCGGGGCGCCTCCCAGGCGGAGGTCCCGTGCGCCAGCATGCCGGCGGCGAGCTGGTGCAGGCGCGCCGCCGTCGCCCAGTGCCCGGCGCCGGCGTCCGCCACCAGGGTGAGCCGGTGGACGGCGGCGCGGTGGTCGAGGAAGGTGTTGATGAAGGCGATGCCGAAGGACCCGCCGACCTGGCGCATCATGTTGTTCAGCGCCACGCCCTGGGGGATGTCGCGGTGGGGCAGGCCGGAGACCGCCAGCTGGGTCAGCGGAATCGCCATGAAGCTCAGCCCGACCGCGCGGAGGATGATGGGCCAGAAGAAGTCGGCCGAGCCCGCCTCCAGGTCGAGGTTGCCCAGCTGGTAGGCGAAGATCGCGACGATGCAGAACCCGATGACGATCAGGATGTGGGGCGGGACGCCCTTCACCAGCATCTTGCCGATCCAGGGGAGGACCAGGATGGCCACGCCCGCCCCGGGGAGGAAGAGCATCCCGGTCTGCATCGCGGTGAAGCCGAGCAGGCGCTGGACGAAAATCGGCACGATGAAGACGGTGGCGAAGAGGGCGAAGCCCAGGACGAAGGTGAGGGCGGCGGCGGAGGCGAGGGTGCGGCTGCGCAGCACCTTCAGGTCCACCACCGGGTGCTCCGCCAGCAGCTCCCAGACGACGAAGGCGAGCAGGCTGAGGACGGCCACCGCGGTGAGGACGACGATGTAGCGGGCGGAGAACCAGTCGTCGCGCTCGCCCCGCTCCAGGACGACCTGGAGCGAGCCCAGCCCGGCGATGAGCAGGCCGATGCCCGCCCAGTCGATCCGGTCGGCGCGGCGGGCCGACGCCGGCTCCTTCACGAAGGCCCAGGAGAGGGCGGCGGCCGCCAGGCCGATCGGCAGGTTGATGTAGAAGATCCAGGGCCAGGAGTAGTTGTCGATGATCCAGCCCCCCAGCGTCGGCCCGATGGTGGGCCCGATGAAGACGCCCACGCCGAAGAGGGCGGCGGCGAAGCCGCGCTGCTCGAGCGAGAAGGTCTCGAAGAGGATGGCCTGCGAGGTCGAGAGCAGGGCGCCGCCGCCGATGCCCTGGAGGAAGCGGAAGGCGACCAGCACCCAGATGTTGTGGGCCTGGCCGCAGGCGACCGAGGCGAAGGTGAAGAGCAGGATCGATCCGATGTAGTAGCTGCGCCGCCCGAAGCGGGCCGCCAGGAAGCTCGTCATCGGGATGATGATGACGTTGGCGATGGCATAGGAGGTCACCACCCAGGCGACGTCCTCCAGGGTGGCCCCGAGATTGCCGCTCATGTCCGTCAGCGCGACGTTCACGATCGAGGTGTCGATCAGCTCGATCACGGCCGCGGTGATGACCGTGATCGTGATGATGAACTTGCGAAAGCCGACCTCGGCCATGGCGCTAGTTCCGGATGTCGACGGCGACGTCCACGCTCATCCCCGGCCGGAGCACAGGGGCGGCGTCCGAGCTGGCGACCGCGATGCGCACCGGGATGCGCTGGGTCACCTTGACGAAGTTGCCCGAGGCGTTGTCCGGGGGCAGGAGGGCGAAGCGGGCGCCGGTGGCGCCCGAGAGGGACTCGACCCGCCCGTGGAAGGGGGTGGAGCGGTAGCCGTCCACCGTGAACTCCACCGGCTGGCCCGGCCGGATGCGCGCGATCTGGGTCTCCTTGTAGTTGGCCACCAGCCAGACGTCGCGGTCGGAGGCGACCGACATCAGCGTCTGCCCGACCTGCACGAACTGGCCGAGCTCGACCTCCTTGCGCGAGATCACGCCGGCGATCGGGGCGGTCACGGTGGCGTAGGAGCGCTGGAGCCGCGCGTAGTCGAGGTCGGACCTGCGCTGGGTCACCCCGTCCCTGGCGGCCTGGAGCTGGGCCTGGGCGGCGACGATCTGGGCGGCGGCGGCCTCGGCCTGGCGCTGGAGGGCGGTGAAGCGCGCGGCGGCCTCGTCGGAGGCCGCGCGGGTGTCGGAAAGCTGGCTGGCGGAGATCGCGTTGGTCTGGAAGAGCCGGGAATCCCGGGCCAGGTCCGCGGCCGCCTTGTCGCGGGTCACCCGGGCGGTGACCACGTTGGCGCGGGCCACGGCCTCGGCCGCGCGGGCATTGGCCAGCGCCGCCTCGGCGCTGTGGACGGTCGAATCGGCGCTCTGGACCGCCGCCTCGGCCGCGGCGACCTTGAGGTCGAGCTCCTTCGGGTCGATCGCCAGCAGCGGCTGGCCGGCCTCCACCCGCTGGTTCTCCTTCACGAAGATCTGGGCGACGTACCCGTTGACCCGGGGAAGCACCGGGCTGATGTCTCCGTCCACCTCGGCGTCGTCGGTCTCCTCGTGGGACAGGGCGAAGCGGAGGCGGTGGAAGCCGAACAGGCCGCCGGCAGCCACCACGGCGGCGGCGAGAAGGAGCAGGACGATTTTGCCCCGGCCGTTGCCGGCGCGCGTGGGCGAAGCGGAGGAGCTGGTTTGGGTGCTCATGGAAATTCGGAGGCTTATAATTAGGAGCCTAATTACTATCTTTTGCAAGTGAATTGCAACCCGAGGCCATGCCTTCCCACACGGGAACAAGCACTTGCGCTTCGGGGACCCTCCCGTTGTAAAAACGGGCGCCGTTCGATCACTCCTCCGACGAGAGCGCTGTCCGCACGGCGGATCCCCGGCGGAGATAGTAGACGATCATGCCGCCCTGGTAGAGAACGGTGGCGACCGCCAGCGAGACGAAGCAGGTTTTGTAGAACAGGTAGCCGGCGTCGGCGTCGCTGATCCCCATCTGGGCGAGCTTGGCCTGGTTGGGGCCGGCGACGGCCGCGGCGGTCATCCAATTCAGCGTCTCCGCATCCACATGGTAGAGGCTCCAGGCGGCGAAGCCGAGGACGGCGGCCATCAGCAGCGCCTGGCTCCCGATGAGCCACCGCATCCCCCGGGCAAATCCATGCCGCAGCAGCGCCGCCCCGTGCAGCTCCACCGCGCCCGTGCCCGCGACCAGCAACCCGACCAGCGTGCCCGTCCGGTCGTGGGTCAGGGCGGAGGCCACCGCGAAGGCCCCGGCCACCGTCAGCACCATCAGGCCGTCGAAGCGCGAGATGCGGACGACCCGGCGCAGGGCCTCGGCGGGCAGGAAGGGCGGGAGCATCAGTCCACCTCCTCCAGGCTGCCCGCGGCGGGTCCGCCGCCCGCCGCCTCCGGCGGGAAATGCTCCGCCAGGAGCTGGCCCGCCCGCTCGATGCCGTGCAGCAGGCCCTCGGTGAAGTCGTCCTTCTGGAAATATCCCCGCATCGCCGAGGCCAGCTCCCGCCAGAAGGCTTCGCCGCACTTTTCATGCACCCCCCGGTCGCCGACCACCGCGAAGGTGCGCGAACGCGGCGCGACGAAGATGAGGACGCCGTTGCGCTGCGGCAGCCCGGCGATGGCGAGCTTGCCGAAATGCTTCTGGGCCGCGGCGACCGGATGGGGGGCGCGGTGGCGCGCCAGCAGCACCCGGATCCGGCCCGAGGTGCGGGCCTCGGCGGCGGCGATGGCGGCCACGATGCGGCCCTGGTCGACCGGCGCGGGATGGGCGAAGAGCCAGCGCATGGGGTTACCAGCTCCCTCCCGCCCCGCCGCCCCCGAAGCTGCCGCCCCCGCCGGAAAAGCCTCCGCCCCCGCCTCCGCCCCCGCCGAATCCCCCTCCCCCGAACCCGCCGCCGGGGAAGATCCAGGGGCCGCCGCCGCCCCAGAGCGTCCGGCGCCCGCCCCCGCGGTAGACCACCTGCTGGCGGCTGCGCAGCGCGGAGAAGCCGATCATCACGACGACGAAGATCACGATCGTCCAGGGGAAGCCTCCGCCGCCGCCGGCATCGGCGACGGTCCGGCCGTTCCCCTGGTACTCGCCGCGGACGGCCGCCATCATCGCCGCGACGGCCGCGCGCAGGCCGCCGTCGTAGTCGCCCCGCCGGAGGTGCGGGATGAGCGCGTCCTCGACGATCCGCTTGCAGGTGGCGTCGGTCAGGGTCGGCTCGAGGCCGTACCCCACCTGGATGTAGGCGCGGTGGTCCGCGCTGAAGATGAAGAGGACGGCGCCATTGTCCTTCCCCTTCCGGCCGGCATGCCAGGACTGGGCCACCCGCTGGGTGTAGTCCTCGATCGACGAATCGGACTGCATGTGCGGGAAGATCGCGACCACCAGCTGGTCCGAGCTCTGGCGCTCGAACTGGTCCAGCTCCTGGTTGAGGGCGCTCGCGGTGCCGGGGCTGACGACCCCGGCATAGTCGTTGAAATAGGCCGCCGGCGCCGGCGGCATCACTTCGGCCGCCTTGGCCGCGGCCGCGCCGAGGACCAGCGCGAAAAGCAGCGGCAGGAGGGGGCACCGGCGCATGGCGGGGAGGCCGGTCAGGACTTGTTGCTGAAGTCGAAGTTGACCTTGGGCGCGGTCTCGGCCCCGGGCGCCGCCGAGAAATAGGGGTGCGGGGTGTGGCCGAACATGCCGGCGATCAGCACCGCGGGGAAGGACTTGATGCCGGTGTTGTAGGCCTGGACCGAGTCGTTGAAGTTCCGGCGCTCGACGGCGATCCGGTTCTCCGTGCCCTCGAGCTGGGACTGCAGGTCCCGGAAGTTGGCCGTCGCCGTGAGGTTGGGATAGTTCTCGGAAACGACCAGCAGGCGGGAGAGGGCGGCGCCGAGCTGGCCCTGGGCCCGGTCGAAGGCCGCGAGCTGGGAGGCGTCGGTCGGGGCGGAGGCGCTGGGAAGCTGGACCCGGCCGACGGAGGCCCGGGCGTCGGTCACCGCGGTCAGGGTCGACTTCTCGAAGTTGGCCGCCCCGGAGACGGTCGCCACCAGGTTGGGCACCAGGTCGGCCCGGCGCTGGTAGACGTTCTGGACCTGGGCCCACTTGGAATTCATGTCCTGCTCCAGGCTGACCAGGTGGTTGTAGGTGGCGGCGGTCCAGAGGCCGAGGATGATGGCGAGGGCGACGAAGGCCCCCACGATCACGAGAAGGATTTTACCTGCGCTCATGGCCCCAACCAAACCCGGGACGGGGGAGGGGGGCAAGCTAACAGGGACCGTAATAGTCGCCGCCGGCCCGTCGCGGCGGGTTGCCAAGGAGGGAGGAAGCGCGCAGCTTCCGCCGGTCAGCCCGAAAGGTCAGTCAACCCCTCGTAACCCCATGAATACTCCGATCTCGGCGCTCCTCGAGCGCAAGGGCCGCCTCGTCCATGCGGTCACCCCGGCGATGACCGTCGCCGAAGCCGTAGCCGAAATGAACCGCCTGCGCGTCGGCTGCGTCGTCGTGGTCGACGGCAGCCGGCTGGTGGGAATCTTCACCGAGCGCGACGTGCTCAAGCGCGTCGTCGGCACCGGCGCGGACCCCCGCCACGCCCGCGTCGCCAGCATGATGTCCGAAAACGTCATCACCATCGCCCCGAGCGCGACGGTGGAGGACGCGATGGCCACCTTCACCGAGAAGCGCTGCCGCCACCTGCCGGTGATCGCCGACGGCCGCCTGGTCGGCCTGATCTCAATCGGCGACATCTCGCGCTGGCTGGTCGACACCCACCGCGCGGAGTGCGAGCACCTGAAGAATTATATTTCCGGCGGCCTGGCGGTTTGATGCGCTGGCGCTTGCCATGCTGAAGAACCTCGTTCCGTTGCTGGCTATGGCCGCAACGGTCCCCGCCTCCGCCAAGCTCGTCACCCGCTCCGTCGACTACTCCGACCAGGGGGTCCAGCTCCAGGGCTACTTGGCCTACGACGACGCCCGGGCCGCCAACGGCAAGGTGCCGGGCGTCCTGGTGGTGCCGGAATGGTGGGGGGTGAACGACTATGTCAGGGGGCGGGCCGAAAAGCTGGCCGCCCTGGGCTACGTGGCCTTCGTCGTCGACATGTACGGCAAGGGCGTGATCACGACCGACGCCAAGAAGGCGAGCGAGCTCGCCGGCAAGTTCTACGGCAGCCCGCTGATGGCCTCGCGCGCCCGGGCCGGCCTGGACCAGATCCTGGCCACCGGCCTGGTCGATCCCGCCCGGGTCGCCGCCATCGGCTACTGCTTCGGCGGCTCGACCGTCCAGGCGCTGGCGTACACCGGCGCCCCGCTGGCCGGCATCGTCAGCTTCCACGGCGGCCTCATCCCCGTCCCGTCCGGCGCCGCGGCCAAGACCAAGGCGCGCTTCCTGGTCTGCCAGGGCGCGGCCGACCCCTTCGTGCCGCAGAAGGACCGCGACGCCTTCCTCCAGGCGATGGACGCGGGGAAGTTCGACTACCAGTACATCCTCTACTCCGGCGCGGTGCACGCCTTCAGCAACCCGGAGGCGGACAAGCTCGCCGCCGCGAACGGGCTCCAGGGCAAGATCGGATACAGCGCCTCGGCCGACCGCAGCTCCTGGGCGCAGATGCAGGTCTTCTTCGGCGAAATCTTCGCCCGCTAGCCCGCGGGGCTAGAGGCGCACCGCGGCCTGGTAGCGGCCGCGGCTCTCCCGCAGCGAGATCCGCGCCCCGAACGCGGCGCTCAGCTTCCGGCTGGTGAGCACGGCCCGCTTCGGCCCCGCCGCGAAGACGCGGCCCCCGCGCAGGACGAGCGCGTGGGTGAAGGCGGGGGTGATTTCCTCCACGTGGTGGGTGACCAGCACCAGGGAGGGGCCGCCGCGCCGGCGCGCGAGGGCCTCGACGAAGCGCAGGAACTCCTCCCGGGCGACCGGATCGAGCCCGGCGCAGGGCTCGTCCAGGATCAGCAGGCGCGGCCGGGACATCAGGGCGCGGGCGATCAGCACGCGCTGGCGCTCGCCCTGGGAGAGGAAGAGCCACTCGCGCCGCTCCAGCCCCGCGGCGCCCACCAGGCGCAGCCAGCGCCTGGCCTCCGCCCGGTCGCGGCGGGTGGGGCGCACCCAGAGGTCGAGCTGGGCGTAGTGGCCGCTGATCACGGTCTCGAGCGCCGGCTCCGCCGCCGGGATCGAGGCCTGGAGCGCGCTGGTGACGATGCCGACGTGGAGCCGGAGCTCGCGCCAGTCGGTCTCGCCGTACTTCCGGCCGAGGAGGGCGAGCGTCCCCGCCGAGGGCGAGAGGTAGCCGGTGAGCGACTTGAGCAGCGAGGTCTTGCCGGAGCCGTTCAGGCCCAGGATCGCCCAGTGCTGCCCGCGCTCCACCCGCCAGTCCACCTCGCGCAGGATCGCGGTGTCGCCGCGGGACACCTCCAGCCGGGAAATCTCCAGGATCGCCGTCATCCCGGCATCATCTTCCGGCGATTTGTTCCCGGGCCAGCGCAATTATTTCCGGCAACGCGCCCCTCGGGGCCGGTACTATGCCTTTGCCCGGGGACTTCACCCGGGTCGCAACGTTCACCCTCAACCAAAACCCGACATGCACAAATTCCTACCCTACGGCACCGCCGCCCTGCTCGGCCTCGCGAGCGCGGCCTACGCCTTCGGCGGCCCGACCGATTCGGCCGTCAACGCCGCCAATAACGCCACCGCCGCCGCCAACGCGGCCACGGCCGCCAATGCTGCCGCCGCCAATGGCGCGGCCGCCGCCAACAATGCCGCCAACGGCGCCGTCCAGGCGGCCGACGCGGCGAACGCCGCCAACAACGCCTCCAATGCCGCGATCAACGCCAGCGCGGGGGCGGCCAACGCGGCCAATGCGGCCAACGCCGCCAACAACGCCAACGCCGCGGTGAACGCTAACGGCGCGATGGGCGCCAGCGCCAACGCCGCCGGGGCCGACGTCTCGGCGGGCGCCGCCGCCACCGACCGGACCGCGATTTCCGCCCATGACGCCGGCCCCAACGCGGCCGTGGGCGCGGCGGGCGGCGTCTCGGACTCCGCCCAAGCCAGCGCCTCGGTCAACGGGGCGGCGACGGTGCGCGAGATCCGTTCCAGCGTTTCGCAGGACCGCGCGCAGGTGGCCGACGACGTCGATACCCGCGTCCGCTCCACCGAGCAGGCCGTGAACGACCTCCGCCGCGACGAGCAGCGGCTCGACGCCCGGACGCGCGAGCGCCTGGAGCGGGCGATCACCGAGGCCAAGGCCCGCGAGTCCGAGGTCAAGGGCAGCCTGCGCGCGGCTCGCGGCGCCACCGACGCCACCTGGAACGAGGCCCGCGACAAGCTGGCCTCGGACTACGAGGCCTACGCCGGCGCCGTCACCCAGGCCCAGATCATCGCCAACGGCCAGGCCCAGTCTTCGAACTAAGATCCTTTGGTTCGTGGATGGAAAGTCCGGCAGCCTTGCTGCCGGACTTTTATTTTGCCCGAATGGCGGGCCCGATGAGCGGATTGATCGACACCCACGCCCACCTCGACGGCTACGCCCGCCAGGGCAGCCTGCCGGCGGTGCTGGAGCGGGCGCGGGCGGCCGGGCTGGCCGGGGTGATCGCGATCGGGACCGAGCCGGAGGACTGGGAGGTCCACCGCCGGATTGCCGCGGAGCGGCCGGATTTCGTGGCCTATACCGTCGGGCTGCACCCCTGCAACGTGGCCGAGGGCTGGGAAGGGGCCCTGGCGGGGATGGAGGCGTTCTGGCTCGGCCCGTCGCCCCGTCCCGTCGCCCTGGGCGAGGCGGGGCTGGACCGCTTCCATCTTCCCAAGGCGCCGGCCGAGGCCGAGGCGGCCCTGGCGCGCCAGCGCGCGGCGTTTGCCGCGCAGCTCGCGCTGGCCCGCCGCCTGGAGTGCCCGGTGGTGGTCCATTCCCGCGAGGCCTTCGCGGAGTGCGTGGCGATGATCGACGAGAGCGGCGTCGACTGGCGCCGCGTCGTCTTCCACTGCTTCAGCGAGGGGGCGGCCGAGGCGGCGGAGCTCCGGCGCCGGGGCGGCCGCGCCTCCTTTACCGGCATCCTCACCTACAAGAACGCCCCGGGCGTGCGGGCCGCGGCCGAGGCGCAGGGCCTGGCGGAGTGCATGATCGAGACGGATGCGCCCTACCTCGCGCCCATGCCGCACCGCGGCAAGCCGAACGAGCCCGCGCTGATGCGCCACACCGCGGAATTTGCCGCGGGCCTCTTCGGGGTCGGCCTGGCGCGCCTGGCCGAGGTCACGAGCGCCAACGCCCGGCGCTTCTACGGGCTCGGGTTCTGAAGGCCGCTCAGGCCTCGTCGAACTTGCGGGCGAAGAGCTGCTCGAGCTCGGCCAGCATCTGGGGCGCGTCGTCGCCGGTGGCGAGGAACTTGACCGTCGAGCCCTTGCCGGCCGCCAGCATCATCAACCCCATGATGCTCTTGCCGTTAACCTGCTCCTCGTCCTTTTCGACGAAGACCTCGGCTTTGAATTTGTTGGTGATCCGGACGATCATGGCCGCCGGACGGGCGTGGATGCCCATCTTGTTCTGGACGACCAACTCCTTCACGAGTTGTTCACCCGCGGGCATGGCGTCGGTTTTGTTCATGGAGGGAGCTGTCCAAAAAAAAGGGTCTGCAAAGTTTGGCAGGCCTGCCCGGCTTGCAACTTAAAAACCTAGCTGCCAGCGTGCCAATCAGATGGCTCAGATAGCCATAATCGTCCCCTGCCGGCTGGAATCCACCCGCTTCCCGCGCAAGCTCTTGCATATTATCCGGGGCAAGCCGCTGGTGCTTTGGGTGGCGGAGCGGATTCGGGCCCAAGCGCCGGAGTATCCGCTGTATTTTGCTGTTGATCATGATCTTCTGCATGACCGGCTCGCGGGGGCCGGTTTTAGCGCCATTAGGACCCGCGCCGACCATCCCAGCGGCACGGACCGGATCGCCGAGGCGAACCGCGAGGTGCGCGCCGACTGCGTCATCAACGTCCAGGCGGACGAGCCCGCGGTGTCGGCGGGGCAGATACGGCTGCTGGCCCGGCTGATCGCCGGGCCCGCCGAAATGGCCACCCTGGCCACCCCCTTCCGCAGGGCCGCGGATTTCCAGAACCCCAACCAGGTGAAGGTGGTCTGCGACGAGGCCGGCCGGGCGCTCTACTTCTCCCGCGCCCCCATCCCCCACGCCCGCGACGCCCAGGGCCGGTGCGATGACGCCTGGGTCGCGGCCCATCCCTGCCGCAAGCACCTGGGGCTCTACGCCTACAAGGCCGGCCTGCTCGAGCGCCTGGCGCAGCTGGCGCCGGGGAAGCTGGAGCAGGTGGAGAAGCTCGAGCAGCTGCGGGTGCTGGAGAACGGGATCGCGATCCAGGTGGGCGTGACCGAGGACCCCTCCGTCGGGGTCGACACGCCGGAAGACGCGGCGAAGTTCGAGGCCTGGCTCGGGGCATGAGCGGACGCCGCCGCCGCTCCCCGTTCGTTCCGGTGGCGGACGGCTGCTGGGAGGGGATGGCGTCCGAGTCCTTCGTGCGCCGCCGCGGCGGAATGGTCTTCGTCCTCACCGCGCTGGTCGGGCTCATGCCGCGGGGCTGCGTCTCGCACCTGGTGGCGACGATGATCGTCAAGGCGCCGAACCTGCAGCAACCCTACCGGCCCCCGCAGAATCCGGACCGTTTCTACGCCCAGAGCTGGCGGGTGGCGGTCGGCCCGCCGGCGGCCGAGCTCTCCGTGGCGGTGATGGAGCCGGGCGACTATCGCTTTGAGTCGCACCCCAAGATGACGGCCGACGCGAAGGGGGAGCACTTCGGCTTCAACTTCCGCTGGAAGGTGCGGGACGCCCGGGCCGCGCCGGCCGCGCCGAAGGCCACCGTGGTCCTGCTGCCCGGGATCATGCTGAGCAAGGAGACGATGATTCCCTGGGGCGCCTGCCTGGCGGGAATGGGCTACCGGGTGGTCCTGGTCGACCTGCGCGGGCACGGCCGCTCCAGCGGGGAATGGATCGGCTTCGGCGCCTGGGAAAAGGAGGACCTGGCCAGGGTGGCCGACGAGCTGCAGCGGCGGGGGCTGCTGGCCGGCCCTCTCCGGGCCCTGGGCATCTCCTACGGCGGCGCCATGGCCCTCCAGTGGGCCGCGGTCGATCCGCGGGTCGAGAGCGTGGTGGCGGTGGCGCCCTACAGCGATCCGCGGAAGGCGATCGTCAGCTTCGCCCGGGGCTACGAGCCCAAGCTGGCCGCGAAGATCAGCGACGCGACCTTCGCGCGGGCGGAAAAGCAGGCGGCCCGGATGGCGGGTTTCGACTGGAAGGACGCCGACGTGGGAGCCGCCGTCCGCCGGATGCGTGCCCGGGTGCTCTTCGTCCACGGCGCGCGGGACACCTGGGTGCCGCCCGCGGACACCGAGGCGCTGCTGGCCCTGGCGCCGCCCGGCAGCAGCCGGATCGTCCTCCCCCACGCCGACCACATCGTCGCCGGCCTCCGGGTCGAGGTCATCTCGGAGCTCGCCGACGCCTTCTGGGAGCGCCGTCCCGGGGCGACACTCCGCGTGCCGATCTAGACCTTCCCGGCCTTCCGCCGCTTCACCATCTCGTAGAAGTCGACGAAGAGGGGATCGGCGTCGTTGGGCCCGGGCGCGGCCTCGGGATGGTACTGCACGCAGAAGATCGGCAGCTCCTTGTGCCGGAGCCCCTCGACGGTCTGGTCGTTGAGGTTGATCTCGGTGATCTTGGCGCCCCGGTTCTCGATGCTCTTCGGGTCGGTAGCGAAGCCATGGTTCTGGGCCGTGATCGAGACCTTGCCGGTCTCCAGGTTCTTCACCGGCTGGTTGCCGCCGCGGTGCCCGAACTTGAGCTTGAAGGTGGTGCCGCCCAGGGCGTGGGTGATCATCTGGTGGCCGAGGCAGATCCCGAAGGTGGGATACTGCGGCAACAAGGCCGAAACCGTCTTGTGGATGTAGGGCAGCGCGGCCGGGTCGCCCGGTCCGTTGGAGAGGAAGACCGCGTCGGGCTTGTGCTCGGCCACCTGCTCGGCCGGCGCGCCGGCGGGAAAGACCACGACCTCGAAGCCGTGGCGGACCAGCTTGCGGTAGATGGAATACTTGGCGCCGTAGTCGAAGGCCGCGACCCGGAAGCGGGGGGTGGGGGCGGGGGACCCGCCGAAGGTGGTGCCGACCGGGCGGTAGACGCCGTTGTGGTTGGCCGGGTCGTCCGCCCGCCAGATATGCGGCTCCCGGCAGGTCACGTCCTTGACGTAGTCGCTGCCCGCCATGTCCTGCCCGGCCCTGGCCAGCCGGATGGCCTCCGCGTCGGAGAGGTCCCGGGTGCTGAGGCAGCACTTCATGGCCCCGTCCACGCGGAGCTTCTTGGTCAGGGCCCGGGTGTCGACCTCGCTGATTCCCGGAATGCCGTACTTGGCGAGGTAGTCGCCCAGGGAGAGCTGCGCCCGCCAGTTGCTGACCACGGGGGAGAGCTCCCGGACGACGAAGCCCGCGGCCTTGGGCCGGGCGGCCTCCTCGTCCTCGGCGTTGATGCCGTAGTTGCCGATCTGCACGGCGGTCATCGTCACGATCTGGCCGAAGTAGGAGGGGTCGGTCAGGATCTCCTGGTACCCCGTCATCGAGGTGTTGAAGACGCACTCCCCCGCGACGGTGGCCTCCGCGCCGAAGGCCAGGCCCCGGTAAAGACTGCCATCTTCCAGGGCGAGAATGGCGGGCTTGGCGGCGGGCATTCGGACCATTGAAAAGGACCGGCGCGCCGCGCCAAGAAATTTCGCCGCGGAGGCGCGGTTTGACAGCCGGCGCCTCCCAAGTAGGGGTTAGGGCAGCGGAAATGCCCTACATCGAAGATCGCGGCGCCTGGTACGAGGGACAGGGACTTTGGCGGGATGTGGCCGCGAGCGACTGGCAGGACTGGACGTGGCAGCTGAAGAACCGGCTGACGACGGCCGAGCAGCTCGAGCGCCACATGGAGCTAACTCCCGAGGAGAAAGCGGGATGCGCCTATTCCGGCCAGAAGCTGGCCCTGGCGGTCACGCCCTATTTCTTCAACCTGATCGACCGGAACGACCCGAACTGCCCGATCCGGCGCCAGGTCATCCCCCGCTCGGACGAGACGGTGGTCAGCGAGGAGGAGATGGCCGACTCGCTGGGGGAGGACGCCCATTCGCCGGTGCCCGGCCTGGTGCACCGCTATCCCGACCGGGTCCTCTTCCTGGTGACGGACCGGTGCGCGGCCTACTGCCGCTACTGCACGCGCAGCCGCCTCGTTTCCAACGCCCAGGACTACAACTTCCACCCGGAATACGAGCAGGGGCTGCGCTACATCGAGGCCCACCCCGAGATCCGCGACGTGCTGCTCTCGGGCGGGGACCCGCTGCTGCTCTCCGACAAGAAGCTTGAGCACCTGCTCAGCCGGCTGCGGGCCATCCCCCACGTCGAGTTCATCCGGATCGGCTCCCGCATCCCCGTCTTCCTGCCCCAGCGCATCACCCCGGCCCTCTGCGAGCTGTTCAAGCAGTACGGCCCGATCTGGATGAGCATCCATGTCAACCACCCGAAGGAGTGCACCGCCGAGCTGCGCGACGCCTGCGCCCGGCTCTCCTTCGCCGGCGTGCCCCTGGGCAACCAGAGCGTGCTCCTGCGCGGGGTGAACGACGACGCCGAGGTGATGAAGGCGCTGGTCCACCGGCTCCTGCGCATGAGGGTTAGACCCTATTACATCTACCAGATGGACCTCATCACCGGAGGCAGCCACTTCCGGGTGGATGTGCGCAAGGGGATCGAGATCGTCCGGGCCCTGCGCGGGCACACCACGGGGTACGCCGTCCCCCAATACGTCATCGACGCCCCCGGGGGCGGGGGCAAGGTGCCGATCAACCCCGACTACGTCGAAAAGATCGACGAGCGGGAGGTCGTCCTGCGCAACTACGAGGGGAAGATTTTCCGCTATCCGCTCCGCAGCACGCCGAGGAAAGTATCGAACCCCGAATACAGCCCGGCTGAAGTCAATATCCTGCAGTAGGTTGCAGGATTCCCACGGGGAAATTATTTTCTCCGCATTTTTTTGAGCGTTTGACGGGGGCCCGCGTCTATCTCCGTGCATCTCGCTGTTCGAAAGAACGACGGATGTTTGTAGTTCTTACGGTTTGCTTGGTGTTAGGTCACACGGGCCGCCTCGAAAGGGGCGGCTCTTGTGTTTTCAGGCCCTAGGCTGGGCCGCGAGGATCTTCTCCCGCAGGTCCGTCACCCGCCGCTTCGCCTCGCTGTTGCGCACCGCCATCTGGTAGGCGGCCGGCTCCCCGACGATGTACACCTGCCGCTTCCCCCGCGTGATGGCGGTGTAGAGCAGGTTGCGCTGCAGCATCATGTAGTGCCCCTTGAGCAGGGGCACCACCACCACGGGATATTCGCTGCCCTGGGACTTGTGGATGGTGATGGCGTAGGCCAGCGCCAGGTCGGCGAGGTCGCCCCGCTCGAAGGGATGGCGCTCCCCGTCGAATTGCGCGGTGATCCGGCCGGCGCGCGGGTCGGTCGATACCACCGTGCCGATGTCGCCGTTGAAGAGGCCCTTGTCGTAGTCGTTGCGCAGCTGGATGACCTTGTCCCCGACCTCGTAGGCGCCGCCCGCCGCCTTGAGCGGCGGGGCCGGGCTCCGCGGCTTGAAGCGCGCCATCGCCTGCTGGAGCTGGAGGTTGAGGTTGGCGACGCCCGCCACGCCCTTGTGCATCGGCGCGAGCACCTGGACGTCGCGGAGGGGATGGACGCCGCGGTGGCGCTGCGGGATGTACTCGGTGCACAGCTGCACCGTGCGCCGGAGGCACTCCTCGGCGGACGCCGCCTCGATGAAGACCAGGTTGGCCTCCGGCGGCGCCTCGGCGGGTTCGGCGACCACCGGCGGCAGCGAGGGGTCGCCGTCGTTGATCGCGTGGGCGGTCGTGACGATCAGGCTCTGGCCCTGCTGGCGGTAGATGACCGCCAGGCGGGTGACCGGCGCGAGGTCGGAGCGGATCAGGTCCTTGAGCACGTTGCCCGCCCCGACGCTCGGCAGCTGGTCGGTGTCGCCCACCAGCAGGAGATGGGCCTGGGTCGGGACGGCCTGGAGCAGCGCGGCCGCCAGGCGGGTGTCGAGCATCGAGGCCTCGTCGACGATGAGGAAGTCGGTCTCGAGGGGATTGTCCTCGCCGAAGGCGAACCCGGCTTCCGTCCCCTCGAACTGCAGGAGGCGGTGGATGGTCGAGGCGGGGGCGCCGGTCGCCTCGGAGAGCCGCTGGGCCGCGCGGCCGGTGGGCGCCGCCAGGTGGACGCGGGCCCGCTTCGCCTTCACGATGTCGACCAGGGCGCGCAGGCAGGTGGTCTTGCCGGTGCCCGGCCCGCCGGTGAGGATCGAGACCTTGTGGGCGAGCGCGTCGCGGAGGGCGGAGCGCTGCAGCTCATGGAAGGCGAACCCCGCCTTGTTCTCCGCCCATTCCACGGCGGCGGGGATCCGGATCTCCGGCAGCCCGCTCGCGCCGCGGACCAGCCGCCCGAACGAGGCGGCGATCCTGCGCTCCGCCCGGTCGAGGACCGGGAGCTGGATGGCGCCGGCGGGCTGGCGGACGAGCTGCTTGGCCTGGACCAGGGCCTCGATCCGCTCCTGGAGCAGCCGGCCGGAGGTTTGGAGCAGCTCCGCGGCGTAGTCCGTCAGCTCGCCCTCGGCGTACGCGGTGTGGCCCTCCTGCTGCAGGGTGTCGAGGGCGTGGAGCAGGCCGGCCTCGAGGCGGGGCGGGGCGTCGTTGGCGAACCCCAGGTTGATCGCGATCCGGTCGGCGGTCTTGAAGCCGATGCCCTCGATCTCGCGCGCCACGCGGTAGGGGTCCTTGAGCAGGATGTCCTTGGCCTCGTTGCCGTAGCGCTGGACCAGCTTCACGCACTGGGCGGGGGTGACCCCGTAGGTCTGGAGGAAGATGTAGAGCTCCCGCTCGGTCTTCTTCTCCTCCCAGGCCTGCTTGATCGCCGCCGCCCGCTTGCGGCCGATCCCCTCGACGTGGCGCAGCCGGCCGGACTCCTCGCTCAGGACGCGGAAGGTGTCCGAGCCGAAGGCGTCGACGATCTTGTTCGCGTAGACCTTCCCGATCCCGGGCACGAGGCCGCTGCCGAGGTACTTGCGGATGCCGTGGACGCTGGAGGGGAGCTCGCTCTTGAAGGCGGCGATCTTGAACTGGGCTCCGTGCTGGGAATGCTGGGTCCACTCGCCGGTGAGGTGGAGGGTCTCGCCGCATTCCACCCCCGGGAGGGGCCCGACGATCGTCACCGGCTCCGGCTTGGCCTTCGGGTCCGGCGGCTCGGCCAGGAATTCCGCGATGGTGTAGTGGTTCTCCTCGTTGAGGAAGATGATGCGCTCGACCACGCCGGTCAGGACGGAGGGGGCGGCGGGCGCGGGCGGCATGGGCGGAAGATAGCAAAGGCGGGGGCAAAGGAACCTTTTATTTTGCGCCGGCGCCCGGGCGGGCGCAGCATGGGGCGGTGAGACCGCCCCGCCTCCTGCTCCTCGCCCTGCTGGCGCCGCTGCTGGCGGCCGGCGCGCGGGCGGCGGACGACGCGGCGGAGCTGCGGCGGCTGAACGACGCCTACCTCCAGGCCGCGCTGGCCAGCGACGCCGGGCGCCTGGGCCCGCTGCTGGCGGAGGATTTCACGGCCGTGCTCGCCGACGGCAGCCTGGTCAGCCGCTCCGAGTACCTGCGGCAGGCGGCCCTGCCGCTGCCGATCCGGGACTTTCGCGAGGAGGGGGTGACGGTGCGGGTCTACGGCGACGCCGCGCTGCTCTCGGCCGTGGCGGTCGCCCGCCTGAAGAACGGGGCCTGGGCCCGCAGCCGCTACACCGACGTCTACGTGCGCCAGGGCGGGGCCTGGCGCATCGCCTCGATCCAGATCACGCGGATCTCCCGGTAGCTAGGGGGCGGCGAAGCGGCGCAGCTCGTCCAGGTCGGCGAAGATCCGGTCCGCGCGCGCGGCGCGCAGCTGCGCGGCGTCGTGGGTCCCGGTGCTGACGCACCAGGCCGGGAATCCGCCCTGGTGGGCGGTCTCGACGTCATAGGGGGAGTCGCCCACCATCACCGCCCGCCCGGCGGAGGAGCCGAGCTGCGCCAGCACGTGCGCGGTCAGCTCCGGTCGGGGCTTGAGCCAGGCGGTGTCCTGCGCGCCCACCACCGCGTCGAGCAGCGGCGCGATCTTCAGGTAGTCGCAGATGGCGCGGGAGGAGGACCCGAGCTTGTTGGTCAGGACCCCCAGCTTCGCCCCGCGCCCGCGCAGGGCCCGCAGCAGCTCCCTGGCCCCCGGCATCAGCTTCACCCCGTCGAGCAGGCCCTCGCTCCAGAAGGCGCGGTAGACCTTCGCGGCCTCGGGAATCTGCTCCGGGGGGAAGAAGCGGCGCATGGCGTGCTCCAGCCCGCCGCCGACCGCCGCCCGGACCTCCTCGGGGGTCGGCGGGGGCCGGCCGAACTTCGCCAGCGTCTGGGCGTAGGTCCGGTGGATGACGGCGAAGTGGTCGATGAGGGTGCCGTCGAGATCGAGCAGGTAGGTGTCGGGGGCCGCGGACATGCGCCTGCACCCTTATTTTGTTTGGCCTATCCGGCGATAAGAATTACGTTACCTCTTGCTGCTGCCTGCCATGCCCCCCGGACCCGAGCCTCCTTCCGCGCGCATTGATCGAGGCGCCGGCGGCGACTGGGAGGTCGCCCTGGCGGGCGAATGGCGCATCACGGGGCGCCCGCCCGCCTGGGAGCCCCCGGCGGAAGCCGCGCCGCCGTCCCGGATTCGCCTGCGGATGGACTCCGTCACGTTCTGGGACAGCTCGCTCCTGCTCTATCTCTTCGGCGTGGCCGGCTGGTGCCAGGCCCGGGGGGCGGCCTGCGTCACCGACGGGCTGCCGGAAAAGGTCCGGGGGCTCCTCGACCAGCTGACCTCGGCCCACGCCGCCTCCCAGCCGCGCGACCGGCGGCAGGGATTCCTCACCGCCGTCGGCCTGGCCACCCGGAAGGTCGCGAGGAACGCGACCGACACCTTCAGCTTCATCGGCGAGTGCTTCCTCGACTCGCTCCGGGCCGCGCGCGTGCCCTCCAAGTTCCGGTGGCGCGACTGCCTCGAGCAGATGCAGCAATGCGGGGCGATGGGCCTGCCGATCGTGAGCCTGATCAGCTTCCTGGTCGGGCTGACCCTCGCCTACCAGGCCGCGGTCGAGCTCCGGCAGTTCGGGGCCGACATCTACGTGGCGGACCTGGTCGGCGTCTCGGTGGTGCGCGAGATGGGCCCGCTGATGGCGGCGGTGATCATCGCCGGCCGCACCGGCGCGGCCTTCGCCGCCACCCTCGGCAACATGCAGGGCGACGAGGAAATCGACGCCCTGCTGACCCTGGGAATCTCCCCGGTGCGCTTTCTGGTGCTGCCGCGCCTGCTCGCCCTGGCGGTGATGATGCCCTTCCTCGCCCTCTACGCCGACGCGGTCGGCACCTTCGGCGGCATGGTGGTGGCGCGGGGCATCCTGCAGATCCCGGCCTCGGCCTACTGGGTCGAGATGCAGACGATCGTGGCGGAGCACGACATCAACTTCGGCCTGGTCAAGGCGGTGGTCTTCGGGATCCTGATCGGGCTCTCCGGGTGCCTCAGCGGCCTCCAGGCCGACCGCAGCGCGGCCGGGGTGGGGCAGGCGACCACCTCCGCGGTGGTCCGCTCCATCCTCCTCATCGTCGTCGCCGACGCCATCTTCGCGGTGGCGGGCAACATCCTGGGCCTATGAGCGAGACGCCCGCCATCGAGGTCGAGGGGCTGGAATGCGCCTACGACGAGCGCGTCATCCTGAAGGACGTCAGCTTCCAGGTGGGCCGCGGCGAGGTCTTCTTCATCGTCGGCGGCTCGGGCTGCGGCAAGAGCACCCTGCTGCGCAACCTGGTCGGCCTGCAGACGCCGGTAAGGGGGCGGGTCAGCTTCCTCGGGCGGGACTTCACCGCGGCGGGCGAGGCCGAGCGCCGCGAGCAGCTCAAGGACTTCGGGATGCTCTTCCAGGGCGGGGCGCTCTGGAGCTCGCTGACGCTGCGGGAGAACGTGGCGCTGCCGCTGGAGGAGTACACCGTGCTGACCCCGGCGCAGATCGGCGACCTCGCCACGCTCCGCCTGGGGCAGCTCGGACTCGCCGGCTTCGAGGACTACTATCCATCGGAAATCAGCGGCGGCATGCGCAAGCGCGCGGGCCTGGCCCGGGCGCTGGCGCTGGACCCGGCGATCGTCTTCTTCGACGAGCCTTCGGCGGGCCTCGATCCGGTCACCGCGCGCCAGCTCGACCTGCTCATCCGCCAGGTGCGCGAGACCCTCGGCACCACCATCGTGATCGTCTCCCACGAGCTGGCCTCGATCTACGGTCTGGCCGACCGGGTGATCATGCTCGACCGGGAGGCCCAGGGCATCATCGCCTCCGGCCGGCCCCCGGAGCTGGAGTCCAGCCCCGATCCCCGCGTGCGGGACTTCTTCCGGCGCGAACCCGCGAACCGGGGTTGAACCGGCCCGGAAATCTCCTAACCCTGCTGATGACCGCATGAAAACCAAGGTGAAGCCGGCCCTGATCGGGGCCTTCGTGGTCGGAGCCTTCGCCCTGGCGGTCGCGGCCCTGCTCTACTTCGGGGGGATCAACTTCTTCTCCCATCCCGAGCGCTTCGTCGTCTACTTCCGGGAGTCGATCGAGGGCCTCGATCTGGGCTCGCCGGTGCGCCTGAGCGGCGTGCGGGTGGGGAAGGTGGTCGATATCCACGTCCTCTACGACGCCAAGACCAACGAGCCGGTGATCGCGGTCGCCTGCGACCTGGACAAGAACCAGATCCGCGACAACCGCGACCAGGTGATCGACGTGACCAAGCCCGGCCAGCTCCAGGGGCTGATCGACCGGGGGCTGCGGGCCCAGCTGGAGGTGATCAGCCTCGCCACCGGGCTGCTCAACATCGAGCTGGATTTCTACGACCCCAAGGCCTACCCGCCGCAGCCCGTGCCCTGGAATTCGGAATACGCGGTGGTGCCCTACGTGCCCTCGCCCAACGAGGAGTTCAAGGCGATCCGGGCCAACCTCAACGACGTCCTCTCCAAGATCGCCAAGGTCGATTTCGAGGGGCTGAGCAACAACCTCAAGGGCCTCCTGGTCGACGCCCGGGCCCAGGTGAACGGCCTCGACCTCAAGGGCGCCGTGGCCGAGTGGAAGGAGACCGGCGCGGCCCTGAAGAACGTGGTCCAGTCGGCCAACCTGAACAAGACCCTGGCGGACTTCGACGCCACCCTGGAGGACGTCCGCCACACCCTGGCGAGCCTCGACACCCAGGTCGACGCCAACGGGCGGGGCGTCCAGGAGTCGCTGAAGCACGTCGACGCCACCCTGAGGGAATTCAGCGCCACCGCGGTCACCCTCCGGCGCTTCGTCGCCTCGCAGCAGAACCTGGGGGAGGACCTCAACAAGGCGCTGGCCAACCTCGGCGACGCGGCCGAGTCGGTCTCCCGGCTGGCCGACTTCCTCGAGCGCAATCCCAACGCCCTCCTGACCGGAAAGAAACCGCAATGAAGACCCTCCGCCTCTCTCCCGTCGTCCTGGGCCTCGGCCTGCTCCTCCTCGCCGGCTGCGACGTCATCCCGGCCCCCCAGGCGGACCCGACCCGCTACTACGTCCTTTCGGACTCGGGCCCGGCCCCCGCGGAGGCATCCGTCGGCCCGGGCCTGCGGCTCGGGCTGCGCTCGGTCGAGCTCGCCGGCTACCTGAAGAGCCCGGATCTCATCGTCCGCCGCGGTCCGAACGAGCTCGCCCCCCAGGACTACGCGCGGTGGGCCGAGCCGCTGGACTCCGGCATCGCCCGCCTCGTGCGCGACCAGCTCCGGGCCGACCCGGCGGTTTCCCGGGTCTACCAGCAGCCCTTCCCGCTGGACGCGGACCGCGACTACGACGTGAGCGTCGCCGTGGCCCGCTGCGAGGGCGGGGCGGGGTCGGCCCATTTTGCCGCGACGGTCGAGATCTCGACCGCCGGCGACAATCCCCACCTGGTGGCCCGCCGGACCTTCCTCGCCCCGGACGCGGCCTGGGACGGCAGGGACTTCGGGCGGCTGGCGGGCCTGCTGAGCGCCGACGTCCAGGCGCTGGGCAAGGACATCGTCGCGGCCCTGCCCTCCTCGAGGCCCGGCCCCTGATTCCGCGGGCGGACGGCCGGGACGGCGGCGGTCGCCGCCGTGATCGCGCCTTGGCTGTAACTTTTGGGGGTCCTGCGGTGTTACGAAGGCAGCCCCCATTCCCATGAACCTCCGATTCTGCTCCGCCGCCCTGCTCGCTCTCGCCGCCGCCGGGCTGCTCCAGGCCGAAACCTACCGCGAGCCCTTCAGCGAGATCCGCCCCCTCAGCCCCTCCGGCACGGTGGAGCTGCAGAACACCAACGGCTCGATCACGATCCGCACCTGGAACCGCAACGAGGTGCAGATCGCCGGCGAGAAGGAGGCCTCCGACCGCGACGACCTCCAGGATCTCCAGGTCGAGATCGAGGCGACTCCGGACGCCATCGTCATCCGGGGCAAGAAGGTCCACCGCAACTGGATGAGCATCCTGGGCTGGAGCCATTCGGAAGCCATCCGCTTCAACCTGATGGTCCCGGCGGGCGCCCACCTCGCATCCGTCCACACCGTCAACGGCCCGATCGACATCGCGGGGACGACCGGACCGGTGCGCGTCGACTCGGTCAACGGGCCCGTGCAGGCGAGCGGCCTGCGCGGAGGGGCGCGCATCTCGACGGTCAACGGCGCGGTCCACGCGGCATTCGCGTCGGTCGGGGCCCGCGACCAGCTTTCGTTCAGCACGGTCAACGGCGCGATCACGGTGATGCTGCCCCGGTCCGCCGCGGTCCAGGCCCGCACCTCGACCATCAACGGCCATGTGACCTGCGACTTCCCGTACACCTCGGGCCGGCACTCGGACCGGGAGGCGCCGGCCGCGAGCCCGGCGGCGGTCGCCGTCTCCGCCCGCACCGTCAACGGGGCCATTTCCCTGCGGGCCGTGCCCGACAAGACTTAACTCCGGCCAGCGGCTGGCGGGCCGGATGCCGCGATCGGCGCCCTGGCGGGAGCCAGGGCGGATCGCTTGAGTCAGGCGCGCCCCATGACCGGATCCCTTTCCGCTTCGCCGGCGGCCGATCCGAGGCGGCTTGGTTGGCAGGACCCAAGGCGCATGCCGCCCTCTGCGCCGGACGGGTGCCTGCCACCACGACGCGCGCGGGGAAACCGCGCCGGGCCGCCGGGAATGAACGGCATGTGGTTGCGGCAAAGCGGCTAGCGTCCCCGGGGGGATGCTGGCAGCATTCCGGCTGTAGAGCGCGGGCCGCCCCCTTCCCATGATCCCCTCCCTATTCCGCCGTCGCCCGAGCGCGGCGCTGGCCGCCGCCCTCGTCCCGCTCGCGCTCGGCGCGCAGCCGAAGCCGGATGAGCCGGTGAGGCTGCCGCCCTACAACGTCATCTCGGCTCCGTCCAAGGAGACCAGGTTTCACGCCTTCTTCGAGGGGCTGAACCACAAGTTCGACGGGCCGTTTCCGGAGCTGCGCAGCGGCCCGATGGTGGAGGCGATCCTCTGGCGGCACCGCTTCCTCGAGGAGCACCCCAAGGAGGACGCGGTGATCGTCACCACGGCCGACGGGGGTCGCGTGGTTTCCGCAACGACGGTGTACACGCTGGGCGGCCGGCTCTACGCCAGCAGCAATGCCCTGGGCGAGCACCGGCTCTTCGAGGGGATGAAGGCGGGCGAGCTCCGCCGGGCGGGCGCCGCCGAGATCTTCCGCAGGCAGATCCTGCTCTGGCGCCGCCAGCTGAGCGATCCCGACGGCGGCGCGTTCGACCAGCTGGACCTGAAGCCCGAGCTCGGGATGAACCAGGGGGCGGTGGTCCCGAACCGGATGGCCGGATTCGGCGCGGACATGGCCGCCGACGCGGAGCAGATGAACGGGCCCCCCACGCTGAACAGCGCGCTGGTGATCGCGGAGGACACCGGGAACTACGACATCCTGACGAAGCTGGCCGGCCAGCCGACCGCGGTCAGGGCCCCCGGCGCCTTGAGCGGTCCCTCCCGGTCCGCGGCGGGCATGCTCAATGACGGCGCCGCCCTGGCAAACTTGGACTTCCGCAACGCCCAGCTGCAGGCTTTTTTCGAGCCCTCGGGGGAGATCCTCAGCTGGACCTACGGCGTCCTGCGCGACCCGCGGCGTGCCGGCCTGGTCCCCGTGGCGCTCGGCGAGGTCACCTTCCCGGCGAAGCAGGGCAAGGCGAGGACGTTCCGCGCGCTCTCCTTCGACTGGGAGGGCCGACAATACGTCTACGAGCCGGACCGCGGAACGTTCGCCTGGGACCTGCCGCGGAATCCCCTCACCGGCCAGCCCTTCCTCTGCCTGCACGGAGACGGCGGAGGGCTGCTGGAATGCGTCTATTTTTGCGCGATCTACCCGCGCTCCCATCCCGGAGAGCGAGCGGTCCTGATTCCCGGCACCCCCGCGGCCGTCGCCTACACCGCGAACGGAAAGGTGGCGTTCTTCGGCCTGGCCCTCGCGCCCTTCCCGCTGCCGCCGCGTTTCGGGCCGCCGCTGCTGGCCGACCTCAAGGGGCTGTCCGCCCTCCGCGGCCGCGTGGCCGCCGAGATCGCCCGGCGCCGGGCGGATCCCAACGCCAAGGCGGTGCCGGCGGCCCTCCCCGGCGACCAGATGGGGGATGAAATCGGGATGCAGATGCGCCGGGCCTACCTGGCGTTCCACGGCGCCTCGATCCCCTGCGCCCTGGACGAGGGCGCCTCGCCCGTGCTGTCCTTCTCCTGGGCCCGCGTCGCCTATGCCTGGGGCGCCGACGGCCTGGTCCGCGCCCGGCCGATACCCTAGGCCCCTTTTTGTTCGATTCTTGAAATTTCGGGAGCCGGCGCTCGTCTCATTGCGGACTCCATGCACGGCTTACGGTTCGCCCCCTGCCGCGGCCTCGCGGCCCTGATCGCCGCCCCGGTTCTGGCTTGGGCCCAAAACCCCCCGGCCCCGGCCCCCGCGCCCGCCGACGGGGTCGTCCATCTGGCGCCCTACGAGGTGATCGAGCCCAAGGCGCCGGAAACCCTCCACCAGAAGCTGCAGGCGCTGGACCACGTCTTCGACGGGCCGTTTCCGGAGCTGCGCTCGGGGCCCCTGATCGAGGCGATCCTCTGGCGCCACAAGTACCTGGCCGAGCACCCGGGCGACCACGCCCTCATCCTCACGACCCAGACGGGGATCCAGGTCAAGTCGGCCACGACCATCTATTCGGAAAATGGCAGGGTCTACGGCAGCAGCAACGCGATGGGGCCCCACCGGCTGTTCAAGGGCATCGTCCCGGCCGACCTGGAGAATCCCAAGAAGGTGGAACTGATCCGAAGCCTGATCCAGCGGGAGCGGGACGCCTACCTGCCGGGGGCGCAGGACACGCGGGCGGACCTGGCGTATGCGGCGGATCCGACCGGCGGCGACAACGCGGACCTGGCGGGCGGGCCGCCGACCCTGGGCAAGCTCCTGATTTTGGCCGAGGAGACGGGCGACTACAGCGTCCTGGCCCGGCAGGCGGGCTCGGGGGCGAAGAGCCAGTCCCTGCAGATGGCCATGGTCCAGACCTACCTGCAGCCGCAGGCGGAGGTGCTGGACTGGACCTACCGGGCGATGCACGACCCGGCGCGGGTGGGGCTCATCCCGGTGGCGCTGGCCCGCATCGAATTCAAGAAGCCGGACGGCAAGCCCGACGGCTACCAGGCGGTGGTCTTCGACTGGGACGGGAACCACTACATCTACAATCCGGATCGGGGCACCCAGGCCGTCCCGCTGCCGCGCAACCCCGTCACCGGGCTGCCCTACCTGGTCGCCCGCGGGGGGGGCATGCTCGAATGCGCCTATTTCTGCGTCACCTACCTCGCGGCCCACCCCGGGGAGAAGGCCGTGCTGCTGCCGGGAACCCCCGCGGCGGTGGCCTTCACGGAAAAGGGCTCGGTCGGCATCTTCGGCCTGGCGCTGGGGCCCTTCCGTTCGAAGCCGATGGACGGCGCGGGCGTCGCCCGGGTGCTGGCCAGCCCGGCCAGCTTGGTGCGCCTGCGCGACCGGCTGGCGGCCCAGACCCGGCAGCCCCTGCCCGCGGACATGCCGGGCGACACCGCCGACCTGCAGATGCGCCGCGCCTTCCTCGCCCTCCAGGCGGCGGGGATCAGCTCCCACCTCGTCTCCGGGGCGGAGCCGAAGCTGACCTTCACCTGGGCGGGCGGCTCGTTCGTGTACGGGCCCGACCAGGTCCTGCGCCCGGCGTCGGGCGGGTGAGCGCGGCCCGGTTCGGGCCTTGCTTATTTTTTTAGAACCTTTCGCGCCGGTTCGCATTCCACTTCCAGATGCCCGAAGTGGCGGAAACACGCCTGATGCTCGTCCGAGCCGCCCGGCAGTGCGATCACCGCGCCTGGAACCTACTTCTCAAGGGGCACGAAGCCCCTCTCTATGTTTATATCGCCGAACTCATCCGGGACGAGAACGCTGCCTTCGATCTGGTCCAGGAGGTCTTCAGCGGCGCCGTTCGCCACATCGGCTCTCTCCGGGAGGACACCAAGTTCGGGTCATGGCTTTTCGCCATCGCCCACCAAAAATGCGTCCAGCACTGGCGGAAACGCCACAAGGAGGGGCATGTATTCGCGGACGCCGAGGAGGCGGGGCCGGACAACCTTGGCGGAGCCGAGCCCGACGATCCGCGCGCCCTCCTGGTCCGCAAGGAGCAGGCGGAACAATTCCACGCCCTGGTCGCGCGTTTGCCCGAGGCGCAGCGGGAGGTCTTCCTGCTGCGGACCCTCGAAGACTTTTCATTGGAGGAAATCGCCGGCATTACCGGCGCTCCGCTCGGCACGGTGAAGTCGCGCCTGCACCACGCCACACGCACCCTCAGGCGCTTTGCTCCGCAACCATGAACACCCCCCGCGAACTGCTCCTGGCCCACCACAGACGCGCCGCCCGCCGGATCGGGGCCGCCCGCCGGCGCCTTCTGCTCGAGGCGCTGCCCCGCGGTGAACCGCTCTGGTGGTGGCTGGCGGCAGAGGAGCTTTTCCTGCCCCAGCGCACCTTCTGGGCGGCGCTGGCTGCGGTATGGATCCTGATCCTGGGATTCCGGCTATCCACCCCGGCCCCGAACGCGCCGGCGCGATCCGCGGGCCTCGTCGAGGCGCTGGGGCCGCTCGGCGCTGACCCCGCACTGCTCGCCCAGATCGATTTGCTCGGTTCCGACCGCTCGCTCCGCCCATGAAGATCCCCTCTGTTCTGCGCGCCCTCCGGATCGGCCTGCTTATCCTGACGACACTGACCACTCTGGTTATTCTCTTCTATACGGAGGAAAACTGGCGTGGCCGACACGCCTGGGAGGTGGAAAAGTCCCAATTGCTGGCCAGCGGCTTATCGCTCGACCCCGCCCTCCTGGCCGTTCGGTCGATTCCGATGGAACGGAATTTCATGGCGGCCGAACCCTTGATCTCCCTGGCCAAGGAGGATGCTCCCGGGCAGGCCAGGCTCTGGAGGAGTGCATTCTGCGGCCCAGCGGCCTCCATCGCGGCGCTTAGCTTCAACAATGCCTGGGAGAAGGTCTTCTTCGGCCTGCACTCGGCGGCCCAGGCCCTCGCGGACCGGGGCGGCATCCGAGGCTCCTCGGATCGGGCCGCGGTGGAGGAGGCGCTGCGGCGCCTTGCGCAGATGCGCCCCAGCCCTCGGTCTATCCGGGCGCTGGCGCGTGCGCGGGACCAGTCGCAATTCCTTTCCGCGGGCATTGACGTCAACTTCGGGCACCTCTTTGCCCTGTCCCAGGCAACCGCAGGGGAGGCCGAACTCGAATTGGCCGCGGGCAATCCCGCGGAAGCCTTGGGCGACGCGCGGATTCTGATGCGGCTGATCCAAGCGGACGAATCGGGAAGGACCATGCTTTCGGGGCTGATCGGACTGGCCGAGGAGGGCGAACTGATCCGTGTCTTTTCCGCCGGCGAAAGGATGGGAAGCTGGACGGACGATCAGCTGCGCGAATTCGCCCGGTTTTTCGGGGACCTGGACGAGGCCGCGCTGATGGAACAGGCGCTGCGGTTCACCGAAGTCCGCCGCTTTACCACGCCCTTGGACAGGTCCGCTTTTGGCCCGCAGCGCGGATGGAATCGCTTTCAACCGACCGGTTGGCTCATCGCCGGCGCGGTCGGAACCGACCGCGATTACAGGGACACCCTTTCCGACTTCGACCACAACGGCCACCGCTTCGACTTGGCGCAGGCGCAGGAGCAGCTGGAGGCCGCGAGACAGGAACACCGGCCCCATACCGTTGGGAGCCTCGCCGCCGCCGCCCTGAGTCAGCCTCCGGTCGGCGCCGTCGGCACGATCGTGGCGGCGCTGGAACTATACCGCCGCGCCCAGGGCGCGTTCCCATCCCGGCTGGAAGATCTCGTCCCTCGCTACCTGCCCCGACTCCCGGCCAGCGCCATCACCGGCCAGCCACCCGTCTACGCAGCGCCGGATCGGGATCATTTTCGGCTCTCCTCGGCCGGCTGGCGCCCAGGCGCAAAACCGCCCGAGTGGGCCTGGAACCCTTAGCCCCGGCGCTACTTCAGCGCCGCGGCGATCCGCTCCAGGGCGGTGATGACGTTCTCGCGCGAGTTGAACGCGCTGATCCGCACGTGGCCCTCGCCGCAGCGCCCGAACCCGGCGCCGGGGGTGCAGACCACCTGGGCCTGGTTCAGCAGCAGGTCGAAGAACTCCCAGGAGTCGCGCCCGGTGTTGACCCAGATGTAGGGCGCGTTGTCGCCGCCGACGCACTTGAGGCCGAGCCCGCCCACGGCCTCGCGGATGAGCTTGGCGTTGCCCAGGTAGAAGTCGGTGAGCGCGCGGGTCTGCTTCTTCCCCTCCTCGGTGTAGGTCGCGGCCGCGGCCTTCTGGATCGGGTAGGCGACGCCGTTGAACTTCGTCGTCTGCCGGCGGTTCCAGAGGGGGTGGAGGGCGTGCTGCTTCCCGGCCCGGTCCCACGCCATCAGGTCCTTGGGGACCACGGTGTAGGCGCAGCGCGTCCCGGTGAACCCGGCCGTCTTGGAGAAGCTCCGGAATTCGATGGCGACCTCGCGGGCGCCCTCGATCTCGTAGATGCTGTGCGGGATCTGGGGGTCGCGGATATAGGCCTCGTAGGCCGAGTCGTAGAGCAGGACGGCCTGGTTCTTCCTGGCGTAGGCCACCCAGGCCTGCAGCTGGGCCCTGGTGGCCACCGCGCCGGTCGGGTTGTTGGGAAAGCAGAGATAGACCAGGTCGGCCGCGACGCCGGGGACCGCCGGCACGTAGCCGTTGGCCGGGGTGCTGTCGAGGTAGAGGACCCCGGAATAGCGGCCGTCGGAATTGTCGCCGGTGCGGCCGGCCATGACGTTGGTGTCGAGGTAGACGGGATAGACCGGATCGGGGATGGCGACCCGGGTGTCGGCGGCGAAGATCTCCTGGATGTTGCCGCAGTCGCACTTGGCCCCGTCGGAGACGAAGATCTCGTCCGCCTCGACCTTGCAGCCGCGGGCGGCGTAGTCGTGCTGGGCGATCGCCTCCCGCAGGAAGGGGTAGCCCTGCTCCGGGCCGTAGCCCCGGAAGGTGGTGCGCTGGGCCATCTCGTCGGTCGCCGCATGGAGGGCCTCGACGCAGACCGGCGGGAGGGGCTCGGTCACGTCGCCGATGCCCAGGCGGATCACCGGCTTCTTCGGGTTCGCCGCCACGTAGGCGCTGACCCGGCGGGCGATGTCGGCGAAAAGGTAGGAGGCCTTGAGCTTGGTGTAGTTCTCGTTGATGCGAATCATGCGGGGGGAAGGAACAGGGTAGAGGACCGCATTATGAGGGAACAAGCCCGGAGGCGGGGCTTGTCACCTATTCGCAATCGCTTATGGTCGGCAGGCCCCCGATGAAGAAAATCGAATCGATCCCGGAGATGGTCGCGGCGGCGGCGGAGTGGCGGGCGGCCGGGAGGAAGATCGGGCTGGTCTCCACCATGGGCGCGCTCCACGCGGGCCAGGAGGCGCTGATCAGGGCCGCCCGGCCCAGGTCCGGCGTCGTGGTGGTCTCGATCTTCGTCAACCCCCTCCAGTTCGGGCCCAACGAGCTGGTGGCCAAGTACCCGCGGAGCCTGGAGGAGGACCTCAAGCGCTGCGAGGCGGCGGGCGCCGACGCGGTCTTCCTCCCGCCGGACGAGCAGATGCTGCCCCGGGGCTTCTCCACCTCCGTGACCGAGGAGGTGCTGAGCAAGCCCCTGGACGGCCAGTCCCGCCCCGCCTACTTCCGGGGCGTGACCACCATCACGGCCAAGCTGTTCGCCATCATCCGGCCGCACTACGCCTTCTACGGGCAGAAGACCGCGCAGCGCGCCGCGGTGGTGCGCAAGATGGCCGACGACCTGGGCTTCGGCGTGGAGGTCGTCCTGGTCCCCACCGCCCGCGAGGCGGACGGCCTGGCCGCGGGGGTCCGCAACCGCGACCTCACCGCCAGCCAGCGCCAGGAGGCCCTGGCCATCCACCGGGCGCTGGAGAAGGCCCGGGAGATGGTGGCGGCCGGCGTGCGCAGCCCCGACCGGCTGATCGCGGAGGCGACCCATGTCCTCGGGCAGCACCGCCGGGTGCGGGTGATCTACGTCTCGGTGGCCGACGTCCGCACCATGGAGCCCGTCCGCGAGGTGGTTCCCGGCCAGACGATGCTGGCCATCGCCGCCTGGGTGGACGAAGTGCGCTTGATCGACAACGCGGTCCTGGTCTAGGTTGGACCTTCTCATGCCTTCCTACCGCCACGTCAATTTCGCCTGGGATGACGCCAAGGCCAAGACCCTCGACCCGGTCGCCCGCCTCGTCTACCGCTCCAATCTGCTGGGCAGCGACCAGCGGATCACCAACACGGGCGGGGGGAACACCTCCTCCAAGATCACCGAGAAGGATCCGCTGACCGGCCAGCCGACCGAGGTGCTCTGGGTCAAGGGCTCGGGCGGGGACCTCCGCACCAGCACCCGGGAGAACTTCTCCTCCCTCTACCAGCAGAAGCTGCTCGACCTGCAGAAGCTTTACGCCGGCCGCCCGGACAAGGGCCTGAAGGCCCCGGCGGAGGACGACATGGTGGGGATGTACACCCACGCCACCTTCAACCTCAACCCCCGCGCCTCCTCGATCGACACCCCGCTGCACAGCTTCCTGGCGGGCAAGCACGTCGACCACATGCACCCGAACGCGATCATCGCGATCGCGGCCTCGGCCAACTGCGAGAAGCTGACGCAGGAGATCTTCGGCGGGGAGATGGCCTACGTGCCCTGGATGCGGCCCGGCTTCGAGCTGGGGCTGGCGATGCAGGAGATCGCCCGCCGGCAGCCCGAGGTCCGCGCCATCATGATGGGCCAGCACGGCTTCATCTCCTGGTCGGACGACGAGAAGGACTGCTACACCCGCACCCTCGACTTCATCGAGAAGGCCGCGGCCTACATCGAGGCCAAGTACGCGGCCAAGGGCGGCGACGCCGCCGCCTTCGGCGGGGCCAAGTACCAGACGCTCGCCCCGGAGAAGCGCCGGGCGGCCTTCGCCGCCGTCCTGCCCTGGCTCCGCGGCCAGGTCTCCCAGCAGAAGCGCTTCATCGGCACGGTCCAGGACGACGAGAAGATCCTCCGCTTCGTGAATTCGAAGGACGCGGCCCGCCTGGCCGAGCTCGGGACCTCCTGCCCCGACCACTTCCTGCGGACCAAGATCAAGCCGCTCTACGTCGACTGGAACCCGCAGGCGGAGGACGCGGCCGCGCTGAAGAAGAAGCTCGCGGCCGGCCTCGAGGCCTACCGCAGGGACTACGCGGCCTATTACCAGCGCTGCAAGCATCCCAACTCGCCGGCGATGCGCGACCCGAATCCGACGGTCGTGCTGATCCCGGGCCTGGGCATGGTCGCCTGGGGCAAGGACAAGAGCGAGTCGCGGGTCACCGCCGAATTCTACAACTGCGCGGTCGAGGTCATGCGCGGCGCCGAGGCGATCGACAAGTACATCGCCCTGCCGCAGCAGGAGGCCTTCGACATCGAGTACTGGCTGCTGGAGGAGGCCAAGCTCAAGCGGATGCCGGCGGAGAAGGAGCTGGCCCGCCAGGTGGTCGTGGTCATCGGCGCGGGCTCGGGCATCGGGCGGGAGACCGCCCACCGCCTGGTCAAGGAGGGCGCGCACATCGTCGCGGTGGACCTGAACGAGGCCGCCGCCGCCGCCACCGCCAAGGAGATCACCGACAAGTACGGCGTCGGGATCGGCGTGGCCGGCACCGGCCTCTCCAACTGCGGCCCGGCCCTCGGGCTGGCGGCCAACATCACCGACCGCGCCAGCATCCGCCGGATGCTGGACGACGTGGCCATCGCCTACGGCGGCTTCGACTCCATCTGCGTCACCGCCGGCGTCTTCGTGCCCAGCGACACCACCGGGCACATCCCCGACGACAAGTGGGCGCTGACCTTCGGCATCAACGTCACCGGCAGCTACCTCGTCGGCGACGAGGCGGCCAAGACCTGGAGGGAGCAGGGGCTGCGCGGCAGCCTCGTCCTCACCACCTCGGCCAACGCCGCGGTGGCGAAGAAGGGCTCGCTGGCCTACGACACCTCCAAGGCCGCCGCCAACCACCTGGTGCGCGAGCTCGCGATCGAGCTCTCCCCGCTGGTGCGCGTGAACGGGGTGGCGCCGGCCACCGTCGTCCAGGGCAGCGCCATGTTCCCCCGCGACCGCGTCATCGGCTCGCTGGCCAAGTACAACATCCCCTACAAGGAGGATGAGCCCAGCGAATCGCTGGTGCAGAAGCTGGCGCAGTTCTACGCCGACCGCACGCTGACCAAGTCACCGATCACGCCGGCCGACCAGGCCGAGGCGTACTTCATCCTGGTCAGCAACCGCCTGAGCAAGACCACCGGCCAGATCGTGACCGTGGACGGCGGCCTGCACGAGGCGTTCCTGCGCTAGCCCCCTTATGCGTTCCCTCCTCCTCGGCACCTGCGCCCTCCTCGCCGTCGCCCTGGCGGCGCGGGCCGACATCGACCCGGGCAATTTCGACCGGACGGTGAAGCCTTCGGACGACTTCTACGAGTTCGCCAACGGCCGCTGGCTCGCCAAGCACCCCATCCCCCCCTCCTACCGGTTCTACGGGGTGGACAACGAGGTGATGGACCGCAACCAGGCGGCCCTCCACACCATCCTGGAGGACGCCGCCCGGGCGGCCAACCCGACCCCGATCCAGAAGCAGGTCGGCGACTTCTACGCCAGCGGGATGGACGAGGCCGCGGTCAACGCCGCGGGCATCAAGCCGATCCAGGGCGAGCTCGACGCGCTCAGGGGCATCAAGACGCCGGCCGACGTCGCCGCCGCCATCGCCCACTTCCACACCTTCGGGATCGGGGCGGCGTTCTTCCTCGCCTCCGAGCAGGACCCGAAGAACAGCGAGATGGTCATCGCCGGGGCGGGGCAGGGCGGCCTCGGCCTGCCCGACCGCGACTACTACCTCCGCACCGACGCCAACTCGGTCAAGCTGCGCCAGCTCTACGTCGCCCACGTCACCAAGATGCTGCAGCTCGCGGGCGAGTCCGCCTCGGCCGCGCAGGGCGACGCCCAGGCGGTGATGGCGCTCGAGACCACGCTGGCGAAGGGCTCGAAGACCAACGTCGAGCTGCGCGACCCGGTGGCGAACTATCACAAGCTGCCGCTGGCCGAGGTGCAGAAGCTCACGCCGCATTTCGACTGGTCGGCCTACTTCAGCCGCATCCAGCTCTCCCGCCCCGCCGCCATCGACGTGGGCCAGCCCGCCTTCTTCCAGACCCTCGACGGGGCGTTGGCCGGCACTCCGGTGCCGGAGTGGCGCGCCTACCTCCGCTGGCACCTGATTCACGAGGCCGCCCCCTACCTGGACGACGCCCTGGTGCAGGAGAACTTCAACTTCTACGGCAAGACCCTCAACGGCACCCCGGCGCTGCGCGAGCGCTGGAAGCGCGTGCTCGCCACCATCGACGGCGGCATCGGCGAGGCCCTAGGCCAGCTTTACGTCGCGGAATACTTCCCTCCCTCGAGCAAGGCCCGGATGCTCCAGCTGGTGCGCAACATCCACGCCGCCCTGCGGGAGGACCTCCGGACCCTGCCGTGGATGGACGCGCCCACCCGCGCGGCCGCCATCGCCAAGCTCAACGCCCTCAACGTCAAGATCGGGTATCCCGACAAGTGGAAGGACTACAGCCAGCTGGTGATCGACCGCGGCAACTTCGTCCAGAACGTCCTCCGCTCGAACGCCTTCAGCGTCCGGCGCGACCTGAACAAGATCGGCAAGCCGGTCGACCGCGCCGAGTGGCTGATGACCCCGCCCACGGTCAACGCCTACTACGACCCGAGCATGAACGAGATCGTGTTTCCGGCGGGCATCCTCCAGCCGCCCTTCTTCGACGCCAAGGCCGACGACGCGCTCAACTACGGCGCGATCGGGGCGGTCATCGGCCACGAGACCACCCACGGCTTCGACGACGAGGGCCGGCAGTTCGATCCGCACGGCAATTTGACCGACTGGTGGACGCCGGAGAGCGCCAAGAGATTCCAGGCCCTGGCCCAGGGCATCATCAAGCAGTTCAACGGCTACGTCGCGATCGACGACCTGCACGTGAACGGCGAACTGACCCAGGGCGAGAACATCGCCGACCTGGGCGGGCTCAAGCTGGCCTACCGCGCCTTCGAGAAGACGGCGGAGGCCCAGTCCCACCGGAAGCTCGGGGGCTTCACCCCCGAGCAGCGCTTCTTCCTGGCCTACGCCTCGAGCTGGCGGGAGAACATCCGACCCGAGGCGCTGCGCCTGCTGACCAACACCGATCCGCACTCCCCGAACAAGTGGCGGGTGGACGGGCCGCTCTCCAACCTCCCGGAATTCGCGGAGGCCTTCGGCGTGCCCGCGGGGGCGCCCATGCGGCGGCCGGCGGACGAGCGGGTCGTTATTTGGTGAAGAGCGGCATCGAGCTGGCCCCGTGACGCTCGGCCTTGGTTCTATATAACTAGGGAATGTCTTCTACGTATTCCATCGCTGAAGGCCAGGCCCGCTTTCCCCGGATGGTGGAGGAGGCACAGGCCGGGACGGTTGCGACCATCACCAAGCGCAATGAGCCGGTTGCTTATATCGTCGGCAGAGACCGGATGAGCGCTCTCGTCGAGACCTTGGAGATTCTGGCGAATCCCAAGGCGATAAAGGCGATTCGGGACAACGAGGCGGGGAAGCTTAAGTCCTATCAGATCGAGGATATCCCAGACTAGGGTGAAGGTGATCGTCCAGGCGCCGGTTTACGAATTCGCCCGGCGGCTGGCGCCGGAGCAACGGCGGGCGACCAAAGCGGCTCTTCGCGCCCTGCGCGAGGAACAGGGCGACATCCAGCCATTGGAGGGGAATCTGGCTGGCTACTATCGGCTCCGGACCGGAAAGTTTCGCCTGAGCTTCCGTTACAGCTCCTCCGCGACAATCGAGGCCGTCATGCTGGAGGAGCGCGGCATCGTGTACGACGTGTTCGCCGAGCAGTTCCTGGCTCGGCTTCGGCAGTCGTTGTAACGCGATCCGAAGCTAGGACCTGGGGCGGTAGACCGTCTGCTTCAAATCGGCGGAGAGTGCCTGGCGGAAGGCCGCCAGGCTCCGGACCTCGCGCAGCGCGATCAGCTGGCGGGCGATGTTGCCCACCGCCGTGCCCTCGAGGGCGAAGCTGACGACCGGGATCCCGGCCGCGTCGGCCGTCGCCTGGCAGAGCAGCCGGTTGCGGGAGCCGCCGCCGACCATGAGGATCCGCTTGAAGGCGCGGCCGGTCATCCGCTCGAAGGCCGCCTTGGCGTTGGCATGGCCCTGGCCGAGGGAGTCGCAGATCAGCCGGACGTAGCCGGCGACGCCCTGCGGCGGCGCGAGGCGCCGGCCCTTCAGCTGGGCGTCGATCGCCGCCCTCATCGAGGGGGGGTTCCCGAACGCCGGGTCGGCCACGTCGAGCAGAACGGCCGGCGCCGGCAGCTTCTCGGCGGCGCCGATCAGCCGGGCCCAGCCAGCGCGGGACTCCGGGCGCGCCTTCAGGTCCTTCAGCAGCCCCTCAAGCATCCAGAGGCCGATGACGTTGGTCAGCGGCCGGTAGCGTCCGTCGCCGATGCGCTCGTTCGCCACCCGCGCCGCCAGCGCCTCGGGCCCGAGGACAGGCCGGTCGCTTTCGAACCCGACCAGGGACCAGGTGCCCGAGCTGATGAAGAGATCGGCCCCGTCGGGCGCCGCCGGCATGGCGTCGTACGCGCAGGCGGTGTCATGGCCGGGAACGGCGATGACCTGAGTGGCGGCCAGCTCGGGCATCCCCCGCACCCGGCCTAGCTTCGCCCCGGCGAGGATCGGCCTGCTCAGCCAGGAGGGAGGGACGCGGAAGTAGTCCAGCGCCGCGCGGGACCAATCGGTGCCGTGGACGTCGAGCAGCTGGGAGGTGCTGGCGATGGAGAGCTCGTTCTCCATCCGGCCTGAGAGCAGGTAGTTGAAGTAGTCGGGGAGGAAGAGGCAGCGGGAGGCGAGGTCGGCCAGGGCCGGGCAGCTCGCGACCGCCTCCTCCAGCTGGAGGGAGGTGTTGTAGAACACGTTCGGGATGCCGGTGGCCGCGTAGATCCGCTCCAGCGCCGCCCGGGTGCCGCCGAGGCGCTTCAGCCCCGGCTGGGTGCGGGGGTCCCGGTAGGCGTGCACCGGGAAGACCAGCCGCCCGCCGTCATCGAGCAGCGCGTAGTCCACGCCCCAGGTGTCGACGCCGACGGACGCCAGCTTCCGGCCCTTGGGCACCGCGGCCGCCGCCTTGCGCAGGCCGGCCTGGACTTCGTGCCAGAGGGTTCCGAGCTCCCAGTAGTCATGGGCTCCGAGGGAACGGAAGGTGTTGGGAAAGCGATGGACGTCCTGGAGCCTGAGCCGTCCGCCGGACCAGGATCCGAGGATGACCCGGCCGCTGGTGGCTCCGAGGTCGACGGCGGCGTGAAAAGTGGCGGGCATGGCGGAAGGGAAAGGCCAAAAGCTGTGGGCGGAAAGCAGATAAGAACGCGGACTGTCCTTCGGCGGCCGGGGCATTTTCGGTTGCCAGCCCGGCGGGCGGGAGCACGGTTATCCTTTCCCTCCCATGCTGAATACCGAGCGCAGGCCGGTGACGGGCAAACGCGTCCAGCTGATGGCCACGTGCCTGTGCGACGCCTTCTACGACGACGTCGCGGCGGCGACGGTGGAGGTGCTCGAGCGCCTGGGCTGCGAGGTGGACTTTCCCGAGGGCCAGACCTGCTGCGGCCAGCCGGCCTTCAACGGCGGCGATTGGGACGCGTCCCGCCGGGTGGTCCGCCACACCGTCGAGACCTTCCGCGGCGAGGATCCGGTGATCGTCCCCTCCGGCTCGTGCGCGGCGATGCTCTTCCACGGCGCGGTGCTGGAGTTCGAGCAGGAGAAGGACCTGCCGCAGGTCGAGGCCCTGGGCCGGCGGGCCTGGGAGCTCGGGGACTTCATCGTCAACGGCCTGGGGGTGACCCAGTGGCCCGGCCGCTACGAGGCCACCGTGGCCCTGCACCGCTCCTGCCACACCCGGGGCACCCTGAGCAGCGCGGCGGCCACGACCCTGCTCCAGTCCATCGCGGGGCTGAAGCTGGCGGAATTCGGGGAGGGGGAGCAGTGCTGCGGCTTCGGCGGCACCTTCTCCGTCAGCTTCCCGAACATCTCCTCGGCCATGGGGGACCTCAAGCTGGAGCACATCCGGGCGGTGCATCCCGACGTCCTGGTCTCCGGCGACATGAGCTGCCTGATGCACCTCTCCGGCCTGGCGGAGAAGGAGGGCCGTCCGATCCAGGTGCGCCACCTGGCCCAGGTGCTGCGCGACGCCATGAAACGGGGCTGAGCATGCGCTTCCAGCAGATCGACCAGTACGCCGCCCACCTGCGCTCGGACAAGCGGGCGTCGGTCTACAAGGCGACCAAGGGCACGCACGAGAAGCGCACCGCGCTGCTCTTCGACCAGTTCGCGGACCCGAACCGGCTCCGCGAGATCGCCGGCGAGATCAAGCAGCACGCCATCGAGAACCTCGACACCTACCTGCCGCAGGTGGAGGCGAAGATGAGGGCCAACGGCGTCCAGGTACACTGGGCCTCGGACGGGGAGGCGGCGCGGGCCAAGGTGCTGGAGCTGATGCGCGCCCGCGGCGCCAAGAAGATGGTCAAGGCCAAGACCATGGTCAGCGAGGAGATCGAGCTGGCGGAGTACCTCGGCCGCCATGGCATCGAGGCGCTGGAGACCGACCTGGGCGAGTTCATCATCCAGATCGACCACGACCATCCCAGCCACATCGTCCGGCCGATCATCCACAAGAACCGCAAGGAGGTGGCCGAGTCCTTCGAGCAGAACGGGCTCGGCGCCTACGACGACGAGCCCGAGGTCATCACCCGGCGCGCCCGGCAGTTCCTGCGCCACAAGTACCTCCAGGCCGACGTCGGCCTGACCGGCGCCAATTTCGTCTCGGCCGAGAGCGGCCGGATCGTGCTGGTGACCAACGAGGGCAACTCGCGCTTCAGCCTGGCCGCCACCAAGTGCCACATCGCGCTGGTCGGGATCGAGAAGATCGTCCCCCGCGACCGCGACCTGGCGCTGCTGCTCAACCTGCTGGCCCGCTCGGCCACCGCGCAGCAGCTGACGGTCTACACCGAGTTCATCTCCGGCCCCAAGCGCCCGGGCCAGCCCAACGGGCCCGAGGAGATGCACGTAATCTTCGTCGACAACGGCCGGACCGAGGTCCTGGCCGGCAAGTGCCTGGACATCCTCCGCTGCATCCGCTGCGGCGCCTGCCTCAACGTCTGCCCGGTCTACCGGCAGGCCAGCGGGCATGCCTACCGCAGCGTCTATCCCGGGCCGGTCGGAGCCGTGCTGTCGCCGCTGTTGATGGGAGAGCGCTTTCCGGAGAAGGCGGACCTGCCCAAGGCCTCGAGCCTGTGCGGCGCCTGCCAGGAGGTCTGCCCGGTCAACATCCCGATTCCCGACATGCTGCTGCGCCTGCGCGACCGCGCGAAGCAGGAGCACGTCAGCTCGCCCGGCACCCCCCCGATGGGCGCCTGGGCGCTGCTGGCCTCGCAGCCCACCGCCTGGAAGGCGGCGCTGGTGGGCGGCAAGGTCATCAACCACCTCCCGACGCGTCTCATGCCGGTGCCGGCGCTGCGGGCCTGGGAGCAGAGGCGCTCGCTGCCGGAATGGCGCGGCGGCGAGTTCCGGAAATGGCTCCGGCGGAGGCGCGATGAGTAGCGACCGCGAGGCCATCCTGGGCCGGGTGAAGGCGGCCCTGGCGGCGCTGCCGCGGCGCGCGGCGCTGCCGGAGTACGACTCCGAGCTCGCGGTCGTCCGGAAGCTGCTCGCCCAGCGCGATCTCTTCGAGGTCTTCGCCGAGCGCATCCAGCTCGTCCACGGCGAGGCCCACGCCGACGTGGAGGCGGTGGCGCGGCGCCTGCGCGAGGCGGGCTGGATGAACGGCTACTGCGACCCGGGGCTCTGGCCCCGGCTGGAGCCGTACTTCGCGGGCTTCACGGTCGAGACGAGCTTCGACCGGACCCGCGTCGACGACTACGCCTTCGGCATCACCCGGGCCGCCGGGGCCATCGCCGAGAGCGGCACGATCATCCTGAACGACGCCGCCACCTCCGATCGCCTCGCGGCGCTCGCGCCCTGGGCGCACGTGGCGGTGATCGCGCGGGCCGACCTCCATCCCGACCTGCCCCACGCCGTGTCGCAGCTGGGCGACGACCCCAACGTCATCTGGTGCACGGGCCCCTCCAAGACCGCCGACATCGAAGGCATCCTGATCCAGGGCGTGCACGGGCCCGGCGTCCAGATCGCCCTGGTCCTGGACTAGGCCGGCCGGCGGTGCGCGCCGATCTCCGGCGCGTCGGGGTGGGCCTCCGGCCCGAAATAGCGCAGCACGACCAGGGGCTCGGGCCCCGTGTTCTCGAAGACGACGCCGGCCCGGGCGGCGGGCTCGCTGCAGAAGACCTCGTCCTCGGTCAGGTCGTGGAAGCGGATCAGCTTGGGGCAGTCCAGGGGCAGCTTGTTCATCCGGCCCCGGCCCTGCACCGTGATCAGGCCGTAGGCTCCCCCGTCCCGGACGGTGCAGCGCACCCCCGGCTCCACCGTCAGCTCCTTGGCGGTGAAGGGCTGCGCCCCGCGGAACCGGCCGTAGGCGATCCAGCGGTCGACGTAGCCCTCGCTGTGGGTGTCCGCCACCGGGATGGGCTCGGTGTAGTGGTGGTCCTTGAAGTTGGGGTCGAGGTTCTCGTCCCAGTCGAGCTGGTCGACGATGAAGTCCAGGTCGTGGTGCCGGTCGGGCGGCATGTCCTTGACCAGCAGCGCCCAGGGCACCTCGCGCCCCTCGACCAGGGACTGGTACATGCCGAAGACGTCCGAGCCCCACTGGGGCTCGTAGGTGCAGAGCGAGCCGGGAGCGTGCAGCACCCCGGGCGGGATTTGCCAGCCGGTGCCGGGCTTCAGGCGGTAGGCGCGGGAAAGGTCGAGGATGCCGTTGTCGCCCCGGTTCCAATTTTCCAGGCAGCGGCGCACCTGGGCCTTGGTCGTGCCCGGCTCCAGCCCCATGAAGGTGTAGGGGAAGTTGTTGCCGACGTTGTTGTGCTGCGGCGGGAAATAGTACGACTCCGGCTTGCCCTCGCGGCCGACCAGCTCCGCCTGCGCCTGCGACTGGTGCAGGTGGTGCGGAATCGGCCCGAGGTTGTCAAAGAACTTGGAGTAGACCGGCCAGCGGCGGTACTTTTCCCAGAGGGCGGTGCCGATCAGAGCCGGGCCGCATTCGGCGACGGCGTCGGCGAGGGTGAAGCGGCCGTCCTCGACCACGACGTAGCTCAGGCCCTCGTCCTCCTCGCGGTTTTCGTTGGCCGCCGGCGTGGTCGAGGCGAACCAGCGCTCGTCGATCCCGCCCCGGTTCAGGCCGAAGGCGTAGAGGTCGTCCGGGTGCAGCTTGAGGCGCCGCCCCGGCTGGAGGAAGGAGCGCGGCACCCAGCAGGGCGCCAGCCGGAGCAGCCCGCCGCTGTCCTGGAGCGCGGCCTCGACCCGGGACTTCAGGCCGGCGGCCGCGCTTTTCGGGCGGGAACTCATCGCCGGGAGGCGGGATCCGCCCAGACGGCCACGCCGGCCGGGCCGAGGACGGGACCGCCGGCGAAAACCCGGTCGCCGGCCGGGATCGGGATGCGCTCGGTCTTCTCCGTGAAGTTGGTCGCCACCCAGAAGCCGTCGCGCCAGTCGACCAGCAGGCCGTCGTCGTAGTTCTCCACCGGCACCCGGGCGCGCTCGAAGACGCCGCGGACCAGCGCCGCCTCGAGCGAGCCGTCCTGGGAGTCGACGCCGACGTAGGTCACCGTGCCGCGTCCCAGGGCGCGGGTCACGGCCGCCACCCCGCCGGCGTAGAACTGGTCGGCATATTGGGCCAGGGGCTCGGTTCCCGGGTCGGGCGCGAGCACCTCGCCCCAGGAGACCCAGGGGTAGGTCTTGCCGCCGGAGGCGACCCGGCCGGAATGCGGGGCCGGCAGCACGTCGTAGAACTTAATCTTCGCCCCGATCAGGCCGAGGATCGGCTGGGCCCAGGGCCCCTCCCAGAGATGGCCCCGGCGGTCCTTCTCGCCGGTCCGGCAGGTGAGGATGAGGTGGCCGCCGTTCTCCGCATAGGCCCGCCAACGGCCGACGAGAGCGGCGTCGACCAGCTGGTCGGCGGGGACGACGAGGAAGGGATAGGCCCCGAAATCCTTGTCCTCGGTGATCACGTCGGTCGGGCAGCCGAGCCGCTTCAGCGCGCGGTAGTACTTGAGCGCATGGTCCATCGTGTCCCACCGGACGGTCTGCTTGTGGTTTTCGATGTCCCAGCGGCTGTCGAAGCTGGTGAGGATGGCCGTGCGCCGCGCGGCATAGGCCGCGGGGACGGCGGCCTCCGGGCGGTAGTTCCGGCGGAGGAGCTCCATCTCGCGCGCCGCCTGCGAGAATTGCTCGCCGCCGGAGGTGGGGGTGACGCCGTCGGTTCCGACCAGCCCGGAATGGTACAGCTCCGTGCCGGCCAGCGGCTCGCGGAAGCGGTAGGTGCACTGCAGCTTGGCGCCGGCCGCGAAGGCGCGCAGGATCCAGAGGTGGATCGCGCCGGGATAGGGCTGGGGGTTGACCGGACCCCAGTTAACCTGGCCGGGCTGGAGCTCCATCAGCCCCTCGTTGCCGTTCAGGCTCCGGAGATAGTCGTGGACCCACGAGATGGCGGAGGCGCTGCCGAGGCGGAAGCCCAGCGGCCCCTCGTTCAGGTTGCCGTGGGCGGGATACAGGTTCCAGGTCAGGATCTCGAGGTCCTTGGCCGAGCGGGCCGGATCCACCGACATGTACGTCTGCATGAAGTTGGTCGTGATCCACTGGCGGCGACCGGTGTAGCGGCGGAGGATGCCGGCCTGGAAGCGGTAGTAGTCCGCGGCCTCGTCGGCGAACCAGCGCTCGGCGTCGAGCTGGGCGTGGGGGTTGAGCTGCGCCACCTCCTCCTCCTCGTTGGGCAGGCGGATCTGGTCGAAGTTCTGGTAGAGCTGCGACCAGAAGGAAGCGCCCCAGGCCTCGTTCAGGGCGCCGATCGTCCCGTACTTTTTCTTCAGCCAGGCGCGGAACTTCTGCTGCGAGGCGTCGCTGTAGTCGATGCCCGCGCCGTAGTGGCTCAGCTCGTTGTCCAGCTGCCAGCCCCACACCGCGGGGTTGCCGCCGTAGCGGCGGCCGAGCTGCTCGACGATCTTCCCCACGTAGGAGCGGTAGACCTCCGAGCTCCAGTTTGCCTGCTCCCGGGTGCCGTGCATCATGCGCCGGCCCTTGGCGTCGATCATCAGGATCTCGGGATGGCGCTGGCTCAGCCAGACCGGCGGGGTCGCGGAAGGGGTGCAGAGCACGACCTTCAGGCCCTGGTCGGCGCAGAGCTTCACCGCCTGGTCCAACCAGGCGAAGTCGTATTTGCCCTCCTCGGGCTCGTCGAAGGCCCAGGCGAACTCGCCCAGGTGGACGAACTCCAGCCCCAGCTTCTTGATGTTGGCGATGTCCCGGGGCCACTGCTGGCGCGGCCAGGCTTCGGGATAGTAGTACACGCCGATCCGCATCAGGTCCGCGGCGGGGAAGGGATCGGGGACGGGCTGGGCGCGGAGGGCGATCGCGGCGCAGCCGCAAAGGAGGGGCAACCAGAGGGGCTTCATGGGGGACCGGAGTTGGGCTCTAGATGTGATGTTTCAGGCGGATGTCCCATCGGCTGGGGGCCGGGGGGGCGAAAACAACCGACCGCGGCCTGCCAGCCGGGTGGGGCGGCAGCACGGTAATGCCCGCCCGACGCCCGCGGGTCGAGCCGAGACGGCGCGGCGGCGGCGCTCAGGCCTTCTCGTCCACCACCGGATTGGTCAGGGCGCCGATCTTCTCGATCTCGATCGTGACCGTGTCGCCGGCCTTGAGGAAGACGGGGGGCTTGCGGGCGAAGCCGACGCCGTGGGGCGTTCCCGTCAGGATCACCGTCCCGGGCAGGAGGGTTTTGCTGCCGCTGAGGAATTCGATCAGGGTCGGGATGTCGAAGACCATGTCGTTGGTGTTCCAGTCCTGCATGGTCTGGCCGTTCAGGATGGTCTTGATCTTGAGATTGTTGGCGTTGGGGATCTCGTCCTTGGTCACCAGCACCGGCCCCAGCGGGCAGAAGGTGTCGAAGCTCTTGCCCTGGCAGAACTGGCCGCCGTTCAGGCGCACCTGCCAGTCGCGGGCCGAGACGTCGTTGGCGCAGGTGTAGCCCAGGACGAAGTCGAGCGCGTTGGCCTTGGTGGCGTTCTTGCACTTCTTCCCGATCACCACCGCGATCTCGCACTCATAGTCGACCTCGGAGCTGGCGAGGTGGGTCGGGATCTCGATCGGATCGCCCGGGTTCTGCAGGGTGTTGCCCGACTTGATGAACAGCATCGGGCGCTCTGGCACGCCCCGGCCGCCCTCTTCGGCGTGCTTCTTGTAATTCAGGCCGATGCACAGGATGTTGCTCGGCACGATCGGCGCCAGCAGCTTGCCGGGCTTCACCACCTTGTCGGTGACGCGGTACTGGCCGAGGACATCGCCCGAGATCTCGCGGGCGGCGCCGTCGGATTGGAGGGCGGCGTAGGCCGGGCCGGAGGCGGTGAGGTGGCGGATGATGCGCATGGGAGGGAAGTTCTGGCGGGGGAGGCGGGCCAAGGCCAGACGTTTGTGGAACGCTTCGGTTGCGGGCATCGCCGCGGCCTCACACGACCTCTTGAATCTGGCGCGCGGAGATGTCGGACTGCGATAGGGCTAGATGTTTGAGCAGGGCAGTCTTGAAGGCGGGATTTTTGACGGAGCCATTGTCGCCCACCGGATCGCCTTTGGGCCGATGGAAAAGGAGGAAAAGTTCGCCTGATGCAGTCGCCAGCAAGCAAACCAGCCGGCGCGGGCCTTGTGCCGAGGTGGCATAACCCTTCAGCAATTTGGTCCCGCCGGCACACCCGCTCCCTTGCTATCGGCTAGCAGCGGCGTCCGGGCGGCGCGCCGAAGGACTACAAGATGCTCGAGTGGAATCGCGCCTCCAAATTCGCGCTCCAGAATGCTCGCCCCGATCAGAAGGCGCATGGCGGGAATTGAGCTGAGGGCCTAGCGTTGAGCGGGCTTCTTGCCGCTCCAAAGCGCCGCCACTTTATCCATTGCCTTTTGGCTGGCGGCATCAACCGGAACCTCTTCCCAAGTCATCTGCTCCGCCTTCAATTCGAACGGAATGGAACGGGTGGCCGCCACTTTCGTCACGAAGACACGAAAGGCCGCCGGCATGTCGAGACCCACTTGTTCCAGCACACTGCTCGCATCCTCATGCAGTTCATCAGGCAGGCGAAGGGTGACAGTCTTCATGCTTAAATGCGAGGCCAAGGCCGGCGTTCTGCACGCGGATTGAAATCATCATGCCGGCAAAGCGACAGCGGAAAGGAAATCTTCCTGAGAACGTCTCGATCCCTCTCAAGGGGAGGCGATGGGCGGATCAGGTGGTAGCGTCGGCATACGCCTCCATGCCGACGCAGGAACAGACGAGATTCCGGTCGCCGTAGACATTGTCCACCCGTCCGACCGCGGGCCAGAACTTGTGCTCCCGGACGAAGGCGGTGGGGAAGGCGGCGGCCTCGCGGGAATAGGCGTGCTTCCACTCGTCGGCGCAGACGACCTGGGCGGTGTGCGGGGCGTGCTTGAGCGGGTTGTCGGCCTTGTCCGATTCGCCGCTGGCGACCGCCTGCATCTCGCCGTGGATCGCGATCATCGCATCGCAGAAGCGGTCCAGCTCCTCCTTGGTCTCGCTCTCGGTCGGCTCGACCATGAAGGTCCCGGGCACCGGGAAGGAGAGGGTGGGGGCGTGGTAGCCGTAGTCCATCAGGCGCTTGGCCGCGTCCTCCGCCTCGATGCCGTGCTTCTTCCAGCCGCGCAGGTCGATGATGCACTCGTGCGCGACCAGGCCGCCCTTGCCGCGGTAGAGCACGGGGAAGAACTTCTCCAGGCGCTTGGCCACGTAGTTGGCGTTGAGGATCGCCGCCTTGGTCGCGGCGGCCAGGCCGTCCGGCCCCATCATCCGTATGTACATCCAGGAAATGACCAGGATCGAGGCGCTGCCCCAGGGGGCGGCGCTGACGGCGCCGATCGGGTGGGCGTCCCGCTGGCCGGCCGCCAGCGGAGAGACGACCGGGTGGCCGGGCAGGAAGGGCGCGAGGTGGGCCGCGACCCCGATCGGGCCCATGCCGGGGCCGCCGCCGCCATGGGGGATGCAGAAGGTCTTGTGGAGGTTGAGGTGACAGACGTCGGCGCCGATCGTTCCAGGAGAGGTGAGGCCGACCTGGGCGTTCATGTTGGCCCCGTCCATGTAGACCTGGCCGCCGTGGCGGTGGACGATGGCGCACACCTGCTGGATCGAATCCTCGAAGACCCCATGGGTCGAGGGGTAGGTCACCATCAGCGCCGCCAGGTCTTCCTTGTGCTCCTCCGCCTTGGCCGCGAGGTCCTGCAGCTCGATGTTGCCCTGGGCGTCGCAGGCCACCGGCACCACCTTGAAGCCGCACATCGCGGCGCTCGCCGGGTTGGTGCCGTGGGCGCTGGTGGGGATGAGGCAGGCGTTGCGCGCGCCCTGCCCGCGTGACTCGTGATAGCCGCGAATGGCGAGCAGGCCGGCGTATTCGCCCTGCGAGCCCGCGTTGGGCTGGAGCGAGACGGCGGCGAAGCCGGTGATTTCGCAGAGCCAGGCCTCGAGCTCCTTGAACATCTGCCGGTAGCCGGCGGTCTGCTCAGCCGGGGCAAAGGGATGCATCCGGGAGAAGCGGGCCCACGACACGGGAAGCATCTCGCTGGCGGCATTCAGCTTCATCGTGCAGGAGCCAAGCGAAATCATCGAGTGGCAGAGCGAAAGGTCCTTCGCCTCCAGCCGCTTGATGTAGCGGAGCATCTCGTGCTCGGTGTGGTACCGGCTGAAGATGGGATGGGTGAGAAACCTCGAGGATCGGGCGTGCGGCGCAGGGTAGGGGGAGGCGGCGGCGGCCGCGGGCTGGGCGCCGAAGCAGGCGAGGACGGCGTCGATCTCGGCGGCGGTCGTGGTCTCGTCGACCGAGACGCCGACGGTCGAAGCGTCGACACGGCGCAGGTTGAAGTTCCTGGCCAGGGCCTCGGCGTGGACCTGGTCCGCGGGGACGCCGGAGACGGTGAGCGTGTCGAACGTCGGCTCGGCGTTGAGCTTGAGGCCGGCGGAGCGCAGGCCCTGGGCGAGGCGATCCGTCAGGGCCTTCACCCGGCGGGCAATCCGGATCAGGCCCCCAGGCCCATGATAGACCGCGTACATCGACGCCATCACCGCCAGGAGCACCTGGGCGGTGCAGATGTTGGACGTGGCCTTCTCCCGCCGGATGTGCTGCTCGCGGGTCCCAAGCGCCAGGCGCAGGGCGGGGCGCCCCTGGGCGTCCTTCGAGACCCCGACCAGCCGCCCCGGCATCTGGCGCTTGAACGCATCCTTGGTGGCCAGGAAGCCGGCGTGCGGTCCCCCGAAGCCCATCGGGACGCCGAAGCGCTGGGAGGAGCCCACCGCGACGTCCGCCCCGAACTCGCCGGGCGGGCGCAGCAGGGTGAGAGCGAGCAGATCGGCGGCGGCGATGCAGAAGGCGCCGGCGGCGTGGGCCTGGGCGAAGAAGGCGGCGTAGTCGTGGATTGAGCCGCGGGTGTCCGGGTACTGCACGAGCACGCCGAAACAGTCCGGGCTGACTTGGAATTTCCGGTGGTCGCCGACGACCACCTCGATGCCCAGGGGGCGGGCCCGGAGCTTGACGATGTCGATGGTCTGCGGATGGCAGGCCTCCGAGACGAAGAACCTGACGCCCTCCTTGAGCCGGTGGCACATCATCATCGCCTCAGCCGCGGCCGTGCCTTCGTCGAGCATCGAGGCTCCGGCGATCTCGAGGCCGGTGAGGTCGCAGACCATGGTCTGGAAGTTGAGCAGCGCCTCGAGCCGACCCTGGGAGATCTCGGCCTGGTAGGGTGTGTAGGCGGTGTACCAGCCGGGATTCTCGAAGATCGTGCGCTGGATGACGGGCGGGGTGAAGGTGTCGGAGTAGCCCATGCCGATGAAGGAGCGGGTGACCAGGTTCCGCTCCGAGATCGCCCGCAGCTCGGCCAGCGCGCCGATTTCGCCGAGCGCGGCCGGAAGCCGGAGCGGGCCGCGGCGGATGGAGGAGGGCAGGGCGGCATCGGCCAGCGCGTCCACCGAGGGCTGCCCGATGGCGTCCAGCAACTCCTTCGTCTCGGCGGCATCCTCGCCGAGGTGGCGGCGGGGGAAGGTATCGGTCGGAGCTAGCGGGTCGCTGGGCGCGGACATTCCCTGGCACGGTAGGGAAGGGGCCTAGCCGCGCAACCGAGTTTTGCTCCGCCTGGGATCTCGCCGTCCGACCGGATTTCGCCAGCGAGCGAGCCCGGGCTAGTGAGGCTGCCCCCTGCGGGAGACCTGGTCCCGCAGGTACTTCTGGGCCAGCTGCGGATCGCTGAAATAGGGCGCGAGCTCGCTCGGGTCCTGCGGGTTCCTCCCCGGATTGGCCGCCGAGTAGACCAGTCCGAGGTAGCGGCCCACCACCTGGCGGGACGCTTCCTGCGATCCTTCCCGGGTGTAGCGATGGAGGAGGGCGAAGTCATCCATGGACACGGATATCTCGCACCGTCGGCCAAAATCCGACATGAATTCTTCCGGGCCCGTCCGACGGTCCGCCGGCGGGCGGGGCGCCTTGCGGCGCATTCGCCGACCCGCTGGATTGGCCCTCATGGGCGGCCAGCATGGGATCCTCGCGCCCGCGCGCGCTTTACTTTCCCGCGGCCAAGATCAGTATTTTCACCATGAAATCCACGTATTCCATCGCCAAGGGCCAGAGCCAGTTTCCCGCCTTGGTTCGGACTGCGGAAAGGATCGGGGTCGCCACCATCCTGAGGCATGATGAGCCGGTCGCGTACCTCGTGTCGCGGGAGCGCTGGGAATCGATGCTCGAAACCATGGAGCTGCTGGCCAACCCGACGTTTCAGGATCAGCTCAGGCGCGTCCGCGCGGGGGAGGTGAAGTATTTCCCGCTGGAAGCCCTGCCGGAATAGGATGCGGCTGGCCGATCAGATCGGGGACTTTGTCCGGCGCCTTCATCCTGACCAAAGGCGCCTGATCAAGCTGTCCCTCCAGGCAATGGAGGGCGGGCGGAAGCTCGATGTCCGCCCGCTCAACGACGATCTGGACGGATTCTATCGCCTGCGGATCGGCAAGTTTCGGGTCGTCTTCGAGTACCTGCCCAGCGGCGAAATCTCCTGTCTCTTCATCGGCGTGCGCGCCACCGTCTACGACGATTTTGCTTCGATGGCCGAGGGCATCGAGGCGCGTCGGCGGCTGGAGGAGGCCATCGCCCCCTACGGCAGGCCGAAGCCGCGCAAGACATACCCCCGGCGGCCCCGCTCTCCTCCTCGTAAAACTGTCCGCAGCTGATCGAGCTCGTTCGGGCCGACGGAGTCGGCCGACATCGTCCAGGGACATGGATATCTCGCACCGGAGGCCAAAATCCGGCATGATTTCCGCCATGCCCAAGCGACAGTTCGCCACCCGGGAGGCCCGCGCGGCCTATGTGGACCGCCGGCTGGAGGAGCTCTATCCCAACCCGGCCATTCCGCTGGATCACAAGGACGCCTACACCCTCCTGGTCGCGGTGGTTCTCTCGGCGCAGTGCACTGACAAGCGGGTCAACCTCACGACACCCGCCCTCTTCGCCCTGGCCGACACGCCGGAAAAAATGGCGCAGGTGCCGGTGGCGAAGATCCTGGAGATCATCCGGCCCTGCGGGCTCTCGCCCCAGAAGTCCCGGGCGATCTCCGAGCTCTCCCGTCTGATCGTCGAGCGCCACGGAGGGAAGGTGCCGGCCAGCTTCGAGGAGCTCGAGGCCTTGCCCGGGGTGGGGCACAAGACCGCCAGCGTGGTGATGTCCCAGGCCTTCGGGCAGCCGGCCTTTCCGGTCGACACCCACATCTTCCGCCTCGCCCACCGCTGGAGGCTGTCGAAGGGCACGAGCGTCGAGCGGACGGAGCGGGATCTGAAGGGCCTCTTTCCCCCCGAGCGCTGGAACGCCCTGCACCTGCGCATCATCTACTACGGCCGGGAGCACTGCACGGCGCGCGGGTGCGACGGTACCATCTGCGAGATCTGCCGG
>DASZWO010000046.1:0-80066 GCA_035546595.1 Opitutaceae bacterium
TCAGCAAGCGAGGCTCATCGCCTCGCTGCAGGCCAACCTGCGTCAGGTGAAAGGCGGGCCGGACTCGCTTGGGACCGAGATCATCTATGACTGGAAGGCCGTGGCGGCGGGCGGGGACGCCTATCTGAACCCGCAGCAGGATGCGGCGCTGCAGGCCTGGGTCCTCCGCCGCACCCGCTGACCGCGCCGCGGCTCGGACGGAAAGCATCGGGGCGGAGAGATTTGAACTCTCGACCTCCTGGTCCCAAACCAGGCGCTCTACCAGGCTAAGCTACACCCCGTAAGGATCACAGTCCCACGCCCGATCCCCGGGGTCAACGGCGAAGCCCTGGAGCCGCCCCCGCGGTCCAAATCCTGCTTGCGTCCCCCTCTGAATCTTCCTCTCCTAGCCATTCAACTCTACCCACATGGACACGATTTCCCGCGAAAATAACAGCATGCTGCCGACCATCGGCGTCGCCCTCGGCGCGGTCGCCCTGCTGCTGGCCGGCTATGCGGCCCTCAACCTTTCCCACGTCAAGGCGACCCTGAATGCCCACGAGGACAAGCTCGCCCGCATGGACGACATCGCGTCCCAGGCCAGCGCCGCCAACCAGAAGGTCACCCAGGTCCAGAGCCAGCTGGCCGACGTCGCCAAGGGCGCGAACGACGCCTTTGCCACCGTTTCCTCCCAGATCGGCGCCCTGCAGGCGCAGGTCAAGACCCTCGAGGAGTCCCACGCTCCCCGGGCCTCGGCCAGGGGCGGCAAGGGCGGCCCGGTCGTGGCCGGCCCCGGCGAATACGTCGTGAAGCCGGGCGACACCCTCGCCAAGATTGCGCGGACCAACGGCTGCACGCTGAGCGAACTCCAGCAGGTCAATCCGGGGGTCAATTCCTCCCACCTGCACATCGGGCAGAAGCTGAAGCTGCCCGAGAAGGGCCCCGCTTCGGCCCCGGCCAGCGCTCCCGCCGCCCCCGCGGCGCAGTGAGTTCAGGACCGGCTTCGCCGGAACGCCGGCGCAAGCTGGGCGAAAGCCTGGTGGCGGCGACCCGCATCCTGGAGGTGCGGCATGCCCGCTACCGGCACGAGGGCCGCGACCTGGAGCGCGACTATGTCGTCATCGCCGCTCCCGACTGGGTCAACGTCGTCGCGGTGACCAAGCGGCGGACGATCGTCCTCGTCCGCCAATTCCGGTATGGCATCGACGATTTTTCCCTCGAGATCCCGGGCGGGGTCATCGAGGCCGGCGAGGACCCGGTGGCGGCGGGGGTTCGGGAGCTGCGGGAGGAGACGGGTTACGCCGGGGCCCGCGCGCGGCTTCTCGCCAGCGTCCATCCCAATCCCGCCATCCAGTCCAACCGGTGCCATTTCGTGCTGATCGAGGATGCGGAGCTGCAGGGCGCGGTCGCCTGGGACCACGACGAGGAGATGGAGGTGAGCGACGCCCCGGTCGGGGAGGTGCTGGCCTGGGCCCGGCAGGGCCGGATCACCCACAGCCTGGTGATCGGCGCGCTCTTCCATTTCGAGGCTATCTGGCGCCAGGAGCGCGGTTTGACTTGAGCGGATTGCGGACTTTCCTGTGCGTCTTTACCTTTTGCGCCGACCGTGAATTCCCCCGCCTTCGCCAACACCCCCGCCGCGCTCGGCCCGGCTGAGGGCGAGCGGCTGCCCCCCCCGCTCGAGGCGGAGATCCGGCGGATCTACGGGCGGAGCCCCCTTTACGGCGCTCGTTTCCCGCTGCACACCGAGCCGCTGCAATGGGCCTGCTACCGGGAGATCCCGGTGCTGGCGAAGCGGGAGATCGTCGACCGCGGCCACCAGGCCTTCTTCGCCGACTACGCCGAGGTCGAGCGCGGCCTGGCGGACAAGCGCTTCGAGTACGAGAGCACCTCCGGCACCACCTCAGGTCCGATGACCGTGATCATGGAGCAGGGCTGGTGGGAGGCCCAGACCGCGCGGGCCTACCAGGCCTCGCCCGTGCTCCGGCCCTTCGTGGGCCGGCCCTACCGCAAGTGCGTCCTGGCGCCCGTCGGCTGCTCCAGCAACCTCTGCCCCTACGAGGACCATCCCTTCCCCCACCGATATTTCGACGGCACGGTCTATCTCAACCTCACCAGCGACCCGTTCGCCTTCCCCGAGGCGGAGTGGGACCGCATCGTGGTCGAGCTGCAGGCCACCCAGCCCGAGGTGCTGGAGGGGGAGCCGGTCTATCTCTCGCTCCTGGCCCGCGCGGCGCAGCGGCGCGGGGTGAAGGTGCCGAGCGTCAAGGCCGTCATCCTCACCTACGGCAAGGCCAGCCGCCAGCACAGCCGGCGGATCGCGGAGGTCTTTCCCGCGCCGCAGGTCGACCTCTACGGCTCGACCGAGGCCGGCTACCTCTTCGTCGGGACCGCCTTCGGGGGCGACTCCCAGGCGATCGACGCCAACGCCTTCATCGAACTTGTGCCCTGGCGCGGGCACGCCGACGTCTTCCAGACCTTCGTCACCACCCGCGACCGCCAGGCGATGCCGCTGCTGCGCTACCACACCGGCGACATCGTGCAGCGGACGGACCGGGGTTACCGCATCCTCGGCCGCGAGGCGGGCCTGTACTTCCGGCCGGACGGCAGCCTGGTCTCGGCGGACGACGTCGACGCGGCCCTGCCCGGGGCCTTCGCCTGCTGGCACTACCAGCTGGTGCAGACCGGCGAGAACCGCTGGGACTTTCACTACGTCGCCGATGAGACCGCCGACCACCCCGCGGTCGAGGCGGCGCTGGCGCGGCTGCTGGGCGAGGGCGTGCGGGTCAGCGCCTTCCGCCGCCGGGCGATCGCGCCCGCGGCCAGCGGGAAGTTCGCGCTGCTCAAGCCCCTAGGGCGCTGACGGGCGCGGCGCGCCGGCGCCGGAGCAGGAAGAGGGCCGCCAGGGAGAGGCCGACGAAGATCGCGCCGTACGCCGCGGGCTCGGGCGTCATCTTGGTGGTCGAGAACTCGAGGCCGTTCACCGCCATGAGGTCGATGCCGCCATAGTTCCCGTCGCCGGTGGTGGTGTTGTCCGAGGTGTTGGTCGGGTAAATCGAGGTGTTGAGGTAGTTGACCAGGTCGGCGCTGATGGTGGTGTTGATGGTCACCGCGCTGGTGGCGCTGGTGTACACGTCGGCGGCCATGATCGAGTAGCCGTAGATGGTGGTGCCGGAGCTGATGCCGAGCTGGCTCATCGTCAAGACCACCCCGCCCACGCCCTGGTCGCCCAGGTCCGTCGAGACGATGCCGGCGCCGGTGACCGCGTTGTCCGAATCGGAGATGTTGTTCACGCTGGTGGTGTCGTCGTAGCGAAAGACGGTGTAGTTCTGGTTCCCGACGGGGTTCGCGGAGGTGTCGTATTCCGAGGGCGTGACGGTGATGAGCTTGCCGCCGTAGGCGGTGGGATTGCCGTTCGAGTCCACCGCGGTGATGACCGCGATCTTGAAGCTGTCGTGGTTGCTGGCGTTGCCGCGGTCGAAGACGGCGAAGGCCTGGCCGTTGGTGGCGGTCTCGCCGGACTGGTTCAGGATGAAGTCCAGCCGCTCGACGTCGTCGCTCGACTGGGTGTTGCCGTTGTTGTTGGTGAAGAGATTGTCCGAGCCCTCGTAGAGGTTGTTGCCGAGGAGGGCGGTGTTGGCGTTGGACTCGTAGACGCCCTCGTAGGTGGGGTGGCCGGAGGTGCCGGAGTAGGCGTACCACTGCGAGTAGTGGTCGGCGCCGTAGGTGTCGCTGGCGGTGTTCCGCCGGATGATCGCCTCCTGCGCGGAGGCGGCGGCGTAGTAGGTCGTGCCGCCGGCGGAGAAATTGATCACCTGGAGCTGGTTGTTGTCGAACGTCACGGTCTCGGTGCCGTTGTCCGCGGTGGCGGTGGTCGGCGTTCCGGTGATCAGCTGGGTGGTGATGCTGGTGATGGCGGTCTGGGCGCACAGGCTGGCGGCGCTGGCCAGCACCAGGGCCAGGGCGGTCAGCCAGGCGGCCACGGAGCGGGAGGGTGGGACCGACACTTTCACGGTTCCCAGGCTAAAACCGGCCCCGGGGGAGCCCCAGTCAAAAGGGATGCGTAGAACTACTCCCTGGAACGTGTTGTGGGCCCGGGCGCTACCTGATTTCAGATGATATGCCCCATTTCCAGCTCCCTTGGTCCCGGTTCCCCGGCCCGGAGGACGAGGGGCTGGTTCCGGCCAGGCCCTTCCGGTGGCGGCTCTGGCTGGGCCTCGGCGTGGGGCTGCTGGTGGTGGCGGTGGGGCTGGGCCTCTGGCTCGCGCCCCGGCTGGAGCGCAACCTCTCGGCCCGGTCCGTCCGCGAGGCGCAGGAGATGCTCCGCGACCAGGACTACCGCCGCGCCCAGCTGCTGCTGGAGCAGGCGGTCCAGTCCAATCCGGGCGACTTCCAGACCCGCCGCGAGCTGGCCAAATTCTACGAGGACGCGGGCTCGCCCCGCGGCCTCATCATCTGGAGGCAGCTGATCGAGGCGGAGCCCAGCAACGACGCCGACCGGGTGGCGTACGCCAGCTTCGCCCTGCTGATGAACGACCTGGTGGCGGCCCGCTCGGCCCTGGCGGGCGTCGGCGCGGCGGGGCGGACCACGGTCGAATACCACCGCGCGGTGGCCGGCCTCGCCCTGCGCGACGGCGACCAGAAGAAGCTGGAGGGCGAGCTGGCGGAGCTGGCCGTCCTCGAGCCCGACAACCAGCGCGCCCAGTTCAACCATGCCGCGATCGAGCTGGCGATGGGCGCGGGCGCGCCGGCCCGCGGCGACGAGGCGATCCGGGTCCTGGCCAAGCTGGCCCGGGGCGACCAGCTGAGGATCCGGGCCACCCTGGAGCTGATCCGCGCCGACAGCCGCGCGCGCGCCCCGAACTATGCCGCGCTGGCGGAGCAGATCCTCCCCGCCCGCCATGGCGCCGAGTCTTTCCTGGCCTGGGCCGCCCCCCCGCGGGGGCTGATCGACCTCATCGCCTACATGGAAAACCAGCCCAAGCCGCAGCCGGAGGACGCCGCCCTCCTGGCCGACTGGATGCGCCGGCAGGGCCTGGTCTCCGAGGCGGCGTTTTGGCTTTCCCAGCTGGATCCCCGGGTCCAGCGCACGGTGTCGGTGCTGGCGGTGCGCGCCGCCTGCTCCGTCCAGCTCCGCGACTGGCGCGGCCTGGAAAACACCCTCCGCGCGGGCGCCTGGGGCCGGGCTTCGGACGAGGCCCTCGACCTCGCCTTCGCCGCCAACCTCCAGCGGGAGAGCCGCCACGAGGAGCACGGCAAGGACACCTGGAACGACGCGCTGGACTCGGCCGGCGGCTCGCTGGAATCGCTCCACGTCCTGCTCCGCCTGGCGGGCGAGGTCGGCTGGACGGAGGCCACCTCCCTCACCCTCGAGCGGCTGGTGAAGGTCAATCCCCACGAGATCCAGGCCTGGAACGCCCTGGTGGCGATCGACATCGCGCAGGGAGCCACCCAGCGGCTGGTGCAGCGCTACGACGCCTGGCACCGCGCCGAGCCGGCCAACCCCGAGACCAAGGGCGGCCTGGCCTGGCTCGAGGTCCTGCTGGCCAAGCGCAATCCCCCGGTTTCGCTCGATCCCGATCCGGCGGAGAAGGGCGACGCGGCCTGGGCGGCCGCCCAGGCCCTCCGCCTCCACCAGCGCGGGCGCGACGGCGAGGCCCTGGCCTCGCTCGAAGGCCTCAACCGGGCCCAGCAGGGAGATCGGCGGGTCCTCCTGATCCGCGGGCTCATCCTCTCCGGCATGGGCCGCCGCTCCGAGAGCGACAAGTCGCTGACCGCGGCGGCCGCCAGCCCCCTGCTTCCGGAGGAGAGCGCCCTCCTCAAGATGGCGCGCGCCCACAACGGCTCGGGCTGAATCGCCCCTGTATAATCCAAAAGGTTAGGGTCGCTAATAAGCGCGCCCGCCCCCTCCCGCTCCTTTACTCCCGGGCGGCGCGCGGCGAATGTGTCCTCACCCCAAGGTACCCATGAATCTCGCCGGCAGATTGTTCTGCACCACCATCGGCCGAAAGCTCCTCGTGGCGGTGACCGGCGTTTTCCTCATCCTGTTCATCATCGGGCACTTGATCGGCAACCTTCAGGTCTTCGAGGACCCGGACAAGATCAACGGCTACGCCCATTTCCTCCGCTCCCTCGGGCCGGGCCTGTGGATCGCGCGGGTGGTGCTGCTGGCCTGCGCGGCGATCCACATCTGGGCGGCAAGCGCCCTGGCGATCGCCGACCGCAAGGCGCGCGGCCCGCAGGAATATAAGATGAACCGGTGGCTCGAGGCGACGTTCGCCTCCCGCTATATGCGCTGGACCGGTTATGTGGTCCTGGCGTTCGTGCTATATCATCTGGCCCAGTTCACCTGGGGCGGCGTCCAGAGCGCGACCTTCAAGGACAACCTGCCGGCCTACACCATGGCTCACGACTACACCGCCTTCGGCTTCGTCGCCGTCCCGGCCGGCACCCAGGTGCCCGATGTGCGCACGATGGTGATCCGCGGCTTCCAAAACCCGGTGGTGGCGGTCTTCTACATCGTCGCGGTGGGGCTGCTCTCGCTCCATCTCCTCCACGGCGTCGAGAGCCTGTTCCAGACCCTCGGCTGGCGGAATTCCCGCTGGAGCCGCGGCCTGCGCGCGGCGGTGGCCCTGGCCTGCGCCGCCTATTTCCTCGGCAACCTCTCCATCCCCGGGGCCGTCCTGGCCGGGGAGCTGCAACCCGCCGCGCCGGCCACCGCCCGCCGCTGACCCATGGCCACCCTCGATTCCAAGATCCCGGCCGGCCCGCTCGCGGAGAAATGGCGCCGCCACAAGACGGAGATCAAGCTGGTCAACCCCGCCAACAAGCGGAAGTACGAGGTGATCGTGGTCGGCGCCGGCCTGGCCGGCTCCTCGGCGGCCGCCACCCTGGCCGAGCTCGGGTACAAGGTGAAGAACTTCGTCTTCCACGACAGCCCGCGCCGCGCCCACTCCATCGCGGCCCAGGGCGGGATCAACGCGGCGAAGAACTACCAGAACGACGGCGACAGCGTCTACCGGCTCTTCTACGACACGATCAAGGGCGGCGACTACCGCTCGCGCGAGGCCAACGTGCACCGGCTGGCCGAGGTCTCGGTCAACATCATCGACCAGTGCGTGGCCCAGGGGGTGCCCTTCGCCCGCGAATACGGCGGCCTGCTGGCCAATCGCTCCTTCGGCGGCGCCCAGGTCTCGCGCACCTTCTACGCCCGCGGCCAGACCGGCCAGCAGCTCCTCCTCGGGGCCTACTCGGCGCTCTCCCGCCAGGTCGGCCTCGGGACGGTCCAGCTCCACACCCACTCCGAGATGCTGGACCTGGTGGTGGTCGGCGGGCAGGCCAAGGGCATCATCGTCCGCGACCTGGTCACCGGCGCGATCTCCCGCCACGCCGCCGACGCGGTCGTGCTCGCCACCGGCGGCTACGGCAACGTCTTCAACCTCTCGACCTACGCCCGGCAGTCCAACGCCACCGCGATCTGGCGGGCCTACAAGCGCGGCGCCTGCTTCGCCAACCCCTGCTACACCCAGATCCATCCCACCTGCATCCCCGTCACCGGCGACTACCAGTCGAAGCTCACCCTGATGTCGGAGTCGCTGCGCAACGACGGCCGGATCTGGGTGCCGAAGAGGGCGGAGGACCGCCGGAAGGACCCCAACACCATCCCCGAGTCCGACCGCGACTACTACCTGGAGCGGATCTACCCGAGCTTCGGCAACCTCTGCCCCCGCGACGTGGCTTCCCGCGCGGCCAAGCGAGTCTGCGACGAGGGCCGCGGGGTGGGCGAATCCGGCCTGGGGGTCTACCTGGACTTCGGCGACGCGATCCGGCGGCTGGGGGAGGGCGGGGTGCGGGAGCGCTACGGCAACCTCTTCGACATCTACCACGAGATCACCGCCGAGAACGCCTACCGGACGCCGATGCGGATCTACCCGGCGGTCCACTACACCATGGGCGGTCTCTGGGTGGACTACAACCTGATGTCCAACCTGCCGGGGCTCTTCGTGCTGGGGGAGGCCAACTTCTCGGACCACGGGGCCAACCGCCTCGGCGCCTCCGCCCTGATGCAGGGCCTGGCCGACGGCTACTTCGTCATCCCCTACACCATCGGCGACTACCTCGCGTCGCTCAAGCCGGGCTCCCGGCCCTCGACCGACGCCCCGGAGTTCAAGCAGGCCGAGGACAACGTGCGCTCCCTCACCCTCCGGCTGCTCGGCGCCAAGGGCCGGGAGCCGGTCAGCCACTTCCACAAGCGCCTCGGGCAGCTGGTCTGGCAGCACTGCGGCATGGCCCGCAACCGCGCCGACCTGGAAAAGGGCCTGCGCGAAATCCCCGCCCTGCGGGAGGAGTTCTGGAGCGGCGTGCGGGTCCCCGGCTCGGGCGACACCCTCAACCAGTCGCTGGAGCGCGCCGGCCGGGTGGCGGATTTCCTCGAGCTGGCCGAGCTGATGCTGCGCGACGCCCTGGCGCGCGACGAGAGCTGCGGCTGCCACTTCCGCGAGGAGCACCAGTACCCCGACGGCGAGTGCAAGCGCGACGACGCCAACTACGCCCACGTCGCCGCCTGGGAGTACCAGGGGGAGGGCAAGGCGCCGCTGCGCAACGTCGAGGCGCTGACCTACGAGTTCGTGAAGATGAGCGTCCGCAACTACAAGTGATGTCCTCTTCCCCTCCGACCCTTTCCGTCACCCTCCGCGTCTGGCGCCAGCCCGGCGCGAGCCAGCCGGGGCGCTTCGTCGACTATCCGGCGCGGAATCTCAACCCGAGCATGTCCTTCCTCGAGATGCTCGACGTGGTCAACGACGAGCTGACCGCGAAGGGGGAGGAGCCGATCGCCTTCGCCCACGACTGCCGCGAGGGCATCTGCGGGACCTGCTCGCTGATGATCGACGGCAAGCCGCACGGCCCGCACCGGGGCGTGGCCACCTGCCAGACCTACCTCCGCAGCTTCCAGGACGGGGACGTGATCGTGGTCGAGCCTTTCCGCGCCCGGGCCTTTCCGGTGATCAAGGACCTGGTGACCGACCGCTCGGCCTTCGATCAGATCCAGCAGGCGGGCGGCTTCGTCACCGTGCGGACGGGCTCGGCGCCCGAGGCCAACAATCTGCCGGTGCCGAAGGACGACTCCGACCTGGCGATGGACGCGGCGGCCTGCATCGGCTGCGGCGCGTGCGTCGCGGCCTGCAAGAACGCGAGCGCCATGCTCTTTGTCGCCGCCAAGGTTTCGCACCTCGGGCTGCTGCCCCAGGGCCAGGCCGAGCGCGACCGGCGGGTGCTGGCCATGGTCCAGACGATGGACGCGGCGGGCTTCGGCGGCTGCACCAACCAATACGAGTGCGGCGCGGCCTGCCCCAAGCTGATTTCGGTCGACTTCATCGCCCGGCTGAACCGGGACTACCGGCGGGCCTCGTTCCGGGCCGCCTTCCGGCCCCAGCCGCTCGAGGCGGGCGGATCCGGCTGAGCCGGCCCTAGAATACCGAGAACGCGCGGGCGCTTTCGACCACGAACCAGGCGGCGCCGAGCACGAGCAGGGCGAGCATGCCCTGCTTCAGCAGCTGGCGGCCCCGCAGGACCGCGTCCTGGAGGTTGGTGTCGATCGTGCGGCGGTTGTTCTGCGAAATAAAGCTGACGAAGCGCGGGTCGCGGAAGCGGCCCCGGGGATCGCGCGCCAACCCCATCCGGATCGCCGGACGATGCAGAAGGTTTTTGAGCGCGCGGAGCATAATGGGATAACCAGCAGTTATATCGGTACTTTTTGGTCGTTTTTTCAACGGGAAAGTGGAGTCTCCCTGGCCGCGCATGCACCACTTCCGCTACACGGGCCAGAACCTGACCTGCGAGTCGGTCGACCTCGCGGAGGTCGCCCGCCTCTACGGCACCCCGACCTACGTCTACAGCGCCACCACCATGGCCGACAATTACCGCCGGCTGCTCAACGGGTTAGGCGGGTTGGACGTCGAGCTGGCCTACGCGGTCAAGGCCAACTCCTCCCTGGCGGTCCTCCGGCACTTTTCGAACCTGGGGGCGGCCTTCGACTTCACCGGGATCGGGGAGCTGCGCCGGGTCCTGGCGGCGGGGGCCCGGATGTCCGCCAGCGTCTTCGCCGGGGTGGGCAAGACCGAGGAGGAGATCGCCCTCTCCCTGGAGAACGGGCTTTCGGCCTTCCACGTCGAGAGCGAGCCCGAGCTGGCCCGCATCAACCACGTGGCCGGCCGGCTCGGACGGAAGGCGGCGATCGCCATCCGGGTGAACCCGGACGTCGACGCCCACACCCACGCCAAGATCACCACCGGCAAGAGCGACAACAAGTTCGGCATCCCGATCTCGGCCGCGCCCGCCGCCTACGAGGCGGCGGCCAAGATGAAGCACATCGAGATCGCCGGGGTCCAGGCCCACATCGGCTCCCAGATCACCTCGGTCGGCCCCTTCGTCGAGGAGGTGAAGAAGCTCGCGCCCCTGGCCGCCGACCTGAAGCAGAAGTACGGGATCCGCTACCTTTCGATCGGGGGGGGCATCGGCATCGTCTACCGCGACGCCCTGGCCAGCGGCCAGGCCGCCTGGTGGGACGCCCAGCCCGAGGGCCAGCGGCCGCTGACCTTCGAGGCCTACGGCCGGGCGCTGACCCCGCTGCTCCAGCCCCTCGGGCTCAAGATCCTCCTGGAGATGGGCCGGTCCATGGTGGGCAACGCCGGAGTGCTGCTCACCCGGGTCGAGTATCTCAAGCGCGGGCAGGGGAAGAACTTCCTGGTGGTCGACTCCGCCATGAACGACCTCGTCCGCCCGGCGATGTACGACGCCTACCACGAGATCGTGCCCCTCCACCGGGACACCACCCGCCCGGCGCTGGTGGCCGACGTGGTCGGGCCGATCTGCGAGACCGGGGACTGCTTCGCCCGCGACCGCCAGCTGCAGTCGGTGGGAGAGGGCGAGTACCTCGCCATCATGAGCGCCGGCGCCTACGGGCGGGTCATGGCCAGCCGCTACAACAGCCGCTCCCTCCCCGCCGAGGTGCTGGTCCAGGGCAGCGCCTTCGAGCTGGTGACGCCCCGGGAGACCTTCGAGCAGACCATCGCGGGCGAGAAGATTCCGGCCTTTCTCAAGTAGCCCGGATTTGCTATAGGTCCGGCCATGAACTTTGCGGTGGTCGGAGCAGGGGCCTGGGGCACGGCCTTCGCGCTGCATCTGGCGCGCACCGGCTGCGCCGTGAGCCTCGTCCCCCGCCGCGCCGACCACGCCACCGCCCTGGCCGCGCTGCGCGAGAACACCGACTACCTCCCCGGCGTGGCGCTGCCGCCCGAGGTGCGGATCGGGTCGGATCTGGCTGCCGGCCTGGGCGGGGCCGACGTCGTCTTCCTGGCCTGCCCGGCCCAGGCGCTGCGCGAGACCTGCGCGCGCATCCGGGCCGCGGGGGGGGCGCGCCGGCTGGTCTGCCTGGCCAAGGGCCTGGAGCGCGGCACGCACCTGCGGGCCTCCCAGGTCATCGCCTCGGCGCTGCCCGAGGCCCAGGTCGGCTCGCTCACCGGTCCGACCAACGCTGCCGAGGTGGCCCGCGGCCTGCCCGCCGCGATGGTGCTGGCGTCGGCGCCGCCGGCTCTCGCGGCGGAGGTCCAGGCCGCGATCAGCAACGGCAACCTCCGGGTCTACACCAGCGACGACGTCGCCGGGGTGGAGTTCGGCGGGGCGCTGAAGAACATCTACGCGATCGCCTCGGGCTGCTGCGACGGGCTGGGCCTGGGCGACAATGCCCGGGCCGCGCTGCTGACGCGGGCCCTGGCGGAGATGGTGCGGGTGGGCGCGGCCCTGGGGGCCCGGCCCGAGACCTTCTACGGCCTGAGCGGCTTCGGCGACCTGGTCGCGACCTGCCACGGCGGCTGGAGCCGCAACCGCGAATTCGGGCAGCTGGTCGGGGAGGGGGCGCGCGCCGCCGACCTCATCGCCCGCCGCAAGACCGTGGTCGAGGGCTACGAGACCACCGAATCCTTCGCCGGCCTCTGCGTGGAGAAGCGCATCGACGCCCCCATCCTGCGCGAGATCCACGCCGTCCTCTTCGCCAACCGCCGCCCGGCGGACGCGCTGGCGGCGCTGATGAGCCGCGGCCTCAAGCAGGAGACCGTCGCCTCGGCCCGATAAGCGTCTCTTTCCCCATCGTCTCTTTCTATTGCGCTATTTACAGAGATATATATTCGGGTCTCAGCCGCTGCGGGCCGCTCGCCGGTGTAACCTTTGTCGTCGGATTTTTGGTTTTGCTCGAAACGAAAAACCGCGACATTAGGGGGTTATGTCCACGCGCGCGGTCATCATCGAAGACGAGGCGGTATTCCGACAGATGCTGGCGATGGCGTTGGGCCGGGTGCGCGGGCTCCAGGTCGCCGGTTCCTTCGGCGACGGGCAGGCCGGACTGGAATTCTGCCTCCGGACCAAGCCGAGCCTGGTGGTGGTCGACCTTTACCTGCCGGGCATGCACGGGCTGGAGGTGATCAAGTCGGTCCGGGCCAGCCTGCCGGCCACCCGCATCCTGGTGCTAACCGGCCACCCGGACGGCGAGCTGCCCGCCCGCCTCATCGCCCAGGGGGTCCACGGCTTCGTCGACAAGAACGCCCCGATCAACTACGTCCTCCAGGCGGTCGAGTCGGTGATGAACGGCGGCATGTTCTTCGCCGCCCACGTTCCGCCGAACACCGACGAGAAGGCCGCCAAGGCGGCCACTGCCGGCCCCAAGGTGCAGCCTGACGTCAAAACCGGCCCGACCGGAACCTCGATCGAGGCGGTGCAGATGCTTTCGGGCCGCGAGATCGAGGTCGCCCGGCTGGTGGCGGAGGGCTTCTCCTCGAAGGAGATCGCGGTGCGCCTGGACCTGAGCGTGCGGACGGTGGAGAAGCACCGCGCCAACATCATGGACAAGGTCGGCGTCCGCGAGGTCGCCAGCCTGGTCCGCTGGTGCGTCCAGTCCGGGATCGTCCGTCCCGGCCAGCGCTAGCGGGTCACTCCCCGGCGAAGGCCCGGAGGGAGTCGGCCTCCTGCTCGAAGTCCCGCAGCACCCCCCGCAGGTCCTCGGGCGTGACGGAGGAGCCCGGCTCCTCCAGGTGCGATTCCAGCGCCGCCAGGCGGTCGGCCAGGGCGCCCAGCCCCATGTGCTGGGCGCTGCTTTTCAGGCTGTGGGCCGCCAGGTAGCACTGGCGGCGGTCCCCGCTCGCGAGCATCCCGTGCAGCGAGGGAAACTCCTGGAGGAAGATGCGCACGAGCTCGCGCACGTCGTCCTCGCTGAGGGCCGCCGCGAGATGGGCGAGGGTGGGGTTGGGCGCGGGCACCGACGAGGGGGCGGCCGCCGCTAGCGGGAGGAAGCCGAAGATGCGCGCGGGGCGGTTCCGGGGAGCGGGGCCAGGAGGGCGAGGCGGGTCTTCAGCCGCGCGTTCTCGGACGCGAGTTCGGCCACCTGGTCCTGGAGCTGGCGGACCCGCTCGCGCAGGGCCTGGGCCTGCGCGGCCAGGGGGGCCTGGGGCCGGAGGACGGCGAGTTCGGAGGCCTCCTTCGCCTCCTGGTCCTTCAGCCGGCTGTTCTGGTCGTCGAGCAGGGAGTAGCTGTGCAGCGCCGTGGCCAGCTTGTCCTGGGCGTCCGCCAGCTGCTGCTTGAGGGCCGCGACGTCGCTGTCGCTGGCCGCCGGCGGGGCCTCCGCCGGAGCCTCGGGGGGGGTGTCGGCGCGCAGCGCCGGGAGCGCCAGCGCGAACAGCGGCGCCAGGGCGTAGGGGAGGAGAGACTTCGGCATGAGGCCGGACCCTAGGGAGGGGGGCGGCTGGATTCAACACCGCACCCGTCGCGGCTACTACGTAGGGCTGGCCCAGCGGCGGCTCCGTTCGACCGCCCGGCGCCACTCCCCCTGCAGGGCCCGCATCCTCGCGGCCGGGGCGGCGGCCCGGAAGACCCGGCCCGCCTGCCAGAGCCGGGCGATCTCGCTCCGGCTCTTCCAGAAGCCGACGGCCAGGCCGGCGAGGTAGCCCGCCCCGAGGGCCGTGGTTTCGGTGACGCGGGGCCGCACCACCCGGGTCCGGAGGAGGTCGCACTGGAACTGGATCAGGGCGTCGTTGACGCTCGCCCCGCCGTCGACCCGGAGCTCGCGCAGCGGCTGCGGGAAGTCCGCCCGCATCGCCCCGATCAGGTCCGCGCTCTGGAAGGCGATGCTTTCCAGCGCCGCGCGGGCCAGGTGGGATCCGGTCGTCCCGCGGGTCAGCCCGACGATGGCTCCCCGGGCGGCGGCGTCCCAGTGAGGGGCCCCCAGGCCGGCGAAGGCCGGCACCAGGTACACCCCGCCGTTGTCCGCCGCCTTCGCGGCCAGCGCCTCGATATCGGAGGACTGGGCGATCAGGCCGAGGCCGTCCCGCAGCCACTGCACCACCGCGCCGCCGATGAAGACGCTGCCTTCCAGCGCATATTCCAGGGGGCCGCCGGGCCCGAGGCGCCAGGCCACCGTGGTGAGGAGATGATGGCGCGAGACGACCGGCTTCGCGCCGGTGTGGAGGAGCAGGAAGCAGCCGGTGCCGTAGGTGTTCTTCGCCATCCCGGGCCGGAAGCAGGCCTGGCCGAAGAGGGCGGCCTGCTGGTCCCCCGCCATCCCGGCGACCGGGATCCCGTTCAGGGCCGGGATGGCCGAGATCTCCCCGTAGACCTCGCTGCTGGCCCGCACCTCGGGAAGCACCTCCGGCGGGATGCGCAGGAGCTTCAGCATCCCCTCGTCCCAGGAGCCGGTGCGCAGGTCCAGCAGCAGGGTGCGGGAGGCGTTGGAGACGTCGGTCGCGTGCACCCTGCCGCCGGTGAGCTTCCAAAGCAGCCAGGTGTCCACCGTGCCGAAGGCCAGCTCGCCCCGGCCGGCGCGGCGGCGCGCGCCGGGAAGGTGGTCCAGCAGCCAGGCGAGCTTGGTGCCGCTGAAATACGGGTCCGCCAGCAGGCCCGTCCGCCTCCGGATCGCCGGCTCGGCGCCCCGCGCGCGGAGCTTCCGGCAGTCCTCGGCCGTCCGGCGGTCCTGCCAGACGATCGCCCGGTGCAGCGGCCGGCCGCTGGAGCGCTCCCACAGCAGCGTGGTCTCCCGCTGGTTGGCGATCCCGACGGCGGCCAGGTCCGCGCGCGCGAGGTTGGCCTCGGCCGCGGCGGCCAGGGCGACCCGCCGCGTCGTCTCCCAAAGGTCCTCCGGATCGTGCTCCACCCAGCCCGGCTGCGGGAAATGCTGCGGGAATTCCTGCTGGGCGCTGGCCCGCGGCAGGCCCTGCCGGTCGAAGACGATCGCGCGCGAGGAGGTCGTGCCCTGGTCCAGCGCGAGGACGAAGCGGCTCACGGATTTTTTGTAGCGACCTCCCGCGCCGCGGCGATAGGATTCGGGCTTTCATGCCGGACCAAAGTGGAGCCTGGCGCCGCTGGCTCGCCCCCGGATCCATCGCGCTCGCGGTGGCCGGCGCTTATGCGAACAGCGGCCGGGGGGTGTTCCTCCTCGACGACTTCGCCTCGATCGGGCTCAACCCCACGATCCGGCGCCTCGGCGCCCTCGGGACGGTCCTGCGGCCGCCCGCCGAGGGCTTCACCGTCACCGCCCGGCCGGTGCTCAACCTCTCGCTCGCGATCGACTATGCGCTGGGCGGCGATTCACCCGGGATCTACCACGCCACCAACGCCCTGATCCACCTCGGGGCGGCCCTGGCCCTTTTCGGGATCGCCCGCCGGACGCTGGGGCGGTGGCGGCCGGAGGCCGCGGGCCTCGGCGCCTGGGCGTTGGCCCTGCTCTGGGCGGTGCATCCGCTCCAGACGGAGTCGGTGACCTACGTCATCCAGCGGGCGGAGTCGCTGATGGGTCTCTTCTACCTGCTCACCCTCTATGGCCTCGTCCGCGGCTGGCTCGGCGCCTCGGTGCTCGCCTGCCTGCTGGGCATGGGGACCAAGGAGGTCATGGTGTCGGCCCCGCTGGTCATGCTGCTCTACGACCGGACGTTTCTGGCCGGTAGCTTCCGCGAGGCCTGGCGCCGCCGCCGCTCCTACTACCTCCTGCTGGCGGCGACCTGGGCGCCGCTGATCTGGCTGGCGGCGGCGGCCGGCGGCAGCCGCGGCCACACCTCCGGTTTCGGCGCGGGCGTGGCGCCCTGGACGTATTGGATGACGCAGGGGGAGGCGGTGCTGGCCTACCTGCGGCTGGCGCTCTGGCCGGCGCCGCTGGTTTTCGACTACGGCTCGGTCCGGATCCACCAGCCGGCGGCGCTGGCCGGCGGCGCGCTCGCGCTGGCCGCGGCCGGAGCGACCGTCTGGGCCCTCGTCCGCGCCCCGCGGCTGGGCTTCCGGGAGAGGGCGCTCGGCTTCGCCGGCGCCTGCTTCTTCGCGATCCTCGCCCCCACCTCGCTCGTCCCCGGGCCGGTGCAGCGGATCGCCGAGCACCGGATGTACCTGCCGCTGGCGGCCGTCCTGGCGGCGGTCCTGATCGGCGCCGGCGCGCTGCTGCCGCGGATCTCTCGGAAGGCGGCCGCCGCCGCGGTGGCGGCGTGGGCCCTCGCGCTGGGGGCGGCGACCTTCGCGCGGAACGCGGTTTACGCCTCGGAGGTCGGCCTTTGGCGGGACACGGCCGCGGAGGAGCCGGCCGAAGCGCGGCCGCGTTTCTGGCTGGGCAATGCCCTGCTCAAGGCCGGCCGGTACGGCGAGGCCGCCGGCGAGCTGGAGGCGGCGCTGCGCCTCCAGCCGCGCTACGTCGACGCGCAGGAGGCCCTGGCGACCGCCGACTACCATCTGGGCCGGCGCGAGCAGGCCGCGGCGGGCTACCGGCGGGTGCTGGACTGGAATCCGGGCTACGCCGAGGCCCAGGACAACCTGGGGCTGCTGGCCGAAGAGGACGGCCGCTGGTCGGAGGCGGCGGGGCGGTTTGAGGAGGCGCTGCGGCTGCAGCCGCGCTGGGCCGACGCGCGCGCCCATCTGGCCGGCGCCCTGGCGCGGCAGGGCAACGAGGCCTTCCGGCGGGGCGGGGCGGCCGCGGCGGCGGAGGCCTACCGTCGGGCGCTCGCCCTGGATCCCGGCGACCCCGAGGTGCACGTCGACCTCGGGCTCGCGCTTTCGGCGGCCGGGCGGCTGGCCGAGGCGCAGGGGGAATTCGAGGCGGCGCTGCGGCTGCGGCCGGACGACGGCCCGGCGCACTACAACCTGGCCAACAGCCTGGCGCAGGCGGGGCGCCTCGGGGAGGCCGCGCCGCACTACCAGGCGGCGCTGCGCGCCGACCCGGGCAACGCCGCGGCCCGGATCAACCTCGGCAACTGCCTCTTCCAGCTCGGACGCACGCCGGAGGCGATCGCGCAGTACGAGGCGGCCCTTCCGCTCCAGCCCGGCAACGCACGGCTCCATTTCGACCTGGCCAACGCCCTGGCCGCCGCCGGGCGGCTGGCCGGGGCGCGCGCGCACTACGGCGAGGCGCTGCGCCTGCGGCCGGACTTCGCCGCGGCGCGCGCGATGCTGGACCGCCTGGGAGGCGCCGCGCCATGAAGCCGCGCCGGGGAGTCCTCCTCGCGGCGCTGGGCATCGTCCTGGCCACGGTCCTCGCCTACGCCGGCACCCTCGCGGCGCCGTTCGTCTTCGACGACATCCCCGCCATCGCGAACAACCCGACGATCCGGCGCCTGGGCGACCTGCGCCGGGTGCTCTCCCCCTCCGCCACCGACGGCAGCGGCGTCAGCGGCCGGCCGGTCGTGAATCTTTCCCTCGCCCTGAACTACGCCGCCGGCGGGCTGTCGGTCCGCGGCTACCACGCGGCCAACCTCGCCATCCATCTCGGAGCGGCCCTGCTGCTCTTCGGCATCGTGCGCCGCACGGCGGAGCGGGCCGGGCGGCCCGACGCGCTGCTGCTGGGCGCCGCGGTGGCGGGAATCTGGGCGGCGCATCCGCTGCTGACCGAGTCGGTCAGCTGCGTCATCCAGCGGACCGAATCGCTGATGGGGTTCTTCTATCTCCTGACGGTGTACGCCTTCGTCCGGGGCACCGCGGGCCCGCGGCGGGGCGCGTGGCTTCTCCTCTCCTGGGCGGCATGCCTGCTGGGCATGGGGACGAAGGAGGTCATGGTGTCCGCGCCCCTCATCGTGTTCCTGTTCGACCGCACCTTCGTGGCCGGGACGTTCCGCCGCGCCTGGTCGGAGCGGCGGGGCTATTACGTCCCGCTGGCGGCGACCTGGCTCCTGCTGGCCTGGCTGATGGCGGGCAACGGGGCGAGCCGGGGCGGATCGGTGGGTTTCGGCCACGGCATCGGCGTCTGGAGCTACGCCCTGACCCAGTGCTGGGCCCTGGCGCACTACCTGCGCCTCTGCTTCTGGCCGCACCCGCTGGTCATCGACTACGGCACCGCGGTCGCGCCCGGCCTCGGCGCGGTTTGGCCTCAGGGGCTGCTGGTGCTCGCCCTGCTCGGCCTCACCGCCTGGGCCCTGGCGCGGCGTCCGGTCGCCGGGTTCCTGGGCGCTTGGTGCTTCGCGATCCTGGCGCCCAGCTCGAGCTTCGTCCCCCTCGTCACGCAGACCGCCGCCGAGCACCGCATGTATCTGCCCCTGGCGGGGGTGGTCGCGCTGGTGGTCCTGGGCGTCGCCGGGCCGGCCCGCACCCTTCTGGCGCCGCCGCTGCGGATCGCGGGCGCCCTTGGCCTGGTCGCCGGGCTGGCCTTCGCCACCTGGGAGCGCAACCTCGACTACCGCACGGAGCATGCGATCTGGGCCCAGGCGGTCCGGGCATACCCAAGCAACGCGCGGGCGCACTACAACCTCGGGACCACCCTCGAGCACGCCGGCGCCCGGGGTGAGGCGGAGGCCCAGTACCGGGAGGCGATCCGCCTCAAGCCCGACTACGCCGACCCGCGCAACAACCTGGGGGAGCAGCTCCTCGGCGAGGGCCGCGTCGCCGAGGCCGAGGCTGAATTCCGGGCGGCGCTGCGGCTGCAGCCGGCCAACGCCCAGATCGCATACAACCTGGGCAACGCCCTGATCCAGGCGGGGCGTCCCGACGAGGCGATCCGCTTCCTGGAGGGCGCGCTGAAGCTGAGGCCCGCCTATGCCGAGGCGGAAAGCAACCTGGGCGTCGCCTATTCGCTGCTCGGCCGCTACCAGGACGCCCGACTGCACTACGCGGCCTCGCTGCGGATCGACCCGCGCTATGAGGTGGCCCATTTCGACTTGGGCAACGTCCTGGCGCACCTCGGAGACATGCCCGCGGCGGCGGCGGAGTACGAGGCCGCGCTCCGTCTCAACCCGGGCGACGCCCGCGCCCGCGTCAACCTGGGCAACGCCCTCGTGCAGCTCGGCCGGCCCGACGAGGCCCTGGCCCATTTCCAGGCGGCGATCCGGACCGACCCGCGCAGCGCCGCGGCGCACTTCAGCTTGGGGAGCCTTTATGTCCAGTCCGGCCGTTACGCGGAGGCCCGGGCCGAATTCGAGGCCGCGCTGCGGCTGAACCCCGGGCTCCAGCCCGCCCGCGACCTGCTCGAGCGCCTGCATGCCCTCCGACCCTGACAGCGCCGGCAGGCTGACGCCGAGTCGGTCCGCCGCCATCCTGGTCCTGGCCGTGGCCCTGGCCTACGCCGGGAGCTTCGCCGCGCCCTTCGTCTTCGACGCCTCGCCGATCGCGACCGCCTATCCCACGATCCGCCACCTCTGGCCGCTGACCCGCTCGCTGAGCCCGCCGCATGACGGCTCGACCATCGAGGGGCGCCCCCTGCTGAACTTCTCGCTGGCGCTCAGCTACGCGCTCAGCGGCACCCGGGTCTGGGGCTATCACCTGCTGAACCTGCTCATCCATCTCGGGGCCTGCCTGGCGCTCTTCGGGATCGTGCGGCGCACGCTGGGGCTCCGCGGCCGAGGCGGCGCGACGGCGACCGCCCTGGTGGCGGCCCTGGGGTGGGGCCTGCACCCGCTCCAGACCGAGTCGGTGACCTACGTCATCCAGCGGGCCGAATCGCAGATGGGGCTCTGCCTGCTGCTGACGCTCTACGGGTTCATCCGCGGGGCGGACCGGGACCGGCCGCTTCCCTGGTATTCCTTCTCCGTGGGCTGCTGCCTCGCGGGCATGGCGTCCAAGGAGGTCATGGCGGTGGCCCCGGTCCTGGTCCTGCTCTACGACCGGACTTTCCTCGCCGGGAGCTTCCGCGCCGCCTGGCGCAGCCGCCGGGGCTATTACGCGGCGCTGGGCGCCACCTGGATCCTGCTCGGCGCCCTGGTGCTCGGCTCGCACAGCCGCAACGGCACCGCCGGCTTCGGCAGCGCGGTTCCCTGGGGCAGGTACGCGCTCACGCAGGTCTACGCCCTCGCGCACTACCTCCGCCTGGCGCTGTGGCCGCGGCCGCTGGTGTTCGACTACGGCGTCCTTCTGGTCGGCGATCCCCGGGTCCTGGCGGCGTCGGCCCTCGTCCTGGCGCTGCTGCTCGCCGCGGCGGCGGGGCTGGCGTCTCGCCGGGAGGCGCCGCGGGCCGCCGGCTTTCTGGCCGCCTGGTTCCTTCTCCCCCTCGCTCCGACCTCGCTCGTCCCCATTGCCACCGAGACCGTCGCGGAGCACCGTCTCTACGTCTCGCTCGCGGCGGTGGCGGTCGCCGCCGCCCTGGCGCTGCGGCGGATCTGCGGCGCCAGGCGGGGAGTGTTCCTCGCGGCCGGCGCCGCCGCCGCCCTCGGCCTCGGGGCCCTCACCCTCCAGCGCAATCGGATCTACCGGAGCGAGGAGCGCCTCTGGGCCGACACCGTCGCCAAGCGGCCGGACAATCCCCGCGCCCGGGTCCAGTACGGCTCGGTGCTCTTCAAGGCCGGGCGGATCGACCCGGCGGCGGCGCAGTTCCGGCGCGCCCTCGAGCTCGAACCGGCCAACTTCTGGGCGCACTACGACCTCGGCCAGTGCCTCTACCAGCGGGGGCGGTTCCGCGAAGCCATCGCGGAATTCGGGCTGGCGGTCCGGATCCTGCCGGAGAACGTGGACGCCCGCGGCGAACTGGGCAGCGCGCTGCTGCGGGCCGGCGATCCGGCGGACGCCGCTTCCCAGTACGAGCAGGCCCTCCGGCTCGACCCCTCGCGGGGCGACATCCGCGGCAACCTGGCCCGGGCGCAGTACAACTGGGGCACCCTGCTGGCGGCCCGGCACGACCTGGCGGGCGCCATCGTCCACTTCGAGCAGGCGGTGCGATCCCAGCCCGACTATCCGGAGGCCGAGGACAATTGGGGCAACGCGCTGCTGGAGGAGGGGAGGACGGACGAGGCCGCCGCCCACCACCGGCGGGCCCTGGCGCTGCGGCCGGACTACCCCGAGGCCCACGCCAATCTCGGCCTGGCCCTCCTCCGGCAGGGCCGGATCGCGGAGGCGGCCCGGGAATACCGGGAGGCGCTGCGGCTGCGGCCGGACTACCCGGAGGCCCGCGCCATGCTCGAGCGGATCCGGGAGGCCGGCCTGCGCTGAGTCTTGTCGTCGCGCCCGGGTCTTCCCATAACTCGCCGATGCCGGAAAGAAACGCCGCGAGCCTGCCCTTTTGGATGGGCGCCGTCCTCGCCGCCGCGGTCCTGGCGGCGTACGCCGGCACCCTGGGGGAGCCGCTGCTCTTCGAATCCGCGTCGGTCCTGGCCGACAATCCCACGCTCCGGCAGCTCGGCGCCGCCCTGCGGCCGCCCCACGACGGCTCGCCGGTGGAGGGCCGGCCCGTCCTCAACCTATCGCTCGCGCTCAACTATGCCGCCGGCGGCGCCGCGCCGGACGGCTACCACCTGGCCAACCTCGCGATCCACGCCCTGGCCGCGCTCGTCCTGTTCGGGATCGTGCGCCGGACGCTGGCCCGGTTCCCCGACGAGTTCGGCGGACGCGAGGGCGCCGTGCTGGCCGGCTGCGCCGCGCTCCTCTGGGCGGTCCATCCCCTGCAGACCGAGGCGGTGACCAATGTCATCCAGCGGGCCGAATCGCTCATGGGGCTTTTCTATCTGCTGACCCTCTACTGCTTCATCCGGGGCTGGCGGGGCCTCTCGGTCGCGGCCTGCCTCCTCGGCATGGGGACGAAGGAGGTCATGGTCTCCGCGCCGCTGATCGTGCTGCTCTACGACCGGACCTTCGTCGCCGGCACATTCCGGAGAGCCTGGTCCGAGCGGCGGGGCTACTACCTCGGGCTGGCCGCGACCTGGCTGCTCCTGGGCTGGCTCCTGGTCGGAGCGGGCAGCCGCCACGGGACCGCCGGCTTCGGGAGCGCGATCCGGTGGTTCGACTATCTGCGGACGCAGGCCTACGCCGTCACGCTCTACCTCGGGCTCGCGATCTGGCCCCACCACCAGATCTTCGACTACGGCACCCGCCTCATCACCCGCTGGACGGTGGTGCTGCCCTCGGCCCTGGTGGTCCTGGCGGTGGTCGGCTTCACCGCGGCCAGCATCCTCGCGCCCGGGCGGCGCTGGCACTGGAAGGGCTTCCTCGGGGCCTGGTTCCTGGCGCTGCTCGCCCCGACCGCGCTGGTGCCGGTCGCGACCCAGACCCTGGCGGAGCACCGCATGTACCTCCCGCTTGCGGCCCTGGCGGTGGCGACGGTGCTGGTTTTGCGCAAGGTTTGCGGCCGCCGGTGGGAGGCGGTCGCGCTGGTCTCGGCGGCGGCCGCCGCCGGCCTGGGGGCCGCGACGGTCCAGCGCAACCGCGTCTACCGGAGCGAGGAGGCGCTCTGGTCGGACACGGTGGCCAAGATCCCCTACAACGAACGCGCGCACAACAACCTGGGCAACGCCCTATACCTGGAGGGGCGGGCGCGGGAAGCGGCGGCGGAGTATGAGCGCGCCCTCGAGCTCCAGCCGGAGGATAATCCCGAGGCGCAATACAACCTCGGCAACTGCCTCCTCCAGGAGGGCCGGCCGCAGGAGGCCGCGGCCCGCTTCCGCGAGGCCATCCGCCTGGCTCCGCTCAACCCGGACGCGCACAACCAGCTCGGCGACGCGCTGGCCCAGGCCGGCCGCCTGGACCAGGCCCGGGCCGAGTTCGAGCGGGCCGAGAGCCTGGATCCGGGCCGGGCCGAGCCCCATTACAACCTCGGCAACATCTGGGCGATGACGGGCCATCGCGACCGGGCCCTGGCGGAATACCGCCGGGCGGCGGAGCTCGATCCCGGCTTCGCCGACGCCCGGGCCGCGCTGGAGCGTCTCCAGGCGGCGCCGGCGGGCCCCTGATCATGGTCCGCCGCCTCCTGCGCCGCCTCCCGCCCGCCGCCTGGCGGGGCGGGGCCCTGATTTTCTTCGCCACCTTCGCGGCCTACTGGCCGGCATTCGGCGCCAAGCTGATCTGGAACGACGAGGACTACGTCACCAAGCCCGCGCTCACCTCGCTGCGGGGCCTGGCGCAGATCTGGCTCAAGGTCGGGGCCACGCAGCAGTACTATCCGCTGCTCCACACCGCCTTCTGGGTCCAGCACCGGCTCTGGGGAGACGCCCCGCTCGGCTATCACCTCGCGAACGTGCTGTTCCACGCGCTCTCCGCCTGCCTCTTCGCGGGCCTGCTGCGGCGGCTGGACCTGCCGGCCTTCGGCTGCTGGCTGGCGGGGCTGCTCTTCGCTCTCCATCCGATCTGCGTCGAATCGGTCGCCTGGGTCTCGGAGGAGAAAAACACCTTCTCGCTGATCTTCTACCTGCTGGCCGCGTGGGCGTACTTCGACTTTGACCGGGACCGGCGCGGCCGCCAGTACGCCGCGGCCTCGGGCCTCTTCCTCGCCTCGATCCTGAGCAAGAGCCTCAACGCCACGCTGCCGGGCGCCCTCCTGGTCGTCCTCTGGTGGCGGCGCGGGCGGCTGTCCTGGCGCCGCGATGTGGCGCCGCTCCTGCCCTGGATGGCCGCGGGGGCCGCCGACGGCCTCTTCACCGGGTGGGTCGAGAAGCACTTCCTCGGCGCCCAGGGCTCGCTCTTCGCCCTCGGCTTCCTGCAGCGGCTGCTCGTCGCCGGCCGCACCTTCTGGTTTTACCTCGGCAAGATCGTCTGGCCCTCGCCGCTGATCTTCATCTATCCCAAATGGGCCCCCGACCCCGGGGTCTGGTGGCAGTGGCTGTTCCCGCTCGCGGCCCTGGGCCTGCTCGCCGCCCTCGCCGTCCTGGCCGCGCGTTCGCGGGCGCCGCTGGCGGCGGCCCTCTTCTTCGCCGGCTCCCTCTTCCCGACGTCGGGCTTCCTGACCGTCTTCGGCTTCCTCTTCTCCTTCGTCGCCGACCACTGGGCCTACCTGCCGAGCCTCGGAATCGTCGCGCTGGCGGCGGCCGGCTGGGAGCGCGCCACCCGGGGCGGGGCCCGCCGCCTCTGGCGCTGGGCCGTCCCGGCCGCCGTCCTGGCCGCCTTCTCCTGCCTGACCTGGCGACAGACGCGCCTCTACGCGGACGCCGAGACGCTGTACAATTCCATCCTCGCGCGCAATCCGGGCGCCTGGATGGCGCACATCAACCTCGGGATCATCCTGCACGAGCAGCGCCGCGACGCGGAGGCGCTGGCGCACGACCGCGAAGCGGTCCGGCTCGCTCCCGACTACCCGCAGGGGCACAACGACTTGGGAAACGCGCTGCTCACCGCCGGCAGGCCGGCGGAGGCGCTGGCGGAATACCGGCGGGCCATCGAGCTCTGGCCCGCCTATTCAACCGCGCGCATCAACCTAGGCAACGTCCTCCGCGACTCCGGGCACCTGGAGGAGGCGGTGTCCCAGTACCGGCTCGCGATCCAGGCCGACCCGGACTCGGCCCAGGCCTACAACAGCCTCGGCATCGCCTTCGGGCAGCTCCGCCGGCCGGAGGATTCGATCGAGGCGTTCCGCCACGCCCTGCGGCTCTACCCCGCGTATGCGCAGGCGCATTACGACCTGGCGGTGGAGTTCGACGCCCTGGGCCGGCCGGCGGAGGCGCTGCCGGAGTTCGCGGCCACGGTGGCGCTGGCCCCGAACTTCCTCGACGGCCAGAAGGGCTACGGCCTCGAGCTGGCGCGGCAGAAGCGCTACGCCGAGGCGCTGGAGCACTTCCAGGAGGCGGTCCGGATCGATCCCCGCGACGCCCAGGCCCAATACGCCCTCTCGCTCATGCTGCGGCTGGCGGGCCGGGAGGACGAGGCCCGCGCGCACTACGGCGAGGCGATGCGGCTGCAGGGAAAACCCGCGGCCCGGTGAAATTAATTTGCGGTCCCTCGTTGACCGCCGCGCGCTCGTGCTTTGAGGTGATTGCGCCAATGCTCCGCAAAGCCTTCGTCATGAGTGTGAACCCCGGCCAGGAGGCGGAATACGCCCAGCGTCACCAGCCGATCTGGCGGGAGCTGGCCGACGTCCTCAAGGCCCATGGGGTGCACCAGTACTCGATCTTCCTGCACCCGGAGACGCGCCAGCTCTTCGGGTACGTCGAGATTGAGGACGAGTCCCGGTGGGCCGCGATCGCCCGCACCGAGGTCTGCCGCCGCTGGTGGAAGCACATGAGCCCCATCATGCCGAGCAACCCGGACCACAGCCCGGTTTCCCACGACCTCCAGGAGGTCTTCCACCTCGACTGAGAGGGCGGCGCCATGCGCCTCATCCACGAGTCCCAGGTCCCGATCGAGCGGCGCCAGTCGCCGCGGGGCGCCTTCGAGCTGACCCGGCAGCACATCTCGCTGGCGCTCGGCGGGGTGAAGGACAAGGGACCCTGGGGCGGCGGCCATCCCTTCGACGTCGAGCGGGTGGTGCTGGCGCCGGGGAAGAAGAATTACCCCTACCACTCCCATGCGGCCCAGACGGAGCATTACATCATCGTCGCCGGGCGGGGAAAGGCGGTGGACGGCGGGGGCCAGCTGCATCCGATCCGCGCCGGCGACCACCTCATCTGCCCGCCCGGGGAGGCGCACCAGCTGGTGAACGACTCCGAGGGGCCGCTGGAGTATTTCGTCATCGCCGACCACCATCCCGCGGATGTGACCACCTATCCGAAGACCGGGAAGCGGCAGCTCAAGCCCGAGGGCCGGCTCGTGCGGCTGCAGGACGCGGACTACTACGAGGGCGAGGAGTAGCCGGCGCAACCGGACGAATCGGGTTGATTTGGGGCCGCCTCCCATGAGAGCCTCAGCCCTCGGTTCGGACGCTTAGCTCAGTTGGTTAGAGCACGTGCTTCACACGCACGGGGTCACTGGTTCGAGTCCAGTAGCGTCCACCATGTTGGAAGAGAATAAGTTAGGAAAAATAATTTCATCAGTCTCAGCACCTAGTCTCAGCAAGCCCACTCTTGTTCCTGCTGTTCGCTGATGATGTTCATCGGCACGAGGTACCCGGCGACGGTGCCCGCTTTGGGATCAATGTTGAAGGGACCCCAAATTTTCCCGCAGTAGCGATCCGGACCGTTTGGAAGGATTCGCTTCAAATCTTCAGCGCGCACAATGACAGTCGGTCCGGACTTGCAGATGAATTTGGCTTCCCTCAATCGCTGATCGGATAGAACGGACTTGTGCATGTCCGTCCGCCACACGGGTCCGGCCATTTTCCACGGGACGTTTCGTTCCCAACGCCCGTTGGTTATTATCGCGCGTGAAGTCACTGTGGACACGGGCTCCCGCGGCTCAGCCGGCGACCCGCGGCCATCGCTCTGACGATTTTCGGCTCCGTCAAATAATCCATGGTGCAGGTTCGCCGGCGAATGTGATCGTCATGCTTTCGTACTGATCGGAGCTGTCCTCAAGGTGCATCTCCAATCCATTTTCGAGTTCAATTGTGATCAGGCGATCGCCGACAATCTGGCATCGGACAGCCTTCACATTCATGATGTCGTAGAATCCAGCGTCCGGCCACCGACCTTCCTCCCAGGCGGCAATCAGTGTGCCGGCGCGAAAGAGCTTTACTGGCGATTCAATGGCGAAATTGACGCGACCGAATGTAAATTGGAGGTCGAACTGACCGACACGGACTTGCGTCGTGAATTCACCAACGACTGGAGAAAGGTCGAGGTGTTTGGGTATCCGGTACATTTTGTCGAGTGGGAGTGGGAGCTACGCCGCGCGATGAACTGAAAGGCCGCCGGGAGGCAGGCCGAGTGCTCGCCACGCGGTTCTGATGTTATCTAGTTTTTCGTCGGTGCTGGAATGGGTCAGCACGTAAAACTGCGTTCCGGGGAGTTGCTGATGCTGATAGGTGAGGCCGCTCTTTGAATTGCGGTAGTCAACCTCCGGCTTCGCGGAGACGAGAGGGCCCCTGTTTACACGAACTTGGGCCAATCGTTCCAAGGTTTCCGGGCCGCGCGCGGCGACCAGCTCGGCGACGAACGCGACGAGCGTTTCGGACGCCTTCGCTTCGCAAACGACGGCTCTCGGACGCGCAATGCCGCAAGCGGCCCAATCGAGGGTCGCCTGCAATTCTCCCCGGCGACCCGACGGTTCAAAGGGAAACGACTGCGCGGCTGGCGCGTGCGGTTGGATCGAATCTGCGCCGCGATCGACTGCGGCATTGAGGTCGGTCAGTTCCGTAGTCAACGACGTCAAATGAAGGTCGATCTCTTTTGCCCTTTTCGCGATTCGGGAAAGGCGTTCGATTTCCGAAACATCAGCGCGCCGTGAGGCTTCCTGGATAAGCTTCATCGTCTTGGCCAAGATATCGCCCGGTGTCATTGAGTTCATTTGGACATACTGGGTACTACTTAATACCAAGTAAAGACAGATGATCCAAAGTAACTCGCTGATTACCAATCGCGACGTACGTCGGGTGCGCGATCACTGCTCTGACTGCTGAACCACAATTCTTGTAACGAAAGGCTCCCCTGGGTCCGCCAGCGCCCCATAGTCCGGCGGCAATTCCCGGAGCGTTTCGAGGTGAAACTGTCTGATGTCACCGAGCAGCTTTGGCAGATTGCGACCTTGAATTTCAATTCGCTCGTCCGCGAACGTTAGCACGAGCTTTTCGCGGTCGAAATGGTAGCGGCTGAATCGAGCCCAGGCGAAACCCAGTGACTCGCCGTTTGCCAACTCAATCGAGAGTGTCGCCGTCGAGTGACCTCCGGTGTAGCAGCGGTAACGCGGGTCGGGCCTGCGGAGCGGGGCCGATTGTTGAGAAAGGCTCATATCCGCATCCCCCGTCGCTCGCCGTAGTGTTCTCGTTGTTCGATGAATTGGCGCATTCGGGCGAGGTCGATCATTTCAGCGACGCGACGGGAACAGCCGGGGATGCGCATCATCTGGGTCGTCTCGGCGCCCGCCACGTCTATCGCTAACTCGCGCTCGCTGCTGCGCTGGATATTCAGGCGTAGGCTTTCCTTGTTTGGTGTGAGTACGACGACCCGCTTCCGCCCGCGCGAAATGCCGACGTACCATTGCTGCGCGCTCGTGGCGGCGCGAATGCCGGCGTCGGCGACGATGACGGTGTCCACCGTCTTCCCCTGGGACGAATACGAGGTGACGGCGTACCCCCGGACAAAAAGGCGCTGCGAGTGAGCGAGTGTTTTGGTCTCCCCTCGTTCATCGGCGACTACCAACGTACCCGATGGTTCGATGCGCGCCACTGTCACCAGCTCGCCATTGCGCAGTTTCGCGCCTTCCACGCTCCGCCCGTTCACTTTGAGTTGTACCCGGTCGCCCGGTGATAGCTCCATTTCGACTGCTTTCGCGACCGTGAATCGGTTCGCGTAACGATAGCTCATGGTCGAACGCCGACCGTCTTTCACCAGGACCACGCCGTGCTTGTCCGCCCCGGCGATTTCGTACAACTCGCCCTTCTTGAAACGACCGTAGCCTTTCAGGAATGCTGCCCAGTGGCCTTGCTCATAAAATCGGGGGTCGCATCTCTGCGATTCATCCCGGTCCACCGGCTGGAAAGCAGAGATGCACACTCCATCTGCCAATTGCCCGTTGGCCCGCAACGCCGCGCGGATGGCATCGTTTACGGCGTGGACTTCGCTCCACGTCTGGGCGACGACGAGCGGGCGCTCGCCTCTGGCCAAGGCCGTCAGGTACTCCCCGGCTATCGCTTCCCGCCTGGGTTCGTCCGGGAGTTCGCGGACGCAGCCCATCTTTTCTAGGCGATCAAACGATTCGACGATTTTCCCGTCCGCCGCGTCTTTCACGGCGGTGCGATATTGACGGATGAAGCGCCGTTCGTCGATTGATCGGGCTAGGCGTGGGTCCTGGCGCCGGATAGTCCGAAGGGTCGCCATCCGTGGACGGGAATGCTTTTCGATAGCCCGAAGTGCGTCAGACGCCGCCACCGCCCCGTGTTGGCGGGTATCGCCGGACAGGATCAACCGGCTGTCGTGCGCTTTCACCAACCGAATCAATTCGCGCAACTCACGACCGCCGACTTGGCCCGCCTCGTCCAAAATAACGACTGCGCGGGGCGGCAGCCGGCGGACGGCCAAGGCGTGGGTCAGCGTTTGGGCAGGCAGTCCGTCTCTCTCCAGATCGTGCGCCTGCTGGCGCTGCGGGGCGAGCACCACGACCGGATGCCCTGCTTTCGTGAGACCGCGTTGGATTTCAGCGATCGTCCGAGTCTTTCCGGTGCCGGCACCGCCTCGGAACAGTGTGACAAAGTCTTCGCTTGCCAGAATCCGACGTGCTGCCCGGGCCTGTTCCTCCGACAGCGCGGAGTCCGGCACGTAGTCGCAGTTGAATCCGACGAAGCAGTTCCGGCCGTCGCGTACCGAGAGCACGATTTCGAGTTCGTAGCCAAGCAGTTCCCGGGAAGTCAGCTTCCGGCTCCCCTCCTGGCGCACGTACCCGCGTTCCGCCACGGCCCGGCTGAGGGCGGCCAAGTCGAAATCCTGGCCGCGACCGCGAGCGAGCGCCGCCGACATCAGCTCAAAGTCGTTCACGATTGCCCTCCGTTCGAACAGGTGGCCCTCGGCCCAGGTCACGGCCGCGCGTACGTCTACCGTCTCTCGCTGCGCCTCGGCGGGGTCCTGAAGCCTCTGTAGTGCGTCCCTTTCGTTGGCTTCGAGCTGGGACCGCCAATAGGATCTGAGTTCGTCGGCGGTCGCATTCTTGACCTTGCGGCGCCGATGCTCGTGCGCGATTCGGCTCCGCAGCTCACCTACGTCGCCGGAATAACCTTCGGCGATTTGGCGCTCCGCCTCGGCCGCGATCTGATCGTGTCGCTTCGAAAACCGGGCGATGACGCCAGCCGGGACACCCTTGATCTCGAAGTCCCGGGCGTTGTTCTCGATCTGGTACCCGAGCCCGCAAAGCCCCTTGGCCAGTTCGTGGTAGTACAGATTTTCCGCGAATTTCTGAGCGCGGTACATGCCCTCCGTTTGCAGGGCCTTCCATCGACCCTCAACCGGATCGAACGTCGCGTTAAAGACGACGCAATGCGTGTGCAAATGCGGGTCCAATTCCCGACTGGTGTCATGGCGGAAGCATGCAGCGACCAGATTGCCAGTGACGTGGGAGTCATTCCGCTTCGACCGCCGGACCCGCGTTTCCGCCATCTTCTCCAGTTCCACCAGTGCCGTGCGCACCGCTCTCTCATGCAATTCGACGATCCGGTTGTCTTGACAAAGCCCGACGACGGAGACGCTCTTCGGCGGACTGATCGTGAAATCGTGGAAGATGCGCCGGTTCGCGGCTTGTCGGCCGTCCTCCCATCGAACGGAATTCAGTCGCTGCGTCAGTCGGGTTCCGCTTTGCGGATTCAGACCATCGCAAAGTGCCAGGAAGTCTCTCTCGCCGACCTTCCCTAAAAGCCCCAGCATTTCGGCTGCACGTCCGATCCATTCGCCGGTGACCTGCTGGCCTTCCGAGTAATAGTCGCCGACGCAAAGGTGCTCGCGAAAGTATTCGCGGGCATTCTGCAGGTTTAGTTGAGGCTTCGGCCTGAGCATTGGCAGAAATCGCGCAAGTGTCGCAATTGAGTCCGACTTCGCGTGTCACCATGGGAACGCTCCGCGTTCCATTTTCTCGGGCAGACGCATTACCCCTTGCCGGATCGGCAATGAATCCGACCCATCAATACGGCATCCATGAACATCGCTGACAGCAGGCAGATTCGCCGTCGGACAGCACTTGCAAAAGTCCGACGGACTTCGGGTCTGCCGCCAAACTCTCGATTTCGGTGATTCACGACGCGGGCGTGATAGTCTCAGCGGAGCGCCGGATATAGTCCAAGACAGAGTCGAGAACTACCAAGCGGATGCCGCGCAGTGCGCCTCGCTGGCGCACCGCGACCATTTTGATTTCGCCCGCAGCTGCGGCCTTGTAGTACCATCCGCGTGAGAGGCCGAAGTACGGGTCGCGTTTGCCTGGCTGCGGCAAGCGGTAGAACTCGGCTCGGGCAGTCGGATGGATCGCATTGATTGAGAATTCAGGTGGATTCATTGTCGGGTCCTTTTGTTGATACTGCGTCATCAATGCGACATCGCTTTGGGGCGGACGAGAGCGTCTGCATACCCAAAAAAGGGCAGGCGTATTACCTTTTTTGGCGTAGCCCCGTCGCGGAGTCGTGGCAGCGGCCGCTATGCGGCTGAAGGGGCGCCCAGTGGCGCGCCGTCATTCCGACCGTGTGTCGTGGTGAACGTTAATTAAGCGCTCGCCGCACGATTGGCACTAACGCAGTCAGGGAAGTCGCTAAGAAAAGACGATCTCGTTCCACGTAGTTAGTGGTGACACCGGCCAACCGATAGTTTGGATGTTCTCCTGAAAATACGGGCCCGCCGCTCATTCCATGAGGATCGGCATCAAAGTTAATGGGCCCACCCGCCAAAGATGTTTCTCGAAGAAAGCCGTGGGGCAATTCACCCGCTGGAACCACGGGGAGGTTGAATACAATGGGTTGGAGTACGATTTGGGCTCCTTCTGCCATTTGATGCAGCGGCCGATTCTGGATATTGTTGGGCGCTTGTCCTGGATACCCACAAAATCGGAGCCGAGGTCCTACCGGTTGGGCATGGCAATCGGCTTCAACGATTGGCCAATAGCCTTGACCATCTCTCGCGATGTTTTCGGCCAATTCGCGGCCAAGCCTCAGTACAGCGAGGTCCACGAAGTCATCCGCTCTAGACCCACCGTCCGGAATGGAGGTTTTCGAAAAGCGATCTGGAACAGCGTGCACTTCATTTTTTTGAGGAAGCAGTACAGCAATTCCTTCAGGTGCGTCATCGACCACGTGAGCGGCGGTCACCAAAACCGGATGTTCGTTGAAGAGCAGCAGAAATCCAGTGCCGTGGTGCCGGTAAGGTCCTTCCGGATTGCGGGGCGTAAGTTTGTATATCGGAATGTAGCAGTCAGGGGGCGGAACCTGTGCATTTCCGGCCAAGATAAGGCTACTCCGAGGTTTGTGATCCTCTATGCAAGAAACCGATGCGCGGCCAGCCTTAGACCGCAATGGCGCGGACGCTCAATACCTCGTCGTCCCTGAGCGCCTCGACGGCTTTCGCCGCAACGGCGACCACGGCAAGAGTCTGTCCTTTTGCCCCGAGGACTTCGGCTGAGTATCCTTCTTCGCCGTCGGGGGCCACATGATGCTCCACCAACCGCAGCAAGTCGCCGCGACGAAGCCGATATTCCGGCAGATCGCGGGCGAGAGCTACATCAGTGTACAGAGGGAACGTCATTTGGTGAGGACTTCGACCGGAATCAAGGTTATGAACTTCGTCGCTCCTGACAAGTGTTCCGTCATCCAGATAGTCCTGACCCGCAGCCTCATGCCGCTGGGGCCGCTTAACACCCCTGGAACTTCGAAATACCGGCCGAACTTGTTTTCATCGACGAGCTGCGCGTCGTTTTCGTCCCTGACCGCGACCAGGGCTTCGATCAAAGCGTCGGGATTGGCAAGGCCGAAGCCGGCTAGCTCCAGGAACGCCGACTTGTCGCTTCGGCTTTGGCGGACAAGCAGGTACTGGGTAATCTTTTCCCGAGCGATGGTCGCTGATTTCGGCAATCTCATTGCAAGCCCCCTGCTACGGGCTCTCGGATTGGGTAGGCACGGAGAATGGCGCCTAGGCACGCGATGAGATTGGGCAGATACGACTGGTCCGAGCTGAATTGAAACTCGTGCCGCTCCGAAAGATGCTCGCCTGTGATTGAAACCTTGCAGTCGAAATGTCCGGTCCGCGGATTCCGTCCGTCAAATTCGACGGCGAGATTCGGCTCTATCGTGGGGAGTTCGACCTTGCCCTCCAACGTCCGCTGAAATTCCTCAACTGCTTTTTTCCATCGGCAAAGTTCTCCGAGATGAAGAAAGTTGCCTTGGATTCTAACCACCGAGCCTTCGCCGATGCACTCGGCCGTCGCCCGTAACCAATTGCCGTCCCAGTAGTCGCCAGCGTCGGGAAACTGGCGGCCATGCACCCAAATCCGCAGCGGCCCGAACGCGATTGACGGTTCTTCGTCCATGGCGGCGCTACACGGATTGAGTACGACCAAACTCGGAATACGGGAAAAGCTGGCCCGGGGCGGGAATACGGGCCGGAATTTCAAGGCCGTCAACGCTCCAGATTTCCAATTCCACGAGGCGTCCGGATTGCGCAAAACAAATCGCGCCGCAGAGATGTCCGGCGTCAGTGTGCCACAAGAAGTCGGCTACCGGCTCGACCCCGAGCTTAGGGTCCCTTTTGTGACCGTCGACCTGAAGGCACACGGTTGCGCATCCGCAACCGCATCTTCCCGTAACGTGCGCCCGTTCAATTTGGGGAACCATGGCTTCGGCGCCGGGCGTACCGTGAGAAAGCAGCCAATGCAGAAGCTGGGTCTCCTCTGGCGTTAGAGGACGATCTTCCGGAATTATGCCCCTGTGCTCCATTGGTTCTCCGCTTCCCAAGTAGAGCGGGTCAACCAATGCTTGGCAATTTATTGAGAGCCTTCCTCTTGGCCTTCGCCTCCACGTGGGTGTAATGGCGGCTGATTGCCGTGCTGTCGTGACCGATGATGTCCATGGCCACCGACTCGGGTACACCGGCGTTTTTGAGAAGGCTGGTCGCTGTGTGGCGGAGCGAATGGAAGGAGATTTCGCTGACGGGGCGGCGGTTTGAATGCCCCACGCCGGTTTCGGCCTTCGTCCTGGGATCGGCCATGCCGGCAGCGACCAAGATGCCGTGGAATTGCTGGGACAATCGGCTGTCGCTGCCTTCTTTGCTCGCGATGGCGTGAGCCTCCGGGAAGAGCGGGGCCGAGGCATCATCGCCGGCAGGCGTCGATTGGAGATGGGCGAGGAGGGGAGCGGCGAGCGGAATCACCATGCGGCGCCCGGTCTTGGCGGTGACGAAGCGCAGTTCCTCACTCTCGATGTCGATGTTGTCCCAAGTGAGACGGGCGATGTCCTTGAGGCGCTGACCCGTGTAAAGGCCGAAAAGGATGATGCCTCTCCATTCGCCGGACGCGTGAGCCAGGATGGTCTTGAGTTCCTTCACCGTGAACGGGCGGCGAGCGGAGCGGTCCGCCTCGCGGCGCTTCAAGATGTCGAGCTTCGCTGCCGCGTTGTCCTGGGCGAGGCCGTCCTTGTAGGCGGCGCCGAGGGCCACGCGGAGGTATTTCAGCGACTTGTTCGCAGTCGCAACGGATGTTCGCTTGTGGACCTCATCCCGGTACTTGGCGATGTCGGCCTTCGTGAGTTGCGAAATGTCGATGGACGCACGTTCACCGAGCGACTTCAGGAAATCTCGGGTGACTTGGGTGTACGCCTGGTACGTCCGCAACGACGTGTCGGCCTTTCGCTTCTCCGCCCAATCCGCCAGGAATTGCTTCGCAGTCGCCGAGCGCAGCGGCTCGTTCGTGACCGCCGCATAAATGTCTGAGAGGACGCGACGGGCCTGGGCTTCGCCCAATCGCTTCTCAGCGGCGAGCCGGGCAGCCTTCTCCCACTCGTTGGCAACAAGCTGAGCCTTCTTCCGCTGGCTCTGTTTAGTCGAGCGCTGAACGCGCCGGCCGTCAGGCGCGGTGTAGCCGGCGAACCAGTAGGGCGAGCGCGGAAATTTGCGAAGAAAGGCCATGATTCAGTCTCAGCAAAAGTCTCAGCATCGACCCTTGTTTTTTGATGTCGTTCCTTGTCATTTCCCTCTGATGGAGACATCTATGAACGTCAAAACCCGAATCACTGGTTCGAGTCCAGTAGCGTCCACCATCGTCAGTCGGACCCAAGGACCGGATCCGAGGCGGGATAGGGGACGGCGCGGATCCGCGCCAGGGTCGCGGCCTCGGCCGGGGAGCGGCAGGTATCCCATTCCTGCCCGGCGGGATAGCCCCCGATGACCAGAAAATCCTGACTAGCGGACAGGCGGCAATGCCCCGTGCCCGCGGGAAGGACGGCGACGTCGCCAGGGTGGACGGCGGTTTCGTGGCCGCCTTCGCCGCCAAAGACCAGCCGGGCGGTGCCGGCGGCGAAACCGAGCACCTCATGCGCGGTGGAATGATAGTGGTGAAAGGGATAGACGCCGTCGCGCCACTGCGGCGGCCATCCGTTCCGGCGGAAAAGCTCCTCCAGGCGCGCCGCCAGATCTCCCGGCCCCGCCGGGTCCACGGCGCGCCGGTAGATCAGCAGGGGGTGCTGGCCGTTGTTGGGGACCCAGCCCCGCGGCTTCAGCACCAGGCGCTCGCATTCGATGGGCATCCGCCCAGCGAATGCAGAGGCGGGCCGGCCGCAACCGGCGCCGGAGCGCTCAGAGCGACTGGTTGTCCGCCCGCGCCACCTGCCGGTCCGGGATGCTGGAAGAGTCGCCGACGGAAAAGTCCGCGACCTGCCGCAGGACAAAGAACGGCGCCCCGCCGGGGCGGGGGGCCTTCACGTCCTTGAATTCGGCGCCGGCGACATCGTCGAGGACGACGACCGGCCGGGTGTCGTCCTTTTCCAGGCTCCACTTGATGTCTCGGAACGCGAGGTCCCTGGCATGCCGGACATAGAGGCCCCACGCCGGCAGCACCCCGAACATGGAGGGTTCGGGATACGCGGCCACCTGCTCCGGCGGAAGGTAGGGATTGCGCGGATCGGCCGCGCCGGGGCCGCGGAGGAAGAAGCGGTTGACGAGCGCGGCCGGCTGCCGGGCCGCGTCCTCGAGCGAGAGGCCCCCGCGCGAGCTGATGCGGATGTCGCTCAGCCGGACATCCTCGACGGGATGGCCGGGAATGCCGGCAATGATGATGGGGAAGCGGCCGTCCACCCCGGTGGCGACGATGTGGCTGATGCTCACCCCGCGGATCGTGCCGACCGCCCCGCCCGGCCCATGGGCCCGGTTGCCGACCCGCAGGAAGATGGCCGCATTGGAGGCATTCCGCATGGCGATGTTGGTGATGGTGACGTTCTCGATCGTGCCGCCGTCCACCGCCTCCAGCGCCAGGCCCCGGCTGCGGTCAAAGACGCAGTTGGAGATCGTGATGTTCTTGAAGCCGCCGGCCGATCCGGTGCCGAACTTGATCCGGCCGGTGGGCCCGTCGCGGTCCGGGGCCAGCGGCTGCGCCGTCCGGTAGGTGCCATCGAAGACCGAGCCGGTATCGTAGCCGCTGACCACGCAGCCGGTGATGGTGATGTTTTCGCAGGCGCGGAGCGGGGAGCCGAGCGAGTCCGGCGACTTCAGGCAGATCCCGTCGTCGTTCAGGGCGTTGACCAGGCAGTTGGACACCCGGACGTTGCGGCAGCAGTCGATGTCGAAGCCGTCGCGGTTGGTGTCCACCTTGACGTTGTCGATGGTGAAATTGCTGACGCCGAGGGCATCCATCGCGCTCCAGCCGCCCTGGCGGATCCAGAAGTCGCGCAGGAGCACGTCGCGGCAGTTGACCAGCCCGATTGACTTGTTGCCGCCGCGGCCGGGGAGCGTCACGCCCGCGCTGGCGATTTCCAGCGGCCGGACGGAGGAGCGCGCCGAGGTCTTGTCCGGCCCGCCTCCCTCCCCGCCGTTGGAGCGCGGCAGGCCCTTGCCGTAGATGACGCCGGGGCCGGTGATGGCGACGTCCTCCAGGCTGTCGCCCCAGATCAGCGCGTTGTGGAAGCTCCCGCCGATGCCGGAGCCGCCGGAGCGGTTCGGCTCGGCCTCGTCGTAGTGCCCGAATCCGGGGGCTTCCGCCGCCGCCTCGATCACCGAGCCCGGGTCGAGGTGCAGCCAGACGTGGCTCTTGAGCCGGATGGAGAAGCTCAGGTAGGTGCCGGGCGGGAATTCAACGGTCCCGCCGCCCGCCGCGGCCGCCGCCTCGATGGTCCGGTTGATCGCATCGGTGTCCAGGGTCTTGCCGTCGCCGGTGGCGCCGAAGGCCCGCACGTCGTACTGCCGGCCGGGGTTGGGGGCCGGGGGCGGCGTCTGGGCGGGGAGGGCGGCTCCGGCGGCAAGCGCCAGGGAGGAGAGGGCGAGGAGGCGGGGAAGGGGCATGGAGTGGCGGGGTCACAGGATTGACGCACCGCCGGCATCAGGGGATGCGGCGGAGGGCGCCGGATTCGCGGGTGGTCCGGTGGGCTCGGAGCCGGAGCGCCTTCGGAGCTTGCGGCCGGCCGCCCGGGCCCGATTTAAAGGACGCCCTTCCCCATGAACCCCCTCCGGACCCTGCGCGTGTTCCTTCTGTTCCCGATGCTCGCCGGCCTCGCCATCGGCCAGACCGTGGCTCCGGGCGCGGCGGCGGCCCGGCCCCTCTGGCCGGCCGACGGCGTCTTTCCGGGCAAGGGCAAGGTTTCGTCCTGGACCGGCTTCAAGGCCCGCGATCTCGATCGGCGGACTTTCTTTGCCGGCCGGCGGGCCTTCGATCAGGACGGGGTCGTCTTTGTCGGGGATTCCATCACGGAGGGTTGGAGCAGCCTGGAGCAGGACTGGGCCGGCCTGGGCGTGAAGGTCGTCAACCGCGGCATCGGCGGCGACACGACGCCCAATCTGCTCTACCGGCTGGAGGAGGACGTGCTCTCGCTGCATCCGAGGGCCCTGGTGATCCTGATCGGGACCAATGACCTTGGGGAGCACACCCCGCCGGCGGACATCGCGGACAACCTCAAAACGATGCTGGCCCGGATCCGCGCTGAATGCCCCACGATCCCGATCGCATGGTGCCTGGTCATGCCCCGGACCGGCAACGACGCCTTCCCGGCCCGGATCCATGAGCTCAACGGGCGCATCCGGCAGCTCGCCGCGGGCGATCCCCGGATCATCCTTTGCGACACCTTCACCCCGTTCGCGCTGCCCGACGGGACCTCGAAAGCCCAGGATTTCAAGCCCGACCATCTCCACCCCAATCCCGCCGGCTACGCGGTGTGGCGCCGGGTGATCGCTCCGGTCCTTTTCGGCTGGAGGCTCGGGGTGCGCTAGCTCCCGCGGCGCCCCGCGCCCGTCAGGCGCGGCCGCCGGCCGGCGCGGCTCCGCGCGGCTCCGCCACCGAGGCGCGGGTGACCAATTCGACGGGAAAGACCACGGACTTGTCGGTCGAGCCCGCGGTGGTTCCGGGCTGGGTGATGCGGGTGAGCAGGATCTCCACCGCCCGGCCCCCCATCGCGCGCAGGGGCTGGCGCACGGTGGTGAGCTGCGGCACGCAGATCCGGGCCGCGATGGAGTCGTCGAAGCCGGCGACGGAGACGTCCTCCGGCACGCGCAGGCCGACCTCGGCCAGGGCCTCGATGCAGCCGATCGCCACCCCGTCGTTGACGCAGAAGATCGCTTCGGGAAGTTCGCCCTTGCCGTGCCGCCGGAGCCAATGGCGCATGGCGTCCCGGCCCTCCGACGCGTGGAAACCCGCGGACACGACCAGGGCCGGGCCGGCGGAGCGCTGGTTGGCCAGCGCCCGCTCGTAGCCGCGGATGCGGCGGGCCGGCCCGAGGAGCCCGTCGGGCCCGGCCAGGTGCATGATCCGCCGATGGCCCAGTCCGAGCAGCCGGCGGGTCATCTCGTAGGCGCCGCGCTCCTCGTCGCTCTCGATATTGAGCACCCCGGGAAGCGGGACGTTGGCGTGGATCGACACGAAGGGGGTGTGGGCGGGAAGCGCGACGTGGTCCTCGCGGAAGGCCGGAGCGAGGAGGATGAGGCCGTCGATGCGGCCGTCGCAGAAGCGGTGCAGCCGCTCCGGATCCCGCGCCCAGTCGTGCAGCGAGAAGACCGTGGCATTCTGGTCGTGGCGGGCGGCGGCCTCGAGGATGCCGTTGAAGACCTCGAGGAAATAGTGGTTGAGCTCGCCGCCCTCGATCACGGCCGCCACGCCGATCGTCTGCATGCGCCGGTTGGCGAGGGCCCGGGCGGCGGCGTTGGGCCGGTAGGACAGCTTGCTCGCCGCCTCGCGGATGCGCTCGCGCGTCTCGGGCGCGATGCGCGAGGAGGTCCGGGCGCCGTTCAGGACCGCGGAAACGGCCATCGCGGAAACGCCGGCCATGCGCCCGACGTCGGCGAGCGTGGCGGCCCGGATCAGCTTGGTTTTTTTCGGGCCGCGGGGCATGGAGGGATCAGTCGGGGAGCTGCAGGCGCAGGGTGCGGGCGCCTGACGGCGCAGGGGCGGGGGAGGTTCCGACCTGCGCCGACCATTGCGGGGGCGGGGCGCCTTTCCACGAGAAGTCGACGTGGCGGCCGCTGCGCCGGGCCTGGGCCGTGGGGCCGGGGCCCCCGTCGCGCGCCGGGATTTCGAAAGCGGCCTCGGCGCCGTCCTCCAGGTCGCCCAGGCGCAGCGTCACCCCGGCGGCGAAGTCGTAGTCGGGCCGGTCGTCTCGCGCGCCCAGCGCCACCAGGTGGCCCGGACGGATGAAAAGCGGCAGGCTGAGGAAACCGTGGCGGCCCCGGTGCCAGCGGCCCCCCTCCTGCGACTCGCCGGTCAGCAGGTGGACCCAGCGGCCCTGGGGCAGGTAGTAGTCGACCGCGCCGTCCTCGGCGAAGACGGGCGCGACCAGCAGGGAGGGCCCCAGGAAATATTGGCGGTCGAGGGTGTCGCAGGCGGGGTCATCCGGGTATTCGAGCGGCATCGCCCGCATCACCGGCAGGCCTTCCCGGTGCGCGGCCACCGCCGCGTGCCAGAGCGTGGGCATCAGCCGGCACTTCAGCTTGGTGAAGAACCGCACGACGTCGCAGGCCTCGTCGTCGTAGGCCCAAGGGACGCGGTAGCTGCCGCTGCCGTGGAGGCGGCTGTGGGAGGAGAGCAGGCCGAAGGCCGCCCAGCGCTTGTAGACATAGGCGGGGGCCGTGCCCTCGAAGCCGCCGATGTCATGGCTCCAGAACCCGAAGCCGCAGAGCCCGAGGGAAAGGCCGCCGCGGAGCGACTCGGCCATCGATTCCATCGTCGACCAGCAGTCGCCGCCCCAGTGCACCGGGAACCGCTGGCCGGTCGCGTAGCTGGAGCGGGCGAACAGCACCGCCTCGCCCCGGCCGCGGGCGGCCTCGACGGCGCGAAACACGCACTCGTTGTAGAGCAGCGAATAGAAGTTGTGCATCCGCGCCGGATCCGCCCCGTCGTGGTAGACGACGCCCTCGGTGGGGATGCGCTCGCCGAAATCGGTCTTGATCGCATCCACGCCCATCTGCAGCAGCCGGGTGACGTGGCCGGCGAACCAGCCGGCGGCGGCGGGGTTGGTGAAGTCGACGATGGCCATGCCCGGCTGCCAGAGGTCGGTTTGCCAGACGGAGCCGTCGGTCCGGCGGATGAAATAGCCCTCCCGGGCGCCCTCGGCGAAAAGCGGCGACCTCTGCGCGACGTAGGGATTGAGCCAGAGGCTGATCCGCAGGCCCCGCTCCCGGAGCCGGGCGAGCAGTCCGGCCGGATCGGGGAAGACGCGGGGATCCCAGGTGAAGTCGCACCAGTTGAACTCCCGCATCCAGAAGCAGTCGAAATGGAAGACGTGCAGCGGAAGGTCGCGCGACTTCATCCCCTCGATGATGCCCATCACGGTCGCCTCGTCGTAATTGGTGGTGAACGAGGTGGAAAGCCAGAGCCCGAACGACCAGGCCGGCGGCAGCGCGGGCCGGCCGGTCAGGGCGGTGAGGCGGCGGAGGACGTCCTTCGGGTCCGGGCCGAGGAAGACGAGGTACTCCAGGCTCTCGCCGGCCGCCGAAAACTGGACCCGGGAGACCTTCTCGGTCGCGACCTCGAGGGAGACATGGCGGGTCTCATTGATGAGCACGCCGTAGCCGCGGTTGGTGAGATAGAAGGGCACGTTCTTGTAGGCCTGGTCGCTGCCCGTGCCGCCGTCCCGGTTGGCGATCTCGACCGCCTGGCCGTTCTTGACGAAGGCGGTGAAGCGCTCCCCCAGGCCGTAGACGCACTCGCCGACGCCGAGGGAGAGGTTTTCGACCACGTGGGCGTCCGCGCCGGGGCCCTGCATGTAGGCGGCGCCGCGCCAGCCGCTGCGGGTGAGGACGCGCCCGCCCTGCCGGAAGGAAAGCTCCCACCCGTTTTTGCGCTCGATCCGGGCGGTCAGGCCGGAGCTGGTCAGGGTCGCGGCGTCCTCCTCCAGCGAGACCTCGACCTTGGGCGGGGGCAGCGGCTGGAAGGCCAGCCGCGGTCCCCGCGCTCGCTCCCCCGTGAAATGCTCGATCCGCACCCGGATCACCCCCTCGGCCGGCGAGTCGATCCGCAGCGTCAGGAGCGGCCCCTGCAGGGTGTCGCCCCGGTGCCGGATCGGCCGGGTGGGGGCGTACACCGCCAGCGAGTCGCCTTCGCGGACGACGTCGTTGACCTCGGTGGCGTAGTGGGCCTGGACGCCCGGCCTCATCAGCCAGGCGCCGTCGGTGAACTTCATGGGCGGAACACGGGGTAAGGGTGGCGGGGAGTGATGTATCGTTAAATCAGACTTGGCAAACCGAAACATCGGGGGCTAAAGGAACAGGACCGTTACCCTGAATGAACCGCCGGTTTGCCGCCCGCATCCTCCTGGCCGGATTGGCCCCCCTGGCTTCGGCCGCCGCCGCGGCGGCGCCCTTCCAGGCCTACACCTGGCGCAACCTCGCGATCCATGGGGGAGGCTATGTGACAGGGCTGGTCTATCACCCCTCGGAACCGGACCTGCTCTATGCCCGCACCGACGTCGGAGGCGCCTACCGCTGGGACGCCGCGCGCCGGGCCTGGCGGCCGATCACCGATATCTTCAGCCGGGCCGGCGGCGACTCGGACCTCGACGGCGTCCTCAGCCTCGCCCTCGACCCGCGCGACCCCGACAAGGTCTACCTCGCCTGCGGCGAATACACCTCGGAACGGGCGCACCCGGCCGCGGTGCTCTGGTCGGCCGACCGGGGCCGGACCTGGGGCGCCACGGCCCTGCCCTTCAGGCTCGGCGCGAACGAGGACGGCCGCGGCGCCGGGGAGCGGCTGGCGGTCGACCCGCATGACGGCCGCGTGCTGTTCCTCGGCACCAGCCGCGACGGGCTGTGGGCCAGCACGGACGCCGGCCGGCATTGGCGCGCCGCGGGGGGCCTGCCGGGAAGGCAGGGCATCACCTTTGTGCTCTTCGACGCCGCCAGCGGCGCCGACGGGCGGCCGACGCCGGTGATCTACGCGGGACTGGCGGAGGGCGCCGGGCCCGCGCTTTTCCGCAGCGCGGACGGGGGCGGCACGTGGGCGCCGGTGGCCGGCCAGCCGGCGGGGCTTCTGGTCCAGCATGCGGCCCTCAGCGGCGGCGCTCTCTATCTGGCCGCCGGCAACGGCTTGGGCCCGAACGGCGTGACGGGCGGCGCGGTCTGGCGGTTCCAGCCCGCCGCCGGCCGCTGGCGGGACGTGACTCCGGTCAGGCCCGCCGGCGCCGACCGCTTCGGCTACGCGGGCCTGGCGGCCGACCCGGCGCGGCCGGGCACGCTCTTCGTCTCGACCCTCGACCGCTGGGCGCGGGGCGACGAGATCTTCCGGACGGAGGATGGCGGGGCGAGCTGGGTGCCGTTGCTGGCCGCGTCGTCCCTGGATCCGGCCGGGACGCCCTATGTCTCGGCGCTGAGGCCGCACTGGATCAGCGACCTGGCGCTGGACCCGCGCCATCCGGGCCGGCTGTGGTTCGTCACCGGTTACGGCGTGTGGACCACGGAGCAGGCGCGCGCCGACGTGTCGCGGGGAGAGAGGCTCTCATGGGCGTTTGCCGACAGCGGCCTGGAGGAGACGGTGGTGGACGAGCTCGTCAGCCCCGCGGAGGGCGCCCCCCTGCTCAGCGCCGTCGGCGATCTCGGCGGATTCCGGCACGAGGACTTCGCGGCCTCGCCGGCCGCGGGCATGTTCCGGCCCTTCGCGGGCGGCTGCCCCGGCCTGAGCGCGGCGGCGGGGGAGCCGAGGCGGATGGTGCGCACGGACCAAGGCCCGACCCGGGGCGCGGTCTCGGACGACGGGGGGCTGAGCTGGAGGAATTTCGGCTCGGCGCCGGCGGAGGCGCGGGAATTCGGGGCGGGCATCGCCGCGATCGCGGCGGACGGGCGCCGGATCGTCTGGCTGCCGAAGGGCTCAGGCCCGTTCTATTCGGACGACGACGGCTCAAGCTGGCGCCGGAGCCGCGCCGCCCTGGTCTCGACCAGAACCTGGAAGACCTACGGCCCGGTGGCCGATCCGGCGAACCCGCGGAGATTCTACCTTTACGATCCGCTCAGCGGCGCGTTCTACGCCAGCGCCGATGGCGGCGAAAGCTTCGGCCAAACCGCGGCGCTGCCCGCCGGCGGCGGCCTGCTGCGCGCGGAACCCGGGGCGGAAGGCCGGCTGTGGCTGCCGTTGGAGGGCGGGCTGAGGCTTTCCGAGGACGGAGGAAGGACGTTCCGGCCGCTGCCCGGGGTTGCCACGGCCTACCAGGTCGGCTTCGGCGCGCCCGCCCCGGGCGCGAGGCGCCCGGCGGTCTATCTCGACGGGGAGGTTGGCGGCGTCGGCGCCTTCTTCCGCTCGGACGACGGGGGGAGGACCTGGGTGCGGATCAGCGACGAGCGGATTCGCCTGGGCTACATCCGGACGCTGGCGGGCGATCCCCGGGCCTACGGGCGCATTTACGTCGGCACCAGCGGCCGGGGAATCTTCGTGGGAGAGCCGGCCGCCGCGGCCCGGTAGCCCCGCTCGGGATCAGACCACGCGGTTTTCCGCGATGATCCTGGAATAATAGCGCGCGGAGAGCTTGGGCGTCCGCTTTTGCGTGCCGTAGTCGACGTGGACGAGGCCGAAGCGCCGCTCATAGCCGTCCTCCCACTCGAAGTTGTCCATGAAGGACCAGTGGAAATAGCCGGCGACCGGCACGCCGTCCGCGATGGCGCGGCGCACCTCGCGCAGGTGCGAGCGGAGGAATTCGCGGCGGTGGAGGTCGATCACCTCGCCGTTGACCACGGCCTCGTCGTTGTAGCCGCAGCCGTTCTCGGTGATGTAGATCGGGCCGGGGTGGTAGGCTTCGTGGGCGAGGCGGGTGCCCCAGTACATCACCTGGGGCGCCAGGTGCAGCCACGGGCTGTCGGCCTTCGGGAAGTGCGCGGGGAGCGGCAGCTCCTCGGGCGCCCCGCCGGCGCCGGCCCGGACGAAGGTGCCGGTGTAGAGGTTGAGTCCGAGAAAATCGGTCGGCGCGCTGATCAGGCCGAAATCCCCGGGGGCGACGCGCGGGGCGTCCGCCCCGCAGCGCGCCAGATAGGCCGGCGAATACCCGCCGCGGTAGAGCGCGCCGAGGAGAAAGTCGTTCCGCCGCTCGTACCAGGCGCGCGCCGCAGCGATGTCCGCCGCCGTCTCCGTGGCCGGCATGCAGATGTCGCTGTTGTCGGTCAGGCCGACGCGCGCCCCGGCCCCGCCGAACTCGCGGACGGCGCGCACCGCGTGGCCGTGGCAGAGCAGGGCGTGATGATAGGCCTGGTTGAGCTCGGCCGCCGAGATCTTGCGCCCGGGCGCCTTGCCGCCGAATCCGTAGGCGAGGGTGGTGAAGCAGCGGATTTCGTTCAGCGAGATCCAGTTCTTCACCTCGCTCTTGAAGGCGCGCACCACGGTGTCGGCATAGCGGCCGAAGGCGTCGACCGTGGCGCGGGCGGGCCAGCCGCCGCGGTCCTCGAGGGCCTGCGGGAGGTCCCAGTGGAAGAGGGTGACCCAGGGGGTGATGCCCCGTTCGGCCAGCGCGGCGAACAGCCGGCGGTAGAAATCGAGGCCGGCCTGATTCGGCGGCCCGTCGCCCTGGGGGAAGATGCGGGGCCAGGCCAGCGAGAGCCGATAATGCCTCAGGCCGAGCGAGCGCATGAGGTCGAAGTCCTCGCGGAAGCGGTGGTAGTGGTCGCAGGCGACCTCGAGGGTGTCGCCGCCATGAATCCGGCCCGGCTGCCGCGCGAAGCGGTCCCAGATGGACTCGCCCTTGCCGTCCGCAAAGGCGGCCCCCTCGACCTGGGGAGCGGCGGTGGCGGCCCCCCAGGTGAAATCCGGCGGGAAGGAATCGGCCGCTTCGGGTGGCATCACGGCGACAGAGCCCAGCGCCGCAGCCGAACACAAGCCCGGAACCGCTGATTTAACGAAAAACTTGCATTTATGGGCCGAGCACCCACGGTCGCGAGCCAACCCCGTACCCCCGGTCATGAAGAAGCCCGTCGTCGCGCTGCTCCTCGCGCTCGTCCCGGCCCTCGCTGCCCCCGGCGGTACGCCGCGCGAGCGGACTGCCTTCGATGCCGGCTGGCGCTTCGCCCTCGGCGACCGGTGCGACCCGGCGAAAGACTTCAACCATGGCACCGGCTATTTCTCCTACCTGGCCAAGGCCGGGTACGGGGACGGGCCGGCGGATCCGAAGTTTGACGCCTCGGCCTGGCGGAGGCTCGACCTGCCGCACGATTGGGCGGTGGAGGCGCCCTTCGACGAGCGCGCCAGCCCCAGCCACGGCTTCAAGGCGGTCGGCCGGGGATTTCCGCAGCGCAGCGTGGGCTGGTACCGGAAGACGTTCACGGTCCCCGCCGGCGGGCAGGGCAGCCGCTTCAGCCTGGAATTCGACGGGGTGCAGCGGGACGCCCAGGTCTGGGTCAACGGCTTCTATCTCGGGCGAGAGGCGAGCGGCAGCGAGAGCTTTGCCTACGACATCACCGACTATCTCAACTACGGCGGCGACAACGTCGTGGCCGTGCGGGCCGACGTGACGCTGGAGGAGGGCTGGTACTACGAGGGCGCCGGCATCTACCGGCACGTCTGGCTCGCCCGGACGGCGCCGCTGCACGTCGCGCACTGGGGCACCTTCGTCACCGCCGAGCTGAACGCCGACCTTTCGTCGGCGGAGGTGCGCGCGCGCGCGACGGTCGCCAATGACGGGCCGAGGCCGGCGGCCTTCGTGCTGGAGCAGAGCGTGGTGTCGCCGGAGGGCCGGACGCTCGCGACCCGGACGCTTCACGGGCTCGCGCTGGCCCCCGGCGGCAGCGCGGAATTCTCCCTCGGGCTGCCGGTGGCGAAGCCCCGCCTCTGGTCGACGGAAACGCCCGCCCTCCACGTCCTGGTCACCGTGCTGCGCGACGCCTCGGGCGCCGTGGTCGACCGCTGCGAGACCCCCTTCGGCATCCGCTCGGTCCGCTTCGATCCGGACCGCGGGTTCTTCCTCAACGGCCGGCGCCTGGAGCTGAAGGGCGCGGACGTCCACCAGGACCACGCGGGGGTGGGGGTGGCGGTCCCCGACGCCCTCTGGGAGTACCGCTTGAGGCGGCTGCGCGCGTTCGGCTGCAACGCCATCCGCACCGCCCACCAGCCGCCCGCCCCGGCGCTGCTCGATGCCTGCGACCGGCTGGGCATGCTGGTGATCGACGAGAACCGGGAGATGGGCCTGAGCCCGGCCCAGCTCGGCCCGCTCGAGGCCATGGTCCGCCGGGACCGGAACCACCCCAGCGTCATCCTCTGGTCGGTCGGGAACGAGGAGTGGCGGATCGAGGGCAACGCCCTGGGCGCCCGGATCACCGCCGCGATGCAGGCCATCGTCCGGCGGCTGGATCCGAGCCGGCGGGCGACCGTCGCGATCAGCGGCGGGTGGGGGGGCAGCTCCACCACCACCGACGTCGTGGGCTACAATTACATCTCGCAGTCGAATCCCGACGCGCAGCACGCCAAGTTTCCCCTTCAGCCCGGCGTGGGCACCGAGGAAACCACGACCCAGGGGACGCGGGGCATCTATTTCGACGACAAGCCGCGCGCCCACCTGGCGCCGATGGCGCGGGGCGACAGCGGCGGCAATTGCGAGGTGGGATGGCGCTACTACGCGGCCCGGCCCTTTCTGGCCGGCCTGTTCTTCTGGACGGGCTTCGACTACCGCGGCGAGCCGACGCCGCTGGGCTGGCCGGCGATCAGCTCCCAGTTCGGCATCCTCGACACCTGCGGGTTTCCCAAGGACAGCTTTTACTACCTCAAGTCCTGGTGGACCGACCAGCCGGTGCTGCACATTTTCCCGCACTGGAACTGGCCGGGCAAGGTCGGCCAGAGGCTCACCGTCGGCTGCTACAGCAACTTCGAGGCGGTCGAGCTCGTGCTCAACGGCGTTTCGCTCGGCAAGAAGGAGATGCCGCGGAACGGGCACCTGGAGTGGCAGGTGGCCTACCAGCCCGGCGTGCTCGAAGCGCGCGGCTACCGCGCCGGGCGCGTGGCGGCGACGGTGCGCGAGGAGACCACCGGCGCGCCGGCGCGCCTCGAGCTCTCGGCGGACCGGCGGACGGTGCGCGCCGATGGCGCGGACGTCGCCGTGGTCGCGGTGCGCGCGGTGGACGCGCGGGGCCGCACGGTGCCGACGGCGGGCGACCCCGTCAGCTTCACCGCGGAAGGCGGGCGCATCCTGGGAGTCGGCAACGGCGACCCCGGCTGCCACGAGGCCGACGCCGGGAGCGAGCGCAGCCTCTTCAACGGCTGGGCGCAGGTCATCGTGCAGGCGCCCCGAGCGCCGGGCGCGGTCATCCTGCGGGCCGCCGCCCCCGGCCTGGAGGGGGCCGCCCTCACCCTCACCGCGCAACCAGCGAATTCTACCCCATGAGTGAAATGACCGCCCATCCCGCATCCGCCCCGATCGCCCCCACCGCCCCGGAGGACCGGGTGCCGAAGGTCCAGAAGCTCGGCTACGGCCTCGGCACCTTCCTGGACATGTGGGGGCACTGGCTCTACCCGACGCTGGCCAACCAGGTGTTCAACATCGGGCTCGGCGTGTCCCCGGCGCTGGTGAGCTCCGCCATCATGCTGAACCGCGTCTTCGACGCGTTCTCCGATCCGCTCTTCGGCTGGTGGTCGGACAACACCCGGACGCGCTGGGGCCGCCGCCGCCCCTTCATGCTGGTGGGCTCGGTCGTCGCCGGCGCCTGCCTGCCGCTCCTGTTCTGGGTCCACCCCGGCTGGAGCCAGATGCACTACTTCTGGTTCATGGTGCTCACCTCGGCCGTCTACATTCCGGTGATGAGCTGCTTCTTCATGCCCTACGTGAGCCTGGGCGCGGAGATGACGCCGGACTACCACGAGCGGACCAGCGTGATGTCCTACAAGTACGCGGTGCAGAAGCTGCCCGAGCTCGGATTGTTCTTCGCGGCGCAGTTCACGACCCTGGCGGTCTGGGTGGGGGCGAACTCGTCCAACGCCGGCGCGCGCATCCGCGGCCTGCTGCGCCACCGCTCGGCCTGGGCGGCGGCCCCGGCCGGCACCGCGCCCAACATCCTGATGGGCGCCGAGGTCTACTGCATGATCCTGGGGGCCCTGATGATCCTCGCCGGGGTGACGCTCGTGCTGACGGTGCGCGAGCGCTACTATGACAAGCTGGTGGAGGGGCGCCAGGGGCGGATTTCCCTCTTCAAGTCCCTGGGGCAGACGGTGGGGTGCCGGCCGTTCCGGCTCCTGATCGGAATGCGGCTGGCCTACGGGATGGGGCTGAGCATGGTCAGCACCCTCGGCTACTACGACACGGTCTACTACGTCTGCCACGGGGACCTCGGCTCGGGCGCCCGCTGGAACTTCTGGATGGGCGTCTCGGGAATGATCCTCGGCTTTCTCGGCATCCCGACCTTCACGGCGGTGGCGCGCCGCCTGGGCAAGCGCCACAGCATGCGGACGGTGATGTGCATCGCCATCGCCGCCTTCGTCGCGACCTGGTGGCTGTACGACCCGGCCCGCCCCTGGCTCCAGCCGCTCGCCTCCGGCTTCATCGCCTTCATCGGGGCGGGCTTCTGGACGCTCGACGGGTCCATGCTGGCGGACATCATCGACTACGACGAGCTGGCCACCGGCAACCGCCGGGAAGGGGTGTTCGCCTCGGCCGGCTCCTGGATCATGAAGTGCGGGATGGCGCTGGGGGCCGGGGCGGCGGGCTTTATCCTCAGCGGTACCGGCTTCGACGTGGCCCTGGGCGGAAACCAGACCGCCCATTCCATCTTCATGATCCGCCTGCTGCTGGGAGTGATTCCGATCCTCGGCCTGCTACTGTCGCTGCTCGCCCTGGCGCGGTACACCCTGTCCCAAGAGGTGATGGCGGACATCCGCCGCCAATTGGAGGCCCGCCGCGGGGTGGTCTGAGCCCGGACCGCGGGGCGGCGCCGCAGCGGACTCTTAATTCGCGGACAACGGGTCTCATTCCCATGGAGGAAGGATTGTCCTAGGCTCGCCCCCGCCCCGCCCCGCTTTCCGCCATGCCCGCCTGGATCCCCCGCCTCGCTCCGGCCGCCGCCGGCCTCCTCTTCGCCGCCATGAACGCCCTCGCGGGCGATCCGCCCGCCTCCACCCCGATCACCCCCGTCCCGCCGCAGGCGCAGCTGCGCGTCGCCACCGTGCAGGTCCGCGTCTCGCCCGACCACGGCGACTGGACCTATTCGCTCGGAGAGCCCGCCCGGTTCCGGGTGAGCATCGTCGCCGACAACGAGCCCGTCGAGGGCGTCACGGTCTCCTACAGCGCCGGCCAGGAACAGCGGCCCGCCGAGACGCGCGCCGCCGCGGTTCCGCCGGGAGGGCTGGTGATCGACGGGGGGACGCTGAAGGAGCCCGGGTTCCTCCGCTGCGCCGTGACGGCGGAGGTGGCGGGCAGGGCCTACCGGGGCCTCGCCACCGCCGCCTACGAGCCGGAGAAGATCCGGCCCACCCAGGCGGAGCCGGCGGACTTCGACGCGTTCTGGCGGAAGCAGCGGGCGGATCTGGCCCAGGTGCCGATGGAGGCCAAGCTCACCCTGCTGCCGGACCAGTGCACCGACAAGGTGAACGTCTACCAGGTGAGCTTCCGGAACGTCAGCCCCGACTGGCTGGAGACGAAGGGGCGCATCTACGGCATCTATTGCGAGCCGAAGAAGCCCGGGAAGTACCCCGCGCTGCTCCGCGTCCCGGGCGCGGGCGTGCGGCCCTACTTCGGCGACAAGGCCACCGCGGACGAGGGGGCGATCACGCTCGAGATCGGCATCCACGGCATCCCGGTCAACCTGCCCCTGGAGCTCTACGACCAGCTCCAGGCCGGCGCGCTCGACGGCTATTCGCTGTTCAATCTCGACGACAAGGAGACGTACTACTACCGGCGCGTCTTCCTCGGCGTGCTGCGGGCCGACGACTTTCTCGCCTCGCGGGAGTGCTGGGACGGCCGGCGCCTCGTCGTCGCCGGTGCCAGCCAGGGCGGCTGGCTGACGATCATGGCGGCCGCCCTCGATTCGCGCGTCACCGCCATCGCGGTGACCCACCCGGCGGGCTGCGACATGACCGGCGACCTGCACGGCCGCGCCGGCGGCTGGCCCTGGCCCTTCCGCCAGTGGAACTATCCCGCCCCCTCGCCCAACGCGACCCAGGCCAAGATCGACACCACCGCCTACTACGACACCGTCAACTTCGCCAAACGCGTGAAGGTGCCCGGCTACTATTCCTGGGGGTATAACGACGAGGTCTGCGGACCGACGTCGGTCTACGCCGCCTACAACCTGATCCGCGCGCCGAAGACGCTCGGGGTCACGCTCGAGCTCGGCCATACCTACACCCCCGAGCAGGGCGAGGCGACCCAGGCGTTCGTCAGGAAATTCCTCGGCCTGAAATAGCCCGCCCCGCCGTGAGTTTCCCCTCCGACTTCGCCTGGGGCGCCGCCGCCGCCGCCTATCAGATCGAGGGCGCCGCCGCGGCGGACGGGCGCAGCCCGTCGATTTGGGACGTCTTCGCGCATGCGCCGGGCAACACCTTCGAGGGGCACACCGGCGACGTCGCCTGCGACCACTACCACCGGCATGCCGAGGACGTCGCGCTGATGCGAGGCCTCGGCCTGGGCGCCTACCGCCTCTCGCTCTCCTGGCCGCGCATCATTCCGGGGGGGACCGGCCGGCCGAACGAGGCGGGTTTGGCGTTTTACGACCGCCTGGTCGACGCGCTGCTGGCCGCCGGCATCGCCCCCTGGGTCACCCTCTACCACTGGGACTTGCCGCAGGCGCTCCAGCTCCGCGGCGGCTGGATGAACCGGGACATCGTGGAATGGTTCGGGGAATACGCGGCGCTCGTGGCCGGACGGCTGGGCGACCGCGTCGGCCACTGGATGACGATCAACGAGCCGCCGTGCGTGATCGGGCTCGGCTACCAGGAGGGCCTCTTCGCCCCGGGGCTCAAGCTGGGCTTCCGCGAATGCCTGCTGGGCGCCCACCACCTGCTGCTGGCCCACGGCCGCGGCGTGCAGGCGCTGCGGGCGGGCTGCCGCAGGCCGGTGAAGATCTCGCTGGCGCACACCAGCCGGGAGCGGATCCCCGCCACGGCGGACGACCGGGAGGCGGCCCGCCGCGACTATTTCGCGAGCACGAGCCCGGGCCTCTGGAACCTTTCGTGGTGGGCCGACCCCGTCTTCCTCGGCCATTACCCGCACGACGGCCTCGAGGCCTTCCGCGCCGACCTTCCGGCCATCACCCATGCCGATCTGAAGCTGATCGGCGAGCCGGTCGATTTCATCGGGTACAACTGCTACACCGGCTGGCGGGTTCGCACGGCGGCGGACGGCGGGGCCGAGCGGCTGCCGGGCGGGTGGGGCATCGGCAATCCCCGCGGGACCCTCCCCTGGCTCGATGTCGCCCCGGCCGCGCCCTACTGGGCGGCGCATTTCCTGCACGAGCGCTACCGCCTGCCGGTGGTCTTCACCGAAAACGGGTTCTGCAACACCGACTTCGTCCAGCTCGACGGCGCCGTGCACGACCCCCAGCGCGTCGACTTCATGGCCCGCTACCTCGGCGCGATCCGCCGGGCCTGCGCCGAGGGCGTCCCCGTCGCGGGCTACTTCTACTGGTCCATCCTCGACAACTTCGAGTGGAGGGAGGGCTACAAGGACCGGTTTGGCCTGATCCACGTCGACTACCAAACCCAGAAGCGGACCCCGAAGGATTCCTACGCCTGGTACCGCGGCACGATCCGCGCCCGCGGGGAGAACCTGCCGCACTTCGCGCCCTTTCCCGCATGAAAAAACTGCTGCTCCTCCTCCTCGTCCCGCTCTCCCCGCTCCCCGCCATGGCCCAGAAATTCGCCGGTCTCGCTTTGACGCCCCCGATGGGCTGGAACAGCTGGAACACGTTCGCCACCGACGTCCGCGAGTCGCTGGTGAGGACCACGGCCGACGCGATGGTGGCCAACGGCATGCGCGACGCCGGCTACGTCTACCTCGTGCTCGACGACGGCTGGTCGCAGAAGCAGCGGGACGGGGCCGGCAACCTCGTCCCCGACCCCGGCAAGTTCCCCGGCGGGATGAAGGCGCTGGCCGACTACCTGCACGCCCGCGGCCTCAAGCTCGGCATCTATTCCTGCGCCGGCCCGCGCACCTGCGCCGACTACCCCGGCAGCTGGGGCCACGAATTCCAGGACGCCCGCCTCTTCGCCTCCTGGGGGGTGGACTACCTCAAATACGATTGGTGCAACCACGGCACGGCCGACGCGCGGGACGCCTACAGCCGGATGCGGGACGCCCTCCATGCGGCGGGCCGGCCCGTCGTCTTCAGCATCTGCGAATGGGGCCAGAACCGGCCCTGGGAGTGGGGGGCGGACGTCGGCAACCTCTGGCGCACGACGGGCGACATCTATGCCTCCTACGACGGACTGAAGGGATGGGCGCGGGGCTGGAAGCGCATCCTGGACCTCCAGTACAGCCTGGTGGACAACATCGGCGCGGACGGCCTGAACAAGTACGCCGGCCCCGGGCACTGGAACGATCCCGACATGCTGGAGGTGGGCAACGCCGGCCTGAGCCTGGCGGAGTCGCGCGCGCATTTCTCGCTTTGGTGCGTCATCGCCGCCCCCCTCATGGCCGGAAACGACGTCACGAGGATGACGCCGGAGGTCCGCGCCATCCTGACGGACAGGGACGTGATCGCGATCGACCAGGATCCCCTGGGGAAGCAGGGCTTCCGCGCCCTGGCCGAGCCGGCCAAGAACATCGAGGTCTGGGTCAAGCCCCTGCAGGGCGGCGAGTGGGCGGTCTGCGCCCTCAACACCGCGGCCGAGCCCGCCGACCTGACCGTCGAATGGAGCCAGCTCTGGACGCTCGGCCCGGGGACCTACGCGGTGCGCGACGTCTGGTCGAAGCAGGCCGCGGGCGACACCCGCCGGCCGCTGACGGTGCGCGTGGCCTCGCACGACGTCGCGCTCTACCGGCTGACCCCGGAGGCGAAGTGAGGGCGGGCCCGACTCTCAACCCGGCGACAAAGGATCTCATTAACAATCCCGCCGCTCTCGGGTAAAGGTTAGGCGCGGCCCCGGGCCGCACCACCCCGAGACGTTCCGCTGCTGTGCAACGACTTTCCCTAGCCGCCGCCTCCTGGCGCTTTCGCGACTGCTCCGGCCGGAAATGGCTTCCGGCCGCGGTTCCCGGCTGCGTCCACCAGGACCTGCGGCGGGCCGGGGCGATTCCCGACCCGTTCTGGGGGCGCAATGAGCTGGACCTCCAGTGGATCGAGGAGCGCGACTGGGAGTACCGCGCCGAATTCGACGTGCCCGCGGCGCTCCTGGCCGAGGAGGCGGTGGAGCTCGTCGCCGACGGCCTCGACACGCTGGCGACGGTCTCGCTCAACGGCCGGGAGATCGGGCGGACGGACAACATGTTCGTCGCCCACCGCTGGAGCGTGCGGGGCCGCCTGCGCCGGGGCCGCAACGTCCTCCTCGTCCGCTTCGCCAGCGCCGCCGCCTACATCCGCACCCACCGGCTCGGCCACCGGCCGCGCGAATTCAACGACCCGGTCGGCCGCTGCCAGGTCCTGCGCAAGCAGCAGTGCCAGTTCGGCTGGGACTGGGGGCCGCGCTTCGTCACCGCCGGCATCTGGCGCGATCTCCGGCTCGAGGCCTGGAGCGGCAACCGCCTCGCCGGCCTGCGGGTGTCCCAGGCCCACGCGCCCAACGGGACGGTCGCGCTCACGCTCGCCCCCGAGCTGGCTCGGCCGGAGCGGCCCGTGGTCTGCCACTACCGCCTCAAGCTCGGCGACATCCTCGTCGAGGAGGGCTCGGGCAGCCGCATCCTGGTCGAGCATCCGCAGCTTTGGTGGCCCAACGGGCACGGCGGCCAGCCGCTCTACAGCCTGGCGGTCGAGGTCCGGCGGCGCGACGGCACCCTGCTGGGGACCTGGATGAACCGGATCGGGCTGCGGACCGTCGCCCTCGACCGCCATCGGGACGGCGGGGGCGAGACCTTCCAGTTCGTCGTCAACGGGCGCCCGCTCTTCGCCAAGGGGGCCAACTGGATCCCGGCCCACAGCTTCGTCGCCGGGCTCCAGCGGGAGGACTACGCCCGCGACCTCCGCGCCGCGAAGGCGGCGCACATGAACATGGTCCGGGTCTGGGGGGGCGGGATCTACGAGGCGGAGGATTTCTACGACCTCTGCGACGAGCTCGGCCTCCTGGTCTGGCAGGACTTCATGTTCGCCTGCTCGATCTACCCCGGGGACGCCGCCTTCCAGCGCAGCGTCCGGGCGGAGGCCGAGCAGCAGGTCCGCCGGCTCCGCCACCGCGCCTGCCTGGCGCTGTGGTGCGGCAACAACGAGATCGAGCAGCTCAACGCGGACCTGCTGGAGCAGCCGGGGCTGCGGCGCAACTACCGCGACCTCTTCGAGCGCCTGCTCCCGCGCGCCGTGGGCCGGCACGACGGGGTCACCGCCTACTGGCCCTCGTCCGCCCACCGGCCGGACCGCGACAACGGCCCGGCGGCCGGGGAGCGGCACGGCGACACCCATTTTTGGGACGTCTGGCACATCCGCCGCCCGGTGAAGGACTACGAGAAATGGCGTTTCCGCTTCGTGTCGGAATTCGGGATGCAGAGCTACAGCTCGCCGGAGACCCAGGCCACCTTCTGCCCGGCCGGGGACGGCAATGTCTTCGGGCCGGAGATGGAGAACCACCAGAAGAACCGGGCGGGCAACCAGGTGATCCTGGACTACGTCTCCCGCCGCTACCGCTTCCCCAAGTCCCAGACCGACCTGGTCTACCTCTCCCAGCTCAACCAGGCCTATTGCATGCAGACCGGGGTGGAGCACTACCGCCGGCTGATGCCGCACTGCATGGGGGCGCTCTACTGGCAGCTCAACGACTGCTGGCCGGCGGCCTCCTGGAGCTCGATCGAATTCACCGGCCGCTGGCGCGCGCTGCATTTCCTCGCCCGGCGGTTCTTCGCGCCGGCCCTGGTCAGCGTCCACCTCCCGGGCGACGAGGAGATCACCATCGGCAACTACCGGCGCTCCAGCGTCGACACGGCGCACCTCTACACCGTCTACGACGCCCCCGCCCCCGCCCGCGGCCTGCTCCGCTGGGAGCTTTTCCATGTCGGCGGCAAGGTGCTGCTGCGGGGCCGCTGCGCCGTGGGGCTGCGCTACGGCCACAGCGTGCGGCACCGGACCCTCCGGCTCGGCGGGCTCCTTGGCCGCCACGGGCGCGACAACCTCGTCCTCCGGGCGGTGCTGGAGGTCGGGGGCCGCCGCGTGAGCGAGACCTCGGCCTTCTTCGCCCCGCCCCGCTTCGTGGCGCTGCCCAAGGCGCGGACCACGGCCACGGTCACCCTGCGGGGGCCGAACCGAGCGAGGCTGAGCTTCGCCTCCGACGCCTTCCAGCACCGCTTCGCCTTCGACCTGGCCGGCGTCGCCTACCAGGCGGACGACAACTACTTCGACCTCTTCCCCGGCGAGACCAGGACGGTGGAGATCGCCCTCGCCCGCCCGCGGACGGCCGCCCAGCTGCGGGCGGCGCTCAGCCACCGCTCCCTCGCTGACACCTACTGACCTGCGGGCTTGCGCGGGGCCCGCCCGGTTCCCAGGGTCCGAGGCGTGAGACCCCAGGTCCTCCTGGTCTTCCTGACGCGCTTCGAGGAGAGCATGGCCATGCTGAAGGGCGTCATGCACTACGAGCGCACCCACCAGATCTGGACCGCCTTCCACGACGACCAGGCGCGGGCCGAACTCGACCCCCGCTGGCTCGACGGCAAGCAGTGGGACGGGGTGATCAGCCGGCACACCACGCCCGGCCTGGTCGCCACCTGCCGGAAGCTCAACCTGCCGCTGGTGGACCTGAACGACACCCCGGTTTTTCCCGGCGTCCCCAAGATCCGGCCGGACAACGTCGCGATCGGCCATCTCGCGGCCGAGCATTTCCTCGAGCGCGGCTTTCAGAATTTCGGGTTCACCGGCTTTTCCAACGAGGGATGGTCGTGCGAGCGCCGCGACGGATTCCTCGAGGCGCTGCGCCTCGCCGGCCGCGACTGCCACCTCCACGACGTCAACTATCCGGGCGACGTCACGCCGGCCTGGGACCTGGACCAGATCTCGGGGCTCTCCGCCTGGCTGCGCCGGCTGCCCAAGCCGGTCGGCGTGATGGCCTGCTTCGACCTGCGCGCGCACCAGATCCTGACCGCGGCCCACGCCAACGGCATCCTGGTCCCGGAGGAGATCGCGGTGGTCGGGGCCAACAACGATCCGATCCGGTGCGAGCTCGCCTCGCCGCCGCTCAGCAGCGTCGCCCCCAACGCCTTCCAGTCCGGCTACCGCGCCGCCGAGGTCCTCGCCGGGCTCCTCGCCGGGAGCAAGTTTCCGGACTTCGACGAGCGCATCGAGCCCGTCGGGATCGTGACCCGGCTTTCCAGCGACGTGCTCGCGATCGACGACCGCGCGGTCGCCTCGGCGCTCAGCGTGATCCGGGAGCACGCCTGCCACGGGCTGACGGTCGACGAGATCGTGAGGCAGGCGCACGCCTCCCGCAGCCAGCTGGAGAAGAAGTTCCGGCGCCACCTCGGGCGCTCGCCCCAGGCGGAGATCCGCCGGGTCCAGGTGGAGAAAATCCGGCGGCTGCTGATCGAAACCGACTTCCCCCTGAAGAAGGTGGCCGAGCTCGCCGGCTTCGAGCACGTGGAGTACATGTGCGTCGTTTTCAAGCGGTTGGTGGGGGATTCGCCCGGCGAATTCCGCCGCAAAACCCAAGCAAAGAGCATTCAGTAGAGCCCCGGGCCGGCGGAACAGCCGCGCTGGGAGATAGCGTTAAATCTAGTCGGCAATAGGTCTTAATTCGGGTGCAAGTGAACTCATTCACGGCGGAGGGGCCGGCTGCTATAGTCGCCACGCTCCCACACCCCGCGACGGAACCGAAACCCTACATTCGGGCCGCTCTGTAGGCCCTTTTCTACCCCATGCAATCCGCACTCCGTACCCGCGTGCCGTTTGGCGCCTTCGGCGCCATCTCCGCACTCTGCCTGATGACCGGCACCGGTCTTTGGGCCCAGGTGGCTAATCCCAACTCCGCGGCCGCCACGGCCCCGGCACCCAGCACGACGGCGACGCCGACGCCCACCCAGGTGGCGGCAGCCTCGGACTCCTACACTCCGCCGGAAAGCGTCGTGCGGATGGACCCCTTCTCCGTCTCGACGGAGAACGAGGGCTATCAGGCCGTCGACACCCTGGGCGGCGCCCGGGTCGCGACGAAGCTGAAGGACACGCCGTCGGCGCTCACGGTCGTCACCCCGGCGCTGCTGGCGGACACCGGCATCACCAACGCCACCGACCTCTACGTCTATACGACCAACACCGAAGTCGCGGGCCTCAACGGCAACTTCTCGGGCGTGTCCTCGCGCGGCATCGGCGTGAGCAACAACGCGGAGGCCGGGCGGCTGGCCAATCCCGCCGGCACCAACCGGGCGCGCGGGCTGACCGCGATGGACAGCACCCGCAACTACTTCGTCAGCGACATTCCCTGGGACTCCTTCGACATCAGCCGCATCGACATCTCGCGCGGCCCGAACTCCTTCCTCTTCGGCGTCGGCAGCCCCTCGGGCATCGCGAACTACTCCACCAACGAGGCGATCTTCAAGGACGAGGGCAACGTCGAGCTGCGCACCGGCAGCTACGGAACCACCCGGCAGTCGCTGGACTATAACAAGACGCTCATCCCCGGGGAGCTCGCCCTGCGGGTCGACCTGCTGAACGACGACACCCAGTTCCGGCAGAAGCCGGCGTTCAATCACCAGCAGCGCGCCTACGCCGCCCTGCGCTTCGATCCCGCGGCGCTGGCCACCAGCTCCAGCCACATGAAGATCGACCTCAACGCCGAGGCCGGCCGGGTCCGCTCGAACAACCCGCGCGAACTGCCCCCGCTGGACTTCATCAGCGGCTATTTCGCGGGAGGCCTGAACAAGGGCGGCTACGATCCCTTCGTCTACAACACCAACCAGCAGCTGACCGGCGTGGGCTCCTTCACCGGCGTCTCGGCCTGGGTCAACGCCCAGGACATCCACTACCTCTGGCCGGGCCCGAACGCCTCGTACATCTACGACGGGAACAGCGGCGCCCTGCTGGGGGCCCGGACCACGTTCAACGGGGCGAACGACGTGAACGGCGTCGGTCTCACGTCCTTCCCGCAGGCGGCCCCCCTCTACACGACCGGCTTCGCCAACTACGCGCGCACCGTGAACTACCGCACCCTGGTGAACGGGGCGGACACGACCGCGAGCAAGTTCAACGGGGCCTATGCGGGCACGGTCACCTACGGCGACAAGTCGCTGACCAATCCCTCGATCTTCAACTTCTACGACAACCTGATCGACGGCCCGAACAAGCAGGAGTGGCAGGACTGGAAGGCGTTCAACGCCACGGTGGAGGAATCGCTGCTCAGCGGCCGCCTCGCGATCCAGGGAGTGGTCGACCACCAGGACTACACCCAGGGCCAGGCCACCATCTTCGGCTACACCGAGCCGTTCATCTCGGTCGATCTCGACTCCAACCTGATCGAATACCCCTCCTGGTCCGGCATGGCGGTGGCCAATCCGAACGCCGGGCGGCCCTTCATCGCCGGCGACTTCAGCAACGGCGACAACAGCACCCACACCATCCGCGACAACTACCAGCTGACCGCCAACGGTGAAATCCGCGCGGATGACTTCCTGCCCAAGGGGGGGCTGCTCGCCGAGATCCTCGGCACCCACTCGATCACCGGCCTGCTCGGCGAGTACCGGACCAAGATCGACTACCGCGCCTGGGACGGCGACGCCACCGACGTGGCCTTCGCCAACGCCATGGGCGACGCCACCGGAAACATCTCCGGCTACCGCGGGATTTCCTGGGTTTCGTACCTCGGGGCCAGCATGGTCAACACCCCGTCCGCCTCGGGCCTGAACCTCAGCCGGATCGCCAACCCGATCCAGCCGATCAGCGGCTCGGTGCTGAGCTTCAACAACACCTGGACCGCCACGGGCGTCAGCCCGAGCGCCCCCTGGACGGATCCCTCGCCCTATGCGACGAACCCGTCCACCCAGGCGGAGAACCCGGCGAACTACAAGGGCTGGACCTCGATGACCGCCAACGTGCTCAACTGGCATGACAACATCAGCCAGCTGTACACCAACGGCAATCTGACCCAGCAGAACCTGCGCTCCGGGGCCTTCATGTACCAGGGCCACCTCTGGGACGACATCATCGTCCCCGAATTCGGCTGGAGGCGCGACGAGATCGACCAGAGCTCCGCCAACGCCCCGCTGGACCCCAACACCCACGTGGCCAGCATGAACTACGGGATCACCGGCAGCCCGGCCACGGTCACCACGACCTCGACCAGCTGGGGCGTGAGCCTGCACCTGCCGAAGCAGATCCAGAGCCGCCTGCCGCTGGGTTCGGACCTGAGCGTCTATTACTTCCACGGCAACAACCAGACGCCGAAGGTCCGCTACGCCTTCGACACCACCCAGCTGCCCAATGAGTCGGGCAAGACGGACGACTACGGCGTCCAGCTCGACACCTTGAACGGCCACGCCACGGTCCGGGTCACGTTCTTCAAGACGCTCGACCAGAACGCCGCCGCCGGTTCGGGCGCCGCGGACCCGCTCGGGGCCAACGGCTACTACCTCTACCTGCTCCCCGCCTGGGGCGCGGGCGACGCCGGCCTCGACGCGCTGGGCCTCGCCGGCAGCACGGCCGACGGCGGCTTCTCCCAGAACACCGGAGACCTCAAGGCCGAGGCGGCGAGCGTGGCGGACTGGAAGGCGAACTTCGCCAAGTACTTCCCGCAGCAGTTCTTCGACGCCTACGGCCTCGGAGTGAACGTGGGGGCGATCACCTCGGGCAATTGGGCCAACGTCTACAACAACCCGAACACGGTCAACTACCCCTGGGTCATCGCCAACACCGGCGGCGGCCGCATCAACGGCTCGTTCCCCATCATCACCCAGGACATCGAGTCGAAGGGCTTCGAGGTCGAGGCCACGGTCCGCCCGGTCAGCAATTGGGACCTGACGTTCAACGCCTCCAAGGTGAACGCCTCCCAGACCGCGCTGGGGGCGCAGGATTCCGCCTTCATCCAGGCGGAGTACAAGTTCCTCAGCGGCCCGGCGGGCCAGCTGCCGCTCTGGGGCTACTGGGGCAGCGCCGGCGGCGGCACCAGCACGCTCTACAGCTACTTCCTGCAGAACATCTGGTCCGCCTACCAGCTGCAGCAGGCCCAGACCGGCACGGAGCAGCCCGAGCTGGCGGAGTGGAACTTCAAGGCGATCACCAACTACCACTTCCGGACCGGCTGGACCAAGGGCTTCAACGTCGGCGGCGGCTACCGGTGGGAATCGCGGCCGATCCTCGGCTACGGGATCTCCCAGGTCACCGATCCGACGAGCGGCGCCCAGAGCTGGATCATGGACGTGCGGAAGCCGCTCTACGGCAAGACCGACTATCACTTCGACGCCTGGGCCGGCTACCAGCACCGGCTGACCTCGAAGATCGACTGGCGCCTGCAGATCAACCTGAAGAACGTGGCGGAAAGCCCGCACCTGGTCCCGGTCAGCGTCGAACCCGACGGCAGCTGGGCCCAGGAGCGCATCGAGGAGGGCCAGATCTGGGAGCTCACCTACAAGCTCATGTTCTGATCCGTCGGGATGCGCGGCCCGCCGCCTTCGGGCGCGGCGCCGCCATCGTCAAGTCATCATGGCACCGGGGCATCCCAGCGCGGGATGCCCCTTTTTTTGACATCGCGCCCCGGATGCCCTTCCTCAGTCCCCCATGCGCCGCTTGAGCCGGCTCCTGCTGCTCCTGGCTATGGCGCCGGCGGCGATCGCCGCCGGGCCGGTGGAGTTCCGCTTCGCCCTCCCGCCGGACCCGCGCGCGGCGGATCCCTTCGCCCGCGAGATCTGGGCCCGGGTGGCAACGCCCTCCGGCCGCATCCTCGAGCTGCCGGCCTTCTACCGCGGCGGGGGGATCTTCGCGGTGCGCGCCCGGCCGGACGAGGCGGGGGTCTACCGGATGGGGCGCGTGACGGAGGCGGCGCCGGGCGCGCCGGGAGAGGCCCTGGCTGCCCGGGCGCTCTCGCCAGCGCGGGTGGAGGTGGCGCCGTCCGGCCGGACCCGCCTGCCCGCGATCGGCCTCGATCCGCGCGACCGGCACGGGTTTCGGGACAGCGACGGGCGCGTTTACTTTCCGGTCGGGGCCAACCTCGCCTGGCCCGAGGGCGACTGCGTCCCGTACTACCGGCGCGCGCTGGCGGCGTTCAGCGCCGCCGACCTCAACTGGATGCGGGTCTGGATGGTGCATTGGGGCGGGCTCAACCTCGACTGGCTGCCCCCCGGGGCGGGCCCGTCCCCGAAGCCCGGCGGGATCGACGCCGCGGTGGCGGCCCGCTGGGACGAGCTGCTGGAGGAGGCGGAGGCGCGGGGGGTCTACCTCCAGGTCGTGTTCCAGCACCACGGCCAGTACACCACCGGCGCGAATTCGAACTGGGCGGAAAACCCCTGGAACGCGGCGAACCCCGGGGGCTTCCTCAAGGCCCCGGAGGACTTCTTCACCGATCCCCGGGCCCTCCGGCTCACCGCGCGCAAGTACCGCTACATCGCGGCGCGCTGGGGCTGGTCGCCGGCGGTCTTCGCCTGGGAATTCTTCAACGAGGTGCACTGGACCGACGCCTGGGCGCATGGGCACCAGGCCGAGGTCGCCCGCTGGCACGACGCCATGGCGGCCCTGGTCCGCTCGGTCGACCCCTACCGGCACCTCCTCACCACCAGCGCCGACGACCTCCGCAGCGCGGTCTACGCCCACCTCGACTTCTACCAGCCGCACCTCTACGCCGCCAACCTGCTGGCGGGGGTCCGCAGCTACGATCCGCCCGCCGCCGAACTCGGGCGGCCGGTGTTCTACGGCGAGTTCGGCGGCGACCACCTGCCGGTCGCCGAGGCCGCGAAACAGGCCGGCCTCACGCTCGTCCCGCCGGCCTGGGCCGCGCTGATGGGCGAGGGGATGCTGGCCGCCCAGCCCTGGGAGGGGGCGAAGCTCCTCGCCACCGGCCGGGCCGCCGAGCTCGGCGCCGTCCACCGGTTCGCCCTGGCGAGCCGCCTGCTGGATCACCCGGCGGCGCGGCCCTTCTCCGCGGTGGCCGAGACGGCCGCGCACCTGCCGCTCCAAATCCGCGCCGGGCAGATCTGGCAGCGCCGCGCCGCGCCGGAGCTGACCGTGCCGGTCGACGGGCGCGAGCCGCTCGGCCTGGCGGACGTGCCCGGCGTGCTGGTGGGCTCGCCGGACAGCCTGGCCGACGGGTTCCCGGGGCGGGCCACCTATCACTTCGAGCTGCCGCGGCCCGTCGCCCTGCGGGTCCGCGTCGGCGCCGTCGGCGCCGCGGGCTCGGCGCTGCGCGTGCGGCTGGACGGGCGGGTGGTGGTGGACCGGACCTTCGCCGCCGGCGGCCGGGCGTCGCTGCCAGCCTCGTTTTCGTTCCCGGCGGATGCCGGCGGGCACACCCTGGTGGTCGAGAATCCCGGCGGCCCCGACTGGGTCGAGATCCCGGCCATCGACCTCGGGCTCGAGATCCCCGTGCTCGCCGCCGTCGGCCGCCGCGACGACGCCTTCCTCGCCCTCTGGCTCTGGCGGCGCGACGGGCTCTACGCCGCGGCGGAGCCCGCCCCCGTCGGCGGCACCCTCGTCCTGGACCGGGTGCCCGCCGGCGCCTGGGCGGTGAGCTGGTGGGACGCCGGGGCCGGGCGCCTCGGCCCGCCCGCGACCGTGGATCATCCCGGCGGCACGCTGCGGCTGCCCATCCCGCCCGTGGCGCGGTGCGCGGCCGTCGTCCTCTCCCGCCGGCCCTGAGCCCCATGCCGCTGCTTCCCGGCGAACGCCTGGTCATGATCGGCGACTCGATCACCGAGTGGGGCCGTCCCAAGCCCGGAACCCCGGGCCGCGCCACGGCGCTCGGCCACGGCTACGTCTCGCTGGTGGCCGCGCGCCTGGGGAGGCAGGTTCCCCCGCCCGGGGTCGAGGTGCTCAACCGCGGCGTGGGCGGCAACACGGTGAGGGACCTCGCGGCCCGCTGGGAGGAAGACGCCCTCGGGACGCGGCCGCACTGGCTCTCGGTCATGATCGGGATCAACGACGTCTGGCGGTCCTTCGATCCGGCGCGCCGAGCCGAGGCGGTGCCGCCCGAGGAGTATGAACGGACGCTCGACCTCCTGCTCGCCCGGGCCCGGCCGGCGGTGCGCGGCCTGGTGCTGCTCGCGCCGTTCTACGTCGAGCCCGACCGCTCGGCGCCGATGCGGGCGCGGATGGACCAGTTCGGGGCGATTGTGGCCCGCCTGGCCCGCCGCCACCGGGCTCGCTTCGTCGACACTCAGGCGGAGATGGACGAGCTGATGAAGCGGGCCGCTCCGGGGGCGATCGCCGGGGACCGCGTCCACGTCGGGGCCTCGGGCCACGAGGCGATCGCCCGCGCCTTCCTGGCCGCGGCCGCGGCGGACGGTTGAGCCGGCCCGCGGCGGCGCCCTTCGGCCGGGATCACCACTTCTGCTCGCCGGAGACCTGGCGGGTCGGCACGTTGATGCGGTTGAAGAGATTGACCACCGCGATGACGAGGACCAGGCCGGCCATCCCGGACTCGTCATAGTGCCGGCTCGCCTCGTCCCAGACGGCGTCCGGCACCCCCTCCGGGGAATCGGCGATGCGGGTGGCCGCCTCGGCGAGGTCCAGGGCGGCGCGCTCGGCCGCGGTGAAGTAGGGCGCCTCGCGCCAGGCGGAGAGCGCGAAGAGCCGCTCGGCGGTCTCGCCGTCCTTGAGGGCATGCTTGGCCCCGCCGTCGATGCATTGGCCGCAGCCGTTGATCTGGCTGACGCGCAGGTGCACCAGGGCGACGGTGGCGGGAGGCACGCCCTGGCAGGCGGCGCCATACAGCGCCTGGAGCGGGCCGGCCGCGCCGGCCAGCACCTCGACGGGACTTCTCATCCGGGCAGTGGGTTTGACTCGGTTGTTCATGGGTTATCGAGTTGATGACGGGCGAAAACGCCAGGCCAGGACGTAATCTGCGACGGGGTTGCCGTCGGGCGGGCCCTCCCGGTTAATTCCCGCCATGCCTTTTCCCATCCTGAGCGTCGACCGCCTGCAGAAGACCTACGCCACCGCGGCGGGGCCGCTGACCGTCCTGCACGAGATCAGCTTCGAATTGGCGGAGGGGGCGACCCTTGCGATCGTGGGCCCGAGCGGCAGCGGCAAGACCACCCTGCTCGGCCTCTGCGCCGGCCTCGACCGGGCCAGCGCCGGCAGCGTCACCCTCGCCGGCGAGCGGCTGGACGGCCTGGACGAGGACGCCCGGGCGAGGGTCCGCAACCGCCACGTCGGCTTCGTCTTCCAGAACTTCCAGCTCATCCCCACTCTGACCGCGCTCGAGAACGTGCTGGTCCCGATCGAATTGCGGGGCGAGCGGGGAAGGGAATCCTACGGCCGGGAGCTGCTCCGGCGCGTCGGGCTGGGGGAGCGCTTCGACCACTATCCGGTCCAGCTTTCCGGCGGCGAGCAGCAGCGCGTCGCCCTGGCCCGGGCCTTCATCAGCAGCCCGAAAATCCTCTTCTGCGACGAGCCCACCGGCAACCTGGACAACGACACCGGCCAGGCGATGATCGAGCTGATCTTCGCGCTGAACCGGGAGAAGGCGACGACGCTGGTCCTGGTCACGCACGACTCCGACCTGGCCCGCCGGTGCCGGCGGGTGATCCGCCTGAAGGGCGGGGCGGTGGTTTCCGACGGGCCTCCCGGGCCGGCAGCGTGAGCCCCGCCCCCGGGAGGCCCTGACAGCAATGTCAGTTTCGCCCGGCTTGCAGCGGGGGCCGGATATGGCTGGGATGGCCTGCCCGTGGCCGCTGCCGGTTCATTGCCTGCTCCCGAGGTGCTGCTGATCGAGGACGAGCGCAAGACGCGCGATTCGGTCTTGGAGGGCCTGCGCCTGGAGGGCTGGCGCGTCTCCGGCGCGGGCTCGGCCGAGCGGGGCTGGGAAATGCTCGCCGCCGCCTCCTTCGACCTGATCGTGCTCGACCGCATGCTGCCGGACGGCGACGGCCTGGACCTGCTGCAGCGCCTGCGCCAGCGCGGCCAGCCGACCCCGGTGCTGGTGCTGACCGCGCGCGGCGCGCTGGATGAGCGCGTCCAGGCGCTGGAGGGGGGGGCGGACGACTATCTGACCAAGCCCTTCGCCTTCGCCGAGCTCGTCGCGCGCTGCCGGGCGCTGCTGCGCCGGCCGGTGCTCGCGATCGGCACCTTCCTGCGCTGCGAGGACCTGAACTTCGACCTGCACACCCGCCTGGTCTCCCGCGGCGGCGATCCCATCGGGCTGACCCCGCGCGAGTGCGAGATCATGGAGTACCTCCTCCGCTACCAGGGCCAGGTCGTGACCCGGGAGATGCTGGAGCGGGACGTCTGGAAGCAGTCCCACCGCTTCACCTCCCTGGACAACGTCATCGACGTCCAGATGATGCGCCTGCGCCGCAAGATCGATGGCGAGGGCCGCCCCCGGCTGCTGCACACGCTGCGCGGGGTGGGGTACCGCCTGGGCCGCGAAGAGGAGGCATGAACTGGTGGCGCACGCGCTCGCTGCGCTTCATGCTGGCCTTCTGGTACGGCGCGGCGGGGACCCTGCTGCTGGCCGGATTCAGCGCGGCGCTGTATTTCTACGTGGCCACCAGGCTGGGGCGGCCGATCGACTCGGACCTGCGCCGGGACCTGGCGCAGGTCCAGCAACACCTCAAGGTGCGGCCGGACGGGAGCCTGCAGTGGGCGGGGCGGGTCATCCCGCCGGCCGCGGCCTGGGACCCGGACAACCCCTGGTTCGAGCTGTGGGACGGGAAGGGCCGGCTGGTGCGGCGGCTCTGGCCCTTCGGCGACGACCGGATCGAGCGGCTGCCGCAGGCCCCGACGCCGGGCCACGAGACCATCTCCATCTTTTCCGTCGCCCCGGACGTGCGGGTGCAGTGCCTCTCCCAGCCGTTTCCCGGCCCGGACGGCTCGAATTCCTGGATGATCCGCGTGATGCTGCTGTACCAGCCGGTGCACGGCGTCCTTCAGGCCCTGATCCTGATCATCCTCGTGGCCCTGCCGGTGGTGGTGGCCCTGCTGGTGGGCGGCGGGTTCTGGGTCACCCAGCGGTGGCTCGCCCCGCTCAAGTCCATGCTCGCCGCCGCCGAGGGGATCTCGGCCGACGAGATCGAGCGCCGGCTGCCGGTGCCCAACCCCGGCGACGAGCTCGGGCGGCTCGCGGTCGCCTTCAACCACACGCTCGACCGGCTGGAGAACGCCTTCGTCTCGCTCGACCGCTTCGTGGCCGACGCCTCCCACCAGCTGCGCACGCCGCTGACCGCGCTGCGCAGCGTGGGCGAGGTCGGCCTGCGCCGCGGCCGGACGGTCGACGAATACCGCGAGATCATCGGCAGCATGCTGGAGGAGGCCCGCCGCCTCCAGCTGCTGGTCGAGCGGCTGCTGGAGCTGGCGGCGGCGGAGGGCGGCGGGCCGACCGAACCCCTCGCGCTGGTGCGCCTCGACCATTTCGTGGCCGCCTGCGTCTCCGACTGGCTGGTGCTGGCCGACGCCAAGGGCCAGCGGCTGGAGACCGAGGTCGAGCCCTGCGAGGGCCGGATCGACCCCGTGCTCTTCCGGCAGGCGCTGCAGAACCTGGTGGACAACGCCATCAAGTACAGCCCTCCCTCCACCGCCATCACCGTCCGGGTCCGCTCGCGGGGGCAGCGCTGCGAGGTCGAGGTCCAGGACCAGGGGCCGGGTGTCGCCGCGGCGCATGTCGGCCGCCTCACCGACCGCTTCTTCCGCCTCGATCCCGGCGAGGTGCAGAACGAAGGCTTCGGCCTGGGGCTGGCCATCACCCGCGCCTACATGCGCCGGCTGGGCGGAACCGTCATCTACCGCGCCGCGGCGGGAGGGGGAAGCATCTTCCTACTGGTGCTTCCGGCCGGCCGGGAGTGATCAGGCCGTGGGCCGCGAGGCCCTCGACCACGCCGGGCGCGCCCGGGGAGCGGGCCCGGTAGAACGAGGAACGGGAGGAATGGCCCTCGGCCGGCGCGGGGCCGGAACTGGGCATCGCGACGGTGCGGACCCCCGGCAGGGAGAACATCGCCGCGTCGTTGCCGCTGTCGCCCGCCACCAGGACGGAATCCAAAGGGATCCGCAGGCGCCGGCAGAGCCAGGCCAGGGCCGCGCCCTTGCCGGCCCCCGCCGGCAGCACGTCGAGATCCCGCCACAGGGAGAAGACCACCTTGGCGCGCAGGCCCGCCTGCTCCAGCCGGCGCTGGAGGCGGTCCAGGTCCGCTTTCCCGGCGTCCGGCCAATGCCAGGCGGATTTGTAGCGGCGGTTGAAACGCCGCGCCTGCGGCAGGATCCCCGGCTCCGCCCGGACGCAGGCCCGCACCGCGTCGGCATCCAGGCGAGGGCCGAATCGCCGGGAGAACTCCTCCAGTTCGCGGCGCTGCGCCACGTCGTGGATGGCGGTGCCCACGCCGCTGATCAGGTAGTCGGCGCGGGGCAGGCCCGAGGCGTTGATCCACACCCGGGCATCCTCCGCCTGCCGCCCCGTGCTGTAGACCAGGATCGGGCGCCGATGCAGCGGAATCTGCCGCCACGCGCGGACGAAAGGCAGCGCCGGCGCCGGCCCGGTCAGGGTGCCGTCGAGGTCGGAGCAGAACAGCCGGATCGGACCGGGCCGGCTCATGCCGGAGGGGCTGCCGGCTTTTCCCCGGAACCGGCCTGCGTCCGCGCGGCGCAGCCCCCGGCCGCCGCCGGCCCAGCCGGCAGCCGCCGGGCGGGCGGGCGCGAGGCGACGCCGCCGGGCCGGGAAATCAAAACGGGACGCATGGGAGGCGGAAAAATCTGCATCCGGCGGAGCGGCGACCTCCAACGCAACCGCCTGACATTTCTGTCAGAGGCCGGGGGAGGGTGGGCCGCCTTCGACCCGGCCCACCGAGATTGCGCCCCCGGCCGGCCGCGTTTCGCGGCGGACGGGGGAGCGTCGCGGGCCGCCCGAGCCCGGAGCGGGGCCCGCACCGCCGGTGCGGGGGAGCGGTCCCTCCCTGCCCCCTCAGCCCCCGTGCGCGAAATCCGGGTAGTCGGTCATCCCGCCGTCGACAAAGATGGTCCGGCCGGTGACATAGCCGGCGGCGTCGGAGGCGAGAAAGACCACGACGGAGCCGATCTCCTCCGGCTGGCCGATGCGCCCGATGGGGATCTTCTTCAGCAGGTCCTGGTAGCCCGCCGGGTCGCTCCAGACCGCCTGGTTGATCGGGGTCTTGATCGCTCCGGGCGCCACCGCCAGGACCCGGATTCCGAACGGGGCCGCTTCCTGGGCGAGCGTCTTGGTCAGCATCGAGACCGCGGCCTTGCTCGCGGTATAGGCGCTGTACCCCGACCAGGCGATCTCCTCATGCACCGAGGTGATGTTGATCACCACGCCCCTGCGGCGGGGGACCATGCGAGCCAGCGCCTCGCGGGAGCAGTGATAGGCCCCGAAGAGATTGACCGCGATGACCTGGCCCCAGTCCCGGGCCTCGCCCTCCCAGGCCATGGCGCGCCTGCCGTCGATGCCCGCGTTGTTGACCAGGATGTCGATGCCGCCCCAGGCCTTGTCCAGCCTCCGGAACATCGCCGCCACCGCGTCGGGGTCGGATACATCCGCCCGGACCGCCAGGGCCCGCGGGCCGATCGAGCGCGCCACCTTCTGGGCCTGGGCTAGGTGGTTGACGCAGTTGATCGCCACCCGGGCGCCGGCGGCGGCCAGGGACCGGGCGATGGCTTCGCCGATGCCGGAGCTGCCCCCGGTGACCAGCGCCTTCCTCCCCCGGAGCGGATTGCCCGCGATGCGCTTCATTGCCACCCAAGACACGCGGGTGGCCGAATGGTGCCCGGGACTGTCAGCCCCGCCGGGTCTTGCGGCCGGGGCGTTTGCTCGTTTCGTTCTCTTTTCCCCCATGATGCGCCCCACCGCCTCCGCCTTGGCTGCCGGCCTCGCCGTGTCGGCCCTCGTCCTCACCGCCCGCGCCCAGGACCTCCTGGCGGGCGACGCCGCGCACGGTGAAGCGGTCTTCAAGCAGAGCTGCGCGCTCTGCCACCCCTCCGGCCTGCCGGGCACGCCGCCATCCGGGCCGGGACCGGTGCTGGCCGGGGTGGTCGGGCGCCCGGCCGCCACGGTGCCGAACTTCACCTACACCCCGGCGCTCAAGCGCTCCGGGATCACCTGGACGGCCGAGAACCTCGACCGTTTCATCACCAACCCGCAGGCCATGGTCCACGGCACCGCCATGATCGTGCAGGTCCCCTCGGCGAAGGACCGCCGCGACCTCATCACCTTCCTCGGCACGCTGCGCCCGCTCAATTCCTCCGCGGCGCACCTCGACGTGCCGGAGGGCAGGCCCAGCTGGGGGGACTGGACCAACGACGCGCCAGGAGTGGTCCACCACATGACGCTGGACCAGCTGGAGAAGCCGTACGCCTCGCCCTCCTCGGGCAACAATCCGCGCACGGTGGCCAAGCCGGAGGGCGCCCACCTCTCCGTGCCGGCGGGATTCTCCATCGAGCCCTACGTCACCGGACTCGAGGGCCCGCGGCTGCTGCGGACCGCCCCCAACGGGGACGTCTTCATCGCCGAGAACCGCGAGGGGCGCGTGCGGGTGATCCGGGGCGAAGCCGGGGCGGGCCGGCCCTCCCAGAACTCGGTTTTCGCCTCCGGGCTGCGCGGCCCCTTCGGCATCGCCTTTTATCCCCTCGGGCCGAGCCCCGAGTGGGTCTACGTCGCCAACCTCAATTCGGTCGTGCGCTTCCCCTACCGGAACGGCGACCTGACCGCCCGCGGCCCGGCGGAGACCGTGGTCCCCCACCTGGCGGAAAGCACCGGCGGGCACGTCACCCGCGACGTCGTCTTCTCCCCCGACGGCAAGCGGATGCTCATCTCCGTCGGCTCGGGCTCGAACGTGGCCGAGGAGATGGAGGCGAAGTCGCCCGCGGAGATCAAGGCCTGGGAGGCGGACCATCTGGTCGGCTCCGCCTGGGGCTGGGAGGCCAACCGCGCCGACGTGCTGTACACCGACCCCGAGGGCCATGCCCCGCTCAAGGTCTTCGCCTCCGGCATCCGCAACGCGGTCGGCCTGGCGATCCAGCCCGGCACCGGCGACCTCTGGGTCTCGGTCAACGAGCGGGACGGCCTGGGCGACAACCTGGTGCCCGACTACATCAGCCACATCCGGGAGGGCGGCTTCTACGGCTGGCCCTGGTATTACCTCGGCGACCACGAGGATCCGCGCCACGCCGGGGAGCGGCCGGACCTGGCGGGGAAGGCGATCGTGCCGGACGTGCTGCTCCAGGCCCATTCCGCCTCGCTCGAACTCGCCTTCTACACCGCCACCTCGGGCCCGGCGGTGTTCCCGGCCGACTACCGCGGCGACATCTTCGCCTGCGAGCACGGCTCCTGGAACCGCAGCATCCGCACCGGCACGAAGGTCATCCGCGTGCTGATGCGGGACGGCAAGCCCACCGGCGAATACCAGGATTTCGTCACCGGCTTCACGGTGGACAACAAGAGCGTCTGGGGCCGGCCGGTCGGCGTCTGCGTCGCCCCCGACGGGGCGCTGCTGATTTCGGACGACGGCAGCGGCACCATCTTCCGCATCGCGTACGCCGGCAAGTAGGCGCCGGCTCCGCCGTGACGCCGGGCGGGCGGTCCTACCACTTCACCCGGATGCCGCCGCGGAGGAGCCGCGGCGTGTCATAGGTGAAGAGGCCCGCCGTGCTCAGGCTGGTGGCGACCTGCGCGTTGAAGGCGTTGTCGAGCGCCAGGTACGCCTCGAGGCTCTTGCTGAACGCCCGCGACAGCTCGAGGCCGACCAGGGTGGCGGCGGGCAGCCGGAGGGTGTTCTGGTCGTCGTCGAACTGCATCCCGATCCAGCGCAGGCGGGCGGCGGCCTTCACGCCGCAGGGTCCGTCCCAGTCGGCGCCGGCGGTGAAGACGCCCCGCGGGGTCTCGGGGAGGCGCAGGCCGACCACGGCGGGCTCCTGCCGCGCCCGGGCGACGATCGACTCATCGTAGAGATAGCCGAGCCGGAGGCGAAAGGCCTGGGCCGGAGTCCACGTCGCCGCTGCCTCCGCGCCGCGCGTGCGCACGGCGCCGAGGTTCTGGCGCTGGACCGTGGTCGCGCTCGGGCTCGAGGAGAGGGTGACGGTGCCCACCGCGTCATAGAGGATGTCGGCGAAGCCCGTCAGCTGGAGGCTCACGGCGCCGGCCTGGTAGCCGGCGCCGAGCTCTCCGCCGTAGAGGTGCTCCACCGCCAGGTTGGGATTGGCATTGGTGGTGACCGTGCCGACGCGGAAGGGCCGATAGTACTCGTTCAGGGTCGGCAGCCGGAAGCCGCGGTAGGCCGAGGTTTTTACGCTCCAGCCCTTGGCCGGCTTCCAGACCAGCCCGAGGTTCGGATCGAGCTCGGCGCCGGAGCGCGCCGGAAAGCGCAAAAGCTGGGTGGGCGCCCCGGTGGCGAGCTTGTACTCGCGGTCATGGCCGTCCCGGTTTTCCCACTGGTCGAGCCGGAGGTCGCCGGAGAGCCGCAGCCCCGGCAGGAGCTCCCGGTCATGATGGATGAACGCCCCCGCGAAATCCTGGGCTCCGCCGGCGAAGCGGACGCCGGTGAAGGCGCCGTTGGAGAAGGAGAAATCCTCCCGGGTCTCGCCCTCCACCTGGCGGGCGTCGACGCCGACGGAGGTGGCGTGCCTCGCGCTGGAGTTCCACTGGATCCCGAACGAGCCGCCGGCCGCCGTCGCCGGCACGTCGAACTGGTCGTTGGCCGGGGTCTCGGCGGTGCGGGCCGGGTTGACCGAGGAGAAGAACGCCGAAAAGCTCTCCCGCTCGACGTAGGCGGTCGCCTCCCAATCGAACCCGGCGGGGGTGCCGGCGATCGTGACCGCGGCGGTGGCCTGGTGGGTGGCGTTCTGCTGCAGGACCGTGCCGTTGCCCCGGGCCTCGTCGAACAGCCGCGCGGTGGCCATGACCTCGAGATTGGAGCCGACCGGCTCGTCGAGCCGGAGCTGCCCGAGCCGGTGGTCCGACCGCAGCGGCCGGTCCACCGGGCCGCGGTCGCCCGCGGCCAGGTTGTAGAACCCCTGGGTGGCGAAGTCGCGCCCGTCGAAGCTGATCTCGCCCCTGCCCGCCGGCGCCGCCAGCGCGGTCTCGGCGGTGAAGGTGTTGGACGCCCCCGCCTCGAGCTGGGCCCGGCCGCGGCCCGCCGGGGGCTCGAGCTCGATCAGGCTGATCGAGCCGGCCAGGGCCGAATTGCCCCAGATGCCCGAGCCGCCGCCGTGCGCCACCGCCACCTCGCGCAGGGACAGCCGCGGCACCTCGCTCCACACCACCCAGCCGCCGAAGGGATCGTTGAGCGGCACGCCATCGAGCAGGACGAGGGACCGGCTGGCGCCGCTGGGGCCGATTTCGCGGAGGGAGACTCCCTGGGAGGTCGGGTTCGAGGTCAGGCTGGTGGTCCGCCGGAAGAGGCTGAAGGAAGGGTCCTCCCGGAGCACGGCGTCGAGGGTCGGCGCGGGATAGGCCGCCAGGCGCTCGGCGGTGAACATCTCGACGGCGAAGGGCAGGTTGTCCGGGCCCTGGCCGATCCGGAACCCCATCACCTCGACCAGAGGCAGCGAAAGCGCGCCGCCCGCACCTCCGGGCTGGAACTTGCCGGCGCGGAGCTGAGCCACGCCCGGCGGCGGCGCATAGCGGTCCCGCACGTCGACCTCCGGCCTCGGGCTGGGGCCGGCGCCGGGCGTCGGCATCCCCACGGTCTCGGTCTGCGCGCGGGCGGCGGCGCCGAGGGCCAGGCAGGCGAGGGCGAGGGACAGGGCTCTCACGCCCCGGATGCTGGCAGATTCTATTTCTGGATACTAGGGGATAAACCCCAGCATCTCCGCCTCGCCTTCGTCGCCGCGCCGCCCCTTGATGGCCTCGCCCATGAAGCAGTTCGTCTCCGCCGTCACGATCATGGTCCGCGACTACGATGAGGCCATCGCCTACTACACCCAGGCCCTGGGCTTCGAGATCGCGGAGGACGCCCCGCAGACCGCGGGCAAGCGCTGGGTCCTGGTGCGCCCTCCCGGCGCGAACGAGTGCGGCCTGCTGCTGGCCAAAGCCAAGAACGAGGAGGAGCGCAAGGCGGTCGGATGCCAGGCCGGCGGGAGGGTCTGCTTCTTCCTGCACACCGACGACCTCGTCCGCGACTACGCCCGGATGAAGGCGTGGGGAGTGAGGTTCCGGGAGGAGCCGCGGAACGAGCCCTACGGCCGGGTGGCGGTCTTCGAGGACCTCTACGGCAACAAGTGGGACCTGATCCAGCCCTCCTCCGTCCCGGAGAAGCTCGTGATGCGGCGCTAGAGCGGCACCCGCTGGCCGGTGCGCGCCGCCTCATAGATCGCCGAGATGATGCGGATGTCCCGCCGCCCCATCTCGCCGGGCACGGGCGTCGCCCGGCCGGTCAGGACGCACTGGGCGAAGTCATCCATCTGGCGGGCCTGCTGGTGCACCGGGGTGGGGAAGCGCAGGGCGCCGCGGTCGCTGGTCTCGCAGGCGATGCCGCGGTAGCTGAACGCCGACTGGAACTTGATCCAGCCCCCCGGGCCGGCGGCCTCGTAGTCGTTCCCGCCCCGGTTGAAGCTGGTCAGGCCCTCGAACCGCCCGCCGCCGGCGAATTCCAGGCCGAACCACATCGTCTCCTCGACCTCGGTGAACAGCTTCGGATTCTTCTTCGGCAGCTCCCGGGCCGTCACCGCGACGGGCGTGGCGCCGTTCTGCGCCATGCAGCTGGCCTGGATGAGGTAGATGCCCAGGTCCATCATCGGCCCGCCGCCGGCCAGCCGCTTGTCGATCCGCCAGATCCAGCCGGGGGCGACGAAGCAGAATTTTCCCGACATCCGGTTGAGCGGGCCGTAGTCGCCGTCCTTGGCCAGCCGGCGGAGCTCCGCGTGGTACGGATCGAAGAAGAGGCGGTAGCCGACGGAGAAGCGCACCCCGGCGTCGCGGCAGGCCGCGATCATCGCGTCGCAGTCCGCCACCGAGGTCGCGAGCGGCTTCTCAGAGATCACGTGCTTGCCCGCCTTGGCCGCGCGGACGACGTACTCGCGGTGCAGGGCGGGCGGGGTGACCACGTAGACGATGTCGATGTCCGGGTTCCGGGCGATCCGGTCGAAGTTCTCGTAGTTGTAGATGTTCTTCGCCGGAACGCCGTACTGCCGCGCCCACCGGGCGGCCTTCTCGGGATGGCCGCTGACCAGCCCGGCGAGGCGGCAGAACCGGGTTTCCTGGAGCGAGGGCGCCAGCTCGGTCTCGGCGTAGTTGCCCAGCCCGAGGAGGGCGACCCCCAGGGGCCTTCCCGGCCGGGCGGCCGGGGCTTCCGCGCTCGCGTCAGCGGGCATGCCGGCGGCCGCGACGGCCGCCCCCGCCGACATCAGGCGCACGAAATCGCGCCGCGAAAGGGGGTGGGGCGTCGTCACGGGAAGGCGAGACTGACGGGCGGCGGGCCGTTTTCAAGCACCGGCGTCCCCCGGAGGCGGCTGCGCCTGGAGGAGGGCCCGGATGTACCCGAAGCAGAAGGAAAAGGCCCGCAGCTGGTTCGGATCGTCGCCTTGGACCCGCGGGACGTGGTCCGGCATGACCATGCCGTCGAAGCCCACCTCCCGATAGGCGCGGAGCGCCCGGGGCATGTCCACGTCGCCGTTGTCGGGAAACGTCTCGCTGAAACGCCCCATCCGGCCGGCGATGTTCCGGAAATGGACGTTGAAGATCTTCTTCCTCTGCCCGAACCATCGGATCACGTCATAGAGCTCCTCGCCGGGGTTCGCGAGCATTTCGGCGACGGTGCCCTGGCAGAAGTTGAGCCCGTGGTAGTCGCTGGGGACGGTCTGCACGAAGCGCTGCAGGCCTGCCACGTTGCTGAGGACGGCCCAGACCCCCTCATAGGGCCGGTCCGCCGGCAGGCCGGGGTCGTTGGGATGGAGGGCGATCTTGACCCTCGCCTCCTCCGCCGCCGGCACCACGCGCCGGAGGAAATGCTCGATCCGGTCCCAATAGACCTCCGCGCTGACCGGACCCGCCGCGGTCAGGCCGCCGGCCCTCGCCTGGCGGTAGTCGAAGGAACTGTAGCTCGCGCCCCCGCGGCCCGGCACCCGCCCGGTTCGGACCACCCCGAGCATCGTCAGGTTGTACTTCACCATCGGGATGCCCGCCCGGCCGCAATTGCGGATCATCTGGCAGACCCAGTCGATCTCCCGCTCCCGCTGCGGATCCCTGCCCAGCAGGATGTCCGGGAATTCGACCGTCTCGATCGGGTGCGAGCTCATCGGCAGCGGCACCGCCTCGAGGCGCACCCCGAATGACTCGACATGCCGGCGCAGGCGGGTGAGGCCCCCGACCGACCACGCCTCGTCGAACGTCTCCGAGGGCAGCCCGCTGCAGATATGGTTCACGCCCAGGGCCGCGAGGTGGCGGAGGGTTTCGGCGGCATGGTCGTGCTGGTGGCCGACCTTCATCAGGACGGGGCGGCCGCCCGCGCCCCGGCTGGCCGGAGGCGTCGCGGCGGCGGCGGCCCGGCCCAGGCCCAGGGCCGCGCCCCCGACGGCGGAGCGTTGGAGGAATTCGCGGCGGTTCACGGGGTGCCCTTAGCGTCGGATCACGGCCGATTCCGAGAACGTCAGGCTGAACCGTTCCGTGCCGAATTCGCATTGGACCCGCTCGGTTCCGCCCGCGACGGACTCGAGGCGCGCGCTGCGCGGGGCCTCCGCGCCGTCCGGCCCGAAGATGGACGCGACCCACGTCGTTCCGCCGGCGGGCGCCGGGAGCGACGTGCTGTAGTAGGGCGCCCAGGAGGCCTGGTCCTCCTCGGTCATCGGCACCACCGCCTGCCGGCCTTGGGTGAGCGCCGATTCGCCGTTCGCCGCCTGGAGCATGACCAGATCCGAGGTCTCGCCCCGGGCGAAATCGGGCCGGAAGGGATCGACCCGCTCCCCGGTGCCCGAATTGCGGACCTGCCCCCGCCGGGGGGCGGGCGAGCCGGCGGCGCCATGGAGCACCGCCCTGTCCCCGGTCAGCTCGAAGGGCACGTTGGGATGGAAGCGGACCTCGATCCGCGCTCCGGGCGCGGAATCGATGCGGTCCAGCACCACGACCCGGTTCTTCCCATCCAGGACCACCCAGCGGTGCCAGAGCTTCAGATCCTTCCCGGGATAGGCGTGGGTGGGATCCATCTCGAGGTAGGCCCAGTTCGCGTCCGCATGGTACTGGGTGATCGGGCCGCCGACGCCGCTCTTCCACGGCTGGTCCTTCTCCTTGGCGCAGATCTGCTCCTCCCCATTCACCAGCACCACATTGTGCGACTCGGTTTCCGCCTCTGCGTGCTCCCACCGCAGCGCCCCGAAATAGGTCTCGTCGTAGGGGCTGCGGGGGAGCTCCCCGATGAAGTTGACGTTGTGCCAGGTGAGGCTGAAGGTGCCGCAGTCGAGGTGTCCGTGGTGGGGATCGTTGTTGAACCCCGCCTTGCAGGCCACCTCGGCGCTGCCGGGCGTGAAGTCCTTCCGCAGGACCGCCCAGTTTATGCCGCGGAAAAGCCTGGAGCCCTCGCTGGGGCGCTCGGGGGCCACCGCCGGCACCGGCCAGATGAGGTCGAAGACCGTGCTTTCATGGCGCACGTAGGCCTGGTCGTACCAGGCGGCGCGCGGATCCCCGCTCTCGGCGACGAGCTTGTTGATGAGGTAGGAATTGCCCACGGCCAGGCCGGTTCCGTCGCCGAAGCCCGCCCCCAGGCCGTAGAGCGCGAAATCCACCGGATGGGGGTAGAGGGCGCGGTGCCTGAAGAAATCGACCTTCCCCTGCGTCGCCCGGCGGATCGCCTCCATGAACGCGACGCTTTCCCCCATGCCGTAGGCCCAGTAGCCGCGGCCCTCCCCCCAGCCGCCGTCCGGGCCGACCTGGTCGAGAAGATCGGAGATGCCCCGGCAGGAATGGGCGATCACGTCGGTCAGCCCGGGGTCCTCGTGCAGGAGCGCGAGCGCGGCGATTCCCAGGCCGGAATGGCAGATCGCCGACCAATTGCAGCGGGAGGCGGTGTTCCACCAGAAGTAATCGTAGCTGCCCCGCACCCGGGTGATGGCCTTCTCCAGCAGGCCGCTGCGGATCCGGTCCCGCTGCGCCTTCGTCATGGCCGGGTAGATCCAGTCGTACACCAGGGCGAGGTCGCGCGACATCGAGGCCGAAGTGATGTCGTACGTGAAGACGACCTGGTCGTCCTTGGCCCCCCAGGGCCAGACCCGGCCGTAGATCACGTCGAAGCGATGGGGGCTCTGGACCCAGGAGTCCAGCGCGCAGAGCCGGTCGGCATGCTCGAAGGATTTCTCGGCGAAGCGGGCGTCCCCTGTCATCTGGAAGAGAAAGGCCAGGGTGAGGGCCGCGTTGGCATGCCGCTCCATGTAAGCGAGATAGTCGTCGGACCCGACATAGCGGCTGTGAACCGGCCGGGGCGGGGCGGCCGGCTCCTCGGTGGCGTTGAGATAACGCAGGCCCTCCAGCCGGAGGCGCTCGAAGGTCTCGCGGGAGGCCTGGTCGGTCCGGATCTCCCGCTGGAGGCGGGCCTTGTCCGCGTCATCGAAGACCAGGTAGGGGTGGGGCGGGGGGTTCCGGCCGAGGCCGGCGCAGAGCGAGGAATAGTCCGGCGCGGCGGCGCGGAGGGCGGCCGCGGATAGCAGGGAGAGGGCGAGGCGGGCGGGCAGCGAGGAAAGGCGCGGCATGGCGGGCAAAGGCAAGTCGCGGCAAATCCGCCTCGGTTGCGAGTTTTTTTGATAATTATAAACGATGGGTTTCCCCCGGGCGGACCCGGGCGGGTCGCCGCCGCCCGCCCGCCGGACTGGGCGGCAAGAGCGCGATTGCCGGGGCGCCGGGCCGGAGCAACGTTGAGGCCATTCCCGAAGCATCATCCGCAGCCTCCGGCCTGAAGCTCCGCGCCCTTCCCCGGGCGGCGGCGGAGCACGCCCTTCTCTTCGGCCTCATCGTGGGCTCGGCCTTCGTGGCCATGCGGCTGGTCTCGCTGCCGCCCACCCACCTGACCGCGATCTGGTTTCCGGGCGGCATCGCCCTCATCGGGCTGCTGCGGCGGCCGGGCTGGTGGGCGCTCCCCACCATCTGGCTGGCGAACTGGACGGTGATGGCCGCGGCCAACCACTACCCGTTCTTTGTCTTCCGACCCTACGGTTCGGCGCTCTGCGCCGTCAACACGCTGGCGCCCGCCCTGGGCTGCCTGGTTTGGAAGGCCTGGCTGAAGGGACCGCCCTTCGAGGACGGATGGTCCTACCTGAAGTTCGCCTTCGGGGTGGCCCTGGCCCCCGCGCTGGTCTCGGGCTGGCTGGTGATGGCGATCATCGTCGCGGCCGGAGGCCGGGTGGGAATCGGCCTGACGGTGGGAGGGTTCCTCGTGCGTTCGGGCATCACGACGGTCTCGGACGCGCTGGGGGTCTTCCTGGTCGTGCCGCTGGTGCTCGCGCCGCGGCCGGGCGGGCTGGTGCGTTCGCCGGCCCGGCTCGCCGGGGCCCATCTGCTCAACCTGCTGCTCGCCCTCGGAATCTGCTTCCTCTGCTTCCGCTACTCCAACCTCGCGGTCTACCTCACGATCCCCTTGGCCCTGATGGCGGGCATCGTCTGCGGCAGCCGGGGGGTGGCGCTGCTGATCCTCACCGTCCTGGTCTACGGGCTGCTCGCCACGAAGCATGGCCTCGGGCCCTTCGCCGCGCCGAACGGGCCGGACTTCATGCCGATCTTCAACATGGGCATCTTCGCCTTCTCCCTGGGGATCCCGGGCCAGTTCGCGGGCATCACCCTGGAGCAGCTGCGCCGGCACCGCGCCGGGCTGGAGAAGGAGATCGAGCTGCGCACCCGCGAGCTGGTGCGGGCCAAGGAGAGGGCGGAAATCGCGGACCGGGCGAAGTCCAACTTCCTCGCCACGATGAGCCACGAGATCCGGACGCCGATGAACGGCGTGCTGGGCTTCGCCAACCTGCTGAAGGACACCCGCCTCGACCCCGACCAGACTGAGTGGGTCGGCGCGATCCTGGTCAGCGGCCGGACGCTCCTCGCCCTGCTCAACGACATCCTGGATTTTTCGAAGATCGAGGCGGGCTACGTCGAGCTGGATCGGGTCGCCTTCAATCCGCGGAGCGTCGCCGAGCAGGCGGCGCGGCTTTTCGGGCCGGAGGCGGCGAAGAAGGGCCTGGCGCTGACCTGGGAGATCGGCGCCGACGTCCCGCGCGCGGTGCTCGGCGATCCGACCCGCGTCGGGCAGGTCCTTTCCAACCTGGTCTCCAACGCGGTGAAGTTCACCGAGCGGGGAACGGTCGAGGTGCGGGTGGGCGCGGCGGCCGCCGGCCCGAAAGGGTGGGACCTGGAGATCGCGGTCCGCGACACGGGCATCGGGATGACGCCCGAGCAGGCCGAGCGGCTGTTCCAGCCCTTCCGCCAGGCGGACTCCTCGATCACGCGGCGCTACGGCGGAACGGGGCTGGGGCTGGTGATTTCACGCCGGCTCTGCGAGCTGATGGGCGGCGGACTCGAGGTGGTCAGCGAAGCAGGGCAGGGCGCGACCTTCATCGCCCGGCTGCGGGCGGCCGAGGCGGCGGATCCCGCCGCCGCCG
>DASZWO010000047.1:0-26969 GCA_035546595.1 Opitutaceae bacterium
CAGTGCCTCCAAACTCCCCCGCTTGACACCCTCCCCCGAAATAGGGCATTTGGTTAACTCTTTAACGGTCAAATCCCATGCAACCTACCTTTCGTCCGCACCGCAAGAAACGCGCCCGCAAGATCGGCTTCCGCGCCCGTATGGCCACCCGGGGCGGCCGCAAGGTCCTGGCGCTCCGCCGCCGCAAGGGCCGCAAGCGCCTGACCGTCGTCTGAGCCTTCCGGCCGCGCGCCGGAGCGCCCCCTTTCATGCGCTTTCGCCCTGAGCAACACCTCCGCCGCCAGGGGGATATCCGTTTGGTCCGCGAGGAGGGTAACCGCCTGGACTGCCGCTCCTTCGTGGTCTGGGCGCGCCGGCGGGGGCCGGACCAGCCGCCCGCCGCCGGCAGCCGCATGGCGGCGGTCGCCTCGATCGCGGCGGTGGGGCCCGCCGTCCAGCGCAACCGGGCCAAGCGCCGGCTGCGCGAGGTGTACCGCAAGCACCAGTCCCAGGTCCCCGCCGGATTCGACCTGTTGGTGGTGGCCCGCTCGGCGGTGAACCGCCGAGCCTTCGCGGAGCTGGAGCGCACGTTCGTCGAAGCCTGCGGCCGCATCGCATGAGCGGAGGGACTCCCCAGCTTCCGGCCCGCGCGCTGCTCGGCCTCGTCCGCCTCTACCGGAAGGTCGCCTCGCCCACCCTGGGCGCAGCCTTCGGGGGCGGCGGGGGCTGCCGCTTCGTCCCGACCTGCTCGGAGTACGCCGCCGAGGCCCTGGAGGCCCACGGCGCCCTCGTCGGCACCCTGCTCGCCGCGCGGCGGCTGGCGCGCTGCCATCCCTTCCAGGCGGGCGGCCTGGATCCCTGCCCTCCCCGCCGGGCGCCGCGGTGCCTGCGCGTGAGCTGAAAACTTCGTGGACAAGAAAAACACCCTCATCGGCACCCTCTTCGTGATCGCCGCGCTCGCGTCGATGTGGTGGGCCGCCAAACAGACCAAGCCGGTCCCGGCGCCTCCCACTCCGCAGGCCGCCGCCGCCGCCAGCACCGCCACGACCCCGGCGCCTTCCGGCACCGCCGCCGCCCCGGCCCCGGCAGCGGCCGCCAGCGCGGCCCCGGCCGCCGCTCCCGTCTCCACCGCGCCCGCGGAGGAATTCGAGCAGGTCGTCCCGGAGCATCCCGGCCAGAAGATCACCACCCTCGAGAACAGCTACCTCCGGGTGAGCTTCACCGACTTCGGGGGGGCCATCGACCAGGTCGCGCTCAAGAAGTACCAGTTCAGCCTGACGGACAAGACCGACCCGGCCCTCTTCAACAACCACCACGTCGACCCGATCCTGGGCTTCGTCGGCTGGGGCGGGCTCGACCGGAACGCCCATTACCAGCTCGTCTCGCAGTCGGCGACGGAGGTCGTGTACCGCGCGGTGCTGGACGAGACCTGGGAGGTGACGCGGCGCTACGTGCTCTCCCCCGACCAGGGGAAGAACACGGACCCCTACCTCCTGCGCTGCGAGACCACCTTCCACAACCGCTCCGGCAAGGCCTCCTCCCCGCTGCAGGTCGAGCTGGCCCTCGGCACCGCCGAGCCGGCCAGCCCGGTGGACTTCGGCCGGATGCTGGCGACGGGCACCTCGCTCAACTCCAAGCAGGACTTCGTCGGCCGCTACCAGCTCGAGCCCAGCTCCGGCCTGCTCGGGCTGGGCCTGGGGGCGCACGGGGCGACCCCGTCCATCACCACCAGCGGCTCCTTCGCCTGGGCCGTGGTCAAGAACCAGTTCTTCTCCTCGATCTTCACCCCCGACCAGCCGGGCGCCGGCCTCGTGACCCGCCGGGTCAAGCTGCCCAGCGAGCTGCCCGAGTCCGACCCCAATTCCTTCGGGCTCTCGGGCGCGGCCCAGGTCATCGTCCCGGCCGTCCCGGCCGGCGGCGACTACCGCCTCGGCGGCGAGCTCTACGTCGGGCCGAACGAGTACAAGCGCCTGTCCAACATGGACGTCTTCAAGGCGGGCCAGGACGGGGTGCTGCAGTTCGGCAAGTTCACCGGCTGGGCCAGCGAAATCCTGCTCCGGCTGATGGTGTTCATCCACAATTTCGTCCCGAACTGGGGCTTCTCCATCATCCTCACCACCCTGACCCTGCGGCTGGTGTTCATGCCCCTCACCCTGATGTCCGCGCGCTCCAGCCGGCGGATGCAGAAGATCGCGCCGCTGATGAGCGCGCTGAAGGAGAAGTACAAGGACAACCCCCAGAAGCTCCAGCAGGCCACGATCGATCTCTACAAGGAGCACAAGGTGAACCCGGCCGGCGGCTGCATCCCGATGCTGCTGCCCCTGCCCTTCTTCTTCGGCTTCTACTACATGCTGATGGGCTCGGCCGAGCTGCGCTTCGCGCCCTGGATCTGGTGGGTGCACGACCTCTCCAACACCGACACCGTCGGCCACATCTTCGGCTTCCCCATCCGCGTCCTGCCCCTGCTCTTCGTGGCGGTGAACTTCCTGCAGATGCAGATCACGCCCCAGCCGAACGCGACCGGGTCGCAGGCGACGATGATGAAGTTCATGCCGCTGCTGACGCTGTTCATCTACTACCGCTACTCCTGCGCCCTGTCCCTCTACTCGACCACCAACGCGGTGATCGCCATCGTGCAGCAGCTGTTCGTCAACAGCCGCAAGGACGACGGCGACCCGGCCAACAGCAAGGCCGCGACCGACAGCGCCACGGGCAAGCGGACCAAGAACGTAACCCCCAGAAGGAAGTAATCCATGGCCGGACACAGCAAATGGGCCAAGGTCAAGCGGATCAAGGCCGTCAAGGATCCCCGCCGGAGCAAGGTCTTCGGCCGCCTCTCCCGGGACATCACCATCGCCGCCCGCGCCGGCGGCGACCCGGCGATGAACCCGCGCCTGCGCACGGTGCTGATGAAGGCGCGCGACGCCAACATGCCCGCCGACAACATCGAGCGGGCGATCAAGAAGGGCACCGGCGAGCTGCCCGGCGTGGTCTTCGAGGAGATCACCTACGAGGGCTACGGCCCGGGCGGCGTCGCCATGATCGTCAAGGTCACGACCGACAACAAGAACCGGGCGGCGGCGGACGTGCGCAGCATCTTCACCAAGTTCGCGGGCAACCTCGCCGGCACCGGCGCGGTCGCCTTCCAGTTCCTCCACGCCGGGCAGTTCCTCGTCGCCAAGGACAAGACGAGCGAGGACGCCCTGATGGAGATCGCGCTCGAGGCCGGGGCGGACGACGTCATCGCCACCGAGGACGGCTTCGAGGTGCGGTGCAACGTCCACGCCTTCGACAAGGTCGCGCACGCCCTGGAGCAGAAGGGGATCAAGCCCGACTCCGCGGAAATCGCCTACATCCCGACCAGCACCGTGCCGGTGACCGACGTGAACGCGGCCCGCACCCTGCTCAAGCTGACCGACGCCCTGGAGGAGCATGACGACGTGCAGCAGGTCTTCTCCAACGAGGAGATGTCGGATGAGGTCAGCGCCGCCGCGGCGCAGGAGTAGCCCCCCGGGGCCCCTGCGCGTCATAGGCGCTCCGCGCCCTTGCCTCGGCGGCGGCCGTTTGGTTGCCTGGGCCGGCATGACCGACGACGCCCCGCCGCCCTCCCCCGGGACGACGCCCCGCCATCTGGCGCCGGGCGACGTGGGCCTGGTGCAGCCGCATGACTTCGTCCATCCCCAGCCCTTCGCCTTCAAGAACGGCCAGGTGCTGCCCGGCTTCACCCTCCGCTACGAGACCTACGGCGAGCTGAACGCCACGCGGGACAACGCCGTCCTGATCTGCCACGCGCTCAGCGGCGACCACCACTGCGCCGGCTGGCACAGCCCGGACGACCACAAGCCCGGCTGGTGGAACAACCTGATCGGGCCGGGCAAGGCGGTCGACACCCGGCGCTTCTACGTCATTTCCGCCAATGTCCTCGGCGGCTGCCAGGGCTCGACCGGCCCCTCCTCGACCAACCCCGCCACCGGCCGGCCCTACGGCATCAGCTTCCCCTTCGTCACCATCCTCGACATGGTGCGGGCGCAGAAGCTCCTGCTCGACCACCTCGGCGTCTCCGAGGTCCACGCCGCGATCGGAGGATCGATGGGCGGCATGACCGCGCTGCTCTTCGCCATCGAATTCCCCCAGCTCATCCGCCGGGTCGTGGCCATGGCCACGACCGCGCGGGAAAGCGCGCAGGCCATCGCCTTCAACGAGGTCGGCCGGCAGGCCATCATGCAGGACCCCGCCTGGCACCAGGGCGACTACCCGCGGGACGGCGGCCCCCGCGTCGGGCTGGCCATCGCCCGGATGATGGCGCACATCACCTACGTCAGCGACGCCTCGATGGACCGGAAGTTCGGACGGCGGAAGAAGGAGAGCGCCGCGGCGGACTCCTACACCTTCGACACCCAGTTCGAGGTGGAGGGCTACCTGCGGCACCAGGCCCAGAGCTTCATCAACCGCTTCGACGCCAATTCCTACCTCTACATCACCCGGGCCCTCGACCAGTTCGACCTGGCGCAGGCCTACGGCTCGGTGGAGAAGGCGGTCGCGCCGGTGCAGGCCGAGACGCTCTGCATCGGGTTCACCAGCGACTGGCTCTTCCCGCCGGAGCAGAACCGGCGCATCGCCCTGGCGCTGCTGCGCGCGGGCAAGCGGGCCAGCTACGCCGAGCTCGCCACCGACCTGGGCCATGACTCCTTCCTGCTGGAGAGCGAGGAGCTCTACGGCCTGGTGCGCGGCTTCCTCGAGCGGGAGTCGGTCGCCTTCGACTTCGCGATATGAGCGCCCCCGGCAAACGCGTCGAGCGGCGCACCATCGACATGCAGGTGATCGGCGAATGGGTCGAGCCCCGCACCCGCGTCTGCGACCTGGGCTGCGGCCCGGGGGCCCTGCTCGACTACCTGGCGCAGCAGAAGCACGTCTCCGGCGTGGGGGTGGACCGCGACATCGACCAGATCAGCGCCTGCGTCCGCCGCGGCGTCACCGCCTACCAGGGCGACATGCTCGGGTTCCTGCGCTCCTTCCCCGACGGGCATTTCGACCGGGTGATCTGCTCGCGGACCGTGCACGAGCTGGCGGAGCCCGCCGCCGTCATCCTCGAGGCGCTGCGCGCCGGACGCTCCGTCACGGTCGGATTCGTCAACCACGGCTTCTGGAAGAACCGCCTCTACGCCCTGCTGCTCGGCCGGAAGCTGCGCAACGCGGTCTACACCACCGCCTGGCACGAGAGCCGGCCCGCCAACAACCTGACCGTGGCCGACTTCGAGGAATTCTGCGCCAGCCAGGGGATCCGGATCGCCCGGCGGGTGCACCTGCTGGGCGACTGGCGCAGCCGCTGCCTCTTCTGGCCCAATCTCTTCGCGGGCTATGCGCTCTACGACCTCACCCGCTAGGATCGCCGCCTAAGAAAGGCGCGGCCCCACGCCTTTACCTCCGGATGAAAGCTCCGCTCCTCGCCTGCGCGGCGCTTCTTTGCCAGCTCGCCGCGGCCCGGGCCGCCGGCCCCGCGCCGTCGATCCCCTGCCGCTACGGGGTTCCGGCAGCCTTCGAGCAGGGCTCCCTCGACTATCCGGATGTCACCGTCCGCTGGGTGCGCCGGGAGCGCTACCCGCTTCTTTCCGGGCCTCCGGAGTGGGAGGTCTGCGTCCTGAACGCCCGCCCCCGGGGCACCCGGCTCGCCGGCAGCGACTTCGAATTCTCCTCCGAGCACCGCGTCAACGCCCGGCGGGTCGACGTCGGGGGACGGATCTATGTCGCCGAGATGTTCCGGACCACCGCCGGCGGCGGCCGAGCCCATCCGCTGCCCGAAGGGCAGATCGTACTCTGGGACCAGGCGAGCGCCGAGGCGGGCAATCCCGCCCTTGCGCCTATCTGGGGCCATGAGCAGGTCGATCCGGACGCCCGCAATTCCGTGGCGAACGCCTATGACGACGGAAGATGGATTCCAAAATTCGACGGGTTCGACCGGCTGCTCCCGGATCGCCCCGCCGGCGCCTCTGCCGAAGGGGCGCTGATCGGTTCCGTCCGCCGTGTCCCGTTCGAGCGGCTTCCGGCGGACGCGTCCACCCAATCCGCGCAATATGGGGCGCCCGTCCGCTTCGACCGGGGCATCCTGCGGTTCCCGGCTTTCCGGCTCTCCCTCTGGATCCGCTATGCCTGGCCGCAACCCCGGCCAGCGGGCTACCTCGGCTGGCCCGATTTCAACTTCATCGCGTACGATCCGGCTGGAAAGCGGGCGGGGGGCGCCGTCTTCAGCCGGAATGCGGCCAACGGATTCCGGTTCGCGGTCGACGGAATCCCCTACTTCGTGGAGATGGGCTTCACCACGGCCGGGCTTCCCGCCGGCGGCCGGGCCCATCGCCCGCTCCCCGACGGGACCATCGTGGCCTGGGACCGGGCGCACGCCGAGCGGGACAATCCGGCGGTGGCCGCGCTCCTGCACGAGCCGCCCCCGGACGCAGCCGACATCGCGGCTTCCTTCGCCGACGGCGCGCCGGTCGGCGGCATGTTCACAGGCGACTACCTGCTGTTCTCGAATATCCCGGCCAGCGCCCTCGACGCGGTTCCTCTCGTCGTGCGCCGCGCGCCCTTCGTCTATCCCGGCGCGCTCCGAGGCTCGGGCTTCCGCGGACGGGTGAACGGCTTCTTCGAGATCAATCCCGACGGCAGCCTGCATTCGGCCGTAGCCCTCGGCGGCAACGAACCGCGGTTTAAAAAAGCGGTCGAGGACTGCATCCGCCAGTGGCGGTTCACCCCGCCCCGGCAAAAGGGAAAGCCGGTCGCGGCTTACCTGAATTTCACCGCCGACATCCCCGACGACGGGTCGACCGAGCTGGCCTTGGACCTGAACTAGCCCAGCCGCTCGCCGCGGATCTCGCAGACGCAGTTGGCGCCGTCGGCGGTCTGGAGCCAGCGCGGCCGCAGCGCCGCGAACTCCCGGTCCATCGCCGGCCGCAGGCCGCCGACCTCGATCAGCACCCGCCCGCCCGGGGCCAGCCGGTCCCGGGCCTGCGCCAGCAGGCGGCGGATGACGTCGAGGCCGTCCCGGCCGCCGTCCAGCGCCATCCGCGGCTCCTTCCTGAACTCCTCCGGCAGCCCCGCCATCAGGGCGCTCGGCTCGTAGGGCGGGTTGCTCACGATCAGGTCGTAGGCGGCGGGGGGCACGCCGGCGAAGACGTCGCCGCGGCGGAGGCGCACCCGCCCGGCCACCCCGTGCTCCCGCACGTTGATCGCCGCCACCGCCAGCGCGTCCGGGGAGAGATCGACGGCGTCGACCTCCGCCCGGGGGAAGCGGTGCGCCAGCAGGATGGCGAGGCAGCCCGAGCCGGTGCAGACGTCCGCGATCCGCCGCGGATGGCCGCGCAGGCGGGGGATGATCTCCAGGAAATAGCTCCGGGGGATGATCACCCGCTCGTCGACGTGGAAGCGGTGCTCGCCCAGCCAGGCCTCCCGGGTGAGGTAGGCGGCGGGGATGCGGTCCACCAGGCGGCGCCGCAGCAGCGCCTCCGCCCGCCCGGCCTCGGCCGCCGTCAGCTCCCGCTCCAGCGCCTCGGGGCCGCTGTCGAGCGGAAGGCCCAGGGCGTGCAGCAGCAGGTAGAGCGCCTCGTCGTGGGCCGAGGTGGCGACCTGCCCGAAGGCCGCCCCGCTGCGGGCGTAGGCGCCCTCGGCGAAGCGCAGCCAGCGGCCCAGGGGGGCCGGGCCGGGAGCCCCCGCCAGCGGATCGGCTGCGCGCGGGCGGGCCATCAGCCGAAGAGGAGGGGGACCGCCGCCGGCTTCAGCGCCCGGCAGAGCTGAAGGTAGGGCCAGTACGCCACCGCGACGAACCGGAGCATGCCCCGGACCACGATCTCGAAGTTGAGGGCCAGCATCAGGATCAGGCCGCTCCAGCGCGAGATGCGGGCGAAGGTCGCGTCGCTCATGTTCACCACGCGGCGGAGGATCTCGCCGCCGGGGAGCGGCGGGACCGGCAGGAGGCAGGTGATGCCGAGGCCGGCGTTGATCGCCGCGAGCGGGCCGAAGAGCTCATCGGGACGGCCGGGCCTGACCAGCTGCACGCCGACCACGACCGCGGCGGCCGCGATCAGGAAGTGCAGCCCCGGCCCCGCGAGGAGCGAGAGGATGTCGTAGGCCCGGGGCCGGCGGAAGGCGACCGGGGTGGTGAGCACGGGCTTCGCCCAGCCGATCACCAGCCCGTTCAGCCCGAAGAGGCAGAAGAGCGGCATCACCACGGTCCCGATCAGGTCGAGGTGCGCCAGCGGGTTGAGGGTCACCCGCCCGGTGGCGCGCGGCGTCGGGTCGCCCAGCCGCTCGGCCGTCCAGGCCCGGATCCAGCCGTGCAGCACGAGGCTCCCGAGGGTCAGGAGGAATTGGAACAGTCCGATGCGGACGTAGCCGAGGTCGACGCCTTCCACGAGGCGTCACTTCTTCGCGGTTTGGTCGAGCTCCGCAACCAGCTTCTGCCGGCGCCCCTGGAGGTCCTTCTCGGTGACCAGGTCGAGCACCTTGCGGGCGCGCTCGGGCTGGCCCATCAGGCTGAAGACCTTGGCCTCCTCCAGCTGGTAGGTCTGCCGCTCGATCGCGCTCTGGGACCCCGCCTCCTTCTCGGCCCAGAACTTGAGCGCGGCCGCCCAGTCCGGATGGGGCAGGTCGTAGAAGACCGTGCCGTAGGCCAGGGTGTAGGTGACGTTGTCGGGCGCGAGGTCGGCGGCGTGCCTGAAGGCGTCGAGCATGGTCCGGTCGATCGATTCCGAGGTCCAGTTGCCGCTCTTGATGAACTCGTCGCGGGCGGTGAGGAGGAGCTTGCCGAGCTGGTAGTGGTAGAGGGGCTCGTTGGGCGCCAGCTTGATCGCGGCCGTGAAGTAGCCGACGGCCTCGAGCGGCTTGCCGGTTTCGGCGAGGTAGTTCCCGATCTCGTTTTTGACCATCGGGATGTTGGGATTGAGCTCGTTGGCCTTGAGCTCGAGGCCGACCGACTCCTGGCGCATCCCGACCTGCCGGAGGAGGTAGCCGTAATCCGCGTAGGCCTCGGCCATCTTGGGCGCCTGGTGCAGGAGCAGGTCGTACTCGTGGCAGATCGACTGCAGCTGCGAGCGCAGCGCGTCCTGGTCGAGGCTCTCGCCCTGCTTGGACGCGTCGTCGAGCAGCGCCTGCTGGCGCTCGATCAGCTGGGCCAGGGTGCGCCGCGGCATGGTGTCGTTGTCGCCGGACTCGGGCGCGGGGGCGTCGTCGGCACGCAGCGAGGCCAGGGCCAGCGCGCAGGCCGCGGCGGCCAGGAGGCGGGAAACGGGGCGGAAGGGGACCATCAGGGCCAAGGTGCGACAGGATCCGTTGGACAAAGTGCCGACGCAAACCATACGTCTTTTCCGGCATGTGCACCCGCTTTTTCCTCCTCCGGGACCACCTGAAGGAGATCTTCGAGCGGTTCGGCCTGGAGGTGCCGCCGGAGTTCGCGTCCCGGTACAACATCGCCCCCGGCTCCCTCCTTCCCGCGGTGCGCTCGGTCCCGCGGCGGGCCGGCTACGAGGCCGCGCCGCTGCGCTGGGGCTTCCTCCCCTCCTGGTCCCGCCCCGGCCAGTCCATCGCCCCCTTGGTCAACGCCCGGTCCGAGACGCTGGCCGAAAAGCCGGCCTTCCGCGACGCCTTCCGGAGCCGGCGCTGCCTGATCCCCGCCAGCGGCTATTACGAGTGGGAGGCGCGGGGAAAGGCGCGGCTGCCCTGGGCCTTCCGGGCGGCCGGCGGCGGGCCCCTCTGCCTAGCCGGGCTGTGGGAGGCGTGGCGGACGCCGGACGGGACGATGCTCGAGGGCTGCGCGGTCGTGACCACCGCGCCGAACGGCCTGATGCAGCCGATCCACCACCGGATGCCCCTGAGCCTGGGCCCCGAGCCCGCGGCCGCCTGGCTCGACCCGGCGGCGCCGCCGGGGAAGATCGCCGGCCTGATGGCGCCGCCGGCGGACTCCGCCCTTTCCGCCGTCCGGGTGGGCACGCGGGTCAACCGCGTCGGCGAGGAGGGCCCCGGCTGCCTGGAGCCGCCCGGCGCCGACGAGGGCGCCGGGCCGCAGCTGGATTTGGTCCTCGGCTAGCCGCCGGGCCGCCCCTAGCTTCGCCCCGAGCGTGAACCTCCTCGACCGGCACATCCTCAAGAGCGTGTTCTTCAGCTGCGCGGCCGCGGTGCTGATGTTCACCTTCATCCTGGTGGTGGGCAGCGTCATCCGCGACCTGGTGGGCAACGTCCTGGCCGGTCAGCTCTCGCTCGGGACCTTCGCCGAGCTGACGCTCATGACCGCGCCCTACGTGGCCTCCTATGCGCTGCCCCTGGGCATGCTGACCGGCGTCCTGCTCACCCTGGGCCGGCTCTCCTCGGACAGCGAAATCACCGCGATGCGCGCGGCCGGCATCAGCATGGTGCGGATCGCGCGGCCGGTGCTGCTGCTGGGGGCGGCGGGCGCCGCCGCCGCCCTCTGGGTGAACTTCGAGTCGATGCCCAAGGCCAAGGTCCGCTACGAGCACGAGCTGACCGAGTCCCTCCGCGCCAACCCCATCGGCTTCATCGTGCCCAAGACCTTCATCAACGAGTTTCCCGGCTGGGTGCTGTACATCGGCGACAAGGAGAACGGCGTCCTGCGCGACTTCTGGGCCTGGCAGCTCGACTCCGACCGGAGGGTGATCCACTCCGTCCACGCCGCCTCCGGGCGGATGAGCTTCGACGAGGCCTCCGACGAGCTGGTGGTCACCCTGGCCAACGGGCAGGCCACCGACCTGAACGAGCGCCGGCCGGAAGACTTCACCGCGGCGCCGCCGGCCGCCACCTTCGAGGTCTCCGAGCCCTTCCGCCTCTCCCTCGCCGCCATCTTCGGCCACAGCGCGGACCGCAAGAAGCTGAACTGGATGACCTACGCCGAGCTGCACAGCCCGGAGGCGGTGAAGACCGCCCTGAAGGACAGCGCCGGCGACCTGGCGCGCGCCAAGATGAAGGTGGCGCTGACCATCCAGGAGAAGTTCACCACCGCCCTCGCCGTCCTCACCTTCACCCTCATCGGGGTGCCGCTCGGCATCAAGGTGTCCCGCCGCGAGACCAGCGCCAACCTGGGGGTGGCGGTGCTGCTGGCGCTGGCCTACTATTTCCTGACCGTGATGGTGAGCTGGCTCGACCGCCACCCCGGCTACCGCCCGGACCTGCTCATCTGGCTGCCGAACCTGATCCTGGTCTGGCTGGCGATCGGGCTCTTCCGGCGCCTGCGCGCGCTCTGAGCCTCAGGCCGCCTGCGTCGCCACCAGGCCGCTCCGGCCGTCGATCGGGGCCATCACCTGGTCGCAGACCGGGATCAGCTCCGGGGTGGCGAGCAGCCCGCGCGCCAGCTCGTCGAGCCGGACGAACTGGACCCCCGCGCCCTGGAAGGCGTGGAGCAGCTGCTGGAAGAGGTGCCGCCGGCCCATCCCCTCGATCTCGGCGTGGATGGTCAGGACGTTGACGCGGTCCCGGCGCAGCAGGGAGAGGTAGTGGACCGCGATCTGGTCGTCCGGGTATTCGGGGCGGCCCAGCAGCTCGTCGAAGGTCGGCAGCGTGCTGGGGATTTCCAGGGTCCGGAAGACCTGCCCGCCGATCCGCGGGAAGTAGGGGCTGCGGCCGCGGGTGTCGCTGGAGTAGAGCAGCCCGGCCTCGTCGTAGACCGCGCGGCTGAGGGCGTTGCTCTGCCAGCCGGCCGCGCCGGCGGTCTCGGCGGAGTGCCCGAAGATGCGCGCGAACTCGGCCCGCGCCCGGGAGAACTCCCGCCAGATCTCCGGCCGGCCCATCCGCCCCAGGTGGTCCTGCCAGTGGTAGTGGTTGTAGCAGTGGATGCCCACCTCGAAGCCGGAGCCCTGCACCGCCCGCATCGTCTCGGCGTGGCGCTGCCCGATGTGCGGGGCGGGCAGCAGCGTCCCCTGGAGCAGCGTGCGCACGCCGTAGATCTCCACCACGCTGGTGCGGCTGACCTTCTGGAAAAAGCCCGGCCGGAAGATGCGGGTGATGGCCCGCCCCGTCTGGTCCGGCCCGAGGGAGAAGAGGAAGCAGGCCGGCGCCCCGTATTCCTGGCAGTCCACCACCAGGTTGGGCACGCCGACGCGGGTGCCGCGCTCGGTGTCCACGTCGATCTTGAGCGCAAGACGGACGGGCATGGCCGGCGGCTACTCCAGCGAGTAGTCCTTGTGCGCGAGATGGTAGTCCAGCGTGCGCCGGATCGCGGTCCTGAGGTCGACCTTCGGCCGCCAGCCGAGGTGCCTCCGCGCGTTGGCGATGGAGGGGACCCGCTTCTGGATGTCCTGATAGTACTTGCCGAAGTACTTGGCCGAGGGGACCACCACCACCTTGGCCCGCTCCGCGTGCTCGCGGTATTCCGGATAGTGGCGGAAGGCCGCGATGATCAGCCGGGCCAGCCGGGCCACGCTGACGTTGTTGGCCGGGTTGCCCAGGTTGAAGATCCGCCGGGAGGCGCAGCCGTCCTTGTTTTCGATGATCCGCAGCAGCGCGTCCACGCCGTCGTCGATGAAGGTGAAGGAGCGGCCCTGGCGGCCGCCGTCCACCAGCTGGATCGGCTTCTGGAAGATGACGTTGGAGATGAACTGGGTGAAGAGCCGCGAGCTGCCCTCCTTCGGCTCGAGCACGTTGTCCAGCTTCGGCCCGATCCAGTTGAAGGGCCGGAACAGGGTGTAGTCGACGTTGTCCCGGACGCCGTAGGCGTAGATCACCCGGTCGAGCAGCTGCTTGGAGCAGGCGTAGATCCAGCGCTGCTTGTCGATCGGCCCGTAGACCATGTTGCTGCTCTCCTCGCTCAGCTCCGGGTCCGGGCACATCCCGTAGACCTCGGAGGTCGAGGCGAAGATGATCCGCTTCCTGTACTTGGCGCACTGCCGCACCACGTGGAGGTTGGCCTCGAAATCCAGCTCGAAGACCCGCAGCGGGTCCTTGACGTACTGGGCGGGGTTGGCGATCGCCACCAGGGGCAGCACCGCGTCGCACTTCTTCACGTGGTATTCGATCCACTCCTGGGAGATGGTGATGTCGCCCTCGACGAACTTGAAGCGGGGGTGGCCGAGGCTGTCCCCCAGCTTGTGGTCGCCCACGTCCATCCCGTAGACCTCCCAGTCCTTCTTTTGCAGGATCGTGTGCGTGAGCGAGCTGCCGATGAAGCCGTTGGCTCCGAGGATCAGGACCTTGAGGGGCATGGTGCGGAAAGGGTCAGGCTGGCCCGATCCGCCCCAAAAGGCACGAAAGAAGTTCGCAGCCGGGCCGGCCGCGGGCGCCGGCCCCTAGCTTTTCCCGAGCAGCCTGCGCTCTCCCGCGATGTTCCAGGCCTTCGCGATCCGGCCGTCGCTCACCTCGTAGATCATCACCAGATCGATCGTGCCCGGCCCCTCCGGGAAGGTCCGCGCGACCTGCTCGTGATCGACGACCGTCGCGCCCATCACGATGCGCCGGATCAGCCGCGCCCGCAGGTTCGGCTCGCGGAACCGGGCGGCGAAGCGCTCCCGCAGGCCCTCGCGGCCCGAGGCCACGAGTTTCGCCGGATGCTCGAACAGCTGCGCGTCCTCCGCGTAGGCGGCCAGGAGCCCCTCGAGGTCCTTGGCATTGTAGGCGTCGAGCTGGCGCTGCACCACGGCCTCGGGGCTCTCGGACACGCTCATGTTCGAGGCCGCAGCCTGGGGGTCCGAACCTGCCGGATCAATCCCGGAGCGGGCGCGGAATCCGCTACCGCCCGACTATCCGGTCCAGGCGCGCCGCGAAGGGGAACAGGGCCAGCAGCGCCAAAAAGAGGGCCGCCGCGATCCAGAACCGCCGGCGGTGCAATTCGCCCGCCGCCGTGAAATACCGCCCGGGGGCGAACAGCAGCTCGTGCCGGCGCCGGCGCCCCGCCTGCCGGTCCGCCTGAATCCGGGCTCGGATCATCGCGAGGCATTGCGGATCGAGCCCGCCACGGATCCGGACGATCGAATAGGCGGCCGTGCCCCAGCTGCCCAGGGCCGCGGAAAGCCACAGCCATCCCACCCACCCCAGGGTGTGGAGGTTCATTCAGCCGAGCAGCGACTGCCCCACCGCCAGCTTCAGGCCGGCCTGACCCCGCGCCTGCACCCGGGTGAGCTCCAGCGCCCCGTCGCCGGTGCCCACCACCAGCGGATCGACCGAAAGGACCTCCCCGGGCCTCCCCCTCTTCTTCTTGGCCGGCGCCGAATCGGGCTCGGCCCACCAGACCATCAGCCGGGTCGGGCCGATGTCGGTGAACGCGCCCGGATAGGGGTCGGTCACCGCGCGGATCAGGTTGAAGATTTCCACCGACTTCCTGGTCCAGTCGATCCGGCCGTCCTCCGGCGTGCGGCCGCCGAAGTAGGTCGCCTGCGCGTCGTCCTGCGGCGTCTCCTTGGCGCGGCCGGCGAGGAGCGCGTCGATCTGCCGCGCCAGGACCCGGCGGGCGCAGGGCAGCACCTTGCGGAAGGCGATCTCGGCGCTGTCGCGCGGCCCGATCTCGACGCCCTCCTGGTCGACGATGGCGCCGGCATCCGGCGCCTTGACCATCCGGTGCAGCGTCATGCCGATCCGCGGCTCGCCGTGGAGCACCGCCCAGTTGATCGGGGCGCGGCCGCGGTACTTCGGCAGCAGCGAGCCGTGCATGTTGAAGGCCCCCAGGGGCGCCAGCCCCAGGATCTTCGTGCTGATCATGCTGCGGTAGTAGACCGAAAGGATCAGGTCCGGCGCCATCTCCGCGATCCTTCCGGACCACTCCGGGACCGAGAGCTTCTCGGGGGTGAGGATCGGGACCTTCCGGGCGCGGGCCGCGACCGCCGGCGTCTTGAACCAGATCTTCTCGCCCGGGTTGTCCGCGTGGGTCACCAGGGCGATGACGTTGTCGCCGCGCGAGAGCAGCAGGTCGAGGCACTCGTAGCCGACCTCGCTGTAGCCGAAAAAGAGGATCCGGGGCCCGGTCATGCGCGCGCCGGCCTCAGGCCCTGGCCTCGAGGATCTCGCGGACGAAGTAGCGCTGGCGCGCGCGCACCACTTGGTAGGTGCGGCCGACGTATTCGCCGATCAGGCCGATCCCGATCATCGCGACGCTGAGGACGAAGAGGACGATGGCCAGGAGGGTGAAGACGCCGAAGGTCTCGCGGTCGAGGTTGAGCACGAAGCGGCGGAAGAGCAGGACCACCACCAGGCCCAGGCTCAGGCCCGAGCTGCCGAGCGCGAACATCGTGAAGTACTCCAGCGGCGCGATGGAGAAGCCGGTGATCAGGTCGAAGTTGAGGCGCAGGAGCTTGTAGAAGGAGTAGTTGGAGACGCCGGCGTGCCGCTCCTCGTGGCGCACGTCCACCTCCGCCGGGCTGCTGGCGTAGGTGTAGGCCAGGGCCGGGATGAAGGTGTTGATCGCGCCGCTGCGGACCACCGCGTCGACCACCCCCCGCGAGTAGGCCCGGAGCATGCACCCCTGGTCGGTCATCTCGATGTTGGTGGTGTGCTCGCGCACCCGGTTGATCAGCTTCGAGGCCGCGGTGCGGAAGAGCGAGTCCCGGCGGTCGAGCCGCCGGCCGCCGACGCAGTCGTGGCCCGCGTCGGTCATGGCCAGGAGCTTCGGGATCTCCTCCGGCGGATTCTGCAGGTCGGCGTCGAGCGTCACGACCACCTCGCCGCGGACCCGCTCGAAGGCCGCCATCACCGCCATGTGCTGGCCGTAGTTGGCGTTGAAGTCGATCACCCGGGTCACGTCCGGCCGGCGGGCGTGCTGCTCGCGCAGCAGCTGGAAGGAGCGGTCGGCGCTCCCGTCGTTGGTGAAGAGGACCTCGTAGGGGCGGCCCAGCCCGTCGAGCACGGGATAGAGCCGCTGGAAGAGCGCGGGCAGGTTGGCCTCCTCGTTGTAGACCGGGATGACCACCGAAAGCCGGGGGGCCGCGCTCATGCCTGGGCGTGGGCCCGGAGCGCGCCCGCCAGGGCCCGCACCACCCGGTCGACGTCGCCGTCCTCCATCGCCGGGAAGAGGGGCAGCGTGAGGAGGTTGCGCCCGGCGTACTCCGCGTTCGGAAAATCCCCGTCCTTCCAGCCCTGGCGGCGGTAGAGGGCAAAGCGGTGGATCGCGGGATAGTGCACGCCGGTGGCGATGCCGGCCTTTTCCATCTCCGCCATGATCCCGGCGCGCTTCACGTCCAGCCGCTCCTCGGGCAGCATCACCTGGAACATGTGCCAGTTGGAGTTCGCGAAGTCCGCCGGCGGCAGGCCGAGGCCGAGGGAGCGGGCCGGCGAGGCGTCGAGGAGCTGGAAGTAGCGCCGGGCCAGCTCGCGCCGGCGGGCGTTGAACTCCTCCAGCCGGGCCAGCTGGCCCAGCCCGACCCGGGCGGCGACGTCGGTCAGGTTGAACTTCCCGCCGGCGATCTCGACCTCCATCTGGTCGTAGCCGGAGCGGACCACCCCCTGGAGGCGGTACTGCTCCGCCCGCTTCGCCTCCGGCTCGTCGTTCAGGACCAGGCAGCCCCCCTCGATGCTCGTGGCGTTCTTGTTCGGATGGAAGCTGAAGGAGACGAAGTCGCCGAAGGAGCCGATCCGCCGGCCCTTCCACCGGCTGCCCAGGGACTGGGCGGCGTCCTCCACCACCCGGAGGCCCCGGCCCCGGGCCAGCGCGTGCAGCCGGTCGCGGTCCACCGGGAGCCCCGCCAGGTCCACCGGGATGATCGCCTTCGTCCTGGGGGTGATCGCCGCCTCGGCCCGGGCCAGGTCGATGTTCCGGGTCGCCGGATCGATGTCCACGAAGACGGGCCGCGCCCCGACCGCCAGGACGACGTTGCTGGTCGCGACCCAGCTGAGCGGGGTGGTGATCACCTCGTCGCCGGGGCCGATCCCGGCGATCCGCAGGGCGATTTCCATCGTGCAGGTGCCGGAGTTGAAGGCCCGGACCGGCCGGCCCCCGAAGTATTCCGAAAGCTTCGCCTCGAACGCCCTCACCTGGGGGCCGGAGGTGATCCAGCCCGAGCGCAGGACCTCGGCCACCCCGGCGATGGTCTCCTCGTCGATGGTGGGCCGGGTGATCGGCAGCAGGGCCGCGGCGGCGGGCTGGGGGGCGGTGGGCGGTGGTGCCATCAGGGGCGGTTGCTGTAGAGATAATGGTCCCGGGTCTGCCCGAGCAAATAAGAAGCGGTCGCCGGATCGGCAAAGAATGGCCGGGCATCCGGCTTGCGGACGACGGCGAAGACCCGCCGCGGCCCCCGCCAGCGCTCCCGGAAGGCCGCCTCGGTCAGCTCGCGCGCCCGGGCCGCGGGCGAGGGGTCGACCTGGAATTCCAGCTCGCCGGTGAAGGCCACCACGTCGACCAGCCGCCCGGAATAGAACAGGAAGTCGTGGAAGAACTCGTGGTAGTGCACCACCTCGTCGGCGGGCCCCGCCCGCGCCGCGACGATCCGGGCGAGCTCCCGGGTCCCGGGCTTGGACAGCGCGGGCCGGGCGAGCCCCAGGATGGCGAAGACGGCGGCCATCGCGGCGGCGATCCCCCCGAGCAGCGCCTTCCGCCCGAAGCCCCCGAGCAGCGGCGCCAGGACCCCGCCGGCGACGAGGACCGCGGCCAGCGGCCAGGCGTAGGGGCGCAGCGCGGCCAGCTGGGCCGGGTCCTTGACGATCAGGCCCGGGCGCAGCACCGCGAGCAGGACTCCGGCCGCCAGCAGCCCGCAGCCGAAGGAGAAGACCCCGAGCCCGCGGCGCAGCGCGGCGCCCGAGCGCCCCGGGGCCGCCAGCCAGGCCCCGATCAGGACCGCCAGGGGCGGGAACACCGGCAGGATGTAGGGGATCAGCTTCGACTGGGACTTGCTGAAGAAGAGCAGGACCACCAGGGCCCACGTCGCCAGGTACCAGGCGTCGGCGTTCTGCCGGCGCCGCGACCAGCCGCCGAGCCCCTCGCGCAGGGCGGGCCAGAGGAACCCGACCCAGGGGAAGAGCCCGGCCAGGACGACGGGCAGGAAGAACCACCACGGCTGCACCCGCCCCGCCACGTTGGTGGTGAAGCGCAGCCAGTGCTCGTGCACGAAGTACCACCGGGCCCAGCCCGGATTGCGGGCCGCGACCAGCAGGTGCCAGGGGGCCGCGATGGCGAGGAAGAGCAGCAGGCCGGTCGGGAGGTGGAGCGGCCGGAGCCGCCGCCACTGCCGGAAGACCAGCAGCCAGGCGAACATCACCGCCCCCGAGAGCAGGAAGCCGATCAGGCCCTTGGCCAGCGTCGCCAGCGCCGCGCTGGCGTAGAGGCCGTAGAAGAGGGCGCGGCGGCGGGGGCCGGGGGGCTCGCGCACCCCGAGGAGGAAGCAGAAGAGGGTCGCGCTCATCAGCACCGACACCGCCATGTCGATGATCAGCACGTGCCCGAGGGCGAAGTAGAGCAGGCTCGTCCCCAGGACCCCGGCGGAGGCCAGGCCGGCCGCCCGGCCGTGCAGCCGGCGTCCGGCGGCGTAGGCGAGGAGGATGCCTCCGACCGCGCAGAGGGCCGGCACCGCGCGCATCGAGGTCTCGCCCGGGCCGAAGAGCTCGAGGCAGGCCGCCACCGCCCAGTAGAGCAGCGGGGGCTTCTCGAAATAGTCGATCCCGTCCAGCCGCGGGGTGACCCAGTCGTGGGCCGCCACCATCTCCCGGGGGATCTCGGCGTACCGCCCCTCGTCCTTGTAGTCGAGGGGGGCCCGGCCCAGGAAGAGGAAGTAGAGCAGCCCGAATCCGACGGCCAGCCAGAGCAGGTCCCGGCGCCAGGAGGCGGGCGGTGGCGGAGGAAGCGGAGTCAAGGGGCAGGCCAGGCTGCCAGGGCGGACCCCGCCGCGCAAGCCCGGCTGGACTTCCCGCGGCGCGGCCCCGAGGATTCCGCCCCCGTGCCCGCCGCCCGCAACTTCACCTTCATCTGCGGCCAGGACGACTACCTGGTCGGCCGCGCGGGCCAGCAGCGCTTCGGCGCCCTCGCCGCCGACATCCCGGACGAGTTCGCGCGGGAGACGATCAGCGGGTTCGCCGCCAACGTCGGCGAGGTCGAGGCGGCGGTGAACCGCTTCCGCGAGGCGGTGCAGACGGTCTCGATGTTCGGCGGCCGACGCCTGGTCTGGCTGAAGGACGTCAATTTCCTGGCCGACACGGTCACCGGACGGGCCGAGAGCACCCTCCAGCTGGTGGACGACCTCCGCGCCATCCTGGAGCGCGTCAACCCGGAGGAGACCGCCGTGCTGGTCACGGCCGCGCCGGTGGACCGGCGCCGGACCTTTCCCAAGTGGTGCGAGAAGAACGCCGACTTCCTGCTGGTGGGCGACGGCGCGGAGGGCGGCGAGGCCCTGGCCGGGGTGGCGGCGGCGGAGGCCGCCGCGCTCGGGGCCGAGCTCGAGCCCGGCGCCCTGGAGCTGCTGCTCGCCAAGGTCGGGCCCAACACCCGGCTGCTGGTCTCGGAGGTGGGCAAGCTGGCCGCCTACGCCGGCGCGCCGGGGCGGGGCGGCCCGGTCCCGATCACCGAGGGGCAGGTGGCCGAGCTCACCCCCAATTCCGCCGAGGGGGACTTCTTCGAGGCGGCGGACGCCTTCTCCAGCGGCGACCTGAAGTGGACCCTGGCCGCGCTCCACCGGCACTTCTTCGCCGGCGGCGACGCGCGGCCGGTGATCGCGGCGCTGCAGAACCGCAACCGGCTGCTGCTCCAGGTCCGGGCCCTCCTCGACGCCGGCGCCCTCCGCCTCGGCCCCCGCGGGCTCGACGGGATGGCCGGCGCGGCCGCGGCCTTCCGGGAGCGCTTCGGCGAGGCCGCCGGCGAGAAGTCCTCCTACAACGTCTTCGCCCAGAACCCCTGGTACCTCGGCAAGCTGGCGACGGGAGGCAAGCTGCCCGCCCTGCGCCGGCTGATCGACAACCAGCAGGAGTTCATCGCCGCCTTCGAGGACATCGTGCGCCGCCCGCACGAGCAGGAGGAGGTCCTGCGCGAACTGGCGGTGCGCTGCCTGGCCTCCTCGTAAATTCCCGGATTTTGCGGTGGCCTCGGGGCCGGCCCAGCGTCTAAGGATTGCCCGCCGTGCCCGAATCCCCGCCCCCCTCGGTTCCGATCCCGAACGTCCTGGCGGAGCGCTACGCCTCGCCGGCGATGAAGGCGATCTGGTCGCAGCACGGCCGGGTCGGCCTGGAGCGCGACTTCTGGATCGCGGTGATGAAGGCCCAGCGCGACCTGGGCGTGCCGATCCCGGCCGAGGCGATCAAGGACTACGAGAAGGTCAGGGGGCAGATCGACCTGGGGGCCATCTCCAAGCGCGAGCGGGTGACGCTCCACGACGTCAAGGCGCGGATCGAGGAGTTCTCGGACCTGGCGAAGCGCCAGTTCATCCACCTGGGCCTGACCAGCCGCGACCTGACCGAGAACGTCGAGCAGCTCCAGATCCACCGCGCGCTCAAGCTGGTCGAGTTCAAGGCGGCGGCGGCGCTGCTGGCGCTGGGGCGCCAGGCCGAGGCGCACCGCGACCTGATGATCACGGGCCGCACCCACAACGTCCCGGCCCAGCCCACCACCTTCGGCAAGCGCCTGGCCATGTTCGGCCAGGAGCTGCTCTTCGCCTTCTCCCATCTCGGCGAGCTGATCGAGCGCTACCCGGTCCGCGGGCTCAAGGGGGCGGTCGGCACCCAGCTCGACCAGCTCACCCTCCTCGGCGGCGCGGCGGAGAAGGTGGCCGACCTCGAGCACCGCGTGCTCCGCCACCTCGGGTTCCGCGCCTCGCTCGGCGCGGTCGGCCAGGTCTATCCGCGCAGCCTCGACTTCGAGGCGGTCAGCGCCCTGCACCAGGTCGGCTCGGCCGGGGCCAATTTCGCGGTGACGCTCCGGCTGATGGCCGGCGCGGGGCTGGCGACCGAGGGCTTCCAGGAGGGGCAGGTCGGCTCCTCGGCCATGCCCCACAAGGTCAACGCCCGCAACTGCGAGCGGATCTGCGGCTTCTCCACCATCCTGGGCGGCTACGTCGCCATGGCCGCGGGCCTGGCCGGCCACCAGTGGAACGAGGGCGACGTCTCCTGCTCGGTGGTGCGGCGCGTGGCGCTGCCCGACGCCTTCTTCGCCGTCGACGGCCTGCTCGAGACCTTCCTCACCGTGCTCGGCCAGATGGAGGTCTTCTCCGGCGCGGTCCTGGCGGAAAACGAGCGCAACCTCCCCTTCCTCGCCACCACCACCATCCTGATGGAGTCGGTGAAGAACGGCGCCGGGCGCGAGACCGCCCACGCCGCGATCAAGGAGCACGCCCTGGCCGCCGCGCGCGCGATCCGCGCGGGCGGCGACGACGCCGGCCTGCTCGCCCGCCTGGCGGGCGACCGCCGCATCGGGCTGGGGAAGAAGGCGCTGCAGGCCATCCTGGCGGACAGCGCCCGCTTCGTCGGGGCCGCCCCCCATCAGGTCGACGCCTTCGCCGCCGAGGTGAAGCCGCTGGCCAAGCGCTTCAAGGGCGCCGCCGACTACCAGCCGGGGCGGCTGCTGTAGGGCCGCCGGGGGCCAATCCCCCATCTCCGGAAGTTTTCGTTTGCCAGCCCCACCCGGGCGGGGTTTTGCTGACCGTTCACGTTGTTTCGAATCCTCTATCTTTTACTCTCATGGCTGAACTCGTAGGAAACGTCCTGGTGGGCCAGTCCGGCGGCCCCACCTCCGTCATCAACGCCAGTGTCGCGGGCATCATTTCCGAGGCCCTGAACCATGAGTGCATCGAGGAGATCTACGGCGCCCTCAACGGCGTCCTGGGCATCCTCCAGGAGGACCTGATCGACCTGGCGTCCGAGTCCCAGCAGCAGATCCGCGCCCTCAAGCACACCCCGGGCGCCGCCCTCGGCACCTGCCGCTACAAGCTGAAGAAGCAGGCGGACTACGAGCGCGTGCTCGAGGTCTTCAAGGCGCACAACATCCGGTATTTCTTCTACATCGGGGGCAACGACTCCCAGGACACCGCCGACAAGATCTCCAAGCTCGCCCAGCAGCAGGGCTATGAGCTCCGGGTGATCGGCGTGGCCAAGACCATCGACAACGACCTCGCGGTCACCGACCACTGCCCGGGCTACGGCAGCGTGGTCAAGTACCTCGCCACCACCGTGCGCGAAATCGCGTGCGACAACGAGGCGATGGGCCAGGGCGACCTGGTCTCGATCGTCGAGGCCATGGGCCGCAGCGCGGGCTGGATCGCCGCCGGCGCCTCCCTGGCCAAGCGCCGGGATCATCCCCATGATCCCCCGCACCTCATCCTCCTCCCCGAGGTCCCCTTCAACCAGGAGAAGGTCCTGGAGGACGTCCGCCGCGTGCTGAAGCGCGAGAAGTACTGCCTGATCGTGGTGGCCGAGGGGCTGGTCGACGCCGACGGCAACTACCTGGCCGCCGACGCCGCCACCGACGCCTTCGGGCACGCCCGCCTGGGCGGCGCCGGCGACGCCCTGGCCGAGATCATCGAGCACGCCATCCCCAGCGCGAAGGTGCGGGTGGCCAAGCCCGGCCTGATGCAGCGCGCCGCCGCGCACTGCGCCTCCAAGACCGACGTGGACGAGGCCTTCCTCGCCGGCCAGGCGGCGGTCCAGGCCGCGGTCAACGGCGAGACCGACAAGATGGTGACCCTGGTCCGCGGCGAGGCCGACCACTACACCTGCGAGACGGGCCTGGCGCCCCTGAGCGAGATCGCCAACGGGGTGAAGAAGCTGCCCCGCGAGTGGATCAACGAGGACGGCGTCAGCATGAATTTCCAGTTCCTGCGCTATGCGCAGCCGCTGATCCAGGGCGAGGTCGCCCTCCCCCACGAGAACGGCGTCCCGCTGTTCGCGCGCCTGGACAAGGTGCGGGTGGACAAGAGCCTGTCACCCTTCGAGACTTGACCGCGACCGGGCCGGCGGGCTGATCGTTCCCCGTGCCCGAGAGCGAAAAGCCTTCCGCGAAACGCTGGGCCTGGCTGGGCCCGGCGTTTCTCGTCTATGCCGCAGTCGTGGTCCTGGCCGACAGGCTGCCGCCGGACGGCCGCGCCCACGGCTCGCTCGCCCAGTTCCTCGGGCGCTTCCATCCCCTCGTCGTCCACCTGCCGATCGGCCTCGTCCTGCTGGTGCCGGTGCTCGAGCTCGCCGGGGCCTGGGGCCGCCGGGCTGAGCTGCGCGGCGCCGCGGCGCTCGTGCTGGCGCTGGCGGCGCTGACCGCGCTGGCCGCGGCCGGCGACGGCTGGCTCCTGGCCTGGAGCGGCGCCTACAGCGGGCCCCTCGTCGAGCGGCACCTGCGCGGGGGCCTGATCTTCGCCGGCCTCTGCCTCGCGGCCCTGGCCGCGAGGGGTTGGGCCCGGCCCGGCGCCGCCGCCCTCCCCTACGCGCTCCTGCTCGCCGCCTCCGTCGCGGCCATGGTCTGGACCAGCCACCAGGGCGGCCAGATCACCCATGGGGACGCCTACCTCTCCGAGTACCTGCCGGGCCGGCTCAAGGCCTGGTTCGGGATCCGGGCGAAGACCCGGGCCGCCCGCCCCGCGGCCCCGGCGCGCGGGGAAGCGACGCTCTACGCGGCGAAGATCGACCCCATCTTCCAGCGCAGCTGCGTCTCCTGCCACAACCCGAACAAGCTCAAGGGCGGCCTGCGGATGGACTCCTACGCCGAGCTGATGAAGGGCGGAAAGGGCGGGGAGGAAATCGACCCCTGGCATCCCGAGACCAGCGAGCTGGTGCGGCGCATCACCCTTCCGCCCGACGACGACGACCACATGCCGAACAACGGCAAGAACCCCCTCTCGCCCGCCGAGATCACGCTGATCGAGAACTGGATCGCCGCCGGCGCCACCGCGACCGAGCCCGCGGCCCGCGCGCCCGCTCAGTAGGCCCCGCGGATGTGGCCGGCGACCTCCCGGCTGTAGAAGTCGGCCAGCCGGGCGTGCAGCTCCGGGCCGAGGGGCGGCAGCGAGGCGGCCCGCGCGTTGGCCCGGGCCTGCTCCGGGTTCTTGGCGCCGGGGATGATCACGCTCACCGCGTCGTAGTCCAGGCACCAGCGCAGCGCCAGGTCGGACATCGGCGCCCCCGCCGGGAGCAGGGCCTTGAGCCTGTCGGCCAGCTCCACCCCCTTGGCGAAGGGCAGCCCCGCGAAGGTCTCGCCGACGTTGAACTGCTGGCCGTCGCGGTTGAAGTTGCGGTGGTCGTTGGCCGGAAAGGTCTGGCCGGCCTTCATCTTCCCCGCCAGCAGGCCGCTGGCCAGGGGAAGGCGCACGATCAGGGCCACCTGCCGGCGCTTGGCCTCGTCGAAGATGGTCCCGATCGGCTTCTGCCGGAAAATGTTGAAGATGATCTGCAGGGCGGCGAGGCCCTCCTGCTTCAGGCAGGTCTTCGCCTGGTCCATCGACTCGACGCTGGCCCCGAAGCCGCGGATCTTGCCCTCGCGCTGCAGCTCGCGGAGCCATTCGAAGATCTCGCCCTGCTCCAGCACCTCGGAGGGGACGCAGTGCAGCTGCGTCAGGTCGACCGCCTCGATCCCCAGCCGCTGCAGCGAGGCCTCGGTGTGCTGCCGCACCGCCTCGCGGGTGAAGTTCTTCGGCCAGCCCGGCGGGCTGAAGCGGCCGAGCTTGGTGGCGACGAAGAGCGGCGCCTTGGTCTCGCGCAGGAAGCGGCCGATCAGGGTCTCGCTCCGGCCCATCCCGTAGACGTCGGCGGTGTCGAAGAAGGTCGTTCCCGCCTCGTAGGCCGCGCGCAGGGTGGCCATCGCGGCCTCCTCGGTGACGTCGCCCCAGCCGGCCCCGATCTGCCAGGTGCCCAGCCCCGCCTCGCCCACCTTCCGCCCCATCTTCCCGAATACGCGCGTGTTCACGGCGTGCACGATGCCGTCGGCGCCGCAAAGTGCAAGAGCCGGAGGCTCCCCGGGACGGAGCGTCCACAATTGCGTCCGCCGCGTAGCATGCTCATCCTTCCCTCCTTCCGCCGGCCATGAACCTCCGCTTCCGCCTGCTTCTCGTCCTCGCCCTGGCCGCGGGGGCCCCCGCCCTCCGGGCGCAGGTGAAGGCCTCGCTGGTGGCCGAGGATGACGCGGTCCAGCCCGACCGCCCCGTGCAGGTGGCCCTGCATCTCGTCCATCAGCCGGAGTGGCACACCTACTGGGTGAACCCGGGCACGGGGCTTCCCACCACGATCAAGTGGGACCTCCCGCCGGGCTGGAAGGCGGGCGAGATCCGCTGGCCCGCGCCCCAGGTCCTGAAGGACAACACCGGCGCGGTCATCGGCAGCGGCTACGACGGCGACCTGCTGCTGCCGGTCACCCTCACGCCGCCGCCGGGGCTGCACCCCGGCGACACGGTGCGGCTCAAGGCCAGCGCCGAATGGCTGATGTGCCGCGACGTCTGCAAGCCGGGCCGGGCCGCCCTCAGCCTCCTCCTCCCGGTCTCGGGCGACAATCCTCGGCCCGACCCCCAGTGGTCGGGCCGGATCCGCGCGGTGATCGCGCGGCTGCCGAGAGCCGACGCCCACTGGACGGTGAAGGCCTGGCGCGACGACCGGAGCGTCTCGCTCGAGGTCGACCCGGCGGGCGGAAAGGCGCCCCCGGGGGCGATCTTCGACCCCGCCCACGTGCATTTCTTCGGGGACGACGACATCGTCGCCTTCGACCAGCCCCAGGGGGTTCTGGCCGACGCCCACGGCGGCTTCATCCTGACCGCGCCGGTTGCGGTCGACGCCCCCAAGGACCCGCAGCGGCTGATGGGCGTCCTGACGGCCCAGGCGGGCTGGGCTCCCGACGGCTCGCTGCCGGGGCTGCGGATCGACGCCGCCTTCTCCCCGGGCGAGGCGGGCGGCCCGGCCGGCGGGGCCGAAGCCGCGCCGGCGCCTCCGGCCGCCGGCCTGGTCGCGACCCTGGGCCTCGCGCTCGCCGGCGGGCTCATCCTCAACCTGATGCCCTGCGTCTTCCCCGTGCTGGGCCTGAAGATCATCGGCTTCGTCAACCAGGCGGGCCACGACCGCCGCAAGGTGGTGGAGCACGGGCTTTCCTTCAGCGCCGGCGTCCTGCTGTCCTTCTGGGCCCTGGCCGGCGCCCTGGCCGGGCTGCGGGCGGGCGGGGCGGAGCTGGGCTGGGGCTTCCAGCTCCAGTCGCCCGTCTTCGTCTTCGCGCTCGCGGCCCTGATGCTGGTCTTCGCCCTGAACATGAGCGGGGTCTTCGAGTTCGGGCTGGCCGCGACCGGCGTCGGCTCGGGCCTGCAGTCCCGCTCCGGCCTGGCCGGGTCCTTCTTCACCGGAATGCTGGCCACCGTGGTGGCGACGCCCTGCTCCGCCCCCTTCCTCGCGCCGGCGCTCGGCGCCGCCCTCGCCCTCTCGGCGGGCGAGTCCTTCCTGATCTTCACGGCCATCGCCGTCGGGCTCTGCGCCCCCTACCTGCTGCTCTCCCTCTTCCCCGGGGCGGTCAGGATCCTGCCCCGGCCCGGCAAATGGATGGAGACCTTCAAGCAGATCCTGGCCTTCCCGCTCTACGGCACCGTCGGGTACCTCTGCTGGGTGCTGGCCGGCCAGGTGTCGGAGAACGACTTCCTGATGATCTTTTTCGGGCTCGTGCTCGTCGCGATGGGCGCCTGGGCCTACGGCCGCTGGTCGGCCCCGGGCGCCTCCCCGCGCGCGGCCCGCTGGGCGCTCGGCGCGGGCCTCGCCCTAGCCGCCCTGGGCTGCTGGGTCGCCTGGCCCCGGCCGCCCGCGCCGATGGCGATCGAGTGGCAGAAGTGGAGCCCGGACGCGGTCGCGGCCCTGCGGGCGGAGCACCGCATCATCTACGTCGACTTCACCGCCCGCTGGTGCGCCACCTGCCAGGCGAACAAGAAGCTCGTGTTCCACTCCGGAGAGGTGCTGCAGGCCTTCCACGACAAGAACGTCGCCACCCTGCGGGCCGACTGGACCAACAAGGATCCGGAAATCACCGCCGAGCTGGCGCGCTACCACCGCAGCGCGGTGCCGTTCAACCTGGTCTGGCTGCCGGACAGGCCCGAGCCGGTGATCCTGCCCTCGCTGCTCACCCCGGGCGTGGTGCTCGACGCGGTCAAGGGATAGCC
>DASZWO010000048.1:0-7691 GCA_035546595.1 Opitutaceae bacterium
CGCCCGCCTCAAGCCCCCGCCGCGCCTCGGATGCGCTCTTCGCCACCCCGGCCAGCAGCAGCATCTGCTCGCCCAGCGCGTAGGTCACCTCCATCAGGTCCGCGGGGCCCTGGCCGCGGAGGCAGGCGATGGATTCGGCGACCTCGAGGGCGTTGCCGACGGCGCGGCCGAGCGGCTGCTCCATCGCGGTCAGGAGCGCCCGCGTCGGCTTCCCCACCGCCTTCGCCGCCCCGACCATCGCGCGGGCCAGCTCGCGGCCCTTCCCGGGCTCGGGCAGGAAGGCGCCGGAGCCGTATTTCACGTCGAGCACCAGCGCATCGATCCCCTCGGCCAGCTTCTTGCAGAGGATGCTGGCGCAGATCAGCGGGATCGACTCGACCGTCGCCGTGACATCGCGCAGGGAGTAAAGCTTCTTGTCCGCCGGGGCCAGCTCGGCCGTCTGCCCGATCAGGGCGACGCCGACCCTCTCCACCTGAGCGCGGTATTCCGGGAGGGAGAGGCCGACGCGGAACCCGGGGATCGACTCGAGCTTGTCCAGGGTGCCCCCGGTGTGGCCCAGCCCCCGGCCGCTGATCATGGGCACGGCGGCCCCACAGACCGCCACCATGGGGGCGAGCGGGAGAGACACCTTGTCCCCCACGCCGCCGGTCGAGTGCTTGTCGACCTTGGGCCGGCGGACGTTGGAGAGATCCGCCACCGTCCCGGAGCGCATCATCGCCTCCGTCAGGGCGCCGGTCTCCTCCGCCGTCATCCCCTGGATGCAGACCGCCATCAGGAAGGCGCTGAGCTGGTAGTCCGCCCAGGAGCCGTCCGTCGCCCCCCGGACGAAGGCGCCGATCTCCTCCCGGGTCAGGGCGTGCCCGTCGCGCTTGCGGGCGATCACATGCTGGGGAAACAAAATCCCGCTCACGCCGTCATGCTGCCGATGTCCGCGACCGAAGCAACGCCGGAGGCTTGCAACCCCCCGGGGGGCGCCTTGGCTTGAACCCCATGCTCGCCGTCTCCGGCCTGCGAAAATCCTTCGCCACCCCCGAGGGGGAGCGGGTGGCCATCGTCGACGTGGCCGGGTTCTCCCTGGCGTCCGGCGAGGAGATGGCGCTGCGGGGCGAAAGCGGCTCGGGCAAGACGACCTTCCTCAACCTCGTCGCCGGCATCCTCCGGGCCGACGAGGGGACGGTCGAAGTCGGGGGCACCGACCTCTCCGGGCTGCCCGAGGCCCGGCGGGACCGGCTGCGGGCCGAGCGGATGGGCTACATCTTCCAGACCTTCAACCTTCTCCAGGGGCACACCGCGCTGGAGAACGTCGAGCTGGGCATGGCCTTCGGCCGGGGCGTCGACCGCGCCCGCGCCGCGCAGCTGCTCGAGCGGGTGGGCCTGGGCCACCGCCTGGGCCACTTCCCCCGCCAGCTCTCGACCGGCCAGCAGCAGCGCGTGGCGGTGGCCCGCGCCCTGGCCAACCGGCCCGGCCTGGTGCTGGCGGACGAGCCCACCGGCAACCTCGACCGCCGCAACGCCCGCGAATCCCTCCAGCTGATCCGGGAAGTCTGCCGCGAGAACGGCGCCGCCCTCCTCCTGGTCAGCCACGACGAGGACACCCTGGCCCAGTTCGGATCCGTGCGGGACTTCGCCTCGATCAACCGGGCCGCCCGGAAATAGCCATGGCGCTCCCCCGCATCGTCTACCGCTCCCTGCGCCAGCACGCGCTCTCGACCCTGATCACGGCCGGGAGCATCGCGCTGGCCAGCGGGCTGCTGATGTCGGTCTGGATGGTGGAGGCCCAGTCGCGCCAGGCCTTCCTCGCCACCAGCACGGGCTTCGACGCCGTCCTCGGCGCCCGCGGCTCCAAGCTCCAGCTGGTGCTCAACGCCATCTTCGACCTGGAGGCCTCGCCCGGCAACCTCTCCTGGGCGGACTACCAGTACGTGAAGCACATCCCGGTCGTCCGCACCGCCATCCCGATCGCGGTGGGGGACAACCTGCGGGGCTACCGGATCGTCGGCACCCTGCCCGAGATGTTCACGGGGGTGCAGATCGCGCCCGGCCGGAAGTTCGCGCTCGAGGCCGGCGGCAGGCTCTTCCGCCCGGACGAGAAGGAGGCGGTGGTCGGGAACTTCGCGGCCCGCAAGCTGGGGCTCAAGGTCGGCGACACCTTCCATCCCTTCCATGGCCTGGCCTACAGCGCGTCCGGCGGCAACGACGAGCACAAGGACCTTTTCACGGTGACGGGCATCCTGGAGCCGACCAACAGCCCGGCGGACCGGGTGGTCTGGATCCCCCTCCACGCCCTGCAGACGATGAGCGGGCACGACCCGAAGTACGCCACCGACGTGAGCGCGGTCCTGCTCCAGTTCTCCAGCCCCCTGGCGGGATTCCGCCTCGATTCGATGTACAACAAGCAGGGCGACCGGCTCACCCTCGCCTACCCCGTGCAGGCCATCATCGCCGACCTCTTCAGCCGGATCTCCTGGTTCGACCGGGTCCTGGCCCTGATCGCCTACCTGGTCGCGCTGGTGGCGGCCGGCTCGGTCCTGGCCAGCATCTACAACTCGATGAGCGCGCGGCAGCGCGACCTGGCCATCCTGCGCGCGCTCGGCGCCCGCCGCCGCACCGTCTTCGGGGCGGTGGTGGCGGAGGCCGCCGCGATCGGCGCCCTCGGCGCCGCCGCCGGCTTCGCCTTCTACTTCGCGCTGCTGGCGGTGGTCGCCGGCATCGTCCGCGAGCAGACCGGCGTGGTGATCGACGTCCTGGCCTGGCAGCCGATCCTTTGGATCTGGCCGCTGGCCATGGTGGCGCTCTGCGCCCTCGGCGGCATCGTGCCGGCGCTCAAGGCCTACCGGACCCCGGTGGCCGAGACGCTGGCGCCCGTCTCCTAGGACGCCCGGCCCGCCGGAGCCTCGTCCGCCGCGCACCGCCGGGCCAGCTGGAAGGCGATGCGCTGGATCTGCTCCGGCAGGAGCCGCGCCTTGCCCCGCTTGGGCAAGTGTTCGCTCATCCCCTTCCCGGAATAGACCGCGACATCGCTGGAGCGCTGGATGGTCACGAACCATCCGGGAATCGCCAGCACCGGAACGACCGGCACCGCCTCCGCCGTGGCCTCGGCGATCCATTTTCCCAGGGAGGCGGCGTTGCGGCGGGCCTGCTCGACCGGCCGCCGGTCGGGCGGCCCCCCGCCGCGCCGCAGCGATTCGCCGTCAAAAGCAATCTCGGGCCTGCCCCGGCGGTTCGCCTTCCGCCAGGTCTTCGTCTCCACCGCGAAGATCCCGGTCGGTCCCACCACCACGTGGTCGATGTTCCAGCTGCCGAAGGGCACGTCGTGCAGGACGCGGTGGCCGGTGGCCATCAGCCGGTCCAGCTCGCGGGCGATGACCTGCTCTCCCGCCGCGCCGAGCCGGTAGCCGGAGGCCTCGCGAATCTCCTTTTCCGCGCTCCAGCCCATCCAGGCGGCAAGCGCCATCGCCGCCAGCAGCATGCCCCCGAGCAGGCTCAGACGGTGGCCGGATGGAGCGAACAGGCACCCGGTGGCCAGCCCCGACCCCACGAGGACAATTACCATGTACCTGCCAAATGCCCGCTCGGTCAGGCGCTCGGCCTTCTCTCGGCACCACTGGCCTGGGAGGCGGAGAGGGAGACCGGTGAAGGGCTGGCGGGCCTCCCGGTCATAGGTTCTCCGGCGCCAAACCAGGATGCCCATCACGAGCATCAAAGGCAGCAATCCGAAGGAACAGGCCAGGAGCCACCGATCGAGCAAAGGAGCCACCTCCAAGCATAGCACGGATTCCCGCGGGGCCGGGCCGCCCGCCCCGAGGCGGCGGCAAAAATCGCTGTATTTTGCCCCGTTTCGCGGTTAGATTGGGCCCATGCGCTGGAGCCTCGCCCTCATCCTCCTCGCCGCCGCCACGGCGGCCGGCGCCTCCGAGCCCGAGCTCGACCACGGCTACCTCAAGCTGGGCTTCGACCGGCTCGCCGCGTACAAGTTCATCCAGCCGGCCTACGACCCCGTCAACGACCCGAAGGCCGCCCCGCCCAGCGGGATGGAGCAGGTCCCCGAGGAGGTGAAGGATTGGAACGGCAAGAAGTCGGTCATCACCGGCTTCATGCTCCCGACCAAGCTGGAGAACGGCAAGGCGACGGAATTCCTCATCATGGCCAACCAGATGGCCTGCTGCTTCGGCACCGTCCCGAACATGAACGAGTGGGTGATCGTGCGGATGCCCCAGGGCACCCCGGTGATCCAGGACGTCCCGATCTCCTTCTACGGCACCTTCAAGGTCGGGGCCCTCTTCGACAACGGCTACCTCACCGGCATCTACGAGATGGACGCCGAGCGGGCGGGGCCGACGCCGTAGCCCGCTCCGGGAAAACTTTAGGGGAATCGGCCGGAATATTGCTCCGGCCGGCTCAAGTCGGGGCGCGCGCGGGCCGAAACCATCCTTGCCCGGTCCACGGACGGAACGGGTAGAGCGCAGCCCGACTCTCCCCTTCGGCGCGTCGGCCCGCACGGAGCGGCCACCCCGTCCAAGGAAGGACACATGTCAGTCGTCATCAGCACCAATTCGGCCGCGTCCGTCGCGGCTGACAACCTGGCGTTTTCCACCGCCCGGCTGCAGGACAGCCTGAACAAGCTCTCCAGCGGCTCGAAGATCGTCGCCCCCTCCGACGATGCCGGCGGCCTCGCGGTCTCGATGAAGCTCGCGACGACGGCGAACCGCCAGAGCACCCTGCTCAACAACATCGGGAACGCCACCTCCTACGCCCAGACGCAGGACGGGGCCCTCCAGGTCGCCGGCTCCATCCTCAACCGCATCTCCGAGCTGGAGGCGCTGTACCAGGACCCAACCAAGAACAGCTCCGACCTGGCCAACTACGACGACGAGTTCGGCCAGCTCGCCACGGAGCTGACCGCGCTGGGCGCGGAAACCTTCAACGGCGTCCACCTGTTCGGCACCGCCAGCCTGAACGCGGACGCGACCGACGACCTCAGCGCCGCCGGCGCGGTCCCGGTCGCCCAGTCCGGCGTCTTCAGCGCCCAGTCCTCCACGCTGCTCACCGACGATTTCACCAATTCCAGCGACCCGAACTTCACCACCAACGGGCTCGCGACCATCTCGGGCGGCACGCTCGACCTCCAGACCAACGGGGCGGCGGCCACCAACCTGTACCTGAGCGGCGCCTTCCAGCTGAACTTCGACATTACCAGCAGCAGCTCCGGCAGCGGACCCTGGGGCATGAGCCTCCAGGATCTTCCCGGCAGCTGCGACTTCAGCATGAGCTTCAGCAACGGCGCCACCCATAGCGTCCAGGTGAACCGCGACGCCGCCGGCAACATCAGCTTCCTGCTCGACGGCGCCCCGGCCACGGACCGGAATCCCGATTCGCTGACCGGGCGGACGGGCAGCAGCCGGTTCCTCTTCTATGTGCAGGGCGCCATCGGCTCGCCCATTTCCATCAGCAACCTGACCATCGCCGGCCCCTCCAACCTCTCGGCCCTGACCGCCGCCACCTCCCTGGCCAGCCTCTCGGCCGCGACGGTGACCGGCGCCATCCAGGAGGTCGCCGCGGCCCGGGCCACCAACGGCGCCGAGCAGAGCCGGCTGGGCTTCGCCGCCAGCCTGCTGACGACCAACCAGACCAACCTGCAGTCGGCCGTCAGCAACATCACCGACGTCGACGTCGCGAGCCAGACCGCCCAGCTCGCCAAGTGGAACGTGCTGGTCCAGGCCGGCGCCTCCATGCTGACGCAGGCCAACCAGCTCTCGCAGGTAGCCCTGAAGCTGATCACCGGCTAGCGCGAGATGTCGCCCTGGGTCAGGACCTTGTAGCCGCGCCGGCTCACGGCCTGGGCGGCGACCTCCGGGTCCTCCACGCTGATGGCCAGGGCGCCGCGGCCCGCCGGCCGCTTGAGGAAGCTGTAGGTGTAGTGGACGTTGATTTCGGCCTCCAGCAGGGCCGCCAGCACCCCCTTGAGGTCGGCCTCGTTGTCGAACTCGACCGCCATCACCGTCGCCTCCGAATAGGGGAAGTCGTTCTGGTCCATCAGCCCGCGGGCCTTGTCCGGGTCGTCCACCACCAGCCGGATGATGGCGCTGTCGACGGTGTCGAGCACGGTGATGGCCATCACGTGCACCTCGTGCTGCTTGAGCAGGGCGATGAGGGTGTGGAGGCGGCCCGGCTGGTTCTCGGTGAAGACCGAGAACTGGCGGACGGGATCCTGGGGCGCGGTGCTGGTCTGCGCGGCGGGGGCGGGCATCTGCATCCCACTATAATAACAGCCTTTCCGGGCGGTCAATTTGCCCGTAGGGATTGTCGGAATGGCCGGAAGCCCCGATCTCCCCGCCCACCACGCCGCCATTCGCGAGCGCGCCCGGGCGGGAGCCCGCCTGGTGGCCCGGGGGATCCTGCTCAATGCCCTCCTCGCCGCGCTCAAGCTGGCCGGGGGCGTCATCGGCCACACCTATGCCTTGATCGCCGACGGCACCGAGTCCCTCCTCGACGTCTTCTCCTCCTCGCTGGTCTGGGCCGGCTTCCGCGTCGCGGAGCGCCCCCCCGACGAGGACCATCCCTTCGGCCATGGGCGGGCGGAGCCGCTCTCCGCCCTGGCGGTGGCGAGCATCACCTTCCTCGCCACCGGGTGGATCGCCTGGCACGCCATCCACCTCATCATGACGCCCCACCGGGGGCCCCACTGGGCGACGCTCCCCCTGCTGGCGGGCATCGTCGCCGCCAAGATCGCCCTCTCCCGCAAGGTGGCCGCCGGGGGCGCCGAGTCGGGCAGCACCGCCCTCGGGATCGAGGCCTGGCACCACGGCTCCGACGCCCTGACCTCGGCCGCCGCCTTCGTCGGCATCGCCGTGGCGGTGATCGGCGGCCGGGGCTGGGAGGCGGCGGACGACTGGGCCGCCCTTTTCGCCTGCTTCGTCATCGCCTTCAACGGGGTCGGCGCGCTCTACCGGGCGCTGAACGAGATGATGGACGTGGCCGCGCCCGCCGCGGTCGAGAGCGGGGTGCGGGCGATCGCCGCCGCGGTGCCGGGGGTGCGGGCCCTCGACAAGTGCCGGGTGCGCAAGAGCGGGCTCAGCCACCTGGTCGACATCCAGGTGCGGGTCGACGGCGACCTGACGGTGCGCGAGGGCCATGACATCGCCCATGCCGTCAAGGACGCGCTGCTGGCCTCCTCCCTGCGGGTGACCGACGTCTCGGTCCACGTCGAGCCCATGGCCTAGCTTGGGCGCCCCGGCCGCGCCGGGATGCCCTCCTCAGAATGACGCCGAGACCTCGAGCTGGCTGCCCGGCTCGATCGAGCGCTCGCCCAGGGCCTCGCACTCGACCTGGTCGTTCTTGTAGAGCTTGAAGCTGACCGGACCGGAGGCCTCCGCCGTCTCCCAGCGCCACTTCCCGATGGAGACGAACTGCAGCGGCACGCCCTCGTCCCAGCTCAGGCCCGGACCCTCCCCCCGGATGAAGAGGCGGTTGCCGATCCCGATGTAGGCGGTGACCACGAGCCTCGTGGCGCCGTCGGCGGAGACGGCCGCGACCGGCGCGGCGTCCTCGGGCGCGATCTGGGAGAATTCCGGGGCGAGTTCGTCCTGCACCGGGGCGGCCTCCGGCTCGGGCCTCGGCTTGCGCGGGGCGCGCGGGCGCCGGGGCGGCGGCTCGGGGGCCGGCGCCTCCGCGGCCGGCGCGGGCTCGGCCTC
>DASZWO010000049.1:0-24896 GCA_035546595.1 Opitutaceae bacterium
GGCGCCGAAACCGGGGTGCGGACCGGCGGCGGAGCCGAAGCGGCGGGCGCGGGGACGGAAGCGGGGCGGGAGACGACCGAGGCGGGGGCCGGCGCCTTGGACGCGGGGACCGGAGGCGCCGGGCGCGGCGGCAGCGGGGCGTGGCGGGCGGCGGGGGGTGCGTGCGGCACCGGGGGGCGGACCACCGCGGGGGCCGCCGCGGCCTTGGCCGCCTCCTTCTGGCGGTCGATTTCTTCCTTGGACCTGACGAAGACGCCGGCCGGCGCGCGCACCTTCGGCGCTACGTCCGCCGCGGGCGGAGCGTCCGGGGCCGGGGCGACGGCGGCCGCCGCCGGCTCCTGGGGGGTGAATTCCTTCACCAGGATCTCCTCGTAGATCTTGCTGACGGTGCTCGAGACCGACTTGGTGTCCGCCGCGACGTAGCCGCGCTCCTTGAGCAAGGCCAGCAGGTCCTTGCCTTCCATGTTGAGGCGCTTGGCGAGTTCGTGGATGCGGACGCTCATTCCGTGTTGGCGGACAATATACTCGGTTTAGGCGGGGGTGATGCGGGCGATGATATCCTGCGCCTCCTCCGGGGTGAAGCCGCCGCCGACCAGGTCGTCGGCCGCGACGCCCTCGAAGGCGGCGGGAGAATTGATTCCCATGTCGACCAGGCGGCCGGCGATGGCCTGGTCCAGGCCGAAGGCCTTGACCAGGGAGGCGATGGCGTTGCCGCGCGGATCGTCGCCGGCGGCCTTGAATTCCTCGATGTCGATGCGCCAGCCGATCAGGCGGGAGGTGAGGCGCGCGTTCTGGCCCTTGCGGCCGATCGCGATCGCCAGGTCGTCGGTCGCGACCTTGAGGACGATGCGGTGGTTCTTCTCGTCGATCACGATCTCGCGCGGGACGGCGGGCTTGAGGGCCTCGATCACCATCTCGCGCGGGTCGGCGAAGTACTTGATGATGTCGATCTTCTCGCCGCCGAGCTCGCGGACGATGGTCTTGACCCGGGCGCCGCGGGCGCCGACGCAGGCGCCGACCGGATCGACCTTCTGGTCGCTGCTGGTGACGGCGATCTTGGTGCGGTAGCCCGGCTCCCGGGCGAAGGCCTCGATCTTGACGGTCCCGTCGGCGATCTCGGTGACCTCGAGCTCGAAGAGGCGGCGGACGAACTTGGGGCTGGCGCGGGTCAGGATGATCTCCGGGCCCCGCGGGGTGTTCTCGATTTCGAGCAGGAGCGAGCGGATGCGGTCGCCCGGCTGGTACTCCTCGCCCGGGACCTGCTCGCGGGCCGGCATCACGGCCTCGGCCTTGCCCAGATCGACGAAGATGTCGTTGCGCTCGCGGCGGCGGACCGTGCCGGTGACGATGTTGCCGACCTGGTCCTTGAAGTCGTCGTAGATCCGGTCCTTCTCGAACTGCCGCAGGCGCTGCATCACCGCCTGGCGGGCGGTCTGGGCCGCGATCCGGCCGAGCGAGGAGGGGTCGATCGGCCGCTCGACGGTCTCGCCCAGCTGGGCGCCGGGCTTCACCGCCTGCGCCTTCTCGAGGTGGATCTCGGTCCGGGGATTGCTGACGGAATCGACCACCTTGAGCACGGTCCAGGCCTGAAGCTGGCCGTTCTTGGGGTTGATCTCGATCCGCAGCTCCTGGCCCGAGCTGATCCCCTTCTGGGCCGCCGTCTTGAGGGCGTTCGCGATCGTGGCGATCATGTCGCTGCGCGGAATGCCCTTCTCCTTCTCCATGTATTCCAGGACGGAAAGAATTTCGCTACTCATTGGGATGGCGGTGGGATTGGTGGAAAAAAAAAGCGGGCCGCAGGGCCCACTTTTCAGCAAAGTGAGTGAATTGAACCTCGAAATTTACCTCCCGGCGGAAAGGGTTGTCAAGCCCCCCGGCCCGGCCAGGATCGGGGCGCCTCCGGCTCTCCCGTGAGCTCCTCCCCCACTCCCGACCAAATCCGAGCTCAGCAGCGCGAAGCCTGGGACAAATCCTCCCCCGGCTGGAAGAAATGGGACGAATTCATGATGGATTTCCTCCGGCCGATGGGCGACGCGATCGTGGCCGCCCTGGCGCCCCGGCCGGCCGACCGGATCCTCGACGTCGCCACCGGCACGGGCGAGCCCGGCCTGACGCTGGCCGAACGGACCCCTGAGGGCGAGGTCGTCGGCACCGACCTGGCCGAGGGGATGCTCGGGATCGCGGCGGCCAACGCGGCGGCCAGGGGCCTGAGGAACTTCCGCACCCAGGCGGCGGATGTCTGCGCCCTGCCCTTCCCCGACGCCTCCTTCGACGCCGTCGGCTGCCGGATGGGCTTCATGTTCTTCCCCGACATGGCGCTCGCGGCCCGGGAGATGGCCCGCGTCCTCAAGCCCGGCGGGCGGTTCGCGACCACGGTCTGGGCGGCCCAGGGGCGCAATCCCTGGATTTCCAGCCTGGTCGCGGCGGTCGCCCGGATCCTGGAGCTGCCGGCGCCCGATCCGGACGCGCCGGGGATGGCCCGCTGCGCCGCCCCCGGAAAGCTGCGCGGCATCTTGCAGGCCGCCGGCTTCCGCGACATCGCCGAGCGCGAGATCGCCGGCGAGGTGACCTACGGCAGCGCCGACCACTACTGGTCGATCATGACCGAGGTGTCCGGCACCGCCGCCGCGCTGCTGGCGAAGGCCGAGCCGGCCAAGCGCGAGGCGATCCGCCAGGAGCTCTACGCCGAAATGGCCAAGCGCGCCCCCTTCGGCCCCGTCCGCTTCGAATACGCCGCCATCCTCGCCTCCGCCCGCAAGTGAGGGAGGATCGGAGGAGGAGGGATTCGAACCCCCGGTGAGCTGACGCCCACGCCTGATTTCAAGTCAGGAGCCTTAAACCACTCAGCCACTCCTCCAACGCCCGAGTTCTGGCGCAGGTCGGGAACGGGGTCAATGCCCGGGGCAACCGGGGGGAAAATCCCCCCTTGGCTACCACACGGCGGCGGCGATCACCGCCAGCGCCGCCACAAAGCAGCCGCCGGCATGCAACCAAAAGAGCCGAGGGTGCGCCGCACGGCGAATCCACCCCCAGGGGTACCGATACAGCACCCCCTTTGACACCGCTCGCAAGCCGAAGCCGAACAAAGCCGCACCAATAATCGCAAAGACGATTCGGGCGGTCATGGCCCCACCATGGCCCGACTCCCCCCCTCCTTTCAACCCGAATCCGGGAACGGCCCGCTTCCGGCGCCCCAGGGCGCCAAGCCATATTGTTTTGCCGTCCCGGCCCCTCCGGGGAAGCTCTGGGGCCCTTCCCGTGCGCCTGCGCCCGCTCCTCCCCGCCGTCCTGGCCTGCTTCGTCTTGGCCGGCTGCCGCCGCGCGGCGCCCGCGGCGGCGGGACCGCAACCCCTCAGGATCAGCCAGCGCAACGAGCCCGACGACCTCGACCCGGCGCTGGCGGCCCTGCCCGATGACTTTTTCATCATCCGGGCCCTCAGCGAGGGGTTGGTCGTTCCCAATCCGGAGGGTGGCGCCCCCCGCCCGGCCGCCGCGCAGGATTGGCAGGCCTCGTCCGACGGGCTGACCTGGACTTTCCGGCTGAGGCCCGACGCCCGCTGGTCCAACGGGGAACCGGTCACCGCCGCCGACTTCGTGGAGTCCTACCGGAGGGCCCTCACTCCCGCCGCCGCGGCGCCGAAGGCGGAACTCTTCTTCTGCGTCAGAAATGCCCGGGAGTTCCTCCAGGGGCGCCTGAAGGATTTCTCGGCCGTCGGCTTTCTCGCCGCCGGCACCCACGCGCTGGTGGTGCGGCTTGCCCATCCCACCCCCCAGTTCCTCGCCTATGCCGCCAGCGGCCCCTGGATTCCCGTCAACCCGCGGGTGGTGGCCCGGCTGGGCCGCGCCTGGACCCGCGCCGGGAATTACGTCGGCAACGGACCCTTCAACCTCGCCGAATGGACCCTGGGCCAGCGGATCGTGGTCCGGAAGAATCCCCTGTACCATGGAGCCGGCCAAGTGCGCATGGAAGAGATCCAGTTCATCCGCCTGGACGACGGCGACACCGAGGACCGGGCCTTTCGCGCCGGGCAGATCGACGTCACCATGTCCCTGCCCTTCAGCCGCCTCCAGGTCTACGAGCGGGAGTCCGACCCCGCCCTCCACCGGGCCCTCCTCGCCGAGACGCGCTTTCTCGCCTTCAACGTCGGGCGGCCGCCCTTTTCCGACCCGAGAGTGCGAAGGGCCCTTTCGCTCGCGATCGACCGGGAGCGGATCGTCCGGGACGTGACCCGGGGCGGGGAGCGGCCGGCCTTCCGCCTCCTGCCGCCGCAGCTCCGGCCGACCGGCGACGATGGTGCCGACCTGGCGGGGGGCCGCCCCGGGCTCCCGGCGGCTGGCAACCGAGCCGCCTCGCTGGACGAGGCCCGCCGCCTTCTGGAGGAGGCCGGCTTCCCCGGCGGCCGCGGCTTCCCCCGCTTCGAACTTGCCGGCTGGGCGGGAACCCAGCAGGTCGTGCTCGAGGCGATTCAGGCGATGTGGAGGGACGGCCTCGGGATCGACGCGAGCGTCGCCACCCGCGAGGCGCGAGTGCATGTCGCCGCCCTCCGGGCCGGACACTATGACGTCGGGTTGATCACCCTGATTCCCGACGTGGCCGACCCAGTCGCGGCCCTCCAGCGCTTCGTCACCGGCGCTCCCGACAACTATCCGCATTGGTCGGATCCCGTCTTCGACCGCGGGCTGGCGGCCGCCGACATCGAGCCGGACCCGGCGCGGCAGGCCGCGATGCTGCGGACGGCCGAGGCCCGCCTCCTCGCGGAAGCGCCGATCGCGCCGCTGTACTACTTCGCCCATAACTGGCTCATGAATCCCGCGCTGCGGGGCTGGCGCGAAGATGCGTTGTGGACGCGGGACTACCGGGGCGTATATTGGTCGGCGTCCCCATGATTCTGCGACGAAGCCTCCGCGCCGCCTGGTTGGGAGCGGCCGTGGGCGCGTCGCTCCTGGCGGCGGGCTGCGGCCGCAAGGCGGGAACCGCGGCGGGCGGGAAAGGAGGCGGCGGGGAGCAGGTCCTGCGGATGGGCAATGGCGCCGAACCGCAGGATCTCGATCCGCAGGCGGTCGAGGGCATCCCGGAGCTCAACATCATCCAGGCGCTCTTCGACAGCCTGGTGGAGCCCGATCCCCACGACCTGCATCCGGTGCCGGGGCTGGCCGAAACCTGGGAGGTCTCGCCGGACGGGTTGGTCTACACCTTCCATCTGCGGCCAAATCTGCGCTGGTCCAACGGCGATCCGCTGACCTCCGACGATTTCATTCAGTCCTATAAGCGCATCCTGACTCCCTCGCTCGGATCGGACTACGCCAATTACTTTTATAATTACGTCCAGGGCGCGAAGGACTACTATGAGGGCAAGGTCGCCGACTTCTCCCGGGTCGGCGTGCGGGCCCCCGACCCGCGGACGCTGGTGATCACGCTCTCGCACCCCACCCCCTTCCTCCTGGAAATGATCGCCTGTCACTTCGTCTGGGATCCGCTGCCGATCAAGGTTGTGGCGAAGTTCGGCCCGCTGGGCCACAAGGGCAGCGCCTGGACCCGGGCCGGCAATCTGGTCGCGAGCGGGCCGTTCATGCTGAAGGAATGGATTCCGAACAAGCGGGTGGTGGTGGTCCGGAATCCAAACTACTGGGACGCGGGGCGGGTGAAGCTCGACCGGATCGAGTTCTATCCGACCGATGACCTCGGGGTGGAGGAGCACATGTTCCGCACCGGCCAGATCGACCGCACCTACGACTTCGACCGCAGCAAGGTCGAGTTCTACCGGCAGCACCATCCCGACGAGCTGAAGCTCGAGCCCTGGCTGGGCTCCTACTACTATGTCTTCAACGTCCACCGCGCGCCCTTCACCGACGTCCGGGTGCGGCGGGCCCTCTCTCTGGCGATCGACCGCGAGCAGATCGTGAAGGCCATCATGCGCGGCGGGGAAACCCCGGCCTATTCGGTCGATCCACCCAATGACTCCGGCTATACCGCGCAGGCACAGCTGCAGGGGGACCTGGCCGAGGCCCGGCGGCTCCTGGCCGAGGCCGGCTATCCCGGCGGCCGCGGCTTCCCTCCCATCCACCTGCTCTACAACCAGAACCAAGGCTATCACCGCAGCGTGGCGGAGGCGATCCAGGCGATGTGGCGCAAGAACCTGGGGATCGAGCTCACGCTCTCGAACCAGGAATGGAAGGTCTACCTCGACTCGCTCAACGGCCACAACTTCCAGCTCGGCCGGGCCGGGTGGATCGCGGACTATCCGGATCCCGACGTCTTCCTGGAGATCTTCGAGACCGGCAACGTCAACAACGACGGCGAGTGGTCGAACCCGGAATACGACCGGCTGCTCCACCAGGCCATGAACGCGAGGACCCAGGCCGAGCGTTACGCCATTTACCAGCGGATGGACCGGATCCTGGTCGACCAATGCCCCGTCATGCCGATCTTTTACTATACCAAGGTCTATGCCCTGCGCCCGACGGTGAAGGGCTGGTGGCCTACCCTGCTCGACGAGCACCCGTACAAGTACGTCTACCTCCAGCACTGATGCTCCGCTTCATCGGCCGCCGCCTGCTCGAGTCCATCCCCGTCATGTTCATCATCGTGACGGGCACCTTCTTCATGCAGCGCTTCGTGCCCGGCGGGCCCTTCACGGCGGAGAAGGCGGTCACCCCCGAGGTCGAGCGCAACCTCCTCGCCTACTACCATCTCAACGATCCGCTCTGGAAGCAGTACACCGACTACCTCTGGGACCTGACGCCCAAGCGCTTCCATCCCGGCGCGCTGGCCAGCGGCCTCGACCTCAAGGCGGCCTTCGGCATCGATTTCCGGCCCTCGTTCAAGTACCCGAACCGCACGGTCAACGAGATCATCGCCGACAAGCTGCCGGTCTCGCTCGAGCTCGGCGGATGGTCCCTGGGGGTCGCCCTCCTCATCGGCCTCCCGCTGGGCGTGCTGGCGGCGGTGAAGCGCAACTCCTGGATCGACTACCTCTGCTCCTCCTTCGCCCTCACCGGCATCTGCGTGCCCACCTTCGTGCTGGGCCCGATCCTCGTCCTGGTCTTCGCGATCCATTTCGGCTGGTTCAATGCCTCGGGCTGGTACGGCCCGATCGACCGGGTGCTGCCCAGCCTCACCCTGGGCAGCGTCTACGCGGCCTATATCGCCCGCCTGACCCGGGGCGGCCTGCTCGAGGTCCTGAGCCAGGATTTCATCCGCACCGCCCGGGCCAAGGGCGCGAGCGAGGCCCGCGTGATCTTCCGCCACGCGCTGCGGGGCGGCCTCCTCCCCGTCGTCTCCTTCCTCGGTCCGGCCATCGCCGGGATTCTCACCGGCTCCTTCGTGATCGAGACCATCTTCCAGATCCCCGGCCTGGGCCGGGAGTTCGTGAACTCGGCCTTCAACCGCGACTACACCCTGGTGCTGGGCACGGTGATCCTCTACGCCGGGTTCATCATCGCGCTTAACCTGGTGGTCGACGTGGTCCAGGTCTGGCTCAATCCCAAGCTCCGCTTCGAATGATCCCGACCCTCCCGCCTGCCGAGCCGGCCGCCCTCGAGATCGAGGCGGGCGAATCCCTCTGGTCGGGGGCCTGGCACCGGCTGCGGCGCAACCGCCTGGCGGTCTTCGGGGGCGTCGTGGTGGTGGCGCTCGGCCTGCTCTGCGCCTTCGGGCCCCTCTTCTCCCAGTCCTACCAGGACCAGAACCTCGACCTGGGCGCGGTGGCGCCGAACGCGGCCCACTGGCTGGGGACCGACACACTCGGCCGCGACCTGTTCGCCCGCACCCTCTACGGGGGCCGGATCTCGCTGATGGTCGGGCTGGTGGCGACGTTCGTCGCTCTGGTGATCGGCGTGACCTACGGCGCGGTCGCCGGCTACGCCGGGGGCAAGCTCGACGCGGCCATGATGCGGGTGGTCGACATCATGTACGCGCTGCCCTTCACCATCTTCGTCATCCTGCTGATGGTCTTCTTCGGGCAGAACATCCTCCTGCTCTTCGTCGCCATCGGCGCCAGCGAATGGCTGACCATGGCCCGGATCGTCCGGGGCCAGGTGCTCTCGATCAAGAAGATGGAGTACATCGAGGCGGCGCGCTCCCTCGGGCTCAGCCGGCGGCGGATCATCTTCCGCCACGTCATCCCCAACGTGCTGGGCCCGATCATCGTCTACACCACCCTGACCATCCCCTCCGTCATGCTGCTCGAGGCCTTTCTCAGTTTCCTCGGCCTCGGCGTGCAGGCGCCGATGAGTTCCTGGGGGTCGCTGATCAAGGACGGCGCCGACAAGATGGAGGAATTCTGGTGGCTGCTGGTCTTCCCCGGCTCGTTCTTCTCGCTCACCCTCTTCTCGCTCAATTTCCTCGGCGACGGCCTGCGGGACGCCCTCGACGTCCGGGCAGCCAAGGATTGAAACTTCGGCGGCGGCCTGCCAACCCGTAGGGGTCCCCATGCGCCGCTTCCTCCCCTATTTCCACTACCTGAAGAGGGTCCGGTGGATGATCGCCGGCGGCGTGCTCTGCGGAATCATCTACGGCGCGGCCGGCGGGCTCGGCATCCCGCTGATGATCAAGTACGTCTTCCCCCGCGTGCTGCTGCCCGACAGCCCTCCGCCGGCCGGGGCCGCGGCCTCGCCGGGCCACAAGTTCTTCGACGTCGACCGGATCTTCGAGCACCTCATCCCCGTGCCGGCCGCCCCCGCGGCCCCGGCTCCGTCCCCCGCGGCGCCCTCCCCCGCGCCCGCCCCGCCGACGGCCCGCCTCACCGCCGTCCAGGTATGGGCCATCGCCCTGTGGCTGCCGGTCGTCTTCATCGTCCGAGGAGTCGCCGGCTACCTGAACAGCTATCTGATCCAGTATGCGGGCGTGAAGGTGCTGGAGGAGATCCGGCTGGATTATTTCGGCAAGCTCCAGCGCCTGCCGCTGGCCTTCTTCCAGCGGCTGTCCACCGGCGAGCTGATCGCCCGCGGGCTCAACGACACCAACCAGCTCCAGAACACGCTGACGGTGATCGCCAACGATCTGATCAAGCAGCCGGCCACGCTGGTCGCCAGCCTCACCGCGCTGGTCCTCCTCGCCTACAATGAGCAGGGGGTGCCGCTGGTGCTGGTCTGCCTCCTCACCGTGCCCCTGGCCATCTTTCCCATCCGCTACGTCGGCAAGAAGCTGGTCTCCCGGGCCATCCACCTCCAGGCCCAGGTCGGCACGGTCACCGACCGCTTCACCGAGAACCTCTCCGGGATCAAGGAGGTCCGCGCCTTCGGCCTGGAGCGCCTCGAGGTCGAGCGCTTCGGCCGCCTGACCGGCACCCTGGTCCGCGCGCAGATGAAGGTGGTGAAGTACCAGCAGGCTCTGAACCCCTGCATCGAGATCCTGAGCGCCCTCGGCATTTCCGCGACCTTCGTCTTCGCCTACCGCTCCGACCTGCACAGCGGCGCCTTCCTCGGCATCCTCGGCGCCCTGTTCATGAGCTACGATCCCCTCAAGCGTCTCGGGGCGGTGAACAACGAGCTCAAGCGGGGCGAGGCTTCGCTCCAGCGCCTCGAGGCGGTGCTGCAGGAGCCGGAGACCATCGCCGACCCGGCGAACCCCGTTCCGGTCGGCCGCCTGCGCGGCGACCTCGCATTCGAGTCGGTCTCCTTCCGCTACAAGCCGGACACGCCAGTCCTGGCCGGTGTCGAAGCGCGCATCCCCGCCGGGACGGTCTGCGCCCTGGTCGGCCCGAGCGGCGCGGGCAAGACGACGTTCGCCAACCTGGTGCCGCGCTTCTACGATGTCGGGGAGGGCCGGCTGACCATCGACGGAATCGACGTGCGCTCGATGCGCTTCGCCGACCTGCGCCGCAACATCGCCCTGGTGTCGCAGGATCCGGTGCTCTTCAACGATTCCATCTATCACAACCTGCTGCTCGGCCGCCAGGACGCGACCCGCGAGGAGGTGGTCGCCGCCGCCCGCGATGCCCATGCGCACGAGTTCATCGAAGCCTTCCCGCAGGGCTATGAGACGCTCGCCGGCGAGCGCGGATCGCGCCTCTCCGGCGGCCAGAAGCAGCGGCTCGCAATCGCCCGCGCCTTCCTGCGCAACGCCCCGATCCTGATCCTGGACGAGGCCACCAGCGCGCTGGACAGCGAAAGCGAGGCCGCGGTCCAGGCGGCATTAAAAAAGTTAATGCTCGGCAAGACCGTGCTGATCATCGCCCACCGCTTTTCCACCATCCGCGACGCGTCGATGATCCTGGTCTTCGACCGGGGGGAAATCGTGGCCCAGGGGGCGCATGGCGAGCTCTACTCAGGCAACGCCCTATACCGCACCTTGTACGATCGGCAGCGGGGCGCGGGCGGGTGATCTCCTGAGTAACGCTTCCGGCACGATTTTGATGGAACCGCCCCTTGGATCCCGGCGTCATCGGAATCGCGGCGTGGGACCTGCTGCTGACACCCGCCCCTAACTCATGCCCAAGGTCAGCGTTCTGATTCCGACCTATAACTACGCCCGCTTCCTGCCGGAGGCGATCGCCTCGGTCCTGGAGCAGGACTTCCGCGACTTCGAGCTGGTGATCGGCGACGACGCCTCGCCCGACGGATCGGGCGAAATCCTACGCGACTACGCCGCGCGCGATCCCCGGATTCGAGCCCAGGTCCACCCCCGGAACCTGGGGATGGTCGCCAACTGGAACTGGTGCCTCGCGCAGGCGCGGGCGCCCTATGTGAAGTTCGTCTTCGGCGACGACCGGCTCAATTCGCGCCAGGCCCTGGGCCGGATGTCGGTCGCGCTGGACACCCACCCGCGCGCGACCATGGCGGCCTCGAGCCGGCTGATCCTGGACGAGGGCTCCAATCCGATCGAGATCTGGGACGGGCTCGGGTCCGCCGGCCTGAAGTCCGGCGCCGAGGTGATCAGGCGCTGCCTCCGCGCCGACCGGAACCTGGTCGGGGAGCCCTCGGCCGTGATGTTCCGCCGGGCCGCCGGCGAGCGCGGCTTCGACCCGCGGCTACGGCAGATCGTGGACGAGGAGATGTGGTTCCACCTCCTCAGCGCGGGAGACCTGGTGTACGAGTCGGACCCGCTCTGCGTCTTCCGTCGCCATGGGAATCAGCAGACGGTGCTTAACCGGGAGGCGAAGGTCACCTCCGCGGAAAGCCTGGTCCTGCTCGCGCGCTACCTCGGCTACCTCACCCGGGACGGCGGGGAGCGGCTCGACTCGTTCTCCCTCCGCCGGCTCCTCTTCCGCTACATCTACTATTCCCGCAAGAACACCCGTCGCGACGGCGCGCGCACCCCGGAGGTGCTCCAGGCCGAGGAGCAGCTGCTCGCCCGGCTGACCCCGCGCTGGTACGCGCTCTGCCTGCTGCTGCACCGCGTGGGCAAGCCGCTGGAAAACCTGGGCCGCCACCTCCGCCCCGTGCCCGAGCCCGGCCGGCGGGCGCTGCCCGGGTCGGCGCGCAGCCCGGCGGTATAGCGTTGCCGCTGGGGGGCACCTTGCGCTTCTTGGCAGGCTGTTGAAGATCGTCGCCGACCCGGATCCACCCCGCATCCTCGTCATCCGCCGCCGCTACCTGGGCGATGTCGTCCTGCTGGGCTCGTTCCTGCGCAACCTCCGGCTGCATTGGCCGGGCGCGCGAATCTGCGTGGCGGTCGACCAGGCCTACGCCGGCGCCCTGGCGCTCAACCCCGACGTGGACGCCGCGCTGGTGCTGCCCTGGCACTGGGCCCAATGGCCGCGCTTCCTCCGCCAGCTCCGCCGCGGCGGCTGGAGCCATGTCTTCAACTTCGACAACACCGAACGGACCGCCCTGATCACCCGGCTGACCGGGGCCCCTTTCCGGCTCGGCCTCCACCACGGCGGGTACCCGCTCAAGCTCCGGCGCGCGTATACCTGCGCGGTCAACGACCCGAATGACCGGCACGAATCCCATCCGATCACCGAATACTACCTGCGGGCCCTGCCCGCCGCGGGCGTTCCGGTGGCGAGCCGTGAGGTGCGGCTGGTGCCGCGGGAGGCCGACCTGACCGAGATGCGCCGCTGGGCGGGGGCCGGCGGCACCGTCCTGCTCGTCCACCCCGGCAGCCGCAGCCCGATGCGGATTTGGCCGGCCGAGCGCTTCGCGGCGGTCTGCGACCGAGCCCAGGACGAGCTGGGCGCGCAGGTGGTCATCACCGGCGGCCCGGGCGACCGCGCGCTGGTCGAGGCCGTGCGGGGGCGGGCGCGCTCCCACCTGCTCACCCTGCCCAAGCCCCCCTCGCTGACGGAATTCGCGGCGCTGGCGCGCCTCTCCAGCGCGGTGCTCTGCCACGACAGCGGGCCGATGCACGTGGCCGCCGCGGTCGGCACCCCGGTCGTCGCCCTCTACGGCTCGCAGAGCTCGGTGCTCTTCCGCCCGGCCGGGGAGGGGCACATCCTGCTCCAGCCGCCCCTGCCGTGCGGGGCGGCCTGCGTCTCGCCCGCGGAATGCCGACCGCCGGACTCCTACCGCACCCACTGCGTGCGGCGGCTGAGCAGCGACGAGGTCTTCCTGGCGGTCCGGACGCAGCTGGCGCGGGCCGGCGCCCGCAACTCGGACTGAAGCCGCCCGCGCCGATGGCCGAACCCCTGATCACCTTCGCGATTCCGGCCTACAACCGCCCCGCCCTGCTCGCCGAGGCGCTGCAGGCCCTGGCGGCCCAGGCCGGGCCGGACTGCGAGCTGGTGGTCTGCGACGATGGGAACCGCGAGGAAACTCGGAAGCTGGCGGAGGGATTCCCGGGCGGCAGGTACTTCGGGCACGCCCGGCCGGTCGGGGCCGTCGCCAACTGGAACGAGTGCCTGGCGCGGGCCCGCGGCGAGTGGGTAACGGTGCTCCACGAAGACGACCTGCTTTATCCCTGGTACCTGGACTGCGTCCGGCCCCGCCTCCGCACCGGCCTCGCCGCGGTCTGCGTGCGCACCGTCCAGGGGGCGGCCCCGCCGGAGCTGGCGCGGCCCTCCGGCCCGCCGGGCGTCCGGCCCTATCCGCCGCGCTATTTCCTCAAGAGCTCGATGACGCCCTTCCCGGGCGTGCTCCTGCGCCGCGAACTCGCCGCCCGCCTCGGCGGCTTCGACCCAGGCTGGGGCGGCCTGGCCGACTACGAGTTTTGGTACCGCCTGGCCTGCGCCGGGCCGGTCGAGGTGGTCCGGGCCGAGGCGGCCTTCTATCGCGTGGCCCCCGGCCAGTGGACCGAGCGCGAGTGGAAGCGGATGATCAGGCTCACCCACCTGCTGCGGCTGCGGATCGCGCGCGAGCAGTTTGGAGCCGCGCCGCGCCGGGGGCGCTGGCTCGCCCGGTTCTTCACCTACCGCAACGCCCAGGCCTACGCCCGGCGCTTCCGCGAGCGGCCGGCCTCGCTCCAGCGCGCCCTCCGGCTCGGCCGCATTCCGCTTGCCTCGGTTCCGAGCGGATGGGTATGGCAGGCTCTCAAACTCTCCGCCTGATGCGCGTCACCGTCGCCATATGCACCTACAACCGGGCGGACCTCCTGCGCCAGACGCTGGCGGGTATCGCCCGGCAGGACTTCCCGCCGAGCGAGTTCGAGGTGCTGGTGATCGACAACAACTCCACCGACCACACCGCGCAGGCGGTGGCGGAGGCGGCGGGGCACCGGCCCGCCCCGCGCCACGTCCTCGAAACCCGCCAGGGGCTCGACCACGCGCGCAATCGGGCGCTGGCCGAGGCCCGGGGGGCCGTCGTCCTCTTCGCCGACGACGACATCCTGGTCGAGCCGGACTGGATCTCCGCCATGGCGGCGCCGCTCGAGGCCGACCGCGGCCGGACCATCGGCGCGGTTGGCGGCGAGGTCGTCCCGGTCTTTCCCGACGGCCTGCCCTCCTGGGTGACCGAATGGCACTCGCCGCTCGCTTTCCGGGCCGATGCGGGTCCCCTTCCCCCTCGCGACTCGCCGATGGGCGCCAACCTGGCCTTCCCCCGCTGGGTCTTCGAGCGGCTCGGGACCTTCCACCTCGGGCTGGACCGGAGCGGCGCGAACCTCTTCGCCGGGGGCGACGCGGAAATGATCCGGCGGGTGCACGCCGCGGGGCTGCAGGTTTGGTTCGCGCCCGCCGCCCGGGTGCGCCACCAGATCACCGCCGCCCGCACGAACTTCCGGTACATCGCCCGCCACGCCTTCGACTCCGCCCGCTCCCGAGTCGTCGACCGCGCCGGCCGGCCGGGCGCGACGCTCTACCTGCTCTCGCGCCTGCCCGCCAACGCCGCCAAGGCGGCGGGCTTCGGCCTTCTGGCGCTGGCCAATGGGATCTGCGGGCGCTCCGACGCCGCGAAGAAAGCGCTGGTGCGGGCCTGGCGTTCCTGCGGATATCTCTATCAGATTCCGCGCTCCTGCTGCGGCAAGCTCTGACCCATGCCCTCCCCCCTCCCGATTTCAGCGGTCATCGTGGCCAGCAACGAGGCGAACCGGATCGGGCGCTGCCTGGCCAGCGTGGCGGGCTGGGTCTCCGAAATCGTCGTGGCCCTGAACAATTCCAGCGACGAGACCGAAGCCATCGCCCTCCGCCACGGCGCCCGGGTGGAGCGGGTGGAATGGATCGGCTACCGCGACACCAAGAACCGCGCGCTGGAATTCGCGCGGCAGCCCTGGGTCCTGGCGATCGATGCGGACGAGGAAGTTTCGGCGCAGCTGCGCGGCGACCTCGCCGCCTTCTTCGACGGCGACCAGCGGCGTTTCGCCGGCGCCTCCTTCCCGCGGAAGGTCTGGTTCATCGACCGCTGGATCACCCATGGGGACTGGTACCCCGACTACAGCCTGCGGCTCTTCCGCCTCGATGCCGGCCGCTGGGGCGGCAGCCCGGAGCACGACAAGATCGAGCTGCGGGGGGAGCAGCGCCGGCTCCGCGGCGACCTCCACCACTATTCCTTTCCGACGATCGGCAGCCAGGTCGACAAGATCAACCTGTTCGCCGGGTATTTCCTGCGGCGACAGCTGGCCGAGGGCAAGCGCTGGCGCCTCCTGCCCTGCGTGCTGCGCCCCGGCTGGCGGTTTTTCCGCGCTTACGTGCTGCGGCGGGGATTCCTCGACGGCTATCCCGGGTTCTACATCGCCGCCGCCACCGCCTTCGGGGCCTTCGTCCGCTACAGCGCGCTCTACGAGCACGAGCGGGCGCGGCCGGCTCCACCGCCATGACCCAGGAGCTGCCCCAGTTCAGCAAGCGGGCCGAGGAGGCGATCGGCCAATTTCGCGGGGTGCCCTCGCCGGATCCGCCGAGGATGAAGCGCCGGCCGACGCAGGACATGGCCGCGCTGGTCGAGTCCATCAAGGCGAAGCATCATCTGGGCTCCGCGGCGCCGGCGGATGTGATCCGCGAGCGCTGGGAGCAGATCGTCGGTCCCGCCAACGCCGCCTATTCCCACGCGGCCCAATTCGACCAGGACGGGCGGCGCCTGCTCATCCTCGCCAGTCATTCCGTGGTCCGGAGCGAGCTCTACCTCCATCGCCAGCACATCCTGGACAAAATCCGGGGGCTGCCCGGATGCGGGCAGATCAAGTTCCTGCTGATCCGCGCCGGCTGAGGCCGGGGCTTTACCCTGGGCCTAGGAAGCGAGCGCAAGCTCGACCAGGACCTCCTGCTCGGCTCTGAGCCAGTGCGCCAGATCGTTGCCCCGGATGCCGCCCGAATCCTGCCAAAGACGGTCGGCCCGCTGGGCGATTTTCATCTCCAGGCGGAGCAGTTCGTCGTCCGGGGCGGACGGGAGTCCGACCTTGCGGTCTTTGGGGGTCATGGAAAGCAGGAACGGAGGGGTATCCGTCAAATAGGCGTATCGGCACCCGGACGCCGGACTTAACTGCAATTTAAAGGTGCCGATTGAGGGCCGTAGCCCCATGAGCCGGCCCGATCCGATCATCTACTCGGAAATCCTGTACATTCAAAAGATCATCGCGGACGAGACCTGGCTGGAGGGAGAGCGCCGCCGCTGCTGGGTCTCCCCCGACGACCCGATCGTCCGCGAGAATGTCTGCCGGATCGTCCTGCGCATCGGCCAGCAGCTCCGGGATTCGATCGCCGCGGAGCTGGCGCTGCCTGCCGCAGGCCCCCAGAATCGCGCAGCCTAGTGCCTCAGACCGCTTGCCTGCCCCTTGCTGGATCAGCGATCTTCGCCCCGGCGGACACGGGCGGCTCGGGCCGGCGCCCCGCGGGGCTAAATTTCGCTTGCGCCGGAGGGCCCTGCCCGGGAGGATAAGCCCTTGCGTTAGTGGAATCCCGTAGGTTGCGGGATCCCGCCATGACGGTCCCGCCTTCCGGCGGGATGGGAACGGCGGTTCCGGCTCAATCCCGAAAACGGGGTCGGGCGGGGGCCGCGGAATCCGAAAGGATTCCCTTCAGTCTTGAATGCCAACCATATAGAAAATGCCCACAGTCGTTAAGCCCGAGATCATCGCCGAGTACAAAACCCACGAAAAGGACACCGGTTCCAGCGAAGTCCAGGTCGCGCTGCTGACCGCACGGATCAATCATCTGACCGACCATCTCAGGACCCACCGCAAGGACTTTCACTCCCGCCGCGGCCTCCTCCAGATGGCTAGCCGACGTCGCAAGCTGCTCGACTACCTCAAGCGGCACAATCTTCCCAAGTACAACGAGCTGCTGCAGAAGCTAAACCTGCGCAAATAACGCTTTCGTCAAACGGGCGACCCGATCCGCGGGTCGCCCGTTGTCTTTGAGACACTCGGCCTCAGAACGGGACATTTCCGCTTGTCGCCCCTCCCGGCGGCGCCAAACGGAAATCTCTCGCCCCTGAGCGAGACAGCGAGAGCCCGGCCGGCCCGCGCGCCGGCCGCCGCCCTTTCCTCCAACAAGACCATAAATCCGCCGTCCCTCCGCTATGGGCCGGCACTCAGAAACCCAAGATGAATCAGAAACATACCGTCACGATTCCGGAATACGGGATCACCTTCGCCACCGGCTCGCTCGCCAAGTTCGCCAACGGCGCCGTCACCGTCACCACCGGCGAGACCATCGTCTTCGTCTCCGCCACCGCCGCCACCACCATGCGGCCCGGCCAGGATTTCTTCCCCCTCACCGTCGACTACCGCGAGAAGTACTCGGCTGCCGGCCGTTTCCCCGGCGGCTACTTCAAGCGCGAGGGCCGACCCTCGGAGAAGGAGATCCTCACCTCCCGCCTCTGCGACCGCCCTTGCCGCCCGCTTTTCCCTGAGGGCTTCCTCAATGAGGTTCAGATCATCGGCCTGCTCCTTTCCGCCGACCAGACCCACGAGTCCGACATTTCAATGGTGAACGGCGCCAGCGCCGCCCTCGCCATTTCCGATATCCCCTGGAATGGCCCGATCGCGGCCATCCGCCTGGGCCAGATCGACGGCAATTTCGTGGTCAATCCGACCATCGACCAGATGTTCTCCTCGACCCTCGATCTGATCTACGTCGGCAACGACAAGGACATGCTGATGATCGAGGGCTCGGCCGACCAGATGCCGGAGGAGCGCTTCGTCGAGGCGCTGGAATTCGCCCACAAGGCGATCCAGCCGATCATCCAGGCGATCAAGCAGCTCGTCGCCGTGGCGGGCAAGCCCAAGGCGAAATTCGACCTGGTGATCGCCAAGCCCGAGGCGCGCGCCATCATCGAGCGCGTCGCCGCCGGCAAGATTTCCGAGGCCATCTTCGGCCATGAGAAGGCGATCCGCAGCGCCAACGTCAAGGTGCTGAAGGAGGAGGCAAAGGCAGCCCTCCTCGCCGAACTCGGCGAGGGCAGCTTCACCGATGCCGACCTCGCGATCACCTTCGAGGACCTGCAGTACAAGGCCTACCGCAAGACCGTGCTCGAGCGCGGCCTGCGCTCGGATCACCGGGACGCCAAGAGCCTGCGCCCGATCACCTGCGAGGTGGGCGTGCTCCCCCGCGTCCACGGCAGCGCGCTGTTCCAGCGCGGCGACACCCAGGGCCTCGTCATCACCACCCTCGGGCCGACCAAAGAGGCCCAGGACATGGACGGCCTCACCGGCGGCGCGACCTCCAAGTCGTTCATCCTGCATTACAACATGCCGCCCTTCACCGTCGGCGAGACCGGTCGCTTCATCGGCCCCGGCCGCCGCGAGATCGGCCACGGCGCCCTGGCCGAGCGCTCGCTCGTGCCGGTGCTCCCGCCCGAGGATGCCTTCCCCTACTCCATCCGCGTCGTCTCCGAGATCATGGCCTCCAACGGCTCGACCTCAATGGCCTCGATCTGCGGCGGCTGCCTCTCCCTGATGGACGCCGGCGTGCCGATCATCGCCCCGGTGGCGGGCATCTCCTGCGGCCTGATGACCGAGAATGCCGCCGACGGCTCGATCAGCAAGTGGGTGACGATCACCGACATCCTCGGCGAGGAGGATCACTTCGGCGACATGGACTTCAAGCTGGCCGGCACGACCAAGGGCATCACCGGCTTCCAACTCGACCTCAAGATCAACGGCCTGCCCTTCGAGATCGCCCGGGCGGCGATCTTCCAGGCCCGCGACGCCCGAATCGAAATCCTCAAGAGCATGCTGGCGGCGCTGCCCGCGCCCCGCGCCGGCCTTTCGAAGTACGCGCCGCGCATCCAGACCATCCAGATCGACCCGGAAAAGATCGGCCTGCTCATCGGCCCCGGCGGCAAGACCATCCGCCGCATCACCGAGACCACCGGCGCCCAGATCGACATCGCCGAGGACGACTCCGGCAAGGTCTTCATCTATTCCAACAACGCGGATGCGATGAACCGGGCCATCCAGGAGATCGACTCCCTTTGCGGCGGCGGCTCCCAGATCGAGACCGGCAAGCTCTACCACGGCCGGGTCACCGGCATCAAGGAGTTCGGCTGCTTCGTCGAATGCATGCCGGGCAAGGAAGGCCTGGTCCACATCTCCGAGCTCGCGGACTTCCGGGTCCGGCGGACCGAGGATGTGGTCAAGATGAACGACATGATCTGGGTGAAGTGCGTCGGGGTCGACGAGCGGACCGGCAAGGTCCGCCTTTCCCGCCGTGCCGCGCTGAAGGAGATGGAGGAGCAGAAGGCCGCCCCCCAGGCCGAAGCTGCCCCCGCCCCGCAGGGCTGAGTCCGTCCCGGTGCGCCTGCTGGTCACCAACGACGACGGCGTCGACAGTCCGTTCTTCCAGGTCCTCGTCCGCGCGCTGCTCGCCGCCGGCCACGACATTCTCGTGGCCGCGCCCAAGCAGGAGCAGAGCTGGATCGGCGCCGCCAAGTCGCGGGCCCGCCCGGTGCATTCCGTGCGCGCCGAAAAGGGCCTGGGTTGCCCGACCTGGGTGGTCGACGGGACCCCGAGCGACTGCGTCAACATCGCGATCGGCCACCTGATCGACCGGCCGGTCGATGGCGTGGTCAGCGGGATCAACATCGGCCTCAACACCACGCTGGGCTTCATCCTGGCCAGCGGCACCATCGCCGGCGCCTGGGAGGGGGCCCTGCACGGGCTCCCGGCCTTCGCCTGCTCCCAGGAGGTGACCGATGAGACCTATGAGGATCTCAAGAGCGCCCGTGGCGGCGTGCCCGACAGCCTGGCGGCGACCCTTGCGGTCTCGGCCCGGCATGCGGCGCGGATGGCCCCGGTGCTCCTTGGAGCCACAGGCCGGAACCGATTCGTCGTCCATAACGTCAACTTCCCGCTGCACTGTGCGGACGCGACCGAGGTCCGGCGCACCGTGCCGGCGCGCCTGATGGTCCCCGGCCTCTTCAGCCCCCGGAACGACGAGGGGACCCATCGGCTGATCTTCAGCGTGGGCGAGGATGTCTCGCCGCCGGAGTTGCCCAGCGACCGCGCGGCCATCGCCGCCGGCCTGATCAGCCACACCGTGCTCGACTATACCGCCCTCGGGCGCTGAGGCGCCGGCGCCCAGCGCCGAACCGCCGCGTCGATCACCGGCGCCAGCAGTGGCTTGACCAGGTAGTCGTCCATTCCCGCAGCCAGGCAGCGCTCGCGTTCACCCTCGATCGCGTTCGCGGTCATGGCGACGATCGGCACGTGCCCGCCCTCGGCGGCCTCGTGCCGGCGGATTTCGGCGGTGGCACGATAGCCGTCCATCACCGGCATCTGGCAGTCCATGAAGATCAGGTCGTAGTCCGCCAGCGCCAAGGCGCCCAGCGCCTCCTTCCCGTCGGCCACGACGTCGACGCGGTGCCCCATTTTCTCGAGCATTCGGCGGGCGAGGATTTGGTTGGTGGGATTGTCCTCCACGATGAGGATCCGCGCCGGAAGGGCCGGCTCCCGCGTCTGTGCCGGCGCGGCCGGGGCGGCGGCCACGATTTCGGATTCGCTGGCCCAGAGCCTCTGCAACGCCCGCAGCAGGGCGATCTGGCGGAGGGGCTTCTGGAACCGGCCGGCGAACCCGATCCGGTCCAAGCGGTCTCGCTCCGCGTGGAGCAAGGCCGAGCTGAGGAGGAAAAGAGGGATTTCCGAGCAGTCATGGTCGCCCCGAATGCGTTCGGCCAGCTCGAGTCCGTTCATCGCGGGCATGTGGAAGTCGAGGATGGCGAGGTCGAAGGGCTCGAAGCGGAGCGCAGAGTCGCGCAGGAGCTGCAGCGCCCCGGCGCCGTCGGCCACTTCCACGGGCCGGGCCCCCCAGCGGCGGAGCAGGTGGACCAGGATTCGCCGGTTGGTTTCGTGGTCGTCTACCACGAGGACACGGCGATCCTCCAGGCCCTTCAGCGTGCCCGTCTCCTGCGGCCGGACAGCCGCGACCCCCAAGGGCAGTTCGAACCAGAAGGTCGAGCCCCGGCCGGGTGCGCTCTCCACCCCGATTGTTCCGCCCATGATCTCGACCAGCTGCCGCGAGATGGCCAGCCCGAGGCCGGTTCCGCCGAAGCGGCGGGTGGTCGAGCTGTCCACCTGGGTGAAGGATTGAAAGAGACGCGCGCGGGCCGCCTCGTCCATGCCGATGCCGGTATCCCTGATTTCGAGGCGGAGCCGGACCTTGGGTCCGGCTGACGGCAGAATCGACATCCGGACCAGCACCTCGCCCTTCTCGGTGAACTTGATGGCGTTGCCCACGAGGTTGAGCAGCACCTGACGGAATCGGCCGGCGTCACCGACCATCTCGCCGGGCACGTCGTCATCCGCCTCGCAGGCCAGCTCGATCCCCTTGCGCTGGGCCTGTTCCGCCAGCAGTTCCAGCACGTCTTCGGCGCTCATCCGAGGGTCGAAGGGCGTGTCCTCGAGCTCGATCTTTCCCGCCTCGATCTTCGAGAAGTCAAGGATGTCGTTGATGATGCTCATCAAAGCTTCGCCGGACTTGCGGACGGTCTCGGCATAGTCGCGCTGCTCCTCGTTGAGGGGGGTGTCGAGCAGCAAACCGGTCATGCCGATCACGCCGTTCATCGGCGTGCGGATCTCGTGGCTCATGTTGGCGAGGAACATGCTCTTGGCCTGGGTCGCGGCCTCCGCCTGCTCCTTCGCGCCTTTGAGCTCGCGCGTCCGTTGCTCGATGCCCCGCTCCAGCCGGTCATTTTCCCGGCGCAGGGCCACCGTGCGCCAGCGGTATACTCCGAAACCGATGCCGGCCACCGCGCCCAGAACAAGACTGTAGAACCACCAAGTCTCGTAGAACCAGGGCCTCTGCTCGAGACCGACGCTGGCCCCGGCCTCGTTCCACAGCCCGTCCTCGTTGGCGGCGATGACGCGGAATTGGTAGCGGCCGGGCTTGAGGTTGGTGTAGAAGGCCGTGCGCCGGTTGTCCGCGTCGATCCAGTCCGAATCGTAACCGATCAGCCGGTAGCGAAACGTCACGCGGGATGGCTGCACGAAGCTCGGCGCGGTATAGTCGATCGAGAGCGTGCGGGTGCCCGGCGGGAGAACCAATGCCGCGGCCGGATCGCGCGGGCGGCCGTCGACCGTGACCCGCTCGATCTCGACCGGCGGCGCCACCGGGTTGGCCTTGAGGGCCGCGGGCTGCACCGCCAGCAGGCCCGCCCGGGCCGAGAACCAGATCGCTCCGTCGGGGCCGACCGAGCTGGTCGGCTGGCTGCCAAAGCCGATGCCTGAATCGTTCACTCCCTGGTCTGCCCCGGCCGTATGGAAAACCGCCCGTCCCCGGCCCTCGGCCAGGGCGATTAGGTCGCTCTTCTTAGCCCAGATCACGCCCTTGGGGGTGCCCAGCCAGAGATTCCCGAAGCGGTCCTCGTCGATCGACGTCACCAGGTCGGTAAAGGGATCGCAGAGGGCATCGGGGTTGTACCAGTGCCCGTTCCGGTAGAGCGCCAGGCCCCGCCGCTTCGTGCCCACCCAGAGGTTTCCGTCGCGGTCGGGATAAAGCTGCCGCACCTGGTCGTCAGGCAGGCCGTTCTGGCTGGTCAGGGTCCGGATCACATGATCGTCCTGGAATTCCACGATTCCGTCGAAGACGAACCCAATATACAGCACGCCCTTTTCGTCCTCGGCGAAGGCCGAGGCCCCGCCGCCGGGCCGGCCCAGCGCTTCCGACATAGGCTGGAATACCTCCCCGCGCCGCCGGAAGACTCCGCCGCCGTTCGAGCTGATCCAGAGGGCTCCCTTCCGGTCCTCGTACAACTCGCGGACATTGCGGATGCGCGGAAAGGATTGCAGGGCGCCGTGGCGCCGCACCAGCAGCGGTCCGCGGGTGCCGATCCAGATCTCGCCATTTGGGCGGGCGAAGACGGTCCAGATGTCGCTATCATTGCCCTCACCGACGCTCGTCAGGGAAATTTTTCCCGCCGGATCGATTGAGGCCAGTCCATGGGTGGACACGCCGGTCCATACGATTCCAGCGCGATCGACCGAGACCGACCGCATGCTGCCCTTCGGCAGGCCATTCTGGGAGGTCAGCATCCGAAAAGCCGAAGGACGCATCCGGACCATCCCGTCGCCGGAAGTGCCGATCCAATAGCTGCCCTCTCGGTCCTGGAAAATCGACCGACAGTAATCCGAAGCCGGGACAGTCACCTTGGTGAAATCCCCCGTCGCCGGATCGGAGGCGAGGTAGAGGGAGCGGGCGGCCATCCACAGGCGCCCGGCCGCATCACAAAAGAATCCGGTCACCGGGTCCCCGCCCAGCCCCTGATCCTTGCCGATCAGCCTGAAGCCTCCGTTCCGGTAGCGGTAGAGGCCTTGGCCGGTTCCGAACCAAAGCGTGCCGCGAGGGGCCTCGATGATCGGGCTTCCCTCCGCGAGCGCGGCATTGAATCCGGGCACCCCGCGGTATACTCCCCGTTCGATGCAGCCGACCCCGCGATTTGCAAAGCCGACCCAGACCCGGTCCTCGGAGTCGATATAAAGCGACTGCACCGTCGCCTCGGGAAGATTCCGGTTTGCCGGCGACATCGCAAGCTGCCCGTCCGCGTACGTCCAGATCCCCTGCCCCTCCGTCGCGATCCAGATTCGCCCCGTCGAATCGCCCGTCACCGCCGGCACCGGGCGGTCGATTCCGCTGATCCGTTCGAACTTCCCACCCCGGTAGTGGCTCAGCCCGCCCTGGGTGCCGATCCACAGGGTGCCCGAGCGGTCCTCGTAGAAGCAGCGGATGAGGTTGTTGGCGAGCCCCGGGGTGCCGGAAACGCGGTAGGTCGCAAAGCGGACGCCGTCAAAGCGGGCCAAACCGCCCTCGGTCGCGATCCAGAGGTATCCGTCGTGGGTCTGGAATACGGCCGATACGATGTTGTCGGTCAGCCCCGCATCGATACTGAAGGCCGAGAAGGCGTAGGAGAGGCCGGACCCTGCCGGCGCCGCCGCCAGCTGCGCTCCCGCAATCAAGGCAGAAGCCAAGAGGCCCCAAGCCCAATGGCGAAGCCAGGCAGGCGTCAAAATCCAGCGGAAACGAAACGAGACCACAGAGGGAACAATGGCCGATTAGTCAGGCTCTCGCGCCCGGACCTCACATCGGGATGGGGCGGGCGGAATTTAGGGGGGAACTCCAGCGGTTTTGTATTTATCCTAGGCACCGGCGTTTGCAAGGCTCGGCTTGAGCGCTAGCCTCACTGCCCATGATTGACGTAAGGCATCTGACGCGGGTTTTCCGCACCTACAAGAAAAAGCCAGGTTTCTGGGGCGGGGTCACCGGCCTTTTCAGCCGGGAATTCGTGGAAACGCGGGCAGCCGATGATGTCAGCTTCTCGATTGCGGAGGGGGAGTTCGTTGGATTCCTCGGGCCCAACGGCGCCGGCAAGACCACCACCTTGAAAATGCTGGCAGGACTGATCCAGCCGACCAGCGGCGAGGCTCGGGTTGCTGGCTTCGATCCGAGCCGCCGCGAAAATGCCTACCGGCGCCTCTTCGCCCTCGTCCTGGGTCAGAAGAACCAACTCTGGTGGGACCTCCCTGCCAGCGAGTCCTTCACCCTCCTCCGGGCAATCTACGGGCTGCGGGCTGCCGACTACCAACGCACCCTCGACGAACTGGTCGAGCTCCTCGAAGTCCGGGACAAGCTAAACGTCATGGTCCGCGAACTCTCGCTCGGCGAACGCATGAAGATGGAACTCATCGCTGCGCTCATCCACCGGCCGAGGGTACTTTTTCTGGACGAGCCGACGATCGGTCTCGATGTGGTGTCGCAGAAAGCGGTCAGGCAATTTCTCCGGGAATACAACCGCGTCCACCGGGTCACAATCCTACTGACCAGCCATTATATGGCCGACATCAAAGAGCTCTGCCAGCGGGTGATTGTCATCCACCGTGGCCGCAAGATCTACGACGGGGACCTAAACCGCCTCGAGACCAGCGACGGAAGCCGGCAGAAGATCGTGACGTTTCTACCATCACCCGAAAGAGGTGGTTTCCCCGACACTTGGAAATCGAGTTACGGCAAGACCAGCCGAGCGGAAGATGGAAAATTCCGTCTCTGCGTGCCTGCCGGCGAAATTGCCGCCGTCTCGCAGGAGATTCTAGGTGCAGGCCCGGTGGCCGATATCACAATCGAAGACGTCCCGCTCGAGGACGTTATCGCCGAATTATT
>DASZWO010000050.1:0-184203 GCA_035546595.1 Opitutaceae bacterium
GTGGGAGGGGGCCGCCCCGGCCCCCGCGCCGGCGGGCGCCGCGGGGAGCTGGCTCCTGCGGGCCGACCCCGGACCGGACCGGGCCGCGCTGGAGGCGGCGCTGCGCGCGGCCGGGCAGGAGCCGGCGATCGCCGAGCGCGGGCGCGCCTTCGAGAAGTTCGGGATCGGGCAGTACCGCCTCAATCCCGCCTCCCCGGCCGACTTCACGGCGCTGCTCGAGGCGCTGAGGGAGGAGGGCAAGTTCCCGCAGCGCATCGTCCATCTCTGGTCGGCCGAGGCTCCGGCGGGAGCGGCCCTGGAGCGCTACGCCCAGACCCAGGAGCGGGGCTTCTACAGCCTCCTCCACCTGGCCCAGGCGCTCGGCCGCGGGACGCTGGAGCAGGCGGTGCACGTCGGCGCGGTGACGCGGGGCCTGCAGCGGGTGGGGGACGAGCCCGTCGCGGCGCCGGAGCGCGCCACCCTGATCGGCCCCTGCAAGGTGATGGCCCAGGAATTCCGGGAGATCTTCAGCGCGGCGATCGACGTGGCCGGGAGCCCGGAGGAGGCCGCCGCCGCCGTCCTCGCCGAGCTTTCGAGCGCCCCGAAGGAGCCGGTGGTGGCCTGGCGCGGCGGGGTCCGACACCTCCAGCGCTACGTCCCCGAGCGGATCGAGGGCGGCGGGGCGCCGAAGCTCAAGCCGGGCGGGGCCTACCTCGTCACCGGCGGTCTCGGCGGGATCGGTCTCAAGGTCGCCGCCTGGCTGGCACGGACGGCGCAGGCGCGCCTGGTCCTGCTCAACCGCTCGCCGCTGCCCCCGCGCGCGGAGTGGGACTCCTGGCTGGAGAAGCGCGGCGCCGAGGACCGGACCAGCCGGCGCATCCGCGCCGTGCAGGAGCTCGAGGCGGCCGGGGCCGAGGTCATGGTGCTGCAGGGCGACTCGGCCGACCTGGCGGCGGTCCGCGCCGTGGTGGCGGAGGCCCGGGCCCGCTTCGGGCGCATCGACGGGGTGATGCACACCGCCGGCGTGGCGGGTGACGGGGTGATCCAGCTGAAGGAGAGGGCGGTGGCGGCGGCGGTGATCGACGCCAAGGTCCGCGCCGCCCTGGTGCTGGAGGAGGCGCTGCGCGAGGATCCGCCGGCCTTCACGGTGCATTTCTCCTCGCTGGCGGCGGTGGTGGGCGGCTTCGGCCAGGTGGACTACTGCGGCGCGAACTCCGCGCTCGACGCCTTGGCGCAGGCGGCGCGGGGCAACGGCGGGCCGGCGGTCCTCTCCGTCAACTGGGACGCCTGGGCGGGGGTGGGCATGGCGGTGGAGACCGCCGCGCGCTCCAAGCTGGCGAAGGTTTTCCAGCAGGCCGGCGAGTTCAAGCCGATCGACCATCCCATCTTCGACCGGGTGCGGATGGAGGGGGAGGACATCCACTACGTCGGCCCCCTCAGCGCCGAGCGCTCCTGGTTCGTCTCCGACCACGTCATCTACGGCAAGCCGACGGTCCCGGGCACCGCCTACCTCGAGCTGGCGCGGAGCGCCTTCGCGCGGCACGCGGACGCCTCGGTCTACACCCTCAGCGAGGTCTTCATCCTCGCGCTCTTCCCGATCGAGCCCGGCCAGCCCCGCGACGTCCACGTCGTCCTGACCCCGCAGGGCAAGGGCTACGACTTCGTGGTGAAGAGCCAGGCGCCGCACGATCCGGAGAACTGGCTCGAGCACTGCCGCGGCCACATCGCCCCGGGCTCGGTGCGGCCGGCGGGCCGGCAGGACTTCCCGGCCCTGGCCGCGCGCTGCACCACCGGCGAGCAGCACGAGGTGCACGAGCCCGCGCACGCCGCGCCCGGACAGCTCCTGCACCGCGCCGGGCATTTGCTGATCGGCCCCCGCTGGATGACCCCGGAATGGATCCGGATGGGCACGGACGAGGGCGTGGCCGAGCAGCGGCTGCCCGACGGCTACGTCGGCGACCTCCGGGACCATCCGCTCCACCCGGGGCTGCTGGACCTGACCTCCTTCTACCCGATCCATCCGAAGCAGGGGGGCGTCTTCATCCCCTTTTCCCACCGGCTGGTCCATGTCTACCGGCCGATGACGGCGCGGATGCACACCCACATCCGGATCACGGACGACTCCCACGCCGGCAACGTGCGGCTGGACGTCGTCTTTCTCGACGACGCCGGGGAGGAGATCCTGGTGATGGAGGACTACATCCTCAAGGAGATCGAGCCGCGCGAGTCCAAGACCGACGCCGGCGGCGCGGCGCGCCCGCGCTTCCCCTTCCTGGCCGGCGCCGAGAACTTCCAGGTCAACATGAGCGCGATCGGCCAGCTCGACACCCTGGCGCCGGCCGCCTCCGAGCGGCGGGCCCCCGGACCGGGCGAGGTGGAGGTGCAGGTCTATGCCGCCGGCCTCAACTTCAAGGACGTGCTCCGCGCGCTGGGCATGCTCTCGGCCGAGCACGACGCCGGCCTGGCGCTGGGCTTCGGCGGCGAATGCGCCGGCCAGGTCATCCGGGTGGGCGAGGGCGTCGGCGGCTTCCAGCCGGGCGAGCGGGTGATCGCGATGGGCGCGAAGTGCTTCAGCGGCTTCCTCACTCTTCCGGCCGGCGCGGTGGCGCCCCTGGCGGACAACCTGAACTACGCGGAGGGGGCCACGATCCCGATGGTCTTCCTCACCGCCCACTACGCCCTCCACCACCTCGGCCGCCTGCAGAAGGGGGAGAAGGTGCTGATCCACGCCGCCGCCGGCGGGGTGGGCCTGGCCGCCATCCAGTGCGCCCGCCGGGTGGGGGCGGAGGTTCTCGCCACCGCCGGCAGCCCGGCCAAGCGCGACTACCTCCATTCGCTCGGCATCCGCCATGTCTTCGACTCGCGCTCGCTCGGCTTCGCCGACGAGGTGCTGAAGGCGACGGAGGGCCGCGGGGTCGACGTCCTCCTCAATTCGCTGGCGGGCGAGTTCATCCCCAAGGGCCTGTCGGTCCTGGCGCCGCTGGGCCGCTTCCTCGAGATCGGGGCCCGCGACATCTACCAAAACAGCCAGATCGGACTGCGCCCCTTCGCCAAGAACCTCACCTTCACCGCGATCGAGCTCACGCCGGTGATGCAGGCGCGCCCGCAGTTCATGCGGGAGATGCTCGACGAGATCATGGGCCACTTCCGCTCCGGCGCCTTCCGGCCGCTCCCGGCGGAGGTCTTCCCCATCACCGAGGTGGCGGCGGCGTTCCAGCGGATGGCGGCGGCGAAGCACATCGGCAAGCTGGTGCTCTCCATCACCCCGCCGGCCCGGCCGGTGCCGGTCGGCGTGCGCGGCCCCCGCAGCTCCGCGGTGAAGGAGGCGGCGCAGGCGGCCGCCAAGGGGGGCGCCCACGAGGCGGCGATCACCCCGGAGGAGGGCATCGAGGCGCTGGCCCGGATCCTGGCGGCGGGCGCCCCCCAGATGGCGGTCTCCTCCCGGCCGCTGCAGCCCATCATCGACTTCCTCCGGGGCCAGAAGGAGGCGGAGCCCCTGCCCGGGACCGCCGCCCCCTCCGCCGCCCGCAAGCTCTATCCCCGCCCGGCCCTGGCCAACGCCTACTGCCCGCCCTCGGGCGAGACCGAGCAGAAGCTGGCGCTCATCTGGCAGAACCTGATCGGCATCGAACAGGTCGGCTCCCAGGACAACTTCTTCGAGCTGGGCGGCGACTCGCTGATCGGGGTGCAGGTGATTTCGCTGATCAAGCGGGAGTTCGGGGTGCAGCTGTCGGCCACCGCGCTCTACGAGGGGCCGACCCTCGACGCCTTCGCGCGGGCGATCGACCGGGGCCGGGCGGGCGCCGTCCCGCAGCCGGCCGCCCAGGGGGAGGGCGCATGAGCGGCCCCTACGAGCGCACCGTCCGCTTCGCCGACGTCGACGCCGCCGGCTTCGTCTTCTTCGCGCGCTACCTCGCCATCTGCCACGAGGCCTACGAGCACAGCCTGCAGCAGGCCGGGATCGAGCTGCGCAGCTATTTCGTGGAGCAGCGCACGCTGCTGCCCATCACCAAGTCGCAGGCCCAGTACCTCGCCCCGCTCCAGAGCGGCGAGCGGGTCCGGGTCGAGCTCAGCCGCACCCGCCTCTCGGACAGCGGCTACCGGCTCGACTACCGGATGGTCCGCCTCGGGGCGCAGGAGAAGCTGGCCGGCCTGTTCCAGACCGAGCACCTGGCGATCGACCTGCAGACCCTGGAGCGCAAGCCGATCCCCGCCGCGCTCGCGCAGTGGCTGGCCGCGACCTAGGCGACCATGACCGTGCTCGGCCTGACGGGCGGCCTGGACGCCGCCCACGAGACCGCCTACGACCTGCCCTTCGACTTCATCCATGACGCCGCGGCCGTGCTGGTGCGGGACGGGCGGGTGGAGGCGGCGGTGGAGGAGGAGCGGCTCAACCGGATCAAGCACACCAACAAGGCGCCGCGCCGGGCGCTGCGCTTCTGCCTCGAGCGCGCCGGCCTCCGCCCCGAGCAGCTCGACGCGGTCGCCTTCTACGCCACCGAGGCCTACTGCCAGCGGGTCCTGCAGTCGATCCACCTGGCCCATCCCGAGATCCCGGAACTGCTGACGCCGCGGGGCATGGTCCAGCGGTTCTTCCGCGAGGAGTTCGGGACGGACTTCCCGGCGGCGAAGGTGCACTTCGTCGACCACCACTGGGCCCACGCCGTCAGCGCCTACGCCCTGTCGGGCTTCGACTCGGCCCTGGTGGTGACGCTGGACGGGCAGGGCGAGGGGGTGTCCGGGGCGGTCTACGCCGGTCGCGGGCGCAGCCTCGAGCCGCTGCGCCGGATCCCGGAGCAGCACTCGCTCGGATACCTCTACCGGGACGTGATCAAGTTCCTCGGCTACGAGATGTTCGACGAGTACAAGGTGATGGGGATGGCGCCCTACGGCGACCCCGCCCGGTACCGCCCCCTCTTCCGCACCTTCTACGAGCTGCTGCCCGAGGGCGAGTACCGCCTCCACCTCGACCGGGTGATGGCGCTTTTCCGGGTGGCGAAGCCGCGGCGCCGCGGCGGCGATTTCACCGGCGAGCACCGGGACATCGCGGCGGCGCTGCAGGAGGCGACGGAGGAGATCGGGCTGCACGTGCTGGGGCACTTCCGCCGGCAGACCGGGCTCGCGCGCCTCTGCCTGGCGGGCGGGGTGGCCCACAACTGCTCGCTCAACGGGCGCATCCTCTACGCGGGGCTGTTCGAGCGGATGCTGGTCCAGCCGGCCGCCCACGACGCCGGCTGCGCCCTGGGCGCGGCCCTCGCGGTCCAGCTGCAGCTCGGCCCCGACTCGCGGGTGGAGCCGCTGCGGCACGTCTTCTGGGGCCCCGAGCCCGGGAGCGGGGCGGAGATCGAGCGCGAACTCGGCCGCTGGCGGGGCCTGCTCCGCGCCGAGAAGCGCACGGACATCGTCGAGCGGGCGGCGGACCTCCTGGCGGAGGGCCGGGCCCTGGGCTGGGTCCAGGGCCGCTCGGAGTTCGGGCCGCGGGCCCTGGGCCACCGCAGCATCCTGGCCGATCCGCGGCCGGCCGCGAACAAGGACGTGATCAACGCGATGGTGAAGAAGCGCGAGGCCTACCGGCCCTTCGCCCCCTCGGTGCTGGCCGAGGCGGTCGACACCTACTTCGAGACCGCGCCGGGGCAGAAGGAATTCCCGTACATGAGCGTGATCCTGAGGGTCCGCCCGGAGTGGCGGGAGCGCCTGGGGGCGGTCACGCACGTCGACGGCACCGCCCGGGTGCAGACGGTGGCGAGGGACGCCAGCCCCCGCTACTGGGAGCTGATCCGCGCCTTCGGGGCCCGCACCGGGGTGGAGATGCTTCTCAACACCTCCTTCAACAACCACGCCGAGCCGATCGTCGACTCGGCCCGCGACGCGGTGGCCTGCTTTCTGACCACCGGCCTCCAGGCCCTGGTGGTGGGCGACTGGCTCGTGACCAAGCAGGAGGACGCGCCCTCCGCCTGGCTGGACCTGCGCCCGAGCCTGGTGCCGGCGGCGGCCCTGTCGGCCGAGCGGCGGACCGGCGCGCTGGGCGCGCCGACCGACGCCTGGCGGATCGGCTTCACCTACCACCACGGCCGCTCCTTCCCGATCTCGCCGGAGCTCTACCGCATCCTCGGGGCCGCCGACGGGCGGAGGACCCTGCGGGAGCTCGGGGCCGCGGCGGGCGAGGTTGCCGCCATCCGCGAGCTTTGGGGCGAGCGGGTGATCGCGCTCGAGCCGCCGGCCTGAGGGCCTCAGGCGCGGCGCCGCAGGAGGGCGACGACGCCCGGCTCGGCCGGGTCCAGCAGCGGGGCCAGCTCCTCCGGGGTCTGCGCGCCGACCCGGTCGGCGAAGGTCGCGAGGTAGACCGCGACGCGGTCCCGGTTCGAGGGGCCGACGCAGCCGAGGTCCACCGGGGAGCCGGACTTCCACGCCGAGGGCGCGCCGGCCGCCGCCGGACCGGGGCGGCTGCGCCAGAATTCGATCGCCTCCCCGTCCCAGCGCGCGGCCGCAAGCTCGCTCAAGCCGAAGAGGGCCTGGGTCTCCTCGGCGGCCGCGGCGAGCGGCCGGCTGCGGAGGCGGTCGGCCAGGAAGGTGGTGGCGGCGCGGGCGCGCACGGTCGACACCAGCTCGGAGCCCGCGCCCGCCAGGCCGGCGTAGGCGGCGCCGCGCCCCCCTCCCAGGTCCAGGAGCCCGGCGATCGCCGCGGGGGAGGGGGCGCCGACCGGCATCCAGACCAGCTCGGCGCCGGCCCCGCGGCGCAGGCCCGGCGGATCGAGCTCGCGCCGGTAGACCTCGGCGAAGCCGGCCTCGCTCCGGTAATAGTCGCTCTCGAGCAGGGAGAGGCGGCCCTTGGTGACCGTCTCCCCCAGCACCTGGTGCATGATGCCGAGGGTGTTGCCGAGGTCCGCGATCTCGCCCACCGGACTGGTGGTCCGGATCGAGGCGAACTCGGGCTGGCCGATCTTTTCGAGCGCGCGGTCGATGCGCCGGATGGGGCGGCTCACCAGCAGGCCGATGAGCGCCCCCATCAGCAGGCCGAAGGCCGAGGCCGCCACCGCGTCGATGATCCCGTCGCGGCGGATGGCGCCGAGCTTGGCGAGATAGTCGTCGGCGAAGACCTCGACGCCCACCACGGCGGCGCCGCCGGCGGCCGGGGTCAGCAGCGTCTGGATTTCGTGGCCGTCGGAGCTGTGGCGCAGGGCCAGGATCCGGACCTCGTCCGCGCCCAGGCCCGCGAGGTCGGCCGGCGCCGGCACGGGGCTGGTGGGCGAGGTGTCGGCGATCCGCCGGCCAGTGGCCGGGTCCAGGAGGAAGAAGCGCCGGACGATGGCCCAGCGCCGGAGGCGCCCCCAGGCCAGCCCCAGCCGGGTGTTGTCCAGGGCGGGGTGGGCGCGGGCGGCGGCGATGTCGCCGGGCTCGACGAACTCGGCCACCGCGATCGCGGCCGTGCGGGAGGTGTCGGCGAAGGCCTGGCGCACCGCCTCCCGCTCGAGATAGCGGGCGACCAGGCTGCCGATCAGGCCGAGGATGGTGAAGAGGCCGAAGGCGGCGATGTGGATCTGGAGGCGAAGCTTCATCGGGCTCCCCCCCCGCGGCCCTGCTCCCCGAGTTCGATCAGGCCGATGACGAAGGCGGGGCACTCGCGCGCCAGGGTGTAGAAGTGGCGCTTGGAAATCTCCAGCACCCGGGCGCCGGCCTCGGGATCGGCCGTCAGCGGCGGGGAGACGGCGTCGTGCAGGAGGGAGCGCACGCCGAGGATGGGCCCGACCGCGCTGCCGATGCCGTCGCGGACCGTGCCTTCCGCCACCACCAGCAGCTTGCCCAGCGGGGCGCCTCCGGGATGGATCGCGGCGCCGGGCGGGTAGGCGTGCGCCCGCGCCACCCGGGCGATCAGCACGGCTTCGTTGGGCTCGAGCCGGTCGAAGGGCCGCACCGTCCGGAGGGCGAAGAGCTTCTGCACCAGCGTCAGATCGGCGGGGGGCGGGGTCATGGCGCGGCGAGGACGACGGCGAAGGCCGGCGCGGGCGCGGCCCGGCGCCAGCGCTCGATCAGAGCGGCGGGGCCCGCTCCGTCCGGAACGGGCAGCCGCTCGAGGGGCGCGCCGGGGCCGGCGGCGACGAGGAGCTCGCCCGGCCCGGGTTGGATCGGCTCTTCGAAGGTGGCCCCGGCGGCGGTGGACGAGCCGTCCGCCCCGATCCGGCGCAGCAGGCCCTCCGCGCGGAGGTGCGCGCGGAGCCCGTCGGGGGCGAGCAGGATCCAGGCGGCGATCTCCCGGGGAAACAGGTCCTCGAGCGCCCGGCCGAGCGCGGCGGGATCGGCTCCGAGGCGGGCCAGGAGCGCCTCGGCGGCCATGGCGGTCTCGGCGCGGCGGGCGGCGGCCGCGAGCGGATCCTCGCCCGCGCGCACGATCCAGGCCAGGGCCCGGTCGCGGACCTGAACCGCCCCGCTGGCGGCGCCGGATTCGGCGGCGGGGTCGAGCGATCCCCAGGCCCAGGGGGCGCCGGGGGCCGGCGCGGTCAGGGCCGGGTGCCGCCCCAGGCTCTCGATCAGGCCGTGGCGGTCCCGCTCCCCGCGCCGGGCCTCCAGGCGCCGGCGGAAGGTCTCGATCGCCTCGCCCAGCGCGGCGGCGGCCGTGGCGAAGCGCTCGGCCAGCAGGCGCAGCTCGAGCGGCCGGGTCACCGACGCCTTCTGCTGGAAGTCGCCGGCCGCGGCGTGCAGGGCGGCGGATTTGATCGCCAGCAGGGGGGTGGTCAGGCGGCGGGCGAAGACGTAGGCCAGCGCCCCGGCCAGCGCCAGCATCAGGGCGCCCAGGCCGAAGGTGAACACCAGGGCGCGCCGGATCTTGAACTGGATCACGGTGGCGTTGACGTCCGCCCCGGCCATGGCGACCGGCACGCCGTGCTCGTCGAACATCGGGACGAAGGAGCTCTTGATCAGGCCCCAGGGAGGCCAGGGATCCATTCCGCTCACATAGATGATGCCCTCGGTCATGACGCGCTGGACGCCGGCGACCTCGGCCTCCCGCACCGTGTCGGTGCTGAGGAGGGGGGAGTGGTCCTTGCCGACGGTCCCGTCCAGCCCGTAGATGATGTGGTCGCGGCCCTGGATCTCCTGGGTGTAAAGATAGGTCAGGCCGGCCCGCCGCAGGATCCGCTGCATGGGGGCGACGTAGCGCTTGTAGATGGGGCCCTCCTCCTGGCCGAAGCTGGCCAGGTAGCCCTGGGCCGACACCGTGCCCTTCTCCGGGTCGATCCGCATCAGCGACACGGAGGAGCCGAAGAGCGTCTCGCTCACGCGCTCGAAGGCCAGGGCGCGGAGGTGGACGTGGGGAATCTGGCCGGCGTCGGCGCCGTCGGCGGGGGTCTCGAAGCTGAGGGGGACGCGCTTCAGCAGCTGGCCCGTGTCGGGATTCAGCTCGAGCAGGCCGTCGCCCTCCTGGTTCAGCGCCCAGAGCACGTCGCGCTTGCGGTCGTGGGTGAGGTCGCGCACCACCTCGGGCAGCGGGCCCACGTGGGTCACCTGCCCGGTGCGGAGGTCCACGCGCTGCAGGTCGCGGCCCGCCACGTAGAGGACGCCGCGGCGGATCTCGGCGGCGACGGCGTGGACGGGTGGCGGGATGTTGAAGCCGGGCGTCAGCGCCCCGGTGGTGAGGTTGACCCGCAGGAAGCGGCCGGTCTCGTCGTCGCCCGCCAGCAGCTCGTTCGGGTCGAGGTCGTTGCTCAGGCTGTCCATCTCCTCCGGCACCTTGATCCCGCTGGGCATGGCCAGGCCGTCCCGGGGGCGGATCCGCAGGATCTCGTGGCGGACGGAGTCGAGCGCCCAGAGCACGGACTTGATCGAGTCGTGGGTCATGTCCTCGATCGGCAGGGGCTCGACCAGCTGCTTGTGGTCGGCCGGGTCGATGAAGGCGGCGGTGGCGGTGCTGGCGGCCGACAGCTTGGCGCCGAAGCCGTCGACGACGTAGTCCTGGAGGCGCTCGTAGACGAAGACGGCGTAGCCGACGATCAGCAGCCCCAGCGTGGGCAGCAGCAGGGCCAGGAGCCAGCCCTGCAGCGTGAGGGTGATGCCCCGGCGGCTCATGCGGCGACCTTCCGGGCCAGCAGCGAGAGGCTCAGCTCGGGGAAGACCTCGAGGCAGGCGTGCCAGGCCTCGGCGGGCAGGAAGAGCGCCTGGATCGGGTCCCGGGCCAGGAGGTCGACGGTCGAGCGGCGGGCCGCGTGCAGGGCCTCGGCGCCGACGACCGAGCCCGGGCCCAGCACCTCGCCCGCGTCCCCCTGCACCGCGCCGGAGCGGAGCAGCCACGCGCCGGAGAGCCGCGAGCCGCGGCTGGCGAGGATGGTCCCGGGCTCCGCCTCGACCAGCCGGATGCGGGGGGCGAGGAATTCGTGGTGGGCGAAGGAGCAGCCGGCGAAGGCCGGGCTCTCCATGAACGCGTGCACCCGCTCCACCGGCGTGGGCTCGGAGCCGCCGCGCCCGGCGTGCCGGGCGAGCAGCGTCGCGACCGTGCCGGCGAGCAGGGGATGGGGATACTTGGACAGGCGGGCGAGCAGCCGGGCCGGGGCCCCGGGGCCGCCCGCGGCGAAGACCGACTGGGCCGCGGCGGCGCAGGCCAGGGCCGCGCCGGTCTCGAAGGTGCGGTCGATGACCTGGGCGGCGCCCAGGCGCGGGATCAGCTGGCGTCCGAAGGCGAAGTCGACCTGCGCCTCGACCGGGCGGCCGTCGAGCAGCGGCAGGAGCAGGGCGAAGAGCCCGGGGCTGCAGGCCTGCTCGATCGCCTCGATGGCGTAGCCGCGGTCCTTGGAGGGCCCGCTGCGCAGCGCGACCACCAGCGTCTCGTAGTCGGCCAGGGCGCCCGCCAGGGTCAGCGATTCCAGGATCAGGGCGAGCGCCACCGCGGGGTATTCGCGGAAGATCCGGAGCTGCACGGCGTGCCCGACCTCGGCGTTGGCCTCCGCCCCCTCGCGGGCGAGGGCGAGGTAGCCGCTGAGGAAGAGGTAGGAGCGCTCGGCCATCTGGCGGACGATGGGCTCGATCAGCAGGCGCAGCTGCGGGCTCGCCACCTTGCCCAGGGCGCGCAGCGCGATGGAGCGGGCGGCGATGGGCGAGCGACGGCTCTGCGCGACCCGCACCAGGATCGGAACCGTGCCCGCTCCCAGCCGCACCGTCAGCCGCTCGACCTGGCGCCGCTCGCTGGGGGTGAAGTGGTCCGCGGCCTCGAGCAGCGCCGCCAGCTCGGCGGAGTCGCCGATGCGCTCGAAGGCCTCGAGGGCGGCGAGCCGGTCGGAGCCCTGGACGCGGGGCAGCGCGTGCAGCAGCTCGGGCAGGAGCACCCGGGTGCTGGGATCGGCCATTTCGCGGAGGGCGGCCAGGGCCGCCCGGCGGACCTCCGCTTCCGGGGAGCGGAGGAAATCGCGCAGGCGGTAGGCGTAGCGGGGCTCGCCGAGGCGCCCGAGGGCCCGGAGTCCGCCCACCACCGCCGCGGAGTCGGTCGAGGAGAGCAGGCGCTCGATCTGCCGCAGGGCCTCGCGGTTGTCGGCCGAGCGCCAGCTCTGCCAGAGCGCGACGGCGGCGGCGCCGCGGGCCTCGGGGGCGCTCTCCTTCAGCAGCGCCTCGGTCTGGCGGGCGGAGATGAGATGGTGGCGCCCGAGCTCGCCGGCGAGGTCCGGATCGGGACGGGTGCCGGGCTCGGCCAGCCAGCGCTGGATCTCGTGGGGCAGCTCGGCGCCGGGCCGGGAGAAGGCGGCGTCGAGCAGGCCGCGGACGGCCTCGAGCCCGCCGGCCGGCGCGCGGCGAAGGAAGGCCAGGAGCGCCCTGCCGCCGCGGACGGGATCATTGAGCCAGAGGATGCGCAGGGCGAGGGCGGCCTCCGCGGGCGCCGCGGTGGCGGCGAGCGCCTCGGCCCGCTCGAGGTCCGCCGGGGCCGCGGCGCTGAGGAGCGGGTCGGCCGGGAGCGCGAGGTCGAGCCAGCCGCGCCGCAGGTTGGTGCCGATGGCCGAAAGGTAGTCGTAGCGCAGGAGGAAGACCAGGGCGAGGGTGAGCAGGGCGATCAGGACGCCGGCGAAGGAGATGTGCTCGGGGCTGAGGCCGGCGGCGGCGAGGAGGAGGAAGCCGCCGGCCGCGGCGACCGCCAGGGGTTCGGCGAAGCCCTCGATCAGGGTCCGGAGCTGCTGGTTGCGGTGCGCGGGCAGGCCGGCGAAGAGGAGGTTGGCGTTGTTGAAGTCGATCGAGGTCATCAGCCCCTGGTAGGCGAAGAATCCGGCGATGGCGGCGGCCTGGCCGCCGTCGAGCAGCAGCCAGGAGAAGACCAGCGCGTAGGCGGAGGACTGGAGGAGGGCGACGTTGCGGACGCCGATCCGGGCGACCAGCCGGTTGAAGACCAGCAGGCCGATCAGGAGGTTGAAGACGTTGACCCCGGCGCTGAGATGGCCGAGCAGCGCGGAGAGCGCCTCCTCGCTGCGGCCGTTGGAGAGGATGCCGAGGTACTGGAACTCGCAGACCGTGGCGGCCACCACGGTGAAGAAGAGCACCAGCATCAGCACCAGCGCGTAGCGGGTGTGCAGGAGCAGCCGCAGCAGCCCGGTCTTCGGCTCCTCGGCCGCGGCGGCCTGTTCCTCGTCGCTGGCGCCGAGCTCGGGCCAGCGGCGGCGGATCGAGCGGACCAGGGGCCAGGCCAGGATGGCGGCGAGGGCCCAGGCGAGGAAAAGGATGGAAACGCCGCCGCGGGCGGCGAGGGGCCCGGCGAGGCTGCCGCCCAGGATCGCGCCCACGGCCGAGCCCGCCGCCAGGAGGGAGAAGACGCGCTTGGCGTCGGCCAGGTTGAAGTAGTTGTCGACGAAGTTCCAGTAGAGGGTGTAGAGCCCGACGTACCAGAGCGCGGCCCAGAGCTTGGCCGCGTAGCAGAGCGGCAGCGGCACCGCGTCGCCCCGGCCGTGGAGCAGCCACCACAGCGCGACGCCGCCGGCGCAGAGGAACGCGAGGGTGCCGTTCACCACCCGGCCCATCCCCCAGCGGGTCATGGCCGCCGAATAGAGCGGCACGTAGCCGAGCATGATCACCGGCAGCGCCAGGTAGATGTGCGGCAGCCGCCCGGCGCCCGCCACCACCAGGAAGGCGGAGTCGGCGCCGTTCGTCCCCAGCGTCAGGCCGGCCTGGAGCACCAGGCCCAGCAGGGCGAAGGGGAGGAGTTTGGCGCCTTCGCCCGCTTCCAGGTGGAAAAAGCGGCGGAGGGTGCGCGACATGGGGTCGGTTGAAGCGGAGGAAAAATCAGACGGGCCGGCGGGCGAGGATCACCCGGCTGTGATGGTGGTGGGCCCGGTCCCGGAAGTGGGGATGGGGCGGCTCCTCCCAGCGGCAATCATGGCTGGCGGCGATGGCGAAGCCCTGGGCGGCGAAGAGCGCCTCGGCCTGGGCGCGGGTGTAAAAGCGATAGTAGTACCGGCCCTGATAGAGGAAGCCGCCCCCCGGCGCCGGCTCCATCTCGATCGCGGCCACCCCGTCGTCGTGCTCCGGCACGTTGGCGAGCAGGCAGCCGCCGGGAGCGAGGAGCCGGTAGAGCTCCGCCAGGACCGGCTCCGGGTCGGGCAGGGTCTCCACCGCGTCGCTCAGCAGGATGAGGGAGAAGCTGCGGTCCGGGAGCGGCACGGCGGCCAGGTCGCAGACGAGCGCGGTGACGCGCCGCCTGGCCTCCGCGGGGATCTTGGAGAGGGCGCTGCCCGAGGCGTCGCAGGCCGTGACCGGCCGCCCGAACCGGAGCAGGACCGGGAGGTTGCGCCCTTCGCCGGCGGCGGCGTCCAGGACCGGCCCCTCCGGGAGGGAGCTTCGCTCCGGAAGGCAGCGCGCCAGGAAGCCCACCGGTTCGCGCCCCCAGACGAGCTCGGGCGTGGACGCGTAGAGTTCGTCCCACGCGGATTTGTTATGGTCGTTGAGTTCGCTTGGCTCGGAAAGAGACATGGCCTGGTGAAAATTGCCGCCCACACTGGCTGACGTAGCAAAGTCTAACGGGTCGGTCACTTGGAAAAGCGGCAGGATAGGAGACGGACATGGGGGCCGGGCGTTACGATCTTATAATCGCCGCCGGGGGGCACGGCGGCGGCCAGCTCACTTTCGGCGAGCACCCCCCCGTTGAGCCAGACCTCGCTCCACCAGCCCCGGTCCGCCACCGCCCGCAGCACCTGCCGGTGCATCCCGGTGCGGCCGCCGAGGGGGAAGGCCGAGGCCGCGGGCATCGCCCGGTAGTGCCCGGCGGCCCGGTCGGCGCCGTACAGCGTCGATTCGTCGCCCCAGGGCGGATCGCCGAAGACCAGATCCGGAGCGCCGAGATCCGCCGGCCAGCTGTCGAAGAGGTCCGACTCGACCAGGCGCACCTCCAGGCCCAGGCGCCCGGCGTTGGCCTTCGCCAGCTCGAGGCAGTCCGGGTCGAGGTCCAGGCCGACGACCCGGGCCTGGGGCAGCTCGCGCTTGAGGGCGAGGGCGAGGCTGCCGCAGCCGACCCCGATCTCCGCCACCACGGGCCCGCGTCCGGCCGCGGCGAGAAAGTCCCGGCCGCGGCGCAGCACCGCCTCCACCAAGTGGCCCAGTTCGGGGTCGGTCACGTAGGCCCGCTTGTCGACGGCCAGGCGCAGCCCCCGGAATTCCAGCTGGCCGGTGACGTGGGCCAGCGGCTCGCCCGCCATCCGGCGCTTGATCCAGCGCTTCAGGCGGACGGCGTCCCCGCCGCAGGCCCCGGCCAGCGCCGCGAGGTCGACGGCGCCGGGGAAGGGCGGGCCGCCGCCTTCGGCTTCGATCCGGGCCAGCGCGGTTTCGAGCGGCGTCACGGCAGCAGCATCTCCCGGAACGCGCCGCGCATGCAATGATTGGAGCTCATGGCGGCCCCGTAGCCGCCGGCGTTCAGGAAGGCCAGGATATCGCCCTCTTCCGGCAGGGGCTGGCGGACGCCCTCCGCCAGGAGATCGAGCGCCTCGTTGATGTTCCCGGCGACGGCGAAGGTCCTGGCCGGCCCCCGCCGGGGCTCGCAGGGGACCGGAACCAACGGCAGCCCGTAGAACGCGGGTTCGGGATGCAGGTTGAAGCCCCCGTTCACCCCCACGAACCAGCTGCGTCGCTTCCGTTCTGCCATGTTGACCTCGAGCAGGAGGACCCCCGCGTCCTTGACCAGGTAGTCGCCCGGCTCGATCCAGACCTCGAACCGGTCCCGCCCGAAATGGCGCCGCAGCAGGCGGCCCCAGGCGGCGAGGTCCAGGGGGCGGTCGCGCGGGACCAGGGGGATGCCGAGCCCGCCGCCGAGGTTGAGGTATTCCAGCTGCGGCAGCCGCTCGAGGAACGGCCGGACGGCGGCGAAGACCCGGTCCAGGGCGGGCAGCTGCGGGGTGAGGAAGCCGCAGCCCGCGTGAAGATGGAGGCCGCAGACCGCCAGGCCGCCGCGGGCGGCCAGGCCCAGCGCCTCCTCGAACTGCTCCCGGTAGATCCCGAACTTGGTGTCGGCGCCGCCGGCGTAGCGGAGCTTCGGGTTGGAGCGGTAGCCCAGCCCGGCGCCGGGATTGATCCGCAGGCCGATGCGCCGGCCGGGGCAGAGCCGGGCGATCCGGCGCAGGCTCGCCAGGGAGTCGCAGTTGAGCCGGACCCGGGGGTGCCGCGCGAGGCTGCGCGCGTCCTCCTCCGACATCGAGGTGCCGGTGTAGGAGACGGCCTCCGGCGCGAAGCCGCAGCGCAGCGCCAGCTCCAGCTCGGCCGGCGAGCAGACGTCGGCCCCGCAGCCGCCGGCGGAGCGCAGGAGCCGGAGCAGCGGCGGGAAGCGGTTGGACTTCACCGCGTAGAGGACGCGGGAGCGCGGATGGGAGGCGGCGAGGGCGCGGCGCAGCCGCGTCAGGTTGGCCCGGATACGCGTCCCGTGGTAGACATAGAGCGGCGTGCCGCGCCGGGCCGCCAGCGCCCGCAGGTCGCAGGCGCCGAGGCGGAGGCGCCGGCCGCGGTAGCCGAGGCCGGGACGCGACCACCAAGGCGGCCCCCCAGCCGCGCTTCGGTGGCGGGCCTGATGGGCGGCGGAACGGCGGTGTGGCACGATGGGGGCGAGCCCGGAACGCGCGGCATCCACGCCGCGCGGGAGGGGCGAAACCGATACGAGATCACACAATCATGGCATCCATAAATTCACTTCAAGACCTGTTTATCGAGGAGTTGCAGATCCTGCTCAGCGGCGAGGAGCAGCTGATCGAGGCGCTGCCCAAGATGGCCCGGTCGTCCTCCTCCCCTGAGCTCAAGGCGGGGTTCGAAAAGCACCTGGAGCAGACCCGGGACCAGGCGCAGCGCCTGCGGGACATGCTCCAGAAGCTCGGCGCCAAGGCCGAGGCCAAGGACTGCGCCGCGATGCAGGGGCTGATCAAGGCCGGCGAAACCCGGGTCAAGCTCAATGCCCCGAGCGAAATCCGGGACGTGGCCCTGATCATCGCCGGGCAGCGGGTGGAGCATTTCGAGATCGCGGGCTACGGCTCGGCCCGGACGCTGGCCCAGCTGCTGGGCCGGGACGACCTGGCGGAGCAGCTGGAGACCTCCGAGGAAGAGGAGGCCGCGACGGACAAGGAGCTGACCAAGGTGGCGCAGTCGCTCAACGCCGAGGCGCTCAGCCACGCGGGCTAGACGCGGGAGGGGCCGGGGCGATGCCCCGGCCCCTGCCGTTCAGCCCGGCTTCGATGGCGGGAAGACGGAGGGTCCGGAGGCCGGCGACCATCGTCTCGGCGTTGACGACGGCGCCCTCGGTGCTGGTGTGGGTGTGGTCGGCGGGAAAATACTTGGCGGTTGCCTCGCGGCCCAGCCGGTCGAAGACGGCCCCGGAGAGGCCGCTGTGGTCGACGAACGGGGCGTGCTCCTCGCGGGCGACCTGCCGGATCCACCCCAGCATCCCGCCCATGCCGTATTCGATCCGGTCGGCCGCCGCGTCGTAGCCGGGCTGCTGCTCGAGCAGGCGCCCGTCGCGAAAGCTCGCCCGGGGATTGGTCCAGATGTTCCGCGGCGTGGTGGAGGAGAGCACGGGAAGGGCGCCCTTGGCGCGCGCCTCGCGCACGAAGGTGCGGGCGTACCAGCCGAAGGTGTGCACGGTCTCGACGGTCCCGTCGGCGTGGCGCACCGCCTTGGTCTCCTCCCCGGTGCCGGGCAGGTCCCCGCGGTCAGGACGGCTGACGCCGGGGGTGCCGCCGTCATTGTGCCCGAATTCGATCACCACCACGTCCCCGGGCTTCAGGGCGTCCGCGATTTTCTGCCACAAACCCTCGCCGTAGAACGTGCGAAAGGAGCGGCCGCCGACCGCCCGGTTGATCACGTTGATCTTCGCCGGGTCGAAATAGTCCGCCAGCACCGCTCCCCAGCCACGGTGGGCGGGATCGCCGGTCGAGGCGGTGGAGTCCCCGGCGACCACGAGGGTCGGCAGGCGGGGGTTGGCGGCGCCAAAGTCCGTCGGCGTCCAGCGCTCCTGCGCGTCGCGGGGCGACGGAGCGATCGCGAGGCGCCGCGCCGGGCGCCGGGCGCCCGGGTCGAAATTGCCGGGTTCGGCGGCCGGTTGGCCCGGCAGCGCCGCCGTCCCGGCGGCCAGGGCCCCCATCAGGGCGAGAAGTCGGATAGCGCGCATTTCGGGCGCCAGACGCTTTCCCGGCGCCCGGGGATGCGGCGCCCGGGCTAGAGATTTTCCTGCTTGGGCGAGCGCTCGGTGGCCCGGGCAAGGGTGGCTTGCCGCTCGCGGTCCTCCTGCTGGCGCTGGGCCGAGGCAAGGCCGGTCATCGTACCGCCGGAGCGCGAGCCGCCCTGGTCTGATGTCTTGTTCATCTGGGGCATCGGATGATGGGTCTTTTTCATGCCCCAGGATAACCCGGCCCCGCCAAGGCGCCATCGGACTTAACCCCATTAAGTCCATCAGCTTCTGGCTGAGGTAGGTCATTTCCAGCGATACGCGCCGGGCCGCCTCCTGGAGATTGGCGGAGGCGGCGTGGCCGCCTTCGGTGTTCTCGTAGTAAAGGAAGGGCAGGCCCATCGCTTCCATCTTGGCGGCCATCTTGCGGGCATGGCCGGGACCGACGCGGTCGTCGGCGGTGGAGGTGACGAAAAAGGGCTCCGGATAGGAGACTCCGGCGCGCAGATGGTGGTAGGGCGAGATCGAGCGGAGGAAGGCGCCCTCGACCGGATCGTGGGGATCGCCGTACTCCGCCTCCCAGGAGGAGCCGGCCCCGATCTGGTCGAAGCGCAGCATGTCCAGGAGGGGGACCTGGATGACCACGGCGCGCCACAACTCCGGGTGCTGGGTCAGCTCGACTCCCATGAGCAGGCCACCGTTCGAGCCGCCTTCGATCCCCAGGCGGCGGGGGGAGGTGATTCTCCGGGAGATGAGGTCCCGGGCCACCGCGGCGAAGTCGTCGTAGATCCTCTGGCGGCGGGTCTTGAGCCCCGCCTCGTGCCACGCCGGCCCGAATTCGCCCCCGCCGCGGATGTTCGCCAGGACGTAGGTGCCCCCTCGTTCGAGCCAGAGCTTGCCGATGGTCCCGGAGTACTCCGGGGTCATGGAAATCTGGAATCCGCCATAGCCGTAGAGCAGGGTGGGATGGGAGCCGTCGTGGGCGAAATCCCGCGGCCGGACGACGAAATAGGGCACGCGGGTTCCGTCGCTGGAAACGGCTTCGAACTGCTCGACCAGGTCCTTCGAGGCGTCGAAGCGGGCCGGGGCGCTCTTCAGCACCTCCAGCCGGCCCCTTCCCAGATCCGCCAGCCAGAGGCTCGCCGGCGTCAAGAAGCTGCGAACGTTGAAGAGAGCCAGGTCGGAGTCGTCGCTGGCGCTGACCGCGTCGATGCTGGAATTTCCGGGCAGCGCCAGCTCGCGCCGGGCCCAGCCTCCGGCGGAGAGGGGGGCGAAGGCCAGGGCGAACCCCTTGACGTTGCGGTAACCCGTCACGATCAGGTGCGACCGGGACAGGCTCACCCCGTCGATCGTCTCGCGGGGGCCCGGCCGGAAGATGACGGTGAGCGGCGCGCCCGGATCGCGCCGCAGGGTGTCGAGGTCGGCCGAGAGGAGGGAGCCCTGCGGATAGGTCGGAGCGCCCGCGGCGGGAGCCCAATCCTGCAGCGTGGTGAACACGAGCTGGCCGGCCAGGACGCCGGCGAGGTTGAGCTTGGGCGGAAGGTTCAGCTTCTGCGGCGCCCCGCCGGGCACCAGATAGACCTCGCTCTCGAAAAAGTTCACCGCCCGCTCGAGCGCCGGCCAGTGCCGGCCCGTCGCGTTGTCATCGAGCGAGACCGGCGTGACACCCACATCCTGCGCCGTCCCGCGGAAGATCTCCCGGGCCGCGGAGAGCGCCTGGCCGCGCCCCAGCAGCTTGACGATGTACGGGTACCCCGAGGTGGTCAGGCTTCCCGGGCCCCAGTCGCGGGCCACCTCCAGGGTGTCCGGGTCGAACCACGCCACGTCCTGCTTGGAGGAGGGAAGCTGGAAGCCGCCGGGCACGAACTGCCCCGAATCGAGGTCGATCTCGCGCGCCCCGTAGGCATCGCGGCCGCCGTCGGAAAGGCGGACCAGGGCCCGCCGCTTGTCCGGCCACCGCAGGTCGAGGCCCTTGTAGACCCAGTTGGCATGCTCCGCCGCCGCCAGCCGGTCGACGTCGAGCAGGACGCGCCAGGGCGGAGCCGCCTGCCGGTAGTCCGAGATCGGCACGGTGCGGAGGAGGCCGCGGACATGGCCCGAGTCCTGCCAGAAATTGGCGAGAAGATCGGCCCGAAGGAAGCTGGGATAGGGGATGCGGTCCGAAGCCGTGACGACGGCCAGGGCCTCCCGGTGCAGGGTCTCGTAGCGAGGATCCCCCTCGAGCCGCGCCAGCGAGCGCGCGTTCTCGGCTCTGACCCACGCCAGCGCGCGCGGGGCCTCGGGCGCCTCCATCCATTGGAACGGATCAGGGGGCGAAGCGGGAGGGGACGCGGCGGATGCGGCCGCGGCGGCGGCGAGACTGAAGAGGAGAGGTAGGGCGCCCATGGAATCGAAGTGACAATCGCACCTTGGCAAAACCGGGAGGGAACGCTTGATTGCCTCGGAGAGTAACCCATCCGCCAAGGTGAGAGTCAAAAACGTTCCGACCGGCATCCCCCGCATCTGCGCCTGCGGATCCTGGCTGCGCCATTGGGAACGCTTCAGCGGGCAGCGCACCAGCTACTGCGCGGAAATCACCTGCTACCGCCAGGACCTGGCGGGGGCCGTCGTGACCAAGGCGTCGGGATACGATGCGTCGCCCTACGTGCTGCCGCTCTGCGCCGCGCACCGCGGCGCGGCCGTGGAGCTGACCGTTTCGGACAACTTCGTCCTCGTCTCGGCGGATCCCGAGGAGACCTGCGGCCGACCTAGCGCTCGTCCGTCCTGATCCGGAAGGTGTTGAGGCGGGAGAAGCGGTCCTTCACCCCGTTGAGGAGCTCCACGTTGTAGGCGCGAAGCGCCCCGAGGTCGCCGGGATTGATGGAGAGGTCCATCGACTTGGTGAGCAGGTCGGCGATCTCCCGGCGCCCGCCCAGAAGGAGGATCGTGTCCCTCAGGTGGTGCCGAAAATCATAATCGGGCGTGCTCTGCATGTCCCCATGGACAGCGCTGGAGCCCTCTCGCCACCAAGACCGGGGATTCCCCCACGGTTAACTTCGGGGGAACCCGCTGAAAAACGTTGGCCGGTCCCCCCGGCAGGGCCAGGGTGGGCGCCCATGGCAAAACTCCTCGCCGGCTTGGCGCTGATTTTGGCGGCGGCGCCCTGCGCCGCCGGGGCCGGGCTTCGGCCCTTCGATCCGGTGGGGTTCGGCGCGTCGGCGGATGGAAAGACGCTGGCCACCGCGGCGATCCAGCGGGCGATCGACGCGTGTTCCGCGGCGGGAGGGGGGATCGTCCGCTTCCGCCCCGGCCGCTACCTCACGGGCACCGTCGAGCTCCGGGACGGCGTCACCCTCCATCTCGACCCGGGTGCGACCCTGCTCGGGAGCGCCGACGCGGCCGACTACCGCAACCTCGACCCCTTCACCGACGGCAGCGGCAACCCGATGGGCTACGCCCTCATCGCCGCCGTCGACGCCAAGGAAGTCGGGATCGAGGGGTCGGGGACCATCGACGGCCAGGGGCCTGAGCTCAAGGCGCGGCAGCATCCCTTCAGCATCCGGCCTTTTCTCGTGCGCTGGGTGCGCTGCAAGGACGTCGCCGTGCGGGGCGTGACCCTGACCAATCCGGGGGCCTGGACCCTGAACTTCTCCCGGACGAGAGGGGGGCTGGTCGAGGACGTTGTCATCCGCAGCCGGGAGGAGCGCCTTTCCAACAACGACGGCATCAACATCGACTCGAGCGAGGACATCCGGGTGCGGCACTGCGACGTGGTCAGCGGCGATGACGCCCTCGTGATAAAGTCCACCAGCCCCACGCCCTCCCGGGACATCACGGCCAGCGACTGCGAGCTCTCGACCCGCACCAACGCCATCAAGCTCGGGACCGAATCGCTCGGGGGCTTCGCGGACGTCCGCATCTCGAACTGCCGGATCACCCGGACGGGAATGTCGGGCATCGCGCTCTATACGGTGGACGGCGGCGACCTTCACGACGTCTCGATCAGCGATGTCTCCATGGACGGCGTCGCCGTGCCGATCAGCATCCGCCTGGGCTCGCGCCTGAAAACCTTCCGCGCCGGCGACCAGCCGAAGGGCACCGGCCGCCTGCGGGAGGTCACGATCCGCAACGTCTCGGCCCGGAACGTCGGGCTGATCGGCCTGCTGATCAACGGCGTGCCCGGTCATCCGGTCGAGGACGTGATGCTGGAGAACGTCACGCTGGAGGTGCCGGGAGGCGGGTCGGCGGCGGACGCCCGGATTGCGTTGCCCGAAAACGAGGCGGCCTATCCCGAATACAACATGTTCGGAACGGTGCTGCCGGCCTCCGCCGTCTATATCCGCCACGTCCGCGGCCTGAGGCTGCACCAGGTCGGCGTGCGGACGCTCAAGTCCGACGCCCGGCCCCCGGCGCTGCTGCTCGACGTCTCCGAGCTTAGAGGAAGAGTCGACTTCGTTTCGGCCCGTTAACCGTCATTCGGCCCGCAAGGCGTCGACCGGATCGAGGCGCGCCGCCCGGAAAGCGGGGAGAAATCCGGCGGCCAGGGCCACCAGCGCCATGCCCCCGAGCGCGAGGCCGATGGCGAAGGGATCCAGCGGCGAAACGTCGAAAAGCACGTCGCTGAACAGGCTGCGGGCCGCATAAATGGCCGGCAGGCCAAGCAGCATGCCCGCGGCGGCGAGCTTGCCGACCTCGGCGAGGACCAGTTGGAGAACATCTGATCGCTGGGCGCCGAGGGCAACGCGCACGCCGATTTCCCTTGTCCGCTGCGTGACCGCGCAGGCCATGGTGCCGTAGATCCCGGCGGCGGCCAGGACGACGGCCACGGCGCCGAAACAGCCCGAAAGGATGATGAGCATGCGGTCGAGCGAGAGGGCCTGGTCGAGGATCTCGTTCATGGTGGCGGGCGAACTCATTTTCAGGTTCGGCGCGGCCCGCTTCACGGTTTCCTGGATGGAAGCCAGGACCCCGGCGGGGTCGGCCCGGGTGCGGACCTCGAAATAGCCGCTCTCGGCGGGATAGAGGGGGCGCTGGATCGGGATGAAAAAGCAGCGCTCGGGCTGGTCCCGCAGGCTGTTGAGCTTGAAGTCGGCCGCCACCCCGACGACGACGAAGCTCGCCCCGTGGGCGGGAGGAAACGCGTCGATGATCCGGTGCCCGATGGGGTCTTCGCCGCCGAAATATTCCCGGGCCAGGGTCTGGTTGATGACGCAGACCGGCTGCCCGGATGCCTCGTCCTGCGGGGTGATCTCCCGGCCGGCCACGATCGGGATCCCCAGGGTCGAGAAATAGTTCGGGCCGACCAGATCGAAGCCGGCGCCCTTGTCCGGGCTGCCGGGGGAAAGGGTGTCGATGGCGATCTCGTCCCAGGAGTGGTGATGGTAGAAGAGCCCGTTGCGGGAGTAGGTAACGCCGCGGACGCCCGGCAGGGCCGAGATCTGCGCCTGGAGCGACCGGTTCAGCGCGTCCCGTGCCTCGGCCGTCCGGTACCCCGAGGCTGCGCCCTGGGTCCAGAGGATCACGAGGTGGTCCTGGTCGAAGCCGGGATCGGCGCGTGCGAGCTTCTGGAAGCTGCGCAGCAAAAAGCCGGCGGCGACCAGGAGGAACAGGGAAAACGTCACCTGGCCGATCACCAGCAGCCTGTCCGCGACCCAGCGGCGGCTCGACCTATCGCCCCCGGCTTGGGCGAGCAGCGCATTCGGCGAAAGGCGGAGCAGCCGCAGGGCCGGAAGGGCGCCGAAGAGCAGGCCGACGGCGACCGAGACCCCGGCGCAGAAGCACAGCACCTTCGGGTCCGACCGGAGCGGCACGTCCGGCAGCGCCCAGCGGCCGAGAGCGGCGTCGCACCAGCGGGCGAGGATCAACCCCGCCAAGCCGCCGGCCAGCGAAAGCAGCAGGCTTTCGGTGAGGAATTGGCGGAGGATCCGGCTCGGCCTGGCTCCCAGGGCCAGGCGGAGCGCGATTTCACGGCGTCGGCCCGAGGCGCGGGCCAGCAGCAGGATGGCGAGGTTGCCGCAGGCAATGAGCAGGAGCAGGGCGACAAGGAGCGCGAGAAGAAGCAGCGGCTTGGCCGCGAATCCGACGGTCGAGCCGCCGCGATCGCCGGGGCTCAAGACCAGGCGATTGCCCAGAAACGCCCGCCGGGAGCTTGCCGGAATCGTCTCCGCCTGGGGCGCGAGGTACTGATGGAAGGCGAGGTCGAGCTGAGCCGAGGCCTGGCGGAGGCTGAGGCCCGGATGCAGCCGGCCGATGGCCTGGATCCAGAACGTCTTGACCAGGTGGTCCGTCTCGACTGCGAGGAGGTCGCGGCCGGGCAGGAGCCGGGGCTCGAGGCTGAAGGGAACCCAGAGGTCGGGGGAAGCGCCGACCGCCTCGCCGGTGAACCCGGGCGGCGTCACCCCCACGATTTCATAGAGGGCGCCGTTCATCTTGATCTGCCGGCCGAGGACCTGCGGATCGGCGTGCAGCGTGCCCTGCCAATAGCGGTAGCTGACCACGGCCACCGCGGGGACGTTCCGATTCCGGTCGTCCGCCGCGCCCAGAAGCCGGCCGAGCTCGGCGCGGACGCCGAGGACGGAAAAGTAGTTTCCGCTCACCAGCCGGACCGATGGCGACGCCGAGACCGCAGGCGCGCCCGGGAGGGCGATTTGGGCCTCGATCCGGTAAAGCACTCCGCCGACGCCCGCCAGGCCGCTCAGCGAGGGACTGTGGTCCTGCAAAAAGCGGAACTCGTCGTAGGTGAGCAGGTCCCTCGGGCCCTGGCGGGAGCCGGTGCCCATTCCATAGGCGGTGGGATTGGTCAGCATGACCAGCTCGCGGGGATTGGCCACGGGCAGCGTGCGCAGGTAAACCCGGTCGATCGCAGTGAAGATCGAGGTGTTGGCGCCGATCCCGAGCGCGAGCGCGAGGATCGCGAAGGCGGCGAACCCGGGATGCCGGCGCAACTGCCGCAGCGCGTATTTCAGGTCGGTCAGCATGATGGGCTAGTCCGCGCGGAGCGCGACGAGCGGATCGGCCTGCGCGGCGCGGCGCGCGGGCAGCCAGGACGCGACCAGAGCCACCGCCAGCAGCAGGAGCGTGACGCCGGCGAAGGTGAGGGGATCGCCGGGCCGGACGTTGTAGAGCAGCCGCGTCATCAGCCGGGTGGCCCCGAGCGCGACTCCAATGCCCGCCCCCAGGCCCAGGGAGGCGAGGAGCACCCCCCGGCGCAGGACCAGGCCGAGCAGGTTCTCCGGCGTGGCGCCGAGCGCCGCCCGGATCCCGAATTCCCGCGTGCGCTGGCTGACCACATAGGCGATTACGCCGTACAGCCCGATGCCGGCGAGCAGCAGAGCCGAGCCGGCGAAGAAGGAGAGCAGCCACAGCATCATCTGGCGCATCGCCAGGGTTCGGTCGACCAGGGCGGCCAGGGTACGCACCCCCGCCACCGGCTGGTTGGAATCCAATCCGAGGATGGCCTGGCGGATCGGCTCCGCCAGGGCCTGGGGGTCGCCCGCGGTCCGCACCACGAGGATCGCGTCCCGCCAAGTCTCCACGCCGGGGCAGAGGTAGACGGCGGCCTTGGGGGCGAGGGCCAGGTCGCGGGAACGGACGTCGCCGATGATCCCGACGATGGTCCAGCTCGTCGTCGGGGTGGTGAACGTGGGTCCGCTATAGGTGAAGATCGTCCGGCCGATCGGATTCTCGCCGGCGAAGCACTGGCGCGCCATGGCCTCGTTGATGATGGCGACGCTCCGGTGCTGGGCGAAGTCGGCCGGGAGGAAGGGGCGCCCCCGCTCCAGGGGGATGCCCACCGCCTTGAAATAGTCCGGGGTGCAGACGTTGTAGTCCGCGTCGAAGCCCGGCTCCTTGTCGCCGGACCATCCGGGAATGCGGAAGAACCGGTCGGAACGGGAGCGGCTGAGCGGCGCCTGGTCGGCCAGGCCCGCGGCCTGGACTCCGGGAAGCGCCGCCACCCGCTCGGCGACGCTCTCGAAAAAGGTCCGCCGCAGCTCGTCGCTGTGATAGCGGGCGGGGGCCAGCGAGATCGAGAGCGTCAGCGCGTGATCCGGTTCGAATCCCAACGGGGCCTTGGCCAGGGCGCGGAAGCTGCGCAGCATCAGCCCGGCTCCGACGAGCAGCACCAGCGAGAGCGCGATCTCCGCGATGATCAGGCCGCTGCGCAGACGGGCGCCCCGACCTTCCGAGCCCCGGCCTCCTTCCTTCAATGCCCGGGTCAGTTCCGGGCGCGAGGCCTGCAGGGCGGGGGCCAGTCCGAAGGCGAGGCCGGTCAAGAGGGCCAGGGCCAGCGTGAGGCCCAGGATCAGGGGGCTGAGGGCGATGTCCGTGGCGCGAGGGAAGGCCATCGCGCCGGCCAGCTGGCGCAGCGCGCCGATGCTGGCGAAGGCGGTGGAGGCGCCCAGCCCGCCTCCCAGGACGGCCAGCAGCACGCTCTCGGTCAGCAGCTGCCGGACGATCCGGGCGCGGCTGGCGCCGAGGGCCGCCCGGACAGCCATCTCGCGCTCGCGGGCGGATGCCCGGGCGAGCAGAAGGTTGGCGACATTGGCGCAGGCGATGGCGAAGAGCGAGGCGACCGCGCAGACCAGGATGACCAGCGAGGGGCGGGCTTCGCGCGTGAGCTGCTCGTCCAGCGGGAACAGCGAGGAGGTCCAATGGGCCTTCCAGGCCGGATAAAGGGGCTTCTGCCGGGCGGCGATGGCGTGCAGCTCCGCGCGGCCCTGTTCGACGGTGACGCCCGGCTTGAGCCTTCCGATGACATTAAGCCAGTGCCCATTGCGGTTCTCCTGGAGCGACGGCGATATCAGCAGGGGCACGGCGAAGGAGTTGCGCTCCCGCGGCATCTGCTCGTCGGGTACGACGCCGATGACGGTGTAGTCTTCGCCGTTGAGCTGGATGGCCCGGCCGACGATGCTGTCCTCGCCCCCGAACCGGCTCCGCCAAAGCGAAAGGGCGAGCACCACGACCCGGTTGTTTCCCGGCCGGCCCTCGCTGTCGGCGAAGGTCCGCCCCAGCACCGGATGGGAGCGCAGCAGCCGGAAGCCATTGGCGGAGATCGCCAGGCCCGAGAGGCGGACGGCCTCGCCCGAGCCGGTCAGGTTCATGGACGCGCCGCTGTAGGCGGCAAAGCCCTCGCAGAGCGTGCTCTGCGTGCACCAGTCCTTGAACACGCCGGGCGAGACGTTGTTTTGGGTGTGGTCCGGCGGAATTTCGAAGGCCTGGAACAGCTGGCCCGGCTGGTCGAAGGCGAGCGGCTTGAGCAGGATTCCGTCGACCACGCTGAAGATGGCCGCGGTGGCGCCGATGCCGAGGGCCAGGATGAGGACGATGACGGCGGTGAGGCCGGGCTGGCGGGCGAGGCCGCGGGCGCCGAAGCGCAGGTCCTGGCGGAGTTGATCGAGGAGGGGCATGGCCTTAGGCCGAGGACTCGGCCGCGCGGGTGTTCTCGCTCTCCTCGACGACGCGGCCGTCGAAGAGATGGACCGTGCGGTCGGCATGGCGGGCGAAGCGGGTGTCGTGGGTCACCATCAGGATGGTCGAGCCGGCGCGGTGGAGATTGTGCAGCAGCTCCATCACGGCGTCGCCGTTCTTCGAGTCGAGGTTGCCGGTCGGCTCGTCGGCCAGCAGGACCGCGGGATGGCCCCCGAGCGCGCGTGCGACGGCGACGCGCTGCTGCTGGCCGCCGGAGAGCTGGGAGGGAAGGTGCTTGGCGCGGTGCCCCATCCCGACCTTCTCCAGCGACTCGGTCACCCGCTGCTTGCGCTCCGCCGCCGGCATGCCGCGGTAGGTGAGGGGCAGCTCGACGTTCTCGTAGACGGTCAGGTCGCCGATGAGGTTGAACGACTGGAAGATGAACCCGATGTCCTGGTTGCGGATGCGCGCGCGCTCCGGGAGGGACAGGCCCTGCACATGGCGGCCGTTGAGCAGGTAGGTCCCGTCGGTCGGGGTGTCGAGCAGGCCCAGGATGGACAGCAGCGTCGACTTGCCGCAGCCCGAGGGGCCGGCGACGGAAAGGTATTCGCCTTTCGCCACCTCCAGGTGGATGCCCGCGAGCGCGTGGGTCTCGACCTCGTCGGTCAGGAAGACCTTGGTGATGTTGTCTAGTTTGATCAGCGGATCGGCCATGGGCTAGTTGAGTTTGATGCGGTCGTTGGCGTCCCACTGGGACATGTCGGAGAGGATCACGCGGTCGCCGGGGTTCAGGCCCTTGACGATCTCGATGGTGTTGACGGAGCTGCGGCCGAGCACGACCTGGGTGCGGGAGGCATAGACCCCGTCCGGCGCCAGCCGGAAGATGCCGACCGTCGCGTGCTCGTCGCCGAAGGCGGGGCGGCCGACGAAGACCACATTGTCGAGGTGCTCGAGCTCGATCGTTCCGTCGACCGAGAGATCGGGCCGGGAGCCGGGGGGCAGGGTGCCGCTGAGCGTGAGATCGACCGTCACCGTGCCGTTGGTGACGGAGGGGTCGATGCGGGCGACCCTGGCGGCCACGATGCCGTTGTGGGTGTCGACCTGCGCGGGCTGGCCGATCTGCATGTCCTTGGCCTGGGTCTCGGCGATCTGCACCTGGGCCATGAGGCGGGTCGGGTCGGCCACCCGGGCGAGGTTCGTCCCCGGCTGCACCTGGGCGCCGACGTCCACCGAGACCAGCTGGAGGATGCCCTTCATCCCGGCGCGGACCTGGAGCGCGTCCGCGTCGGCGTGCCGCAGCCGCGCCTGGGCCCTGAGCTGGTCGACGTTGGCCTGCTTCACCGCCAGCTGCGGTCCGATCGAGTTCTGGGCGAAGACGTACCGCTTCTGCTGGATGGTGTTGAGGGTGGCCGCCTGCTCGGCGGTGACCTTCGAAAGCTGGAGATTCATCTCCGAGTCGAGGCCGTCGGCGATGAGCTGCGCCTCCAGCTTGGCCTTGAGCTGGGCCTGGGTGAAATTCGCCTTGGCGACGGCGGCGTCGGATTCGGCCTGGAGGACGCTGCTTTGCAGCTGCACGCGGGTGTTCTCGAGATCGGCCTCGGCGGCCTTGAGCTGGGAATCGGCGTCGACCGCCGCCTGCTCCACGGTCGGGTCGCTGAGCACCAAGATGACGCTGCCGGGCTGCACGATGGCGCCGGGCTTGAGCACGATCCGGTCGACGTGCCCGGCCGTGCGCGCCGGAATCCAGCTGATGTCCTCTGGAACCAGCGTTCCCAGCCCATGCACCTCGCGGGTCATCGGGCCGCGCTTGACCGTGTCGATCCAGACCAGGCTCCGGTCCACCGAGGGGACCGCCGGCTTCAGGCGGTAGAGCACCACCGTGACGGCGATGAGGCCGAGCGCGGTGGCCCCTCCCAGAAGCAGCCGCTTCCGGAGCTTGGCCTTGGCCTGGGAGGGACGGGCGATATCCATGAATTCAGGCTGCTATCGCAGGGCTTGTGCCATTCGGATTGTAAGTTGCAATCTGTTGTTTATTAGCGAATAGCGAAATAAAGCATCCCGGGCTTGGAGCCGGTCCGAATCGGATGCGGGAAAGGTCGGTCCCAAAAGCGGGAAAATGGATTCAGCGCCACCGGGTGGCCGGAGGGGTTCGGATTCTTCCTTGCGACGATCGCGCTCCCCGGCCCGGCTGCCCGAGGGACGGCGGCCTACGGCGATCGGGCCGCCCCCATCGGCAGGCGCAGGCGGGCGAGGCAGCCCGTGGCGTCCCGGCGATTCGAGAGTTCAAGGTCGCCGCCGTGGTTTTCGGCGATCTGCCGGCAGAGGACCAGGCCGATGCCGGAGCCTTCCGGCTTGGTGGTGAAGAAGGGCACGAACAGATTTGCCGTCTGGGCCAGCCCCGGGCCGTCGTCTTCGATCCGAATTTCCGCCAGCGTCCCGCGGCGGGTCCAGGAGACCCGCACCCCGGCGTCGGGACGCCCGGACGGGCGCGCCTCCAGCGCCGCCTCGGCGGCGTTTTTGATCAGGTTGATCAGGACCTGCTCGACCTGAGCGGCGTCGCAGCGCAGCGGCAGCGCCGGCCCGCCCCTGACCTCGACCGGGATCCGCCCCTCCAAGGCGGCCACCCGGGCGACCAGGGAGGCCAGGTCGCACGGAGCGAGGGCCGGAGCGGGCAGCCGGGCAAGCCGGGAATAGGCCTGAAGGAAGCGGGCGAGGCTCTCCGCGCGAGCGGCGATGACGTCGAGCCCCGAGCGAAGGTCGTCCTCCCAGTCCGGCGGCCGGGGATGGCGGCGCAGGGCGGAGCCGAGGCTGCCCGCGATCGACTTGATGGGCGCGAGGGAATTGTTGAGCTCGTGCCCGAGCACCCGCACCAGCCCCTGCCAGGCCTTGAGCTCCTCCTCGCGCAGGGGCTGGGTGAGGTTGGCGATGACCAGCAACTGGTGGGGCCGCCCGTCCTCGCGGAAGGCGCTGCGGCGCAGGCCCCAGCGGCCGCCCTCGGCGGCGGGAAAGGCGCCCGCGGGCAGGAGCCGCTGCGGCTCGCCCTGCAGGCAATCGGCGAGTCCGGCGGCTTCCGCGGTCCGGCCCAGCAGCCGCTCGGCCGGCTCAGCCAGGAGCCGTTCCCCCGCGGGGTTGACCAGCCGCAGCGCCCGGTCCTGGTCGAAGGCGAAGATGGCGACGTCGATCCGCTCCATCACCGCGCGCAGCAGGGCCGTCATTTCCATCGTGCCGCGGCGCTGGCTCTGGAGGACGTCGCCCAGCGCGTTGATCTCCGCCAGGACGTCGCCCAGCGCATCCCCGTGGTCTGCGGCGCGCGCGCGGAAGGAATAGTCGCCCTCGCGCAGGGCGAGCAGCAGATTGGCCATCGTCTGCAGCGGGCGCACGACGCGCTCGCGGGTCGCCGCGGCGAGGCCCAGCCAGCAGGCCGCCAGGACCACCGTGATCAGCAGCTGCAGCGAGACATCATGGTGATCGTGCCAGGTGAAGTAGAGCGCGGCCGCGACGGCGGGAAATCCGGCCAGGAGCGCGAGGAGGAGGACGGCGCGGTCGTGGGGGAGATGGGGAGGCTTCGCCATCGCCCGGTCAGAGGCCGTATTTCTCCAGGCGGCGGTAGAACGCGCTGCGGCTGAGGCCGAGCTCCTCGGCGGCGCGGCGGGCGTTGCCGTCGCAGCGGGCGAGGGCCTTCTTGATCAGCAGCGCCTCCACCTCCTCCAGGCTCATGTCCTCCAGGCGGGGCGCCGCCTGCCCCGCGTTCAGCGCCAGGTCGGCGGCGCGGATGACCTTGCCCTGCGCCATCAGCACGGCCCGCTCCACCGCGTGGTTCAGCTCGCGGACGTTGCCCGGCCAGCCGTGGGCCCGCAGCGCCTGGACCGCCCCCTCGTCGAAGCCGGCGACCGCCTTGCGGTAGCGGCCCACGTGCTGCTTGAGGAAGTGCTGGGCCAGCAGGTCGATGTCCTCGCGCCGCTCCCGCAGCGGGGGAAGATGGATATGGATGGTGTTGAGCCGAAAGAGCAGGTCCTGGCGGAAGCGGCCGGCCGCGACCTCCGCCGGCAGGTCGGCGTTGGTGGCGGAGATGAGCCGGGTGTTCGCGCGGTAGGTCCGCGACGAGCCGACCCGCTCGAAGTCGCCGGTTTCGACCGTCCGCAGCATCTTCGCCTGCTGGCTCGCCGGAAGGTTGCCGATCTCGTCGAGAAAAAGGGTGCCGCCGTCGGCCAGCTCGAAGCGGCCCGCGCGGTCGCCCTTGGCATCGGTGAAGGCGCCCCGGACGTGGCCGAAGAGTTCGCTCTCGAACACGCCCTCGGGCAGCCCGCCGATGTTGACCGCAATGAAGGGCTTGGCGGCGCGGGCGGAGACGGCGTGGAGCGCCTGCGCGACCACCCCCTTGCCCGTGCCGTTCTCGCCGGTGATGAGGACGTTGGCGTCGGAGGGGCCGACCCGCGCGATGACCTCCAGCACCGGCCGCATGGCGGGGGACTCGGCGATGAGGGCCGGGCCGGGCTTGCCGCGCAGCAGCTGGTTCTCCTGCTCCAGGCGGCGGTAGGCGCGCACGGCCCGCCCCAGCTCCACTTGGTTGTGGACGGTGGCGAGCAGGCGGGGATTGTCCCAGGGCTTGGTGACGAAATCGCGCGCGCCCCGCCGCATCGCCTCGACCGCCAGATCGACGCTGGCCCAGGCGGTCATCACCACCACCGGCAGGGTGCCGTCGATCGCCTGCAGCCGGGCCAGCAGGTCGAGGCCCTCCTGCCCGCTGGTGGTGTCCCGCGCGTAGTTGAGGTCCATCAGGACGAGGGCGTAGTCCCGGCTCTCGACGGCCTTGACCGCGGCGGCGGGTGACTTGACGGCCTCGCTCTGGTAGCCCTCGCCCTTCAGCAGCAGCCGCAGGGCCTCGATGATGTCGGCCTGATCGTCGGCGATGAGGATGCGCTGAGGCGGCGCCGGAGGCATTCCTAGGTGATAAGGGAGCGGCGCCGGGAGACCAACGCCAAAAGGCCTAGTTGGCGCCCGGATCGATGTGGTAGCGGGCGAGCGTGTTGCCCACGGCGCGGTCGTAGGCGGCGGCGGCCTGGCGCTGGGCGTCCAGGGCGCTGGCGACGCTGTTGTCGACCCCGACCAGGTTCTCCTGGGCGATCACCACCAGCTCGGTGCTGCTGGTGCCGTCCCGCAGCTTCTTCTCCTCGTCCTGCAGCGCCTGGTTGGTGAGCTGATAGGCGGCCTGGTCCGCCTGCACCCGCTGGCTTGCCGCCCCGATTTGCGCCCCGGCATTGGCCACCGCCACGGCGATGTCCGCCTCGAGGCGCTTGAGGTCGTCCTGACTCTGGCGGAGCCGAAGCCTGGCGGCGCGGGCGGCCCCGCGCCCGGCGGCGTTGGTGATCGGGAGCGAGACGTCGATGCCGATGGCGGAGGAGGGGAAGGAGCGGCTTTCGGCCATGTGGCGGCTCGCGGCGAAGGTCTCCGCCAGCCCGTTGTAGCCGTAGCTCGCGGTCAGGTTGAGCTCGGGGAGGAGGCCGTTGCGCGCGGCCGCGTCGTTGGCTCGGTCGACCACGATGCCGAGCCGGGCCGCCTGGTAGTCCGGCCGGCTGGCCAGGGCGCGCTGGTAGTCCTCCGCCGGGTGGACCGAAATCGCCGGAAACTGCGGCGCGACCACCGTGATCGACGGGGGGCCGGGCAGGAGGGATTTCTCGCCGATCAATTCGCGGAAGGCGTTCTCGACCGCGAGCAGGTTGTAGCGGGCGTTGATCACCGCCTCCTCGAGCGAGGCGACGCGCGCCCGGGCGGTGGTGACGTCGCTCCTCGCCATGCCGCCCGCACCGAGCCGCTTCTCGTTCTCGTCCAGGAGCTCGGCCGCCAGGTCGCGGGCGCGGATGGCGATCCTGAGGCGGTCATGGGCGAGGATCAGCTCGCTGTAGGCGTCCACCACGTTCGTCACGATGTCGATCAGGTTCTGGCGGTACTGCCAGTCCGAGATCGCCCGATTGGCGCGGGCCACGCGCACGCCCGCCAAGTTGGCGCCGAAGCCGAAGCCCCGCAGCAGCGGCTGGGTCAGGTTGACCCCCTCGAAGGTGGCGAAGTTGTTCGTGAAGCGGTTGAAGACGCCGCGCTCGTTCTCGGCGCTTCCGCCCACGCTGTAGGTCAGTCCGGTCGGCAGCGTGCCCTGGAGGAAAAGGCCGTAGTTGCTGGTTTCGATCAGCTCGTTCGGCAGCGGCTGGGACACGGTCGGATACTGGTACTGGCGATCGTAGGAGCGGTTGAAATGGACCGCGGGGTCGAAGAGGCCGAGCGCGGCGGTGACCTCGGCCCGGGCGATCTGCGGGTTGTAGCGGTCGACCTTGAGGTTGGGATTGTGCTCCAGGGCGAGGCCGATCGCCGCCTCGAGGGTGAGGGGCGGCGGCGCGTCGAGGAGGGCCGAAACCTCGGCGCCGGCCGGCGCCGCCCAGCCGGCGAGCAGCAGGAGCAGGATCCTCTTCATGAAGCCATCATCCCGTCCGAGAGCCGCACGATGCGGTTGCCATAGGCGGCGTTCTCGGCGGAGTGCGTGACCTGGACGATGGTCGTGCCCTCGCCGTTGAGCCGGCGGAAGAGCTCCATGATCTGCCGCCCCTGGTCGGAGTGGAGGTTGCCCGTCGGCTCGTCGGCCAGGATCAGGGCCGGCTTGGCGACGAGGGCGCGGGCGATCGCGACGAGCTGCTGCTGGCCGCCGGAGAGCTGGTTCGGGTAGAGGTCCTTCTTCGCGACGATGCTGAAGCGGTCGAGGGCGTCGCAGACGACGCTGGCGCGCTCCTTCTTCGGCACGTCGCGGTAGGAGAGGGGGATTTCCAGGTTTTCGTAGACGGTGAGATCGTCGAGCAGGTTGTAGCTCTGGAAGACGAAGCCGGTGCTCTTTTTCTGGAGGGCGAACCGCGCCTTCTTGTCCATGGCATGGACCGCCTGCCCCTCGAAATGATATTCGCCCTCCCACTCCGCGTCGTGGAGGCCCAGGATGTGCAGCAGGGTGGATTTGCCCGACCCCGAGGGCCCCATGATGGAGAGAAAGTCGCCTTCCTCGATCTGGAGGCTGATGCCGCGCAGGGCATAGTAGGGGCCCCCCTTGAGGGGATAGACCCGGCTGACGCCGCGGAGCTGTATCAGAGGGGCATTCATCGGGAACGAGGGGCGAAGAGCGGGCCGATTCCGGCCCCAGCCGCCAGCGAAAGCACCGCCACGGCGGTGGACTGACACGGCGCGAACCTGGGTTCGGAGGGCATGGCGGGACGGTTGATCCCGGCCTATTGCAGGGGCTGTGCCAGGAGCAGCATTTCGGCACAACGGTATCTTTATAAATAACTTACATATGATAGCCCCGCCTGCGGCGCTTTCGGCTGACCCGAATCCGAGAATTCGGCGTCCCGATCTTGGGAATTTGGCGGCCTAGAAGGTCTGCAGGCCCATCCGCATCGAAAAGGTGTGCGCGATGCTGGCGGCCGCATCCTTGGCCCGCTGGGCTCCGGCCCCGGCGAAGAGCCGGTCGGCGGTGGCCTGGAACAGGGCCACCCAGCGCTCGAAGTGCTCCAGGCTGACGGGGAGCACGGCGTGGAGGGGGAAGGGCTGCCCGGCGTAGCCCTGCTTGCCGAGGATCATGGCGTTCCAGAATGCGTACATCTTGGGAAGGTGGGTGTCCCAGTTCACCCTGGCCACGTCGGTGAAGATGGGGTTGAGCAGCTCGTCTTTCCGGATGGCGCCGTAAAACTCATCCACCAGGAGGCGAACGTCGGCTTCGGTCTGGATGTCCCTCATGACGGGATACGATGACGGGGGAAACCGGCCGGGCAAGCGGCGTGCGCGCCGCGCCCCGGGTTTTAAGGAGCCTCGGCCCAGCCCCCGCCGAGCGCCTTATAGAGGGCGATGAGATCCGTGCGCATGGCGGCGTCGCTGGCCGCCAACGCGGCCTCCGCCTGGACCCGGGACTGCTCGGCCTCGAGGGCAGCCAGCTGGTCGCTCAGTCCGTGGCGGTAGGCTGCGTCCGCCAGCTGATCGGCGCGGGCCGCCTCCCGGGCCCCCGCCGCCAGCGCGGCGCGGCGGGCCTTCTCCTTCTCATAGCGCACCAGCGCGTCCTCCACGTCCCTCAGCGCCCGCGCCACGGCGGTCTGGTAGGCGAGCAGCGCCTGCGCCTGGAGCTCGTTCTCGACCCGCACTTGGGCCCGCAGCTTGGACCATTCGAGCACCGGCCAGTTGATGCCCGGGGCGATCGAGTAGTAGCGGCTGCTCCAATAGGGCAGCCGCCGCAGTACGCTGCTGTCGAATCCGAACGCGCCGGTCAGCCCGAAGCGCGGGAAGAGCGCCGCGGCGGCGACACCGACCTGGGCGGTGGCCGAGGCCAGCCTCCGCTCGGCGGCGCGCACGTCGGGCCGGCGCCGAAGGAGGTCGGAGGGGACGCCCAGCGGCACCGCGGGGGGCAGCGCTGCCCAGGCGCGGCGCGCCCCCAATTCCGCCTGCAGGGCGCCCGGATCCAGGCCGAGCGCGAACTCGAGCGCATGCTCGTCGGCGATCTCCGCGGCCTCGAGCGCGGGCAGCTCGGCCGCGGTCTGGTCGGCCTGGGCCGCCTGGCGGGCGACGTCGAGCTCGGGCGCCAGGCCCGCCTGGAACTGCCCGCGGACGAGGCGCAGCATCGCCCGCTGCGCGTTCCACGCCTCCCGCTCGAGGTCGAGGCGCTGCTGGGCCCCCCGCAGGTCCGCATAGGTGGCGGCGGTCTCGGCGAGGAGCGAGACGAGGACGGAGCGGCGGTCCTCCTCGGCCGCCTGCACCGCCGCCCCCGCCGCCTCGATCGCCCTCCGCGTTCCCCCGAAGAGGTCCGCCTCCCACGCGGCGTCGAACCCCGCCTGGTAGAGGCTTGTGGTCACCCCGGGGAGGCCGCCCTCGCCGAAGGGCGAGGCGGGGCCTCCCACCTGCCCGCCGCCCGCGCCGCCCGCGCCCGCGGCGCCTTCGGAAACCTGCGCCGCCTGCCGGCTCCCGCCGCCGCCGGCCGCCTCCGCCGGGCTGCCGGGGGCCGCCCCGCCGGCGCCTCCGCCCGGGCCCGCGCCAAGGGGCAGCACCACGTTCTTGCTGCCGCGGGCCCGGTCATAGCCGCCTGAGATCCCGCCGCCGGGCAGCAGGCCGGAGGCGGCGACCTCCCGTTCGGCGCGGGCCTGGCGCAGGCGCAGCGCCGCCTGCTGGAGGTCGCGGTTGTCGCGGACGGCCCGCCGGAGGAGGGACTCCAGCTCCGCGTCCCGAAAGACCGTCCACCACCGTTCCAGCGGCGGAGAGCCCGCCTCGGCCGGCTCCTGGGGATAGGCCGCGGGCAGGCGCGGGACCGGGCGGCGGTAGCTGGGCCCGGCCGCGCAGCCGGCGAGCGCGGCGGCGAGCAGTCCGATGGGAACGGCGGGGCGCATGCTCAATGGCCCGCGTGGGCTTCCCTGAGGTTGATCTTCTTCAGCAGCAAGGTCACGGGTACGATGGCCGCTGCGACCACGGCGAGGAGGGTGAAGAGGTCGAGGTAGCTCAGCATCTGGGCCTGCCGCTCCACCGCCCGGGCGATGGCGGCGGGTCCGCCCAGGAGATGCCGCCACGCCTGCGGGGCGTAGGGCGTGATCCGCTCGGTCAACCGCGCGTGATGCATCTGCCCGCGGCGGGCCAGCACCGCGACCGCCACCGAAATCCCGAAGCTCCCTCCCAGGTTGCGCATGGTGTTGATGAGGGCGGAGGCGTTGGGGCTCTTCGCCGGCGGCAGGCCCGCGTAGGACACGGTGGTGATGGGCACGAAGAGAAACGGCAGGCCGACCGCCTGGAAGATCCGCCCGACCGCCGCGTGCCAGAAGCCGATCGAGGTGTTGAAGCCGCGGAGGTAGAGGCAGGCCAGGCATTCGACGGCGAGGCCGAAGCTGATGAGGTACTTCGGCTGGACCTTCCGGGTCAGCGCGCCGGCCAGCGGCATCACCACCAGGGTGGCGCAGCCGCCGGCGGTCAGGGCCAGGCCGGCCTTGGTCGCGTCGTAGCCCATGATCGTCTGGAGGAACTGGGGGATGACCTGGGTGGTGCTGATCAGGATGAATCCGGTCGCGAACATCGCGGCCATGGAGGCGCCGAAGCTGGGATGGCGCGCCAGGTGCAGGTCGACGATGGGGTCGTCCTGCGCCAGCTCCCAGACGATCAGGGCCGTCAGGGCCAGCCCCGCGATCACCGTGAAGGCCACGATGAAGTCCGAGGCGAGCCAGTCGTCCTCGGTCCCCTTGTCCAGCACCACCTGCAGGCAGCCGAGGCCCACGGCCACCAAGGCGGCGCCGAGCCAGTCCACCTGGCGCCAGCGGCCGGCGGCGCGCTTGCGGTCCTCCTCCACCGCGGGCGGATCGACCAGGATCCGCCAGGAAAGGAAGAGGGAGAGGAGGCAGACCGGAACGTTGATCAGGAAGATCCAGCGCCAGGAGTAGGTGTCGGTGATCCACCCCCCGAGCGTCGGGCCCAGGGTGGGGGCGACCACCACGGCGATGCCGTAGAGGGCGAAGGCCTGCCCCCGCCGGTCGGGCGGGAAGCTGTCGGCCAGGATCGACTGCTCGCTCGGCGCCAGCCCGCCGCCCCCGAGCCCCTGCAGGATGCGGAAGACGATCAGCCAGCCCAGCGAGGGGGCCGCCCCGCACAGGAGCGAGCTTGCGCCGAAGAGGGCGACGCAGCCCATGTAGAAGCGCTTACGGCCGATCACATGGGAGAGCCAGCCGCTGATGGGAAGGACGATCGCGTTGCTGACCAGGTAGCTGGTCAGGATCCACGTGCTCTCGTCCTGGCTCGCGGCCATGCTGCCGGCGATGTGCTGGAGCGAGACGTTCGCGATGCTGGTGTCCAGCACCTCCATGAAGGTCGCCATGGAGACGATGGTGGCGACCATCCAGGGATTGTGGTCGCCGGCCGCCGAGCGCTCGAGGCCGCCTCCCGTCCGGGACGGGCGCCGGCTGGCGCCGCTGCCGGGAGAACCTGGATCGGCCATGGCTGGCGGGGTTTCAGCGGACCTGCACGCGGACCTCGACGGACATCCCCGGGGCCAGCCTCCAGCCGGGGTCGTCGGGCTGCCGGTCGAGCAGGATCTTGACCGGGACTCGCTGCACCACCTTGACCCAGTTGCCGGTCGCGTTTTCAGCGGGAAGGATGCTGAACGCCTGGCCGGTGGAGGCCTGAACCCCCTGCACCCGGCCGTTAGCCTTGAAATCCGGATAGGAGTCGATGCGGATGCGCGCGGTCTGGCCGGGGCGCAGGTGGTTGAGCTGCGTCTCCTTGAAGTTGGCCGTGACGTAGACCTGGGGAGGCACCACGGCCAGGAGAGGGGTGCCCGGGGTCACGTAGTCGCCGACCGCCACGGTCTTGGTCGCGACCCGCCCGCTGAGCCGGGCCCGGATCACCGTGTAGGAGAGCATCAGCTTGGCCTCGTCGATCTGGGCCCGGGCGCTGCTGATGGCCGCCTGCGCGGCCTGCACCTGGCTGCGCGCATAGCCGGACTGGGCTTCGGCGGCCGCCACCGCCGCCTGGGCGGCGCGGAGGCGGGCGGCGGCCGAGGAGTTCGCCGTGGTGGCGCGGTCCAGCTGCTGCGCGGACACCGCGCCGGCCTGCTCCTGGCGCAGGCCCTGGTACCGCCTTAGGTCGCGGGCCGCGTTGTCCGCGTCCGCCTGCGCCGTCGCCTCGTTGGCGCGGGCCTGCTCGATCTGGGCCGAGACCACCGCGACCTGGGCCCTGTCCTGCGCCGCCTGCGCCTCGGCCTGGGCCGCCGAGGCCTGGGCCTGCTCCAGCCGGTTGCGATAGTCCGCCGGGTCCAGCTCGACCAGGGGCTGGCCCGCCGTGACGTCCTGGTTGTCGTCCACCAGGACCCGGAGCACCCGGCCCGCCACCTGCGGCCCGACCTGTTCGGAGGCGACGTCGATAAAGGCGTCGTCGGTCGATTCGAAGCGCCGGGTGTGGCGCCAGACCAGCAGGAGCGCCACCGCCAGCACGATCACCCCGAGAATGATACCGCCGGCCAGCAAGGGACGCCGGCGCAGCGGCCTCCGGGGCCGGCGCGCGCGGCGGCCCGCATCGTCCCGGTCGGCGGCTGCGCTGGAGTCATCGGCTTTCACAGGACGGCGGCGAGCCCATAGACCCCGGCAGCCCCGGGCGGTTGCCTTCCCCGGGACAATCAGGCCCGTCGCCTCCCGCGGGGCCCGGGCGGATGCGGAAGCCCCTGCGGCGACCCGGTGGCTGCAGCCCCCCGGCCGCTGGGTTCCGGCCGGTGGGGCGCAGGGCGGCCGAGGCGATCCCTGAACCAATGCGGCGGATTGGGGTCGATGCGCCCCCGATGAAAGACCATTCGGCATTCGACCCCAATTCCGCCGAGGAACGGGCGGCGCTGTTCGCCGGGATCCGGGAAGTCTACCCCGAGCTGAACGATGGGATCCTGGAGGCCGCGCTTCGGGCGGCGCGCGATGGCTCCGCCCCGCACAGCCGCGTGTTCTGGGCGCTCAAGATCGTCCGGATCGCCACGGACGCGCATCGGGCCGGGGGGCATGCCCCGCTCCAGCCCGCCCCCGTCGGCGGGCCCTCGTCCGCCTAGCCGCCGATCGGCTCGCCGCCCATCACCGGCAGCACGATGCCGGTGATGTAGGAGGAGTCCGCGTTCGAGGCCAGGAAGACGTAGGCGGGCGAGAGCTCGTCCGGCTGCGCCGGGCGCCCCATCGGGACTTTCGACCCGAACTTCGAGACCTCCTCCTCCGACCGGCCCGAATCGGAGGGGTTGAGCGGGGTCCAGACCGGCCCGGGGGCGACCGCGTTGATCCGGATGCCCTTCTCCAGCAGCTCGCCGGCGAGCGCCTTGACCAGGGCGTTGATCGCGCCCTTCGTCGAGGAATAATCCGGCAGTCCCCCCTTGCCCAGGATGCCCGTTTCCGAACTGGTCACCACGATGGCGGATCCCGGGCCGAGGCGCGGAAGCGCCGCCTTCACCAGCTCCACCAGTGCGAAGAAGTTGGTGCGGTAGGTCCGCTCCAGCTCCTCGAACTCCAGTTCGGCGATCGACGACTTGGTGGCCTGGTGGGCGGCGTTCGAGACCAGCAGGTCGAGCCGGCCCAGCTGCTGCGCGGCCTGTTCGACCAGCCGCCTGCAGAAGGAGCGGTCCATCAGGTCCCCGGGCAGGCGCACGCATTTGCGGCCCTCGGCCCGGACCGCCGCCTCGGTCTCCTTGGCGTCGGACTCCTCCTCCGGGAGGTAGGAGATGGCGATGTCCGCGCCCTCCCGGGCGAAGAGGACCGCCACCGCCCGGCCGATCCCGGAGTCGCCGCCGGTGATCAGGGCGCACTTTCCGGCCAGCTTGCCGGAGCCCTTGTATCCGGGCGCCTGGTATCGGGGCCTGGGGTCGAGCTTCGACTCGCGGCCGGGCGCGGGCTGGTGCTGCGGGGGAAACGGCGGCTTGGGGCCGGCGTCCTTGGGTGACGGGGAGGGGGAGGGCGAGAGGGAGGAGGCATTCATGGTGGAATGGAATTTGGTCAGCCGGCGCGCCCGAAGGTTCTGCGCTTCGGCAATTGCCCGATGGGGCGGGGAAGAGGATTTCCCGTCGCCGATTTAGGACGCGAACGGCCCGAACCGGAGGTGTTATCCACGGTCTGGTAGAGAAAACCCCACTACCATATGCCACGAGGAAGCAAAGCGAGCTATTCGAGCAAGCAGAAGCGCCAGGCCTCCCACATCGAGAAGGGATATCGCAAGCGCGGCACCTCCGCCAAGACCGCCAAGGCCCGGGCCTGGGCGACGGTCAACAAGCGGACCGGCGGCGCGAAGAAGAAGCGAAAGTGACCATGCGGCTGGACCATATCTCGCCTTTCAGGAGCAAGAAGGTCCTGCGGGTGGTGATCGAGACGCCGAAGGGCTCGCGCAACAAGTACGACTACGACCCGCAGACCCGGGCCATCGTGCTGGCGAAGACCCTGCCGGAGGGCATGGTCTTCCCCTTCAATTTCGGGTTCATCCCCCAGACCGAAGGCGAGGACGGGGATCCCCTCGATGTGCTCGTGTTGATGGACGAGCCGGTGGCGCCCGGCGTGGTGGTGCCCTGCCGGATCGTCGGCCTGATGCGGGCGGTCCAGACCGAGGGAAAGAAAAAGCGGCGCAACGACCGCTACCTGGCGGTGGCCGAGACCTCCCTCGAATTCTCCGCGGTGGAGGACGCGCGCCAGCTGCCCGCCCACCTGGCCGAGCAGATCGAGCAGTTCTTCGTCACCTACAACCGGCTCTTCGGCCGGCGCTTCTCCGCGGAAAAGGTCGCGGGGCCCGCCAAGGCCCTCCACGCCATCGCGGAGAACCACGCGGCGGCCTCGGCCGGCTAGCCATGAGCGAGGCCTCGGAGATCAGCGTCGCCGGTTCCAATCCCCCCCGGGCGGAGCGGCAGCTGCGGGACGATCGCTGGCCGGAGGGCCTGACCGAGGGCAAGGCCCGGGCGCTGGAACGGGCGCTGAAGGCCGGACTCGAGGGCGAGGTCCGCTTCGATGCCGGGACGCGGGCCCTCTACGCCACCGACGGCTCGAACTACCGCCAGGCGCCGATCGGCGTGGTGGTCCCACGCCACGTCCAGGACGTGGAGCTGGCGATCCGCCTCGCCCGCGAGCACGGCGTCCCGCTGCTGAGCCGGGGAGGCGGCACCAGCCTCGCCGGGCAGTGCTGCAACGTCGCCCTGGTGATGGATTTTTCCAAGTACATGCACCACGTCGTCGCGGTCGACGCCGCGCGGCGGCTGGGCACGGTCCAGCCGGGCTGCGTCCTCGACCAGCTGAGCGACACCGCGAACCAGGAGGCCGGGCTGATGTTCGCCCCCGATCCCTCGACCCACAGCCGCTGCACCCTGGGAGGGATGCTCGGCAACAACTCCTGCGGCAGCCATTCGCTCCTGAGCAAGAACCACGGGATGGGGCTGCGGATCAGCGACAACACCCATTCCCTGGACGTCATCCTCTACGACGGGACCCGCCTGCGGGTGGGCGCGACCCCGCCGCAGGAGCTGGAGGCGATCATCCGCGGCGGCGGGCGGCGGGGGGAGATCTACGCGGCGCTGCGGGCGCTGGTCGAGCGCCACGGCGACGCGATCCGGCGCGGCTTCCCCCGGCTCGGCCGGCGGGTCTCCGGCTACAACCTCGACGACCTCCTGCCCGAGAACGGCTTCCATGTGGCCCGGGCCCTGGTCGGCTCGGAATCGACCCTGGTCACGATCGTGGAGGCCACCCTCCACCTGGTGCCCACGCCCAAGGCCCGAACCGTCACCATGCTCGGCTTCGCCGACCTCCCGGCCGCCGCGGCTTGCGGCCTGGAGGTGCTGCGATTCAAGCCGATCGCCTGCGAGGGCATCGACGAGCTGCTCTTCGGCTACGTGAAGCAAAAGAGGGATGAGAACGCGAGCCTGGCCATCCTGCCGGAGGGTCCGGCCTATCTGCTGGTGGAATTCGGGGGGGACTCGAAGGCCGAGACCGACGAACAGGCTCGGCGGATGATGGCCCACGTCCGGGGCCTGGGGGAGCGCGCGCCGGTCGACATGAAGCTTTACGACGACAAGAAGCAGGAGGAGATGATCTGGCACGTCCGGGAGGGCGGGCTGGGAAGCACGGCCTGGGTCCCCGGCCAGCCGGATACCTGGCCGGGCTGGGAGGATTCGGCGGTGCCGGTCGAGGCGGTCTCGCAGTACCTCCGCGAGCTGCGCGCGCTCTTCGAGCGCTACGGCTTCAAGCCCTCGATCTACGGCCACCTCGGCCAGGGATGCGTGCACTGCCGGATTCCCTTCGACCTCTATTCGGCCCCCGGCCTCGACCACTACCGCCGTTTCATGGACGAGGCGGTGGCGCTGGTCGTGCGCTTCGGCGGCGTCGCCTCGGGGGAACACGGCGACGGGCAGGCCCGGGGCCAGTACCTGCCGCAGATGTTCGGACCGGAGATCTACGAGGCCTTCAAGGAATTCAAGCGGATCTGGGATCCGCTCAACCGGATGAACAAGGGCAAGGTGATCGACCTGGACGGCCCGCCCAAGGGCATCACCGACCACCTGCGGATCGGCCCGGACTACCGCCCGGCCCAGCCGGCCACCTATTTCTCCTTCTCCAAGGACCGCGGCAGCTTCGCGCGCGCGGCGCTGCGCTGCGTGGGCGTGGCGGCCTGCCGCCGGGCCGGGGGCGGCACGATGTGCCCCTCCTACATGGTGACGAAGGAGGAGAAGCATTCCACCCGGGGGCGCGCCCGCCTGCTCTTCGAGATGATGAACGGGGAGGTCATCAAGCAGGGCTGGAAGAGCGAGGAGGTGAAGGACGCGCTCGATCTCTGCCTCTCCTGCAAGGGCTGCAAGGGCGACTGCCCGGTCAACGTGGACATGGCGACCTACAAGGCGGAATTCCTCAGCCACTACTACGAGGGAAGGCTGCGGCCGCGGCATGCCTACGCCTTCGGGCTGATCCACCGCTGGTCCCGCCTGGCCTCGCCCTTCGCCGGGCTGGTCAACGCCGTCACCCAGACCCCGGGCCTGAGCGGCCTGGCGAAGTGGGCCGCCGGCGTGCATCCGAAGCGGAAGATCCCGCCCTTCGCCCGGGACCATTTCCGGGGCCAGTTCCGCCGGCGCCAGCCCCGGCACCCGGACGGTCCCCCGGTGGTGCTCTTTCCCGACACCTTCAACAACTTCTTCCGCCCGGAGATCGCGCTCGCGGCGCTCGAGGTCCTGGAGGACGCGGGCTTCCGGGTCGAGGTGCCCGCCGGCGACGTGTGCTGCGGCCGGCCGCTCTACGACTACGGCTTCCTCAGCCTGGCCCAAAAGTACTGGCGCCACGCCCTCGCGGTCCTGCGCCCCTACTACCGGGCCGGCATCCCCCTGGTGGTGCTGGAGCCGAGCTGCTGGTCCTCGTTCAAGGACGAGCTGGTCGAGCTTTTCCCGGCCGACGAGGACGCCAAGCGCCTCTCGCAGCTGACCTTCACGCTCAGCGATTTCCTGCGGCAGAAGGCGAAGCACTATCAGGTTCCCCGCCTGGCGCGGAAGGCCCTGCTGCACGGGCACTGCCACCAGAAGGCGCTCGACACCCTCAACGACCGCGAGTTCGGCAAGCTCTTCGCCGAAAGGGAGATCCTCCGGCGCATGGGCGTGGATTTCCGGGAGGCGGAGGCGGGCTGCTGCGGCATGGCCGGGGCCTTCGGCTATGAGAAGGAGAACGACCACTACGAGGTGGGCGTGGCCGCCGGCGAGCGGGTCCTGCTCCCCGCCGTCCGGGGCTGGCCGGAGCGGGATCTGGTGATCGCGGACGGGTTCAGCTGCCAGGAGCAGATCCGCCAGCAGACCGGGCGCCACCCGGTGCATTTCGCCCAGGTGCTGCAGCTCGGCATCCAGGCGCGCGGCGCGCGGACGGAGGCCGCCCGGCCGTGACCCCGGTGGGCGAGCAGACCGTCGCGGTGATCACCGGCGCGTCGGGCGGGGTGGGGAGGGCCACGGCGCGGCTGCTCGGCTCCCGCCGCGCCCGCGTCGGCCTGATCGCGCGGGGCCGGCGGGGGCTGGAGGCCGCCAAGCGGGAGATCGAGGCGCAGGGCGGGCAGGGGCTGGTCCTGGCGGCCGACGTCTCGAGCCCCCGGCAAATGGAGGCGGCGGCGGCGGCGGTGGAGCGCCGCCTGGGGCCGATCGACCTCTGGATCAACAACGCCATGGTCTCGATGTACAGCCCCTTCATGCGGATGAGGCCGGAGGAGTTCGCGCACATCGTCGAGGTCACCTTCCTCGGGGCGGTCAACGGGGCCCGCGCCGCGCTCCGGCGGATGCTTCCGCGCGACCGCGGGGTGATCATCCAGGTCGGGTCGGCCCTGGCCTTCCGCTCCATCCCCCTGCAAAGCGCCTACTGCGCCAGCAAGCACGCCATCCAGGGCTTCGTCGAGTCGCTCCGCAGCGAGCTGATCCACGAGGAGAGCGCGGTGCGGGTGTCCGTGGTCAACCTGCCGGCGCTCAACACCACCCAGTTCATCTGGACCCGGAACCGGATGGGCCGCGCCTGCCGGCCGGTCGGGACGATCTTCGAGCCGGAGGTGGCGGCCGAGGCCATCCTCTTCGCCGCCGAGCACCAGCGGCGGGAGCTGATGGTGGGCTTCTCCACGGTGAAGGCGACGATGGGGGAGAAATTCATTCCGGGGATGCTCGACCGGAAGCTGGCGCACCAGGCCTGGGAGGGCTCGCTGCTGAAGCGGCGCCTCGCGCCGCGCCGCGCCGACAATTTCTGGAAGCCGGTCAACCGCGACCTGGGGGCGCGGGGCACCTTCGCCCGCCTGGCCCGGCGCCACAGCCCGGAGCTCTGGCTGGCCGAGCACCGCCCCTTGGCCGCGGCCGCCGCGATGCTTTCGCCGGTCGGGCGCCGGCACCCTTTGCCATCGGCGAAACCCATTACCAACCCGCGAAGGAAAGGATAACCATCATGTCACTCACAGTCGGCCAATATGTCATGCAACGCCTGCAGGCGTGGGGAATCGAACGGGTCTACGGCTACCCGGGGGACGGGATCAACGGACTGACGGCGGGATTGCGGAAGAACGGCGACCAGCCGCGCTTCATCCAGGCCCGGCACGAGGAACTCGCCGCCTTCATGGCCTGCGCCCATGCGAAGTTCACCGGCCAGGTCGGCGTCTGCATGGCCACCAGCGGGCCGGGGGCGATCCACCTCCTCAACGGCCTCTATGACGCCAAGATGGACCACCAGCCGGTGGTCGCGATCGTGGGCCAATCGGCCACCACCGCCATCGGCAGCCAATACCAGCAGGAGGTGGACCTCCAGAGCCTGTTCAAGGACGTGGCCAGCGAGTACTGCGTCACGGTGATGAGCCCGGGGGCCGTGCGCCACTGCATCGACCGGGCCGTGCGGATCGCCATCGACCAGCGCTCGGTCACCTGCCTGATCCTGCCCAAGGACCTCCAGGAGGAGAAGGCGGTGCCGGAGCCCAAGCAGCACCACGACATGGCGCTCTCGGGCATCGGCTGCCCGACGCCCTACCTCGTGCCGCACGAGACCGACCTCCAGGCGGCCGCCGCGGTGCTGAACGCGGGCCAGAAGGTGGCGATGCTGGTGGGCGCCGGGGCCCTGGGCGCCCAGGACGAGGTCCAGGAGATCGCGGAGCTGCTCGGGGCCGGCGTGGCCAAGAGCTGGCTGGGCAAGGCGGTCATGCCCGAGGAGGTGCCCTACTGCACCGGGCACGTCGGGCTGCTGGGCAGCAAGCCGAGCTGGGAGATGATGCAGGAATGCGACACGCTTCTGGTGGTGGGATGCAGTTTCCCCTACGCCGAGTTCTACCCCAAGCCGGGGCAGGCAAAGGGCGTGCAGATCGACACCGACGGGCGGCTGCTCAGCCTGCGCTATCCGATGGAGGTCAACCTCAAGGGGGACTCCAAGCAGACCCTCCGCGGCCTGCGGACGCTGCTCCAGCGCAAGGCGGACCGCTCCTGGCAGCACGGGATCGTCGAGAACGTGCGCGAGTGGTGGAAGACGCTCGAGGCCCAGGCCCATATCGAAGGCAACAATCAGCTGATCAATCCCGAGCGCATCTTCTGGGAATTGAGCCCGAAGCTGCCGGAGGGCTGTATCATCTCGGCCGACAGCGGCACCGCCGCCAACTGGTACGCCCGGGACCTGAAGATCCGGCGGGGCATGATGGCCAGCGGCAGCGGCAATCTCGCCACGATGGGCGCCGCCGTGCCCTACGCGGTCGGAGCCAAATTCTGCTACCCGGAGCGGGTCTGCATCGCGGTCACCGGCGACGGGGCCATGCAGATGAACGGGCTCAACGCCTGCATCACCGTGGCGAAGTACTGGAAGGAGTGGTCGAGCCCGCGGTGGATCACGCTGGTGCTGAACAACCGGGACCTGAACCAGGTGACCTGGGAACAGCGCATCATGGCCGGCGACGTCCGCTTCGTCGCCAGCCAGGAGCTGCCCGATTTCCCCTACGCCAGCTTCGCCGACTCGATCGGGCTGCGCGGCATCCGCGTCGAGCGGGTCGAGGACCTGGCGGACGCTTGGGACCAGGCGCTTTCCAGCGATCGGCCGGTGGTGCTCGAGGCGCTGTCGGACCCGGACACCCCGACCCTGCCGCCCCACATCACCCTCCAGCAGGCGAGGAAGTTCACCGAAAGCGTCCTGCGCGGGGACCCCAACGAGGGAGGGATGGTCAAGCAGGCCTTCAAGGAAGTGGTGCACAGCCTGGCGCACCGCTGAGGGCTATCCCCCCTTCTTCGCGACCGCGGGGTTCGATTCGAGGCCCCGCCGCAGCGCCTGGACGAAGCCGTTGTAGAACAGGGTGCGGACGGTCGCGCCCACGCCGATGTTGCTTCCGGTGGCGAACTTGCCGGAGAAGGGGATGACGGTGGCCACCTGCTTCTGCTGCTTGTCGCGCAGCAGCCGGGTCACGGCCGCGACAATGTCCTTCCACAGCAGCTGGAGCGGCGGACGCTGCTCGTCCTTCCGGTTGTGGAAATCCAGGTTGGTCAGCATCGGCTTGACGTAGCCCTGGTAGTTGCCGCCGGAGGCGTTGATTTCGGTGTAGACCTCCAGGGTTCCGCGGCCCACGTCCACGTCCGCGCTGTGCAGCAGGAAGGGGTTCAGGGCCGTGAGGTCGACCTGCTCCAGGGCCAGCTTGAGGGTGAAGTGGGGCGGCTGGACCAGGGGCTCCACCTTGATCTCCAGGTGGAAGTGGCCGCCGCCGATGGTGCGTCCGTTGGCGGTGATCGTGGCCGGCAGGGGTCCGGTCTGGGGATCCGGGCGCGTGCGCAGCCCGTTGGCGGTCAGCTCGAGGTGGTCGATCGAGAGGTTGACCGGCGGGTCGGCCGACTTGTTGAGGTAGTGGATCCGGGAATCGATCAGCTCGAGATGCCCGATCTTGATCGGGAAGAGATCCTTGAAGGCGTCCTGCCACGGCCGGGCGGGCTTGGGGACGCCGGCGGCGGTCTTCGCGCTCCCCAGGTTCTGCTTGGCCTGGGGGCTGGCTCCGGTCTCGAAGTTCATCACTCCCCGGGTGATGACGATGTCGCTGGTGAACCGGCCGTGCAGCAGGTCGCGGTAGGCGATGGTGAAGCGGATGTCGTCGGCGTTGACGAAGGGCTCGTTGCCCCGGGCGCCCTTCTTTTTCACCACCAGGCGGTGCATGCTGTAGCCTCCGTGCAGCAGGTGGACCCCGACGTCGTCCACATGGCCGTCGTAGTCGGCGATGTTGGCGAGGCGCTGGTTGATCTCGTGCTTGAGGATGGCGGGGAGGGCGAGCCGGAAGGCGATCAGAACGACGACAATGATCGCGACCACGAGCTCGGTTCGGCGCAGGTCACGTTTGAGCCAGGCTTTCATAAGGTCAGAGGCGGTAGCGGGCGGCGTCGGCCTCCTTGAGGGCAAGGCCGTGCCCCGGCCGAGCCCGATCGGGCGCGAGCCGCCCCTCGCGCGGCTCGAGCACCCCCGCGAACAGCAGGCGGTCCGCCCGCACGTGATCGTGAAAATACTCCACGTGGCGCAGCTTGGGAGCGGCGCACCCGGCCTGCGCGTGCAGCTGGGGCGCGCAGTGGGCGGAAAAGGGGATTCCCCAGGCCTCGGCCAGGCCTGCGGCCTTGAGGAAACCGGTGAAGCCGCCGCAGCGCGTGGCGTCGGCCTGCAGGCAGTCCACCGCGCCCGCCTCCAGCATGGCCCGGAAGTACGCCGGGGAATGCCCGTATTCGCCGGCGGCGATGTCCATCCCCGCCGGCCCGCGGTCGCGGAGCAGCCGCAGCCCGCCCAGGTCCTCGGAGGAGACGGGCTCCTCGAACCAGCACACCCCGGCGTCCTGGGCGAAGGCCTCGGCCAGCCGCAGGGCCTGCTTGCGCTCGTAGGCGCCGTTGCCGTCGACCATCAGCGCGGTGGCCGGGCCGATCGCGCGCCGCGCCGCCAGCACCCGGTGCCGATCGGCGTCGGGATGGCGCCCGACCTTCATCTTCACGCTGCGCAGCCCCATCCGCGCCCAGCCGGAAAGCTGCTCGGTGAGCTCGGCCTCGGTGTAGCTGGTGAATCCGCCGCTGCCGTAGAGCTCCACGGCGGGGCGGGCCGGGCCCAACAGGTCGACCAGCGGCAGCTGGAGCATCCGGGCCTGCAGGTCCCAGAGCGCGATGTCCACCGCCGACAGCGCCATGGCTCCGGCCCCCGGCAGGCCGGCGTTGCGGAGCGCCGCGGACATCCGGTTCCAGAGTTCCCCCCGCGCCAGAACCGGCTGGCCGACGACGACCGGCTTCAGCACCGAGTCCACCAAGCCGGCCACGGCGCCGGACCCATAGGTCCAGCCGAGGCCGGACGCGCCGCCCCCCTCGAGCGTCACCACCACCACGCCGGTGTGGCTCCATTCCAGGGTGCCGTCGGATTCGGGACGGTCGGTGGGAATGGCGTAGGCCGCCGCCCGCAGCGATTGGACCGTTTCCACTGACCCCGTGGCCATGCCTGGATGGACAAGGGGGCGGTTGATTCGTCCGGGCCGCGATTGCCTATTTTCATTTCGGTATTTTCCCCGGGTCCGCCCCCGCGCGGCCGATGGAACCGCGGGCGGGCCGGCCGGACCAAACCGCCAAACCCAATCCAACTATGTCTAAGATCACTAATCTGGAAGAATTGCTGGTGGATGAGCTGCGGGACCTTCACGACGCGGAGAACCGCCTCGTCAAGGCCCTGCCGAAGATGGCCAAGGCCGCCTCCAATCCCTCGTTGCGCGAGGGCTTCGAGCTGCATCTCGAGCAGACGAAGGGCCACGTGGAGCGGCTGGAGCGCGCCTTCGCCATCCTGGACGAAACCCCCAAGAGCAAGACCTGCCATGCGATGAAGGGGCTGGTGGAGGAGGGCGAGGAGGCCATCGACCTGAACGCTCCCGACTCGATCCGCGACGCCGACCTGATCGGCGCGGCCCAGCGGGTGGAGCATTACGAGATGGCGGCCTACGGAACCGCGCGGGCCTTCGCCGAGACGCTGGGGCTGGACGACGTCGCGAAGCTGCTCCAGGAGACGCTGGACGAGGAGGGCGAAACCAACAAGAAGCTGACCGCCCTGGCCACCACGGTGAACAAGGAAGCCGAGGCCGCGGCCAGCGCCGCCGAATAATCGGGCTTGCGGCTTTGTCCGCCCGGCGGCGTCCGCCCCCCCGGGGCGGGCGTCGGTTTGGGCGCGGCCGATGGGACTCAACGCATGAAGCAGACCAAGAAACGCCAGCGGAAGGCCGGGGGCAGATCCCAGGCCGACAAGCGCCTGGGCGGCCAGCCCGAAAACGACGCCGATGCTCGGCCGGCGGGGACGCGTTCGGCGACCAAACCGGCGAGCGATTCGCCCCGGCGGTCCAAGGGTAAGGGGCGGAACTGAGTCCGAGGGGCCGCCATGGACTATATCGTCGTCGGCATCGCCGCCCTGGCCCTCGTGGTGTTCCTCATCATCAGGCTCGGCGGGGCGGCCGGCCGCCGCCCCGCCAGGGGCGCCGAGGCTTCGCCGGGCCGGCCGGTGATGGTTGAGCAGCCGGCGGCCGACGAGCCGACTCCGGGCCGGTCCGAGACGGCCGGCCCCAAGCAGGCGGACGAAGCCAGCCGCCGGACGCCTCCGGCATGATCCGCTGACCGGATCGGAACGGGGCGATCCCCGCCGATCGGCGGCCCGCAGCTCAGCGCAGGGCGTGGTCCGCCGGCAGGTCGCGCCCGGCCCAGGCCACCTCCCAGGTGGTCGGCGCTGGCGGCGACGACCAGAAGGGATGGGAAGCCGGCAGGCCGAGCGGCAGGAACGCCGCGGAGCAGAGATACAAGCTTCCGGTCGAGATGTAGGGCTCCCCGAGCGCGGGCTGATCGCCGGCGAGTCCGATGCGCAGCCAGCCGTCCGGATCCCAGGTGCCGGGGGCTTCCAGGGTCCTTCCGATCACGGCGGTGAGCGCCCCGCGCGCCTGGGGCGGGGGAAGGCCGTCCGGAAGCAGGCCGCGCAGAGAGGCCAAGGCCAGGGCATGGAACGCGCCGCACCGATAGGCGATCGAACGTCCGATCACCGGGTAGGAGCCGTCCGGCGCGATGGTCCGTTCCTGGATCGCCGCAAAGCGCATCAGGCGGGCGCGGACCCCGGCCAGCGGCTCGCTCCAGGCGGGTCGCTGCCGGGACACCACCTCGAGCGTTTCCAGCAGCATGGGGTGGATGACGAAGCTGTTGTAGAAATCCCAATGGAATTCCGGGCCGTCGCCATAGATCCCGTCGCCCAGATACCATTGCTGGAACCGGCGCGGGCCATCCAGCAGGCGCGCCTCGTCGGGGACCTCGCCGACGCTTTGGAGGAAGGCTTCGATCTCCGACGCGAACAGCTTCCAATTGGTTTCGGGCGGAATGATCCGGCGCGAGGACGTGAGGGCGGACACGACCTGGGCTTTTACCGCGGCGGGCAGCTTCCCCCAGAGTTCGTTCGGCGCCCTGAGGAACGCCTGGGCGAGGAACGCGGCGTCCACCAGCGGCTGCTGCCCCGCGTGGAAATTCATGAAATCGGGGGACAGCGGGTCCACGGCCGCCGCGATGCCCTCCCGCGCCAGTCCGGCGAGCCGGGTGCGCTGCCGCGACTCGCCCGACGGATCCGGCGGGAGCTCAATCCAGGGCGCCAGCCCGCAGAGCAGCCGCCCGAGCGCCTCGAGATGCGAATAGGCCTCGCGGCCCGCGGAGCGGGACTCGACCGGCATCGTGGCCTTCAGCCTCCGCGCGGCCAGGGCGGTGAGAGGCGGATCGGCCAGCTTCAGGGCGGTGGCGCACCAGCGGGCGCGCACGCCGGCCGCTCCCGCCTCCGAGCCGAGCGGAGGCGTCCTATCGGGGCTCCCGCGAAGCGACAACATTCCCGCGGAGGCGACGGCGCCGCCGGCAGCGGCCTTGAGGAAGGACCGACGGTCGTGCATTGAGCTGCCAGCGATAGCGCGGCTGCGTCTCCGGCGCAATGCCGCAGGGCCGGGCGCGGCCCTTCAATTGGCGGTCAGGATCTTGCGCGCCGATGGCCTCCGGTGGGTCGCCTCGCCGGCCGGAGCGGACACAGAGCTGGCTATTCAGGTCGTATTGCGGCCCCGCGGTTCGGAGAGGGTCCGGCGCTGGCAATCCGCCCGCGCATGCCGCGGGTTTGCTCCAACAGCCTGCAGAGGTGCAGCTTGGCCAATGCGATCGCCGCCCACGGCAAGACAAGCCGGCCTTCGGAGCGGAGCAATGGTCGGATTGCGGACGGGCCCGATTTCGGCGGTGGGGATGTCCGCCCCAGCCGATCTCGACGGAATATTTCTCGCTAAAAATTATTTCGCGTCTTCGTTACGTTGTCTTTAGTAAAAAAGTCCACTGCCAATGCCCGATAAGCCGAAGAAATCGATCGGGTCCGCCAGTGCATTTTTGGCGTCCAGCGCCGGCAGTTCCCCGCGCGCCCCGTCCTTTTTTCCTGTTGTCGGGGTGGGGGCCTCGGCCGGAGGCGTGGAAGCGGTCAGCGAGTTGCTGCGGCACCTCCCGCCGAATCCCGGGATCGCCCTGGTCGTGGTGATGCACCTCGATCCGAACGGCGACGGCGACCTGCCTGGGGTGTTCGCGCTGGCCACCGATATGGTGGTCGCGCCGGCTCGCCAAAACGCGCCAATCGAGCGAAATCACGTCTATGTCATGGCGCCTGACCGGCTGCTGGGACTCAAATCCGGCCGCCGCTTCAGCGTGGTGCCGAGGGTCGGGGGCAAGGCCGGGCGGATGCCGATCGACCGCTTCTTCCGCAGCCTGGCGGAGCACGAGGGGCGGCGGGCGGTGGGGGTGGTCCTCTCTGGCAACGGTTCGGACGGCGCCCTGGGGGTGACGGCGATCAAGAATGCCGGCGGGATGTCCTACGCCCAGTCCGAACGAAGCGCGAAGTTCGCCTCGATGCCCGCGGAAGCGGCGGCGTCGGGCTGTGTCGATTTTGTGCTGGCCCCCGCCGAGATCGCCACCGAGCTGGCGCGGCTGGGGCAGGCCCGGCCGGAGAAGAAGCCGAGGGAGACCCCGGGCGCCTCCGAGGCGGCGTTCGGTGAGATCCTGATGTTGCTGCGCCGCAGCACCGCGGTCGACTTCACCCACTACAAGCACGCCACGCTGCGGCGGCGGATCGAGCGCCGGATGATGCTGCGCAAGCTCGATTCGCTCCGCGAATACCACGCCTATCTGCGAGGGCATGCGGCGGAAGCCCACGAACTGTTCAACGGCATCCTGATCTCGGTCACGGGCTTTTTCCGGGATCCGGTGGTCTTCCAGGTGCTGAAGCGGAAGATTTTCCCGCGCCTGCTGCGGACCAAGGCCCCGGGCGATGGGATTCGCATCTGGATTCCGGGCTGCTCGACGGGCGAGGAGGTCTATTCGCTGGCCATCGTGCTGAACGAGATCAACGCGGAGCGCAGCCAGCGGCCGATCCAGATCTTCGGAACGGACATCAACGAGGGCGCGCTGGAACGGGCCCGGGCCGGGTTTTTCCCCGAGCGCATCCAGCAGGAAGTCGACGCCGAGCGCCTCCGCCGCTACTTCGCCCGTTCCGACGGAGGCTACCGGGTGAACAAGACGATACGGGACATGTGCATCTTCGCCCGGCAAAACCTGACCGTCGATCCGCCCTTCTCCAACCTCGATCTCATCAGCTGCCGCAACGTGCTGATCTACCTGGGGCCGGAGCTGCAGCGCAAGGTCATGCCGGTGTTCCACTATGCGCTTCGGCCCAACGGGCTGCTGATGCTGGGGGTGTCCGAGACCGTTGGGAGGTACGCGGACCTCTTTGCCCTAATGGACAAGAAGGCGAAGGTCTACGTGAAGAAGGCGGTGCGGACCCCCCCCTCGGTGGCCTTCATCAACAGCCTGCCGACGCCGCCGGCCGGCGGGGCGCAGGAAAGCGCCGCGCGGCCGCACCTCGAGGCGCCGCCGCCGCTCCCGGAAATCCAAAAGCAGGCGGACCGGATCATCCTCAGCGGCTTCGGGCCGGCGGGGGTGACTATCAACCGGCATTTCGAAGTGCTCCAGTTCCGGGGGCGGACCGGGCCGTTCCTCGAGCATCCCCACGGCGAGGCGAGCCTCGACCTGTTCAAGATGGCGCAGGAAGGCCTGCTCCTCGACCTGCGCGCGGTGGTCAACCGATCGATCAAGCAGAACGCCCGCGCGCGCCAGGAGCGGATCCGGGTGCGCCAGAACGGCCATTTCCTGGAATGCTCCGTCGAGGTTGTCCCGTTCAGCGTCCCGCCGGGCACCGAGCGTTTCTACCTGATCCTCTTCGAGGCCGCCGCGCCTGTCGCCCCGGTGGAGCTGCCGCCTCCGGCCCGCGGGGGCAAGGAGCGGTCGGCGCGGTCGCGTGAGGCGGCGCAGATCGCGCACCTCGATGACGAGCTCGGATCGATGCGGGAGTCGATGCAGGCGGTGATCGATGAGCAGGAGGCGACCAACGAGGAGCTGCGCTCGGCGAACGAGGAGATCACCTCGAGCAACGAGGAGCTGCAGTCGACCAACGAGGAGCTGGAGACGGCCAAGGAGGAGCTGCAGTCGACCAATGAAGAGCTGACGACGCTCAACGACGAGCTGGAGAGCCGCAATGCGGAGCTTCAGCAGGTCAACAACGACCTGCACAACCTGCTCGCGAGCGTCAGCATCCCGGTGATCATCCTCAATTCCGACCTGCGGATCCGGCGTTTCACCGCGGCGGCGGAAAAGATGTTCAAGTTCATCCCGACGGACATCGGCCGGCCCATCACCGACATCAACGCCCCGCTGGAGATCCCGCGGCTGGCGAAGCAGGTCCTGGAGGTCCTCGACACCCTGGCGCCCAAGGACCTGGAAATCCAGGACCGCAGCGGGCATCGGTGGTCTGTCCGCATCCGGGCCTACAAGACAATGGAGAACAAGATCGATGGCGTGGTGATGGCGCTGGTGGATATCGACGGCGTCAAGGACGCCTCGCGCCCCCGGCCATGAGCCCGGGCCGCGCCCAGCGGCCGCGCCGGCGCGGCCCCTCCATTCCTCCCGCCATCGCCGCCCTGGCGCGCGATTTGGAGGAGCAGCAGATGCGGCTGGAGCTGCAGAACCAGGCCATGCTGCAGTCCCAGCTGGAATTGGAGCTGTCCCGGGAGCGCTACGCCGAATTCTACGACTCGGCGCCGGTGTGCTTCATCTCCCTGAGCCCGTCCGGGCTCATCTGCGATCTGAACCTGCCCGCGGCCGAATTTTTCGGCCAGGAACGGCGTCGCCTGGTCGGCTATCCCTTCTCCCGGCTGCTCGCGCCCGCCGCCCGCCGGCGGTTTGCCACGCATTTCGCGCGCTGCCGACGCAGCCCGGCCCCGGCGGGCAGGTCCGCGATCGAGCTGGAACTTTCGGCCCCGAGGGAAGGGGAGGGGGAAGGGCGCTTCATCGAGCTGATGAGCGTGCCGCAGCCCCGCCATCATGCGGGCGCGGCCGTCTTCCACAGCGTCATCATCGACGTCACCGAGCGGCACGGGCTGCAGGAGCGGCGCGAACTCGACGAGAGGGAGCTCAAGGCGGCCCGGGACGCCGCCGAGCGCGCCAGCCAGGCCAAGGATGACTTCCTGGCGGTGCTGTCCCACGAGCTGAGAACCCCGCTCAATCCGGTGCTGCTGGTGGCGAGCGAAGCGGCCGCCGATCCTTCGCTGCCCCCGGGAATCCGGGAGCGCTTCGAGCTGGTCCGGCGCAACACCGAACTCGAGGCGCGGCTGATCGACGACATGCTCGATCTGACGCGGATCACGCGCGGAAAGTTGATGCTGGAGAAAAGGCCGGTCCGGATTCATGCCGTGCTGGAGCAGGCGCTGGCCACGGTCTGGCCGGAGATCAGGCACAAGGGCATCCGGATCGAAAAGGCATTCGCCGCGCCGCACGACCTGGTCCTGGGCGAGAGCATAAGGCTGCAACAGGTCTTCTGGAACATCCTGAAAAACGCCGTGAAATTCACGCCCGCGGACGGCGCGGTGAGCGTCTCGACCGCCCTCGGGCGCGGCGGGGACACCCTGTCCATTTTCCTCTCCGACACGGGCATCGGCATGAGCGGGGCCGAAATCGAGCAGGTCTTCGAGCCGTTTGCGCAGGGCGATCACGCCGGGGACGGCGGGCGCCACCGCTTCGGTGGCCTGGGGCTGGGCCTGTCCATCAGCCGGAAGCTGGCCGAGGCTCACGGGGGAACGATCGCCGCGAGCAGCGCCGGGCGGGGAAAGGGCGCGACCTTCGAGGTCTGCCTGCCCCTGGCTCCGGCCGACCAGGCGGACGGTTATTGCGCCCCGGAGGCGCCGGCGGCCGCGCCGACCGGACCGGCGGCCCACCCGCGCATCCTGCTGGTGGAGGACCACGAGCCGACCCGGACGACGCTGGCAACCCTGCTGGGCCGGCGGGGGTACGAGGTGAGAGCGGCGGCCTGCGCCCAGGAGGCGCGGACGCTGGCGGAAAGCGAACCGTTTCAACTTTTGATCACCGACATCGGCTTGCCCGACGCCAGCGGCTACGAACTCTTCGCCGAGGTGAGCCGCCATGGCCCGATCAGGGGCATCGCCCTCACCGGCTACGGCATGGAAGGCGACCTCGCCCGCAGCGAGGCGGCCGGATTCGAGCAGCACCTGACCAAGCCGGTCACATTCCAGGCGCTGGAGCGCGCCCTCGCCGCGGTGGCGGCCGCGCCGGCCGGATAGGGCCGTCGCCGCCCTCGGGCCCGGGGCCGGGCCGGCGCCGGTTCCGGCGGGTCAGAGCGCGCCTGCGGCCGCGTCCACCACCTGCCGGATCGCCCGGGTGTGGTCCGGCGTGCTGCCGCAGCAGGATCCAACGATGGCCACGCCCGCGGCCAGCACCTGCGGGACGTCGCGCGCCATGTCCTCGGGCGTCTGCTTGTAGACCGCCTTGAGATTCTCGAGCACCGGCAGCCCGGCGTTGGGCTGCACCATGATCGGGAGGGCGGAGCGCTCCCGGTATTGCCGGGCGACCCGGGCCGCCCCGGCCATGTCCATGCCGGTGCCGCAGTTGAGGGCCACAAAATGCGCGCCCCGCTCCTCCACGAACTCGGCCGCATCCCCGGGGGCCACCCCCATCATCGTCTTGTAGAAAGTGCCGTCCATGGAGAGGTCGTAGGCGAGCGAGGCGATGATAGAGGGGGCGCCGGCGGCCTTGGCGGCCTCGATGGCGATCCCCAGCTCCTCCAGGCCTGTCTGGGTTTCGATGATGATCGCATCGACCCCGCCGGAGACCAGCGCCGACGCCTGCTCCTCCAGGGCCTGGCGGGCGGCATCCGCGGTGAGGTCGCCGTACGGCTCGAGCAGCGCGCCCAGCGGGCCGATGTCCCCCAGCACAAAGCCGATTTTTCCGGCGAAGGCCTCCCGGGCGATCCGCGCGCCGGCCCGGTTGATTTCGGCGAGGCTCTCCTCCGCCTCGTGGCGCTTGAGCATCACCCGGCTGCCCCCGAAGGTGTTGGTGATGAGGCAGTCCGCGCCCGCCTCGACGTAGCGGCGCTGGATTCCGAGGACGCGCTCGGGATGGGTCAGGTTCCACACCTCCCCGCAGCCGCCCTGCTCGAGGCCGGCGATCATGAGCTGGGTCCCCATCGCTCCGTCGCAGACCAGCGTCCGCGCGCGTACCGCCTCGTGGAGCAGGGGCTTGTTCATCGCCCCATTGCATCGAGGCGGCCGCCGACGGAAAGCACAAAACGGGCACGCCCCCGCGCCGCCGCCGCCGGGAAGGGCGCGCCTTGGCCCGATTTGTCAACGCCGGATCCGGCATCCATAGTGGCCCGGTGAGCTGGGACGTGCAATTCGACCGCGGACTATGGCTGCCGCAGGTCGGCTGGCGGCTCGACGCCGCGTTCCCGGCGCCGCGCTCCTTCATTTCCCACGCCCACTTCGATCATGTGGCACCGCACGACGAGATCCTCTGCTCCACCGGCACGGCTAGGCTGCTCCGGCTCCGGCTGGCCGGCCGAAGGACGGAGCACGTGCTGGATTTTGGCCAGACCGAGCCCTTGACGGAAGACTGCGCCGCGACCCTTTTTCCCGCCGGGCACATCTTCGGCTCCAGCCAGATCCTGCTCGAGCACGCGCGCCATGGGAAGCTGCTGTACACCGGAGACTTCAAGCTGCGGCCGGGCCTCTCGGCCGAGCCCTGCGCCACCCCCCGGGCCGACCTCCTGATCATGGAGACGACCTTCGGCCGGCCGCAGTACGCCTTTCCTCCGACGGAGGAGGTCCTGGCCGCCATCGTCCGCTTTTGCCGCGATGCGCTGGGGGACGGGGAGCTGCCTGTGCTCTTCGGCTACAGCCTGGGGAAGAGCCAGGAGCTGCTGAGCCGGCTGGCCGCCGCCGAGCTGCCTTTGATGCTCCATCCCCAAACCGCGCGCATGACCCGCGTCTACGAGGAGGCCGGCTTCGCCTTCCCGCCCTACCGGGAGTTCGCGGCGGCGGAGTGCGCCGGGCATGTCCTGATCTGCCCGCCGCAGGCGGCCGGCTCGGACTTCGTCCGGCGGCTGCCACGGCGGCGGACGGCGGCGATCACCGGCTGGGCGATGGACCCGGCGGCGGTCTACCGCTACCAGTGCGACGCCGCCTTCCCCTTGTCGGACCATGCGGACTTTCCCGACTTGCTCCGCTTCGCCGAGGCGGTCGCGCCCCGGCGCATCCTCACGCTCCATGGCTTCGCCGTCGACTTCGCCCGGACGCTGCGCGAGCGCGGCTGGGACGCCTGGGCGGTGGGGCAGGGCAACCAGCTGGACCTGCGGCTTGGCGCGGAGCCGGTGCGGGCCCTGGCGGCCGCCCCGGCGCCGCCGCCTGGGTCGGCTGCGCCCCTCGCCGGCCTGGCCCGCTTCGCCGCGGTCGCCGACGCGGTGCGCGGCACGGCCCGCAAGGGCGAGAAGGTCGCCTGGCTGGCGGACTATTTGCGGGGCCTTCCGGACGGGGAGGCGGTCCCGGCGGCGGTGTTTCTGACCGGAAGGCCCTTCGCACAGGCCGAGGACCGGCGCCTGAACCTGGGCTGGGCGCTGCTGCGCCGCGCGGTGCTCGAGGTCGCCGGCGCCACCGAAGGCGACTTTCGCGCGGCCTACCGGCAATTCGCGGACGGAGGCGAGGCGGCGGGGGCGCTGCTGCGGAGCCGGCCGGACCGGGGGGTTCCGCTGGCGGAGGCGGCCGAGTTCTTCGACCGCAGCGCCCGGGCGACCGGCCCGGCGGCCAAGCTCGACCTCCTGGCCGCCTTCCTGGCGAGGCTGGGCGGAAACGAGGCGCGCTACCTGCTCAAGATCGTCACCGGGGACCTCCGCATCGGGCTGAAGGAGGGCCTGCTGGAGGAGGCGATCGCGTCGGCCACCGGCCAGCCGCCGGAGGCGGTTCGCGAGGCCCACCTGCTCTGCGGCGACATGGGCGACGTGATGCGGGCGGCGCGGGCCGGCCTGCTCGGCGAGGTCCGACTCCGCGTCTTCCATCCGCTGCAGTCGATGCTGGCGAGCCCCGAGCCGACGGCGGAGGCCATCCTCGCCCGCCTCCCTCCGCCGGTGTGGCTGGAGGAGAAGTACGACGGCATCCGCGCCCAGGTCCACCGGCGCGGCGGGGAGGCCCGGATCTACTCGCGGGACCTGCACGACATCACCGGCCAGTTTCCGGATCTCGCCCGCGCGGCGCTGGCGCTGCCCTCCGACTTCATCGCCGACGGCGAACTGCTGGCCTGGAGGGGCGGGCGGGCCCTTCCCTTCGCCGAGCTGCAGAAGCGGCTCGGGCGCGGCGGCCATGATTTCTTCCTCGGCGAGGAGATCCCGGTCTCCTTTTCCGCCTTCGACCTGCTCTGGGTCGACGGCCGGAACCTCCTGGCCGAGCCCCTGCGGGAACGCCGTGCGCTGCTGGGGGCCCTGCTCGAGGCGGGGCCGGCCGCGTTCCTCCTCGCCCCAGTCGGCGAGGCGCGCACCGCCCGGGAAATCGACGCCGCCTTCCTCGCTGCGCGGGGCCGGGGAAACGAGGGGCTCATCGCCAAGGATCCCGGCAGCCGGTACAGCCCGGGACGCCGGGGCCTTGCCTGGCTCAAGCTGAAGAAGGCCTACGCCACGCTGGACGTGGTCGTGGTGGCGGTGGAATACGGGCACGGCAAGCGCCGCGAGGTCCTGAGCGACTACACCTTCGCGGTGCGGGATGCGGCGCAGGGGAACCGGCTCCTGACCGTGGGGAAGGCCTATACCGGGCTGACCGACGCGGAGATCGCGCGCCTCACCGAGCACTTCCTGGAGCAGACCCTCGAGGTGCAGGGGCGCCGCCGCACCGTGGTGCCCGACACGGTGCTGGAGGTTGCCTTCGACTCGATCCAGCCGAGCAGCCGCCATGAGAGCGGCTTTGCCCTCCGCTTTCCTCGGATCAACCGGCTGCGCCCAGACAAGACCGCGGCGGAGGTAGACACGCTTGAGACTTGCCGGCGGCTGGCCGGCGTCGGCGGCTAGCCCGCCCGGGCCGGCCCGCCGGCCCCGGGAGACGGGATGCCTGTCGAGGGAACCGGCCCGGCCTGTTACTCCGGGGGCGAATGGGTGTCCAAGGGCGGATGAATCTCTCTCCGGCCCACCTCCGGCGCTACCGCCAGATCGCCATGCTCTTCTGGAAGTACGGCCGTTCGGATCTGATGAAGCAGATGGCGGTCGACGACGCCTTCCAAACCTCGGAAATCGAGGCGCAGGGGGCGGTCCCTCCCCAGGCCGAGCAGCTGGCGGACGACCTGGAAGCCATGGGGCCGACCTACGTGAAGCTCGGTCAGATCCTCGCGGGCCGGCCGGACCTCCTGCCCGAGCCCTACCTCAAGGCCCTCTCCCGGCTCCAGGACCAGGTGAAGCCCTTTCCCTACGAGGAGGTGGAGAAGACCATCCTGAGCGAGCTGGGCGTTCGGGTCTCCAAGGCCTTCTCCCGGTTCGATCCCGAACCCCTGGCGGCGGCCTCGCTCGCTCAGGTGCACCAAGCGGCGCTGCGCGAGGGCACGCCGGTGGTGGTCAAGGTGCAGCGCCCGGAAATCCGCCCCCAGATCGCGGAGGATTTCGAGGTGCTGGCCGAAATCGCGGACTTCCTCGAGGAGCGAACCGACTTCGGGCGGCGCCAGCGGCTCAGGTCGGTGGTGGCCGAGTTCCGGGCGGCGCTGCAGCAGGAGCTGAATTTCGAGCTGGAGGCGCAGAACCTGGTGGCCATCGGCAAGAACCTCGCGCAGTTCCCGCTGATCCGCGTGCCGCAGCCGGTCCCGGACTACTGCACCCGGAGCGTGCTCACGATGGAGCACGTCGGCGGCCGCAAGATCACCACGATGAGCCCGCTGGCCCGGCTCGAGCTCAACGGCGGGAAGCTGGCCGACGAGATCCTCCATGCCTACCTCAAGCAGGTCCTGGTCGACGGCCTCTTCCACGCCGATCCCCATCCGGGCAATGTCTTCGTGACGGACGACGGCAAGATCGCCCTCCTGGACTTCGGGATGGTCGGGCACATCACCCCGGCGATGCAGGACCATCTGCTCAAGATCCTGCTCGCGATCGTGGACGGAAAGGGCGACGCCGCCGCGGAGGTGATCGAACACATCAGCGAGAAGACCGAGGCCTTCAACTCGCACGGCTTCCGCGGCCGTCTCGGCCAGGTCGTCGCCGTGCGCCGCAATCAGGGGCTGGAGCAGATCAACGTCGGGCGCACCCTGCTCGAGATCACCCGCCAGGCGCAGGAGCATGGGCTCTTCGTGCCCTCGGAGCTGGTGCTCCTCGCCAAGACGATGCTCCAGCTCGACGAGATCGGGCGCATCCTGGACCCGGAGTTCGACGTCAACGGCTCGCTCCGCCGGCATGCCGGCGAGATGGCCTCGAAGCGGATGGGCCAGCAGACGACCAAGGGCGGGCTCATGACCTCGCTCCTGGAGATGAAGGACTTCACCACCCACCTCCCGGCCCGGCTCAACCGCATCATGGACTCGGTGGCCAACGCTGAGCTCGAGGTGAAGATCCGGGCGACCGACGCCAAGACGGTGGTGGAGGGGATCGAGAAGGTGGCCAACCGGATCACGCACGGCCTCCTGCTCGCCGCCCTGATCGTGGGGGGCGCCCTGATGATGAGGGTCGACACCACGTGGCGGATCTTCGGCTATCCCGGCTTTGCCATGCTCTGCTTTCTCGCCGCGGCCGGCGGGGCGCTGCTTCTGGTCGTCAAGATCGCAGCCCAGGATCGCCGGCGGAAGAGAAACGCCCGCCAATGAGTGGCTTCAGCTTCACCGGCGATCGAGGGCATAACGGATGGCAGCCCGGGCGGATGCCGGACTCGCGGCGCCGCCGGGCGGGTGTCCGGCCGCTATCCGGAGCGGAATCCGGCACAGGCTAACGAACGCGGCGAAGCCCCGAAGAACATGGTGGGACGGGGTCGCTTGGCGCAGTTCGGCCATGAGATCTTCGGCCGCCCCGGCAATCAGCCCTACGCGGCGGGGCGCGACGCTACGCTGATGTGGCCGTTTGAGCCCCGGCTGGAGGACCTGTATGCCTATACGTTCCATGAGACGCGGGTGGCGGGCTTCGTGCCCTAGTTTGGCGGGTGCCTCATCTTTTCCTTTGGGCTTGGCGGCTGGCTGGCGGCGAGCGGCTGGCAGCGCTGGGCGATCGGATGGGTCTCCGCTACCATCCGGCCGTACACTAGCGGCGGAACGAAATGGGGGCGATTCCTCTCCCGAGCGAGGCCGCCGGGTCCGCGCTCAGGGCTCCCGCCGGGCCGAGCGCGCCCCCCGCTCGTTGCGGGGCCTACGGCTGGCCGCTTTCGGAGCGGATGATGGCCTCTCCCTGGACGCCGGCGATGCTCAGGCCGGATAGGTCGGGCTTCTGGGCATTGAGCAGGACCAGGCCCTTCGGCGCCTGCAGGCGGCAGTCCTCGAAGCGCAGCCCCAGGATCGGGCTGGCGGGGAAGCCCCGGACAATCCCGCCGGAACGGGCCGTGCCGGTCAGGCGGACGAGGCGGATGTCGCGGATGACCGTGAGCACCCTGGCCGGAGGGGCCAGCGGCGGAACCAGGCGCCACTGCACGTCAAAGTCCACCGCGCGGCTCACGTCCGCGAGCTGGAGATCCCGGAAGACGACGTCCTCGACCACGCCTCCCCGGCTCGGCTGGGACTTGATGCGGGCCGCCGCGCCGGTCCCGGCAAAGCGGCACCGCTCGACCACGACGTGGCGGACGGACCCGCTCACTTCCGAGCCGATGTCGACGCCTCCGCCGACGCCGAAGGAGCAGTCGCTGACGGTGATGTGCTCCGAGGGGCGGTTGACCCGCAGGCCATCGGCGTCCTTGCCGGCCTTGATGGAGATATTGTCGTCGTAGCAGGCGATGTCGCAGCCGCGGATCCGGACGCCGTCGCAGGAGCACACGTCGATCCCGTCCGAGCTGGGAATGTAGTCGTCGGCATGGATGCGGAGCTTTTCCGCCGTCACGTCGCGGCAGTAGATGAAGACCAGCCCCCAGCGGGCCTGGTTCTTCAGGCTCAGGTTCGAAACCCGGACGTGGGAGCAATTCTGGAAGACCACCGTCCGGGGCGGAGAGAGTCCGCCGCCTCCGGGCAGGGGAATGCCGGCCGCATTGACGGGAGGGAGATGGGCAGGGTCGGGAGCCAGGCTGAGCCGGTCCACGCTGGGCGGGGGCTGGGAATAGAAATCCTCCGCCGGGGGCGGGGGTGGGGCCGAGAGCGGCGCCGCCGGCGCCTCCGCCCGGGGCCGCGGGCCGCTCGGGCGCCTGCGCCTCGGCCACTCCAGCCCGGAGCCGTCGATCGTGCCTCCCCCGCTTACGGACACCTCCGTCATGCCGATGAAGTTGAGGAAGCCCGAGGTCCAGTAGCGCTCGATTCCCTCCCAGCTCGTGTAGATGGGCGGAAAGTCGGCCAGATCCGCGGTGCTCTTGAGCACGGCGCCGGCCCGCACCTCGAGGTCGACTCCCGGCTTGAAATAAAGCGCTCCGCTCAGGAAGACGCCGGGCGGCACCACGACGACACCGCCGCCGGCGGCGGCGCAGGCGTCAATCGCCCGCTGGATCGGTTTGGTCCCGACCGTGACCCCGTCGCCGACGGCCCCATAAGAGGTGACGGCGAAGGCCGGCTTGGCGGCGCGGAGGCCCGGTGCCAGGGCGATCAGGCAAGCAAGGGTGGGGAGAAGTCGCATGGATCGAGACCGAGCAGGGCCCTTATCGGGCGGATGGTCAAATGGGACCGGCGCCCAAATGCCGCGGCCGACCGGCCCGGGAGGACCGGGGACCGTCAGCGCGCGGCCACGGGCGGATACCAGTCGGCCCGGGTGAGCGGAAGGCGGGCGTCTCCGGATCCATCGGGCTTCGCCAGCAGGGTCTGGTAGATGGCCAGGCGCCCATGGGCGAAGCCGGCCGCCGACCCCGCCATGTAAAGCCGCCAAATCCGGTAGGTCTGCTCGTCCACGAACCGCAGCGCGGCTTCGTGATTCGCCTCCAGGCGGCGGACCCAGTGCCGCAGCGTGAGGGCGTAATGCTCGCGCAGGTTCTCGACGTCGCGGATCTCGAAGCCGGCGCCGGCGGCCGCCGTCAGCACGTTCTCGATCGGGGGGATGTCCGAATCCGGAAAGACGTAGCGGTCGATGAACGAGGGGCCCGGGCTCGGCCGGAAGCGGCAGCCTTCGCCGATCGCATGGTTCAGGAACACGCCGCCGGGCCTGAGCAGCGCCTCCGCGCGCCGGAAATACGCCGGAAGATTGTCCCGGCCGACATGCTCGGCCATCCCCACGCTCACCACCGCGTCGAACGCCGACTCCGGCCGAAGGTCGCGGTAGTCCTCCAGCCGGATCCTTACCCTCTCCTCCACGCCGGCCGCGGCCGCCCGGCGGGAGGCGAGCGAGGCTTGGCTTTCGCTCAGGGTCACGCCGGTGACGGCGACCCCGTAGTGCCGGGCGGCGTGGATCGCGAGTCCGCCCCAGCCGCAGCCGATATCGAGCAGCCGCTGGCCGAACCTCAGCCGGAGCTTGCGGCAGATATGGTCGAGCTTCGCCGTTTGGGCCGAGTCCAGGTCGGCCGCAGCATCCTGGAAGTAGGCGCAGGAGTAGACCATCCGGCGGTCCAGCCACAGCTGGTAGAAGTCGTTCGAGACGTCGTAGTGGAAGGTGATGGCTTTTCGGTCGCGGCCGCCGGAATGCTTGCGGCCGGCGGCCTCGAAGCCGCGGCGGGTCCCGGGCCGGGCCGGAAGGCGCCGCAGCAGGAGCGCGAGGGCGATGGAACGGCGCCATCCGATGCCCTCCGCCAGCGAATCGACGATCTCGCAGGCGGCCTCGAGATCGCCGATGACGTCGAAATCGTCGTTGAGGTAGGCCTCGGCGAGCGCCTTCTCGGTGCCGGCGGCGAACATCGCGTGCAGCGACCCGGCGTGCTTGAGGACCAGGGTGGCCGCCCGCGGGCCTTCGGCCGGCCACGGGGTGCCCTCCCACAGGCGAATGGCGACCCGCTGCGGCGGATGCCGGCCAAAGAGCGCGTTCAGGAAGCGGACCGAGGAACCGACGTCGCGATCGGTGCCATCCTTCGTCTTCAGCAGAGGGTTCATGCTCCGGCGCCAGCATGGACAGCATTTGGCCGCGGCGGCTCCCCAATCGGGGCCGGGATGCCGGGCCCCGGCGCCAAGCTAGAAGGGAAAGCCGACGGAAAACTGCACCGTGCCGGCGGGGTCGTGCTGTCGGGGGTTCAGGTTGCGGCCGTATTCGAGGCGGACGGGCCCGATCAGGGTCCGGTAGCGCAGGCCGACCCCCAAGGTGTAGAGCCAATAGTCCGCGGGATAGTGCCCGAGGGTGGGGGTGGCGCCCAGGGTGTCGCTGAAGACCACCGCCGAAAGCTTGGAGGTCAGGGCCTGCTCGAGCTCGGCGTTGATCAGGGTCGCGGAGACGGCGGGGACATAGGCGCCGGTCGCCGGGTCCCTCGGCGCGGCCTGCCCCAGGCTGTAGCCGCGGATCGAGTCCTCGCCTCCCGGGTAGAAGAAGACCGCGGGCGGAAGCTGCTGGGCCGGGTTCGCCGCGAAGGTGGTGAGGGCCTGGTGGTTGATCCCGAGATGGATCCAGCGGGAACGCCCCCAGGGCGTGTGGTAGGAGGCGGCGAGCTGGAAGCGCTGGAAGTCGACCTGGCCGCCGAGCCAGCGGCTCGCCTCCTCCAGTTGGACCGACACCTTGTATCCCTGGCGGGGATAAAGCGGATTGTCGCGGCGATCCCGGGTGAGGCCCACCTGCGCGCTGGTGGCGTTGGCATTGGCCACCTGCGAGAGCACGCTGGCCAGCGTGTTGCTCGAGGCATGCAGCCGCACGAAGGTGTAGGCGGTCTGCAGCTCGGCGGCGATTCCGGGAAGGCCGGTCGAGGTGGACACCGTGTTGCCGTACTGCTCGTCCACGAAGGACCGCTCCGTCCGGCGGAAGCCGAAGAGCTTGTCGGTCAGGTCGGTGGGGGTGCCGAAGAGCTCGGGGACGGAGTAGTCGTATTCGACCTGCGAGCTCTTGAACGACTGGATCAGCCGGAACAGGCCGGTGTGCCCAAGGCCCCAGAGGTCGTACTGGCGCCATTCCACGCCCCCCCGCAGCTGGTCGTAGCTGCCCCAGCCGCCCAGGATGTCGACATCCTGCCGCTTGCCCTCCTGCAGCTCGTAGACGGCGTCGCGCACCGGCCCCTGGGCCGGCTCGTAGCGCACGCCGACCCGGGCGAACACCCCCAGCCGGGAGATGCGGTATTCCCCGTTTTGGATCTGCAGGCGGTCGAGCGGCCCGCCGGGCTTGGCCTTGACCAGCGGGCGCAGCACCGCCTCGCGGGTGCGCGTGTTGCCCTCGAATCGGACGGCGCCGAGCCGGACCCGGGTCCCGGGCCGGACCTGCGCGCGGGCGCTGACGCGCCGGACGCCGTCGAGCGCGGGGTCCGCCGCCGGGGCCACCACCACGGCCACGTCGGGATACCCCTGTTGGTAGTACCACCGCCGGAGGTCGGTCTCCGCCTCGTGGCGCCAGAGTTCGGACCAGGGAAGGCCGTAGCGGGGGGTTTCCAGCTCGGGCGGGGCGGGCCCCGGCCCGGACAGGGCCACGGTGAAGGCCGCCACCCGCCAGAGCGGCCCCTGGTGCACGGTGATCACCAGGCGGGCGACGTGGGTCTTCGGGTCGATCTGCGGCACCGCGGACTCGACCCGGGCCTCGGCGTAGCCGAGGCCTCGGAGGGCCTCCAGCAGGTTGGCTTCGGAGCGGCGCAGCCCGCCGGGCGAGTAGGCCCGCTCGGCGGTGAGGAAGGCCAGCGCTCCCTCCCCCCGAAAATAGCTCCGGGCCCGGTCGGGCTTCAGGGCGGTGAGGCCGGGAAAGGCGACGTCCCCGACCGTGTAGCGCCGGCCGCGGCGCACCTCATAGGTGAGGCGGGCCGCCGCCAGCGTCCGGGGAAGGGGGACCTGCAAGGTCGGGTCGAGGGAATAGGTGGCGACCTTGCCGTCGGCAGCCGTCACGCGGGCCTGGATTTTGGCGCTGAGATAGCCCTGCAGGTTGAGGGTCGAATAGAGCACCATCGCGCCGTCCTCGATGCCGCTGGCGCCGATGGTGCGTCCCCGCTGCGTCCCCAGCAGCAGGAGCAGCGTCCCCCGCAGGGTATGGTCGCGCCACCACCCGAGGCCGCGGATCTCCACTGCGGCGCGCGGCGGATCCGCCGCGTATAATCCCGCCCCGAGGAGGAGGACGGCCAGGGCCGCGCCGAGGGCCCGCCTCATTGCTTGGGGCCCTCCGAATACACCCGCCACTTCAGGTCCGCGTTGTAGTCGTCGAAGATGTCATACTGGCCGACCAACCACCACCTGGGGGCCAGCTGGTACTGGATTTCATAGGTGGGCCTCCCGCTGACGGAAAGCTCCTGGCCCGAGGTGACGGTGAGGCGGTTGGCGCCGGGCTGGCCGCTGAACCCCGAGAGGAGGTTCTGCCCGACATAGGCGCCGAGCCCGGCCACCTGCGAGCTCGTGCTGGCCCCGAGCGTGCCGTTCTGGGGCAGCTGGCCGGCCATGACCAGCGCCAGGAGCTGGTCGGAGGGCAGGGCGGGGTTGGAGCTGAAGGTGAGGACCGGGGCGTCGGCGGGGCCGGCGGCCCTCATCTGGATGTCATAGTCGTAGCGGCGGGCTGTCGCCTGAAGATCGATGCGGGGGTGAAAGGGGTCGTCCGCATTCAGGCGAACCGCCCCGAACTGCACCTCGAAGCTGGCAAAGGGCAGGGACACCTGGCCCTGGTTCACCTGCAGCTGCCCCACCGCGCGCGGATCCCCCAGGGTCCCGAGCAGCCGAAGCTGGGCCGAACCGGTGCCGCTGAAGAGCGGCGTCTGCACCCGGAGCGTCCGGTCGGCGGCGATGGCGACATCCAGGCGCCAGGAATTGAACGGGCTGGCGCCCACCGAAAAATAGGGCGGCGGCCGGCTTCCCCCCGTCATGCCGCTGGGCAGCAGGCTGGAGAGATCGCCCAGGAGCAGGCCGTCTCCCACCACGGCCCGGCCGCGGACGCTGGCCCCCGTTCCCTCTCCCTCCACCCGCAGGTCCAGGTCCGAGCGGACCAGGAGGTTAGCCTGGCGGACCAGGGGAATGGAGGCGCCACGCAGCCTGAGGTCAAAACGAGGCGAGCCCGCGGCCGGAACCTCCGCTTGGCCGGACAAGGCCAGGGTGGCGCCTCCCACCTGGGCCGAGACGCCCCGCAGGGAAAGGCTCCGCCCCTCGAGATTCACCGTCCCGCTGATGCCCTGCACCAGGCCGATGGGAGCGATCGGCCGCAGGCTGAGCCCGCTGAGGCGGAGCGCCCCCGTCAATTCGCCGCCCTTCAATTCGCCGCGCACCGACCAGGTGCCTTCCGGCCGCAGCACCGAGGGAAACAGCGCGGCCAGCGCGGAGGCGGGCGCCTCCGCCACCGCCAGGCTCGCCTGGGCGTTTTTCCAGTCGATGCCAAGGGAGCCGCGGCCCAGGCTCCGCCAGGAGGCGGCCTCCAGGGGCAGCCGGGCGCTGCCGGAGAGGGGATGGCCGAGGACGGTGGCCTCCAGGCGCTCGACGACAATGATTCCCCGGTCGGCATGGGCCTCGAGCTGGATCCGCCGGAGAGGGGGAGCCTTCCAGGCGGCGCGGCCGGGCAGCGCGCCCAACTCGTCGATCGCCAGATGCAGCCGTCCCACCGGCCGATCGAGGGTGCCATCCACCGTGAGGACGGCCTCGGGCCGCTCGATCGCCAGCCCGGCCGGCGCCGCCAGGTCCCGCCAGACCGGAGAGCGGGGATCCACCTGCGCCCGCATCGTGACCCGGCCCCGGGGATCGGCTCGCCAGCGGCGCTCGCCCTGCATCCAGCAGACGGGGAGGGTGCCGCTGGCCTGGGCCAGGACGGAGCCGCCGGAGGAGAGCCGGAGCTCGCGCACCAGGGTCGCCGGCCCCTCGCTTTGTGCATTCAGGCTGAGGTCGACCCGGCCCTGCGGCGAATCGATCGTCGCCCCCGCCTGTGCGGCGAAGGCCAGCCGGCCCTGGTCCCAATGCGCCGAAAGGTCCGCGGCGTGGACTTCGAAATCCGGGCCCGACCAGCGCGCCAGGCTGCCGATCCAGCGCGAGGGCACCCGGGCCAGATGGAGTGAAATCCCGGATGGCGAGTAGCCCCCGCTGATTTCCGCTCCGTCCCCGGCGAGGGAGAAGGGGCCGACGACCAGGCGGGGCCGCCAGCCGACGGTGACCGGAGCGGCCAGGCGGAGCGCCTTTTCACCCGCCGGGGTGAACTCCACATGGGAGAGGCGCAGCTCCGCGGGGGTGGCGGCGCCCTGCACGTTTACGGCGGCGGAGCCGGCGCTGGCGCGCAGCCGGAAGGAGGGAATCGATGCTTGGACGCCGCTCCAGGCCAGGGTTCCGTCAAACGCCTCCCAATGCGGGAGGGCCAGCCCTTGGATGCGCGCGGTTCCGCCGTGGCGCAGCGCGCTCCATGGCCCCTCGGCTTGCGCCAGCGCCGTGACCGAGCCGACCCGGCCTCCGTCGGGCAGCCACCGGGCCAGGGCGGAGCCCGCCCAAGCAGCGGTGACCTTCAGATCCGACACCTCGCGGCGGCCGAGGTCGCAGCGCCCCGTGAGGGTGTAGTCGCCCACTGGAAACTCGCGCCAGGCAGCCTGGCGGGCGGCGAGGTTCAGCTCCAGGGAGGGAAGGCTTCCCAGCGCGCCGACCACGCGGACTTCGCCGGAGAGGGATCCCTTCGCGTGCAGCAGCGGCAGCCCCGCCAGATCCAGCGCGATGGCTAGGCGGGCCCCATTCCAGGACGGCTTGCCTCGGTAGCCGAAGGCGATGGGCTCGTTCAGGACCGCGTGGCCGGCGGGCAATTCGAGATCGAGCGTCTGGACGGACCAGGCCTGCCGGTCGCCCGCCGCCTCGACCGCGATCCGGAGCGGCGGAAGCCCCTTGGCCTGTGGCTCTGCCGCGGCGTGCACCGAGACCCGGAACCGGCCATCCTGCCAGCGCGCCTCGCCCCCGCCCCGCCACTCGCGGTAGGCGGAACCGGGGGCGAGGCCCGGCAGGGCGACGCTTCCTTCGCTCACCCGCGCCTGGGCCTCCGCCGGGAGCCAGCCCACGGCCGGAATGGAGGCGTGCAGATCGACCGGTCTTCCCCAGAGCCACAGCTGCCCGTCGGCCGCGGCCGCGGTCCAAAGGAGGACGAGCCGGGCATCGCCGAGGTCGGACTCATCCGCTTCGATTCGAAACGACCCCGCGGGGACGGCGACGACGCGCCCCGAAAGGGTCCTGCCGCCCCAGGAGAGGCCGGCGAGCCGGAGTTCCCCTCGGTTCCAGTCCGCCCGCTCCAGGCGGAAGCCGCCGGTGGGCCAGCGGACGCTTCCGCCGGTCATCTCGGCCTCGGGAACCCATCGTTCCAGCCGCTTGGCCAGCCGGGCGAGCGCGCCATGGAGCTGGCTTAAGCCCGCCGCCCCCGGCCCGTTCCCGGGCGCAGGTCCGATCGAGACCTTCCAGCCTCGGACCTGAACGGGGCGGGCCGAGCCGCGCAGGCTCTTCCAAGCCCACAGCAGGGGTGTGTCCGCGTCCGCTTCGGCGACGGTGACCCGGACGTTCTCATGCTGATAGACGCCGTCCCGGATCCGAAACCGGCCGTAGCCCTCGCGCTGGTAGGATCCGACCGTCAGATGGAGCAGCCGGGCGGCCGGCAGGCACGCGCCCATCCAGTAAGGCAGCGTGGCCAGCGCAAGAACCACTCCGGCCGATGTCGCTCCGGCGATTTTCCAGCGCCTCACCCATCATCCAGACCGATAGCCAGGGATGAGGTTGCGGCATTTCTCCGAAATGCCGCGCCCGTCTCGGGGAACCGCCCCGGGAAGTTCCGGACGCCCCATCCCCCAAGCCCGGCGGCGGGATGCGGGCGTCGGACCGCTACTGGCGCGGGCCGGAGAACACGGGCTCCGGAAGGAAGTTGAAGGTGGTCAGCCAGTTGGCGGCGAGCTGCTGCCAAATTTGGAGGCGCGGGTCCCGCACCCGCATGGAAAATCCGTGGTCGCCCATGCCGAGGATGTGCAACTCGAACCGCACATTGGCCTTCTCGAGCGCCGCGGCGAAGGCCAGGTCGTGCTCGCGCAGGGCCTTCCGGTCCTGGTAACCGACGATCATGAAGCAGGGAGCGGTCTTGGCGTCGACGCTGTGCTGCAAGCCGGGCAGTTGCATGAACTTCGCGATGTCGCGGTCGTCCTCGGTGTCCCGCACCGGCTTTTTGGCCAGGATGCCCGGATAGATGAGGAGGCCGGTCTGGATCCGGCAGCTCTGGCGGTCAACGGGGTCGGCCGCCTGCGGGTCGCCGTCATCGCCATGGGTCGCGAGGTTCGCCGCCAAGTGCCCGCCGGCGGAAAAGCCGATGGCGGCGATCCGGGCCGGGTCGATGCCCAGATCCGCCGCATGGGCGCGCAGAAGCCGGATGGCGCGCTGGGCGTCGTGGAGGCTGTCCTCCTGCGAATAGGTCGGAGCCAGGCGGTAGCGGAGCACGAAGGCGGCCAGGCCCAGGTCCCGGAAATGCTCGGCGATCGGGAAGCCCTCCCACCCCGAGAGGTAGGTGTAGCCGCCGCCGGGAAACACCACGATGGCGGGAAGCTTGCCTCCGGGATGCGCGGCCGAGGCGGGAAAGAGCTCCGGCGTATCGAGCCAGCCGTCGCCCTTCGCGCCCGGTGCGCCGTGGTCCCACAGCCTCATGCCCCTGGGCTCATAGACGGCCCGTTGCCCGGCCGGCATGTCGTCGAAGATCGAGCGGACCGAGGCGGGCCTTGTCTGGGCCAGGGCGCAGGCGGTGCCGGCGAGAAGCAGGCCGAGGGTGAGGGCAGGGCTGGATTTCATTGGGGTGGCGCATCCTGGTGGGGGCGGCGGGCTGCTACGAGCCCTAAGGCGGGCTCCGCAGCTGCGGAATGACCGCAGGCGGGCGTTGCCAGCGCCCCATTTTAGTCAACAATGAGACTCAATTAGCCACGGGACCTGCAAACCCTCTCCATCAACCTGTAAATCAATAGCGTATAAAAGTCGGACGACCCGATCTCGCGGTTTTACCCGTTGTCAACGACCCCCATTCCCAAAGATTTTCCGGCGTACCCCCGCCCCATGAGTGAACGGTCTTTCCGGACTGCGCCGACCGCGGCCGCGGCCATCGTTTCGCCTTCGCCCGGCCGCTTTCGCTGGGTGATCGTGGGCCTGCTCTTCCTCATCACGGTCGTCAACTACATGGACCGGCAGGTGCTGGGCCTGCTCAAGCCGGATTACCTGCAGAAGCAGTTTCACTGGAGCGAGCTCGACTTCGGGCGGATCAACATCGCCTTCCAGGCGTCCTACGCGATCGGACAGGCCGCCTTCGGGCCCTTCATCGACTGGGCGGGCACCCGCAGCGCCTACGCCGTAGCCGTGGTCTTCTGGAGTCTGGCCGCGATGGCCCACGCGCTGACACGCACGGTCCTCGGATTCGGGGGGGCGCGCTTCGCCCTCGGCCTGGGGGAATCGGGCAATTTTCCGGTGGCGATCCGCACGCTGACGGAATGGTTTCCCGCCCGGGAGCGCTCGCTCGCGGTGGGGATCTTCAACACCAGCACGAACCTCGGCGGAATGTTCGCGCCGCTGCTGGTGCCCTGGCTCGCCTGGAATTTTGGCTGGCGCGGGACCTTCGTAGCGCTGGGCCTCGCCGGCCTGGCCTGGCTGGCCCTTTGGTACCTCTACTATGCCTCGCCGGAGCGTTCCACCCGGATTGGCGCGGCCGAGCGGGCGCATATCATCGGCGACGCCGAACGCGCCCGGCAGGTGAAAATCCCGTGGAGGCGGCTGCTGCGCTACCGCGAGGCGTGGGCCTACTACGGCACCTGCGTCCTGGTGGGTCCGGTCTGGTGGTTCTACGGGTTCTGGCTGCCCGATTTCTTCAGCAAGCAGTTTCACCTCGACCTGATGCATTTCGGTCCGCCGCTGGTCGTCGTCTACGCCGCCGCGGGCCTGGGCAGCGTGGCGGGGGGCTGGCTTTCGTCCGCGCTGCTGGCGCGGGGATGGCCGCTGAACCGCGCTCGGAAGGCCGCCCTGCTGGTCTGCGCCTGCTGCACGCTCCCGGTGATCCTCTCGACCCAGGTCGGCAGCGTCTGGCTCGCCACGCTCTTCTTCGCCCTGGCCGCGGCGGCGCACCAAGGCTGGTCCGCGACGATGTACGCCACCGTGGCGGACCTCTTCCCCCAGCGGGCGGTGGCCTCCGTGGTGGGCTTCGGCGGCATGCTGGCCTCGGTGGTGTCGATGGGCTTCTTCTGGCTGGTCAGCACGATCCTCCAGGGGGAGGGGACCTATGTCGTCATCATGCGGATCTGCGGCAGCGCCTACGTCGCGGCCTGGCTGATCTTCCAACTGGCTGCGCCGAGGATCCGGCCCGTGGCCCTCGATCCCGCTCCCTGAGACCCCGCTTGCGGCATGCCCCTTAAGGCGAACCTCCAGGATGTGGCGATGCGCGCGGGCGTGCACCGGTCGACGGTGTCGCTCGCGCTGCGGGATCATCCGCGCATTCCCGCGGCCACGCGGCAGCGGGTGAAGGAGGCGGCCGCCCGCCTGGGCTACCGCATCAATCCGCTGGTCGCGGCCCTGATGCAGTCGCGCCGTTCGGGGCGTTCGGCCAAGCATGCCACGATCGCGTTCGTGACCAACTATCCCACCCGCTACGGCTGGCAGCCGGAGCGCCACGACCGCCCGAATTTCTTCCCGGGCGCGGCGGAGCGGGCCCGTGACTTCGGATACCGGCTGGAGCACTTCTGGCTGGCGGAGCCCGGCATGGCGCCCGAGCGCTTCTGCGATATCCTGAGCACGCGGGGCATCCACGGCCTCATCATCGGCCGCCTGCCGCCCGGCCAGCAGTCGATGCACCTGGCCTGGGAGCGGTTCTCGAGCGTGGCGGTCGGGCTGACGCTTCGCTCCCCGCTGCTGCATCACGTGACGGAAAACCACTTCGACACCGCCTGGCAGGCCATGCAGCAGTTTCTGGAGCGGGGCTACCGTCGGGTCGGCTTCGTCTTCTCCGAGGACAACGACAGCCCGCGGGTCGGGGACCGCTGGCTCAGCGCCTTCCTCGGCCAGCAGCAGCGCTGGCCGGAGGGGGACCGGGTGCCGCCATGCCCGGCCGTGCCTGCGGGCGAATCGGCCTTCGCGGCCTGGTTTGGCAGGGAGAAGCCCGATGCGATCCTGACCAACCATTGCCGGCCGGTACAGGCCTGGCTGCGACGCCTGGGCAAGGAGGTCCCCCGGGACGTTGGCCTGGTCGAGCTGGAATGCCATCCCGAGCTCCGCTGCTCGGGGGTCTACTATGACCCGGCCAAGATCGCCGCCCTTGCGGTGGAGATGATCGTCGGGCTGATGCACCGCAACGAGACCGGGATTCCCGAGGACGTGCACGAGGTGCTCCTCAAGGGGTCCTGGATCGAAGGCAGCACCCTGCCGCCCCGGCGGGGACGCATACCCGCTTCCGGAACGCAGAAGGCGCCTCTCCCATGAGGGCCGCATGCCCGCGGCGTCTCCATCCGCCGCCCTTTCCGGCGGAGCCGGCCGCGGTTGGCGCGGGCTCGGCGAGGGCCTGATGACCGGCGACATGGTCATGAGGCACGGGTGGACCGCGGACAATCGTCCGGCCGCGCCATAAATGCCTTCCATGGAAGAATCCCAGCCGAGCCTGGCCTCCGCTCCGCCATGGCGGGCGGACCGCGGCGACGGAACGTACCGCAATCCGGTGCTCTATGCCGACTATTCCGACCCCGACGCGATCCGGGTCGGCGAGGACTACTGGCTCACCGCCTCGAGCTTCAACCACGCGCCTGGCCTGCCGATCCTCCATTCCCGGGATTTGGTCAACTGGACGATCGTGAATCACGCGCTCCCCGCGCTGGTGCCGCGCGGTCATTTTGCCGTGCCGCGCCACGGGCAGGGGGTCTGGGCCCCGTCGATCCGCCACCGCGCCGGCCGATTCTGGATCTACTATCCCGATCCCGACTTCGGCATCTACGCGGTGAGCGCGTCCGACCCGCGGGAGGCCTGGTCGGAGCCGGTGCTGGTCAAGGCCGGCAAGGGGCTGATCGACCCGTGCCCGTTCTGGGATGACGACGGCCGAGCCTATCTCATCCATGCCTGGGCGCGCAGCCGGGCGGGGATTTCCAACCGCCTCACCCTCCACCGGCTGAGTGCCGACGGGCTGCGGGTGGAGGACGAGGGCCGGGCCGTGATCGATGCCGACCTGCTGCCGGGGTGGAACACCCTGGAGGGCCCGAAGCTCTACCGCCGCGGCGGCTATTACTACGTCTTCGCGCCGGCGGGGGGGGTGCGCAACGGCTACCAGGGCGTCTTTCGCTCCCGCGATCTCTACGGCCCCTATGAATGCCGCGTGGTGCTGGCGCAGGGCGGCACCGCGGTGAATGGGCCCCATCAGGGGGCGTGGGTGGAGACCCCGGCGGGCGAGCACTGGTTTTTGCATTTCCAGGAAATCCCCGCCTACGGCCGGGTGATGCACCTCCAGCCGATGGCCTGGAGCGCGGACGGCTGGCCGACAATCGGCCGGGCGCGCGACGATGGGATCGGCGAGCCGGTGGCGGTCCACCGCAAGCCGGCCGGCGGCAATGGCGGAACGGCCGTCCCGGCGACATCGGATGAATTCGCCGGGCCGGTCCTCGGCCGCCAATGGCAGTGGCAGGCCAATCCCGACCCCGGCTGGGCCTCTTTCTCAGCCGCCGCGGGTTCGCTGCGGCTGTCCTGCGTTCCGCTGGCCGCGGCCGAAACGCACTGGGCGGCGCCGCACCTGCTGCTGCAGAAGTTCCCCGGCCCCGCCTTCGTCGCCACGACTCGGCTCGGGCTCTCTCCCCGCGCCGAAGGGGACACGGCGGGGTTGATGGTTTTCGGCAGGGACTACTGCTGGCTCGGCCTGCGGCAAACCGCCGGGGGCCTCCGCCTAGTCCTGGCCCGCTGCCAGGAGGCGCCCGAGGGCGGCCGGGAATGGGAGGAGGCGTCGCTCGCGGTTTCCTCGCCGCAGGCCGATCTGCGGGTGAGCGTGGGCGCGGGCGCGCGCTGCCGCTTTGCCTACCGGCTCGACGGCACGGAATTCCGGCCGATCGGCGGGGAATTCGGCGCCGCCTCGGCCCCTTGGGTTGGCGCCAAAATCGGGCTTTTCGCCTCGGCTGCGCGCGGGCCGGCCGGCCACGCGGATTTCAGCTGGTTTCGGATCGCCCGCTAGCCTCCTCCAAGGGCCGAAGGATCCCCGGGGCTAGCGCGCGGCCGAGCCGGCGCGAAGGAGCCGGTTGAGCGCGTCTTTGGCGCCGGCGTGATCGGGGTCCAGCCTGAGGGTTTCCTCGAGCTGTTCGGCGGCTTCCGCCCGCCGGCCCAGATCGAGGAGCGCGCGCCCGAGGATGTAGCGGATCTCCGGCTGCGCCGGCTGCAGCTCGACGGCGCGCGAGAGGTGGGGGAGGGCCTCGGCGAGGCGATCGTTCATGGCCAGGGTCAGGCCGATTTTGCATTCGATGTCGGCGAGATCGGGCTGCTGGCTCCGCGCCTGCTCCAGCAGCTCGAGCGCCTCGGCCTCGCGACCGGTGTTGGCCAAGGCCCAACCGAGGTTGACCCGGGCGAGGATGAGGCCGGGATCGATCTCCAATGCCTGCCTGAACTGGGAAATTCCGCCGGCGGAGTCGCCCAGCGCCATCAGGGTGCTGCCGAGGGTGTTGCGGGCGAGCGCGAACTGCGGCCGGGCCCGGACCGCCTGCTCCAGCAGCGGCCGCGCTTCGGCGGGCCGCCCCAGGCGGTTGAGCACGTTGCCGAGGCTGTTGAGCGTCTCGGGAAAACCCGGCTTCAGTTCCAGCGCCCGCCGCAGATGCGGCAGGCTTTCTTCCGGCTGTCCGGCGTCGTCCAGCGCCGTGCCGAGATTGAGCTGCGCCACCCAGCTGGAGGGATTGCGATCGAGGGTGGCCTCGTAGAGGGAGCGGGGGTCGTGGTACATGGCGCTCTGCCGCCAGGTCAAGGTTCCCAGCCCGAGGAGGATTCCCGCCGCCAGCGCCGAACCGCTCCACCTCGGCCAGGCGAGGAGGAGAAAGCCGCGCGCCGCGGCCGCGGTGAGAAAGGCGATCATCCCGAGGCTGGCTAGATACTGGAAGTGATCGGCCACGTAGGAGAAAATGAAGGGGTAGACGTTGACGAAGCCGAGCGCGGGCAGCAGCGCGCCCCCGAAGAGCAGGGCCGCGGCCAGCGGACCGCGGTCGCGGCGGCACCACCACAGGCCGGCGGCGAGCGTCGCCACCGCTGCCGCCGGAAACAGCCATTGCCAGAGGACGCCGGCGTCGATCGACCACCGCGGATAGAAGAAGGTCAGCCGGGCCGGCCACACCAGCTTGGCGAGGTAGAACCAGACGACGCGCCCGGCGAGCAAGCAGCGCCCGGCCGCGCCAAGGGCAAAATCCTCGCCCGAGGCGCCGATTTGGTGCGCTTCAAGCCACGACGTGCCGATGCCGGCCCCCACGCCCATCAGCAACCAGGGCAGGAGCGGGAGCACATCGCCGCGCCACGAGAGGCGGCCGCGGCGCCACCAGGCGATCACGAGCAGGGCGGCCGGCAGGGTAGCGGTGACGGACTTGGTCAGCAGCGCGGCCATGAAGCAGAGTAGGGCCACGGCATAGCGGCCGGGCCGTCGGTCATCCTCGAATTGCAGCCAGGCGAGCGCCGCCGCGAGATAGAACACCGTCGAGAGCGTGTTCTTCTGCTCGGCGATCCAGGCGACGGATTCAACCGCGACCGGATGCAAGGCGAAGATCAGTCCGGCCAGGACGGCCCCGCGGATGGCTAGGCGGCGGAGGACGGCGATCAGCAAGCAGGCCGAGGTAGCGTGCCAAAGCACGTTGACCAGGTGATACCCGATCGTGGCATCGCCCCAGATCCGGTGCTCGATCCAGAATGCCGAATGGAGGAGAGGATAGTATTGCTGGGTGGCGCCGAGTTGGAACCAGATGCGCCCCAGTCCGGGCCAGGACTGGAGATCCGACCTCGTGACATGGCCGGCGTCATCCCACAACAGTCCGCCCGAAAGCGCCGGCACATAGGCGGCGAGCGTCGCGCTCAGCACCGCGGCGAAGAGCGCCGCTGGGGGCCAGCGAACGGTCCCCGGGGCCGCGGCTGAAATAGCGGAGGGAGGGGCGGCGCGCTTCGATGGCTTCATCGTCACGGAGCAGCGAACGGGGCGGGCCGCGTTCGGGCAAGCCGGTCCTCGGCGCCTCGGGCCGCCGGGAGATGGGCCGGCGGCAAAAATGAGGCCGTCCCCCCTAAGGGACGGCCTCTTGACTGACCATGCCTATACCCGGTCTCTGAACAAATCCGGTGCAATCCGGCTACAAATCAAAGGTCACGCTGAGGAGGAACTGCCGGGGGTCGATGATCCGGTAGGCGAGGGGAGTTCCGTCGGGGAAAGCCGCCGTTGCCTGCAGCCGGTCGCCGTCTTCCTGCAGATTCCTGACGTTGAATTGGAAGGTGGCTCCCACCTTGTCGCGGAACATGCGGGTCTTGTAGGCGATGAAGAGGTCGGCGTAGATCTGGGCGGGCGTGTAGATCGGCCGGTTGGGATCGAGCTGGGTGACTGTGGCGGGAAGCGATTGCAGGCCGTAGAAGCCGATCGCCGCGCGATCGATCCAGCGCAGCGAGGTCCCGACGGTGATCTTGCTCAGGATTTTGTTGCTCGTGATTCCGGCGAGCTCATACCGCGTGTCGAACTTGAAGGCGTATTCCGCCAGCTGCGGCCGCGGCTTGCCGATTGTCTGGGTGAACACGTTGAGCGGCGCCTGGACATTGACCGCGAAGTTCGACGCCGCCGAGCTGGTCGAATTGTAGTTGAAGGGGAGGGTGGAATACGGGGCGCCGAGGATGTCCCACCAGAGCAAGTGGCCCGTGGCTCCCACGGGCAGCGAGGTGGCGGCCGGACTGCTCGCGGTAAAGCGCGGGTCCTCGATCGTGGTCCAAATCGGCATGCGCTGGGCGATCCAGTCCGCGACCGAGGTCCCGACCCGGGCGTTGATCGATCGGCTCTTGGTGGCGGATGCGCTGACCGTCCAGAAGCGGTTGGGATTGAAGTTGATCTCCAGCTCGTCGCCCTTCGCGATGATGTCCTGGGCCGTGGCCAGGGTGCCGGCGTTGTTGGCGTTGGAGAGCGCGGCGACCTGGGCAGCGCCGCCCTTGTACCCGATCAGATGGGCGATGTTGTCCTGCTGGCTGGGAGTCAAGGAGGCGTAGGTCAGGCCATTCCCATAGGTCCACTGAGTCGCCTGGCTCAGCAGATTGTAGGCATCGGAGGCCACCACGCCGTCCTGGCGCAGGACGCGCTGGGCCATGGTCCCGACGTCCCCGTTGCGGGCGTTGAACTGCTCGGTCTGGTAGTGGGTGTAGTGAATGGTCAGCCGGTTATCGAGCGTGTTGATCCAGAATCCGTAGTCCTTGCTGGAGCCGGTCTGGTTCGGAAGCTGATTCTGCTCCAGGTCGATGGCCGGAGGCGCCGGGATGAAGTTGTCCGCCTTGTTGAAGGTTAAGCCGATGTTGTGGAGCGCCTGGCCGAAGAACCGCTGCAGCGCGCTGCCCTGGTTCGCCCAGGGATCCATGAACTTGAGATCGTGGAATGGACGCAGCACCACCGATGCCGATTTTGTCTTGCCCCCGGCCTGGCTCCAGCCTGGCAGCATGCCGTCGGAGACCGGATAGTTGTAGGCGCGCAGATCGGGAGTCAGGACCGCGAAATCGGAAGTAGTGGCGAAAATCGTGTCCTGGCGGATGCCGAAGGTGGTGACCAGGCTGTCGTCCAGGAACGTGCTCTGGAGCACCGCGCCCGCGGTCTTGATGATTTGGTCCTTGTTGTTGGTGAAGCCGCCGCCATCTGGGCTCGGCGTCCATCCGATCATCGTCGGCGCATCACTGAATTGGCCGAGGGCCGCGCTGGTGCTGGCGGAGCTGCTGCCGCCAAAGAGGTAGGGCACGACGGTGTTGTTCGGGAAGAAACTCGGTCCGTACTGCACCGGGCCGCCGGGGGTGCTCCCCACATAATATTCCTCCACCAGCCGGGAGGCATTGCCGGCGGCCACCGGATATCGGTTGCCGGCGGTGGTGCGATTGGCCAGGGGGATGCCGGCTGCTGCGGCTGCTTGTTCCCACGGCTGGTCGAGCGACATCGCCGAATGGCGGTAGGAATACAGGTACTGCCGCTGGTCCTTGTACTCATCGTATCCCAGCAGCTGCTGGACCCCGAGCCACTTCAGAAGGCTGTGCTGCTGCGTGAGATCGAGCTTGTAGGCGAGCTGGGCCCGGGTCGTGCTCCAAAGCTCGGGATTTTCCTGCCGGAAAGGCTCGGTGGTCTTCAGGTAAGGCAGGCCAAAATAGGGATTGGTGGTGCCATCGAGGTTGAGGCTGTTCGGATTGGCGTAGAGAGCGCCAGTGACGCCGTTGACGCTCGCCGGTCCGGTGGGCAGGTCCAGGATGCGCTTGGCATTCTCCCGCATATACGTGACTTGGGCGGCGAGCGTCTGGGTGCCAGTGGAAATGATGATCTGATCGAGCTGGGCGAGATAGATCTTCACGTCATCCCACTGCCGATTGGCGGAATCGAGATTGATGTTGCCGTAGTCGTAAACCGACTTGTCGGAAACCGCCGGGGTCGAGGCGAAGAGCGGCTGGGTGCTTCCGAACGTGCCATAGGTCGTGGGCGCGGCAGTTTGCACAAATTTGACGAGGTTGGCGGAGCTGTTGGTCGCAGCGACCAGCGGACTCGTGAGGCTGGTCACCGTCGGAGTGGTCCAATACGGACTGAGGCCCGAGGAGGCGCCGGGAACGTAAAAATAGGAGCGTTGGTCGGCTGCCCCGAAGACGGGGGGCAGCGTCGTGAACGGCGTGGTGGAACCGGCGACCATCGTCGGAACGCCGCCGACCACCGCGCCCATGCCGTAGGTCACTCCGCCGACCGTGATCAGGCGGGTGACGGGATTCCAAGCGGGCTTTCCGGCCTGAAGCCATGGAGTGATGAAATCGCGCGGAGTGGTGAAATTGGGTCGCTGCGCCGTGTCCGTGTAGCGGAAATACGAAGCCGAGATCGTGGTGTAGGGGAACGGCCTCGCCTTGAGCTGGAGGCTTTCGCGGCGGATCGCCTCCCCGGACGGCTTGCGCACAAAGCCGATGTGCTCGAAGGCTTCGCTCGCGCGCACGGACAGCTTGTCCGGGATGAGCTGCCGGTTGAAATCGATCGAGGCCCGCCAGCCGCCATAACTGTCGCCGCGGGTCTGGATCTGGGTGAAATCCCGGGCTAGGTTGGCAAACGCGGGCACCTGGTTCACGGTGCCGGAAGGCTGGCCCAGGCCGAAGAGGTTGGCGTTCGGGCCCCGGCTCACCTCGACCGAATCGATCCAGAGCGGGTCGATCGGCACGCGGCCGGTGGTGGCGATGTCGTCGAAGGCGATGTTGGCATTGCCGATGCCGCGAACGCGATTCGAGTTGTTCGGATCGAAGCTCACGTTGTCGGTCACCGCGCCGGTGCGATCGAGGACGAAATTGGAGAAGGAGCCGGTGCCCTCCGTGTTGGCCATGTGGTCAAACACGTCGTTGATATCGAGCAGCGCAAAATCGTTCATCTGCTGCTTCGTCATCACGCTGATGGACTGGCCCAGGTCTTCGATCTTAGAATTGAGCCGCGTGCCCGACATGGTGTTGGCCTGAAAATAGCCATTGGTGTCAGCCACGACCTGGAAGGGGGAGAGCTCCACGACCTTGTCGGCTGTGGCGGGATTGGTGGTTCCGGATCCGGGCTGGGGTGCAGCGGGGGCGGACGGCGCTGCCGCCGCAGAAGTCGGAGCCGTTTGGGCAAATGTCGGAGCGGTCGCGGGGAGCGCCAGCAGCACGGAAATGGCGGCGGGGCGGAGAAGGCGAAGCGTTGTGGGCAGCATGTTCATGGGGCAGGTTTAAAGCCGGCGGCGCTCCCAAGCTGTGGTGGCCGGGAACTGGGGTGGGGAGGGACGGGAATCTCATCGACGAGTCATCCATTGCAGGCAACGGGTGCGATGCGCTCATCGTTGACCTGCCCGCGCGCCGGCCCCCCAACCCCGGGGGAAGGGGCAGCCAACGCCACCTCACCGCCGCGGAGGCGCGCTCGAGGGGCCCCCGCCGGCCCGCCCGACCCATGGCACAGTTGCGGGAAAATTCGTCACAGAGGACGCATGGCAGAATCGGCCAAATACCTTAAAATGAAGGCGATAAGAGTACTCCGCTGCTGGCACCAAAATTGCGTGGATGCGGGTGTATTTTCCATGCGTTTGATCAGCCATGGCTTCCATCAAACACAAATCTACGCGTGTCATGGTCTGGACGCCGCATGACCGCGATTGGGTCGTCAGCGAACTTCGCAGAGAATTCCCAAAGGTTAGGAGCCAGGCTTTGGAGTCAGCCGTCACCACCGCGTCAGAGGCCTTGGAACCTTCGGAAGGCCGCGTGAACCTGTTCCGCTGCGCGCGCCTGATGCTAAAGCTCAATTAGAGCGGGGGCCGGGGCAGGGAGAATGAGTCGGGGTCAGCGGGTGGTTTAAGCTCTCCATCAGCTCTGAGCCCCGCTAGGCTGCGGCATGGAAAAGCGCCCGTTTGCCGAACTCGGCCTCTCGCCGGAAATTCTCAAGGCGGTAGAGAAGATGGGCTTCGAGGAGGCTTCGCCGATTCAGACGGCGGTGATTCCCGTCGCCCTCTCAGGCCGCGACGTCGTCGGCATGTCCTCGACCGGCTCGGGCAAGACGGCGGCCTTCGGGATTCCCGCCCTGGAGCGGATTGACCCGCATCTGCGGGCGGTGCAGGTGCTGATCCTCTGTCCCACCCGGGAGCTGGCGGTGCAGGTGGCCGAAGAGGTCGGCAAGCTCTCCTTCTTCAAGCGCGGGATCCAAGCCGTCCCGATCTACGGCGGCCAGTCCTACGAGCGCCAGTTCCGCGCGCTGGCCGCGGGCACCCAGGTCGTGATCGGGACCCCGGGCCGCGTGATGGACCACATGGACCGGAGCACCCTGAACTTCGAGCACCTCAAGGTCGTCGTCTTGGACGAGACGGACCGGATGCTGGACATGGGCTTCCGCGACGACATCGAGCGCATCCTGAGGGCGATTCCCCGGCAGCGGCAGCTGCTCTTTTTCTCGGCCACAATACCGCGGGCGATCCAGGATCTGATCAGCCGCTATTCGCACGATCCCGCCTGGATCAAGATTGAATCGGTCGCCCAGAACGCCCCGCAGGTGGAGCAGGTCTACTTCGAGGTCGACCGCCGCTCCAAGATCGAGGCCCTGACGCGGCTGATCGACGTCCACGACTTCCGCTATGGAATCATCTTCTGCAGCACGAAGATCATGGTCGACGAGCTGGAGGAGCACCTGCACGCCCGGGGCTATGCCACCGACCGGCTGCACGGCGACATCAGCCAGGCCCAGCGCGAGCGGGTGATGAACAAGTTTCGCCGCCGGGCTTTCGAGTTCCTGGTCGCGACCGACGTCGCGGCGCGCGGACTGGACGTGGACGACCTGGAGGTCGTCTTCAACTTCGACCTGCCGAACGACGCGGAGGACTACACCCACCGGATCGGGCGCACCGCCCGGGCCGGCAAATCCGGACGGGCCTTCACCTTCGTATCCGGACGCGAGCTCTACAAGCTGCAGGGAATGATGCAGGTCGCCCGCCTCAAGATCCGGCGCGAGAGCATCCCCTCGCTCGACCAGGTGGAGGAAGCGCGGGCCAATGTGTTCTTCGAGAAGATCCGCGCGACGCTCGAGGCCAAACAGTTCGATTCCCACGACCGGATGGTCGACCGGCTGCTCGACCAGGGATATGCGAGCACGGACATCTGCTCGGCGCTCATCCATCTGCTCAACGCGCCACCCGCGAACAAAGCCGCCGCACCCGGCGCAAAAGCGCAACAACCGGCGGGGTCGGTTCCGCGCGCCGCTGATGATGCCGACCGACCCAAGCGGGCCTACGGCGGCCCCCGGCCGCATGCGGCCGAAAAACGGATCTCAGGTCTGGGGAGCGCCCCGGGGGCAAAGCCGCCGGCCGCCGAGGAATCCAGCCGCGCCCTCGACGAGGGCGAAGGGAAGGGCCACGGAAACCGGCGCCTGAAATATGAGCGTCCGGCGCGCACCGGCGCGGAGCCGGGCATGGCGACGCTCTTCCTGAACGTGGGCCACAAGCATCTGATCACGCCGGCCGATATTGTGGGCAAGGTGGCTGGCGTGACGCGCCTGCCCGCGAGCGTGGTGGGCGCGATCGACATCCACCCGAGGCACACGCTGGCCGACGTGGCGGAGGAGCATGCCGGGCTGATCGTGAAAAAGCTCACGGGGATTCGGCTCAAGGGTGAAGCCCTGGCGCCGGTGCTTGTGGGCAAGGATTGAAACTAAGCAAAACGAGGGTTGGGGTTGTAGCTGCTCGTAAAGCCCCTTTCTGGCTGCACGCATTCCGCTTCGGTAGGTCTGCCTAATTACCCCTAAGGGTGGACCTCCAGGGATGCTAGGGCGAAACGCCCAGTCATATTTTGCGCTGCGTCGCTGGCCTGAGTATATCTCCGGACATGATAACCCCTTATAATATAAATGATAAGTTGTGACCTTCCGTTCCTACGCAGATTTTGGCTCCCGATGACCCAGGAAGACGCTCCGGTGGCGGAAAAGACCGGACCGACGACACCAGAACGCGAATTCAAGGGAGCGGAGGCGCGGCCAGGGATGGGCGGGACCGCAGCGCGGATCATGGAGCTGGAATCCGCCCTGGCCGACGCTCGCCGGGCAGCGTTGGCCCGTGACGAATTCGTCGCCGTGTTGGGCCACGAATTGCGCACACCCCTGACGGCGATCCTGCTTTGGTCCGGCATCCTGCTCCGGGAGGAGCTCTCCGAGCCGGACGAATGGCGGGAGGTTATCCGGCAGATCGAGCAGTCGGCGCGCTTCCAGCAGAATCTAATCGACGATCTTCTGGACCTCGCACGGATCGACGCCCGGAAGCTCCAACTGGTCCTCCGTGAGACCTCCCTGGCTGGCATCCTGCGGCAGTCGCTGGCTGCCATCGAGCCCATGGCCCGCCAGGGCCGGGTCGCGCTCGAGGCCGATCTCACCGAGGGCGAGGCGATCCAGGCCGATCCGGACCGCCTGCAGCAGGTCTTCGTCAACCTCCTCGCGAATGCGATCAAGTTTACCCCGGCGGGCGGCCGCGCGCAGCTGTGCCTCAGGCGGCGGGAGGACTGGGCTGAAATCCGGGTGGCGGATACGGGGATCGGCATCGCGGCGGGGTCGCTGCCCCGGATCTTCGAACGCTTCCACCAATGCGGCGGCGGCGCGCACCGACGGGGCGGCCTAGGGCTTGGGCTGGCCATCGCGAAGGAGATTGTCGAGCGCCACGGCGGGAGGATCCGCGCGGAAAGCCCGGGGGAGAACCAGGGAACAACGTTCATCGTCGAGCTTCCGCTTCGACCGGAGCTGCGGCCCGAGCTTCCACGCTGAGGTGGCATTATGGAGCGAACTTTGCTTCGTCGGACAATCGATCGACGAATGATTCTTCAATTCGTCAGACAGCAAGGGACCGGCGGGCCAGCGACTTAATCGGCTGGACTTCGCACAATAGATATTATGTTAAATATGTTCTCGCTCCTGAACTACGCCCCTAGAATCTCCGCGAGAGCCTGATCCAACGCCTGAATTCGGATCGGTTTGGTCAGGTGAAGATTGAATCCCCTCTTCCGGGCATCGGCCAAATCCTCTTCCATGCCGTACCCGGTCAAGGCCACGCCTTTGATCGCCGGCAGGTGTTTCCGGATTTCGTTGAAAAGGTCGTAGCCGCTGCCGTCCGGCAATCCGATGTCGGAAATGACGACGTCGAATCGTCCGGCTGAGGCCGCTTCCAGCGCCTCCCGCACCGACGCGGCTACCGCCACCTCATGCCCGCGGCCGGATAGGATCCGGGCCAGGACATTTCGTGTCGGCCCGTGGTCCTCCACCAATAGGATTCGCGCCGGCTGCTTCGTTGTTTCCGGCACTTCACTTGTGGCCGGGCCTGATTCTTGGCTGTCCAGCCGTTCGCTCGTCCCAGCCAGTGGGAACTCGATTCTGAAGCTCGCTCCCCAATTGCGGCCTTTGCTGGAAGCTTCGATTCTACCATCCTGCGCCTCCACCAGCTTTCTGCTGATGGTAAGGCCGAGGCCCAGCCCCCCGAAATGCTGCCTGACGTCCTCTGCGTGGCTTCCTTGCTTGAAGGCGTCGAAAGCGCGCGCCAGTTCGGCCTCGGTCATGCCGATGCCCGTGTCGGAAATGACCGCGATGAAGCTCTTTTCGGAAATGCTGGTTTCGACGCAGATCCTCCCCTTAGCGGGGGTGAACTTGACCGCATTCTTCAGGACGTTCCAAAAGATCTGGTGGAGCCGGATGGTATCTCCGGCGACGAGCCCTTTTTCCGAAGAGAAACGTTCAGTCAGTTCGATCCCCTTCTGATCCATCTCGCTCCGCACCATTCGAATGGTGCTCAGCAGGATTTCGTGCGGGTCCACCGGACGCTTATCCAACCGCAGCTTTCCGGCGGTGATGCGGCTCAGATCCAGAAGGTCGTCGATCAACTGCGCTTCCAGCTCAATATTGTGGCGGATCAGTTCAAAATCCTCGCGGGCTTTCGCGGGCAGGCTGGAATCGGCCGCCGCCTCGCTTGCCAAGAGCAAGACCGGGTTGAGCGGGGTTCTCAACTCGTGGGAAAGCGCCGCCAGGAATTGGTCCTTGGCCCGATTGGCTCTTTCGGCCTCGTCGCGCGCCCGTTTGAGTTCGGATTCCGCGCGCTTCAGGGCCGTGATGTCCCGGGCGATCTTGGCCGCTCCCACGACTACCCCGGCCGAATTCTTCACCGGCGAAACCGAAAGCGAGATATTAAGAAGCGTCGCATCTTTGCGGCGGCGGATGGTCTCGTAGTGGTCGATTCGCTCCCCTCTTCGCAGCCGCGCCAGGATTCCCGGCTCTTCGTCGATCCGATCTTCCGGGATCAGGATGGAGATCGGCTTCCCGATGACTTCCTGGGCGGTATAGCCGAAGATCTTTTCCGCGCCTTGATTCCAGGTTTGGATCACTCCGTTCAGATCCTTGCTGATGATCGCATCATCGGACGAGGTGACAATGGCGGCGAAGCGGCTGGAGATCAGATTGGCCATTTCCAAGTCGGCATTCCGCCTGGTCAGCTCGGCGTTGACCGAAGCCAGCTCCTCGACTGCGGACTGCAGCTTCTCCTTCGTATCCTCCAGCTCTTCATTCGTGCTTTGCAGTTCCTCATTGCTGGAAACGATCTCCTCGTTGGCCGCTCGCAATTCCTCATGGGTTGCCTCCGTTTGCGCGAGCAGGGGCTGAAGCGCCTCGCGGATGGCCGACAGCTCTTTTTGGAACCGACGATCGGCCGGGAGGGATGCGTTCTCGGTGTCCTTCGGATTGGGTTTGCCTGCTCCGCCTCCGATTTTCCCTGGCACCATGCCCGATCGCGGCACGCTTTGGCCCCCCTTTTCTCGGGGAGTTTGCTCCGTCGCGCTGGAGCTTTTCACGGTCCCGATATACCGCTGCAGAAGCCTTTCCGCCGCCGCTCGCAATTGGGGGATTTTCGCAAGCTGCCCCGTCCGGGACAATCCTTGGAGCCTGGACGTCGGCGGAGCGAGCTGGGTTGGATCCCGGGCCTTTCGGGGTCGATTCGGAGTCGAACGATTTCTCAGGTAGAACCTCGCCGCCTTGTCCTTCAGAACGAAGAGGTCGGGAAAATCTACGGCGGTCTCCGCCGATCCGAGCAGAAGGCCGCCGGTTGGCTTCAAGGCGAAGTAGAACGCGGGGATGATCTTCTTTTGCAGTTCCGCGGTGAAATAGATCAGAAGGTTCCGGCAGCTGATCAGGTCAAGATTCGAGAATGGCGGATCGGCGACGACATCGTGGCGCGCGAAGACACACATATCGCGGACCGACTTTCGTATGCGGTAGCCTCCCAACGACAGTTCGAAGAACTGCTGCAGGCGTTTGGCCGAGACCTGGCGCCTAATGTCGGAGGAGTAGATCCCCAGCCGTGCCCGCTCCACGGCGGCATCGTTCACGTCGGTGCCGAAAAGCTGCACCCGGCGCCGCGTTCCGCTCTTTTGGGTCAGTTCGGCCATGAGGATGGCCAATGAATACACCTCCTCGCCGCTCGAACATGCGGGAACCCAAATCCGGATTGGGTCGGACGGGGCGCCGCCGCGCGCCAGCGACCTGAGGAAGCCCTTCTCGAGGGACCTAAAAACCGCCTGGTCGCGAAAGAATTCGGTGACGGGAATCAGGAAGTCCTCGACGAGGATTTGAATTTCCTTGGGGTGCGTCCGAAGGTGCCTCAGGTAGTCGTCTTCGCGCGTGAACTTCCCTGCCGTCATTCGGCGATCCAGCCGGCGCCGGAGCGTGGCGGCCTTGTATTGGGCAAAATCGATACCGACGCGCTGATGCAGCAGCGAGAGGATCCTCGAAAACCCCTGGGGCGATATCGAATTCACCGGCCGTTGCCCATTCAGCCGAGATGGACAGCCACAATTCCCAGTCGTTCGAGGGAATGCGACGGAACTTGTCAATTTGTACGGATGGTGCCCTCCCCCACTTCGACGCCGTGGCCGCCTCCGACCGCGGAAAGGGCGAGGATCCCGCCGGCGAAATGGCAGCCGCCCCGGAAAGGATGCCGGGATATGAATTGAGGCGTATCCAGATCCGCAAAGTGGAACCCGCCGAGTCCCGCGGCGAAGCTGGCCGACACCGCCGTACCCAGGGGCGATTCGATGTTGGCCCCGATCATCAATCGGATGCCGGCCGCGCGCGCGAGGCGGACGATTTCCTCGGCCTCGGCTATCCCGCGTTTCATCAGCTTCACGTTGATCACCCCGGCCGCTCCCTGCTCGATCACGAGCCGGGCTTCGCCCGCCGTGCTGACCGACTCATCGGCGCCGATCAGCCAGCCGGTTTCGGCGCCCAGCGCCCGCATCCCCGCCAGGTCGCCTTTGGGCAGCCACTGCTCCAGCAATGCCGGTGCGATTCCCAGCCGCTTGAGGCCGGCGGCCATCTCCGAAGCCTGGAAGCGACTGAGGCCGGCGTTTCCGTCCAGGATCAAGGGGGCTCCAGGCGCGACGTCCACCACGGCCCGGATCCGCTCCAAATCCCCCTCCGTCGTAGCTCCCCCGATCTTGACCTTGATTGTCCGGACGCCTCGCTGGCGGATCTGCCGCGCCGCGGCCGCGGCCGCGGCGGGGGTTCCGGTGGTCACCGTCATGTCCGTCTCGATCTCGGTGCCCGCCCCGCCGAAGTGCTTCACCATGGGAACGCCCTGCTGGCGCAGAACCGCGTCCAGCAGCGCGCTCTCCAGGGCGCACCGCGCCGCGCCATGGCCCGGCGCGGTCCTTTGGCCGAATTCCCGGCCCAGGGCCCGCCAATCCGCAGCCTCCCGGCCGAGGAGCCAGGATCGGGCCTCCTGCAGGGCCGCCAGGGTCCCTCGCTGGGTTTCGCCGTTGTAAGGCGGGAGCGGGGCCCCCTCGCCCAGCCCGGTCGTCCCGTCGCCCAGCCCGATCCGGAGCAGGACGTTGTTGGCGGCCGCTTGGGCGCCGCCGGAAATCCCGAAAGGCTCGAACAGCGGCAGGTCGAGCGGCTCGATATCGACCGAGCGGATCGCGGTCTCGGCCATTCGTCCTTAGTTCAGCACCCGGTAGCGCAGCGCCAGCACCCCGCGGGGCAGGCGCTGCAGGCCGATAAGCCGCAGGGTCCGCGAACGAATCCCTTGGGGACGGGCACCGGTCTGGAAAAGGGCGGTGGTGGAGGAATCACCATCGATTACAGGTGTAAACAGAAGCTCCAGTTCGTCGATCAGGCCGGCATGGAGGAAGGACGCGTTGATCCTGCCGCCGCCCTCGAGCAGCAGGCGCCTGATCCCGAAATGATGCCGCAGCTTCACCAGAGCCTCACGGAAATCGAGGCGGCCTCCCCGCCCGGTGACGAGGTAGGAGATGCCGCGGGCGCGCAGATGCGCCAGTTTCGCCAATGGGGCGCGGTGGGATACGAGCAGGATGAGGCGGTCGCCGTTCACGTCCGAGGAGCGCCACGAGAGCTTAGCCGAGGCGTCCACCCCGATCGCATAGCTCTGGGCCTTGCCGGCGACATAGTCGTCACGCCGGGTGACGCGTGGGGGCGCCGGAGGCGGCTGCTTCGCATTCTTCTGGGTGCGGGCGAAATAGGCCATTACCACCCGTCCGCACAGCCAGGCGTCGCCTCGCAGCCGATCATGCCGCGCCTCGAACTCGCCCTCGGCCGCGTCGGGGTCGGGCCAACGGTCGATGATGATCTTGGCGTCGACGGAGGTCTGCATCAGGCAGATCACCTTGGGCCGTCTCGAACGGGGCTGGGCTTTATTGGGCATCGCTGAGCACCGACCGGAACTACGCAGTTCTGCTCCCTCCGGATGGGTAGTCTCCTGGGTTCCTGGCGGGCGGGTCCAAGCTAAGGTGGGGTCCTGTGAAACCGAGCAGAAACAGTCCCAAGGACGGGGCCAATGCTGAAATCATTTCCGGCAGCCTCTGGGACTTCCTGGCCTCCCACCCCGTCGGCGACCAGATGGATGCCAAGCTTTCGGCGTTCTACATGCCCGAATATCAGTCCTCGCTGGCCCGGCACTCGACCTCGGCGGCGGACCGAACGACCACCGGCCCGAGCAGGCCCGAGGGCAGGAGCGGCGAGCCGGGCTTGTAGGGCTGGACGCTGGCCCAGGTGATCCGCTGGGCGGCGGGCAGGTAGGAGTCGCCGATCATCCGGTTGGGCCAGAGATTGGTGACCTCGATCTCGAGGCGGTTCTTGCCCGGGCGGGCCGCGCCGGTGATTTCGGTCCGGAACGGCTCCTTCCAGAGCACTCCCAGGTCGCGTCCGTTGATCCGCACCCTGGCCAGATTCTTGACCGCGCCCAAATCGAGGAACTGCCGGAGGTTGGGTCCGAAGAATTCCGCCGGAATGTCGATTTCCTTCGCATAGGTGGCGGTGCCGGAGAAGAACTTTACTCCGTCGAGGATGTTGTCAGTCCAGGACTCCAGGCGCGGCAGCGTGACCTGGGCCGGCGCTCCCAGCTTGGGCGGGAAGGACACCACCCAATCCCCGGCGACGGTCAGCGGCGCGGGCAGCGCCACGGGCGCGGCGTGCAGCCTCTTCCCGGTGCGGGTGGTGAAGTCAAAGGCCGCGGGCTTCCACTCCAGGATCGTGCGATGCGCCAACCCGACCGGCAGCTGCGCCGCCCGGACATCGCTCTCGTCCGTGCCCAGCGCCAGGTCCTCTCCCGCGATGCGCATGGAGACGATCTGGTCGGGGGCGACCGCGTAGTCCTTCTTGGGGAAGACGACGAAGACCGAGCCCGAAGGATCGAGGTGCAGAGGCAGCGTGCAGCCGTCGGTCCCATTGTGATAGAGGGCGGGTGTCTCCATCTTTCCCGTGTCGGGATGCCAGAGCTCGGGATACCGGCCGTCGCGGAAGGTGCAGGGCACGACCACGTCCCGGCTGGATTGGTTGGAGACGAAGTAGATCTGCGTGCCGTCCGCGTCACGGTGGATGAAGTGGAGGCTGCCATCCGGGCTGCTGAAATCGGCCGGGGCGCCGACCGCCTTGGCGAAATCCTCATTCCAGACGATCCGGCCCGCCCCGAAGCGGTGCTCCCGGACCGTGGCGCCGTCGCAGTCGCCCCAGACCTCCGCCGCGACCGCTTGGACCTGGTTGTCCCCGGCCCCCAGGTCGCTCAGGCTCGGCGAAAGGCGCGGGCGCCGTCCCATCACCGTCGCCCCGGCCCGCACCAGTTCCCGGATCTTGCGCGCCACCGCCGCGGTCATGCGATCGGTGTCAGGGAGGATCAGAACGCGGTAGCTCATGCCGCTGGGCAGCTTGATCCGGCCGTCCTGCACGCGCATCCGGAGGAGGATCTCGGTGTTGCAGACGTCGTAGTCGTAGCCCGCGGGCACGCGAATCTCGTCGACCTTCGTGTCGATGGGCGCGCCCTCGCCGTAGTAATAGCAGGCATCCGCCGCAAAATGCCCCTGCTGCAGGAGGAATTGGCACCGGCTGAGGTAGGCCATCCAGGCGGCCGCGTCGTTCCACCAGGTATTGGTCCGCTCGAAGTTGGTGCCCCAGGGTCCCATGCTCATCCCCGGCTGTCGGTCGAGCCAGGGCTGGTGCGCGTAGCGATGGAAGACGAAGCGGTTGATGCCGAGGCAGAATTCGAGGTCGCCCAGCGCCTTCAGCGAGTAAGGGTCCTCCGCCCAGCTGCCGAACTCGGGGCGCGCGGTGAACGCCTCGGCCGCGGCGATATTCTGGCCGTAGATATGGGCGGCCGAGGCGGTCTCCTTGGCGTCGTCATAGGGCGTCCTGCCCGCCCAGTCCTGCCCCACCCAGAATTCGCCCATGGGGATGTCGGTCCGGCCCTTGCACTGCAGCTCATCGGCGACCGTCGGGAGGTTGATGCCGGGGGCCTCGGCGTAGAGGCCGAGGTGGTTCTGGTGGGCGATCTGCTGCATCGTGCCGTAGTGATTCACGGCCACCAGGTCGGCCAGCAGCCGCCGGAAGTCCCAAAGGAAGCGCTGGCTCTGCTCGGCGTCGCCGACGACGCGTCCGGTCAGGACCGGCAGCCAGGGCTCCAATTCATAGCCCCAGCGCCGCTTGAATTCCTCGCGGAGCAGGGGCGTCCAGTTCTCGCAGCCGGCCTCCCAGCTGTCGCAGAGCAGATACTGCAGGCCCTTCCCCATCTCGGCCTTCGAGTCGGAGATCACCGCCCCGACGGATCCGCCGTTGAGGTCCGCAGCCACGGCGACGGCGCTCAGCTTGTCGCATTCCAAGCCGACGGTGGCGGGCGAGGCCGGGTGGTTGGTGATGCCGGTCGAGGTATGGCCGATGCGCAGGAGCGTCCACTCCCCCGCCGGCGCGTTCCATTCGCTCTTGCCGGTGAGATCTACGATCGTCCGCGGGACGATGGTGCGGCCGGCGGCGAGGTCGGCGGCGAAGAAGCGGTTGATGTCTCGGTCCACCGCGATGCCGCTCTGCGCCTCCAGCTTGGGCAGCCGATAGCCCCCGAAATTGAGCTCGCTGAACGTCAGCGCGGTGGCCCGCGGTGGAAGCACGGGCAGCCAGAGGCGGAAGAACCGGGCGCTCACCTCGGGGAAGGTCGCGGCCAAGTGGGTATTCACATTGCAAACATGGCGGAAGTTCAGACCGTCGTCGCTGGCCTGCAGCTCCCATTGCTGCGCTGGATTGTCCCGCAGCGGCTCGGGGGTCGAGAAGCGGAACGAGCTGACCGGCCGGGCCCGGGGAAACTCGACCTGGACCCATTGGGGATGCGCCGGGTCGGGAGTGGGCACCGTCACGGGCAGGCCCGCGGCCGGGCCGGCGCTGGTCGTGATCTTCGCGCCGGCCAGCGAGCCGTCGCCGCGGAGCGTGGGAAAGGCGAAGACGGCAATGTCCTCGTAGTAGCCCCGGATGGTCAGCGGCTGCGGGATGGAAAGGGGAATGCGCGCGCCGCCCCGGACGTAGGCCTCTGCCCAGACCACCTTCTGCATCGAACGCGCGGGCGTGACCCAGGGGCCGCCGGACTCGCTCCAGCCCTCGCCGTCCTCGATCGAGAGTTCCAGGCCGAGCCGGTCGCTCTCCTTGATCGCATCCCTGACCAGATCCCGCCACTGCGGACTCATGAAAACCACGGGCCCCTTCACGTCGCTCTGGTCCACCGTGAACATCTGGGCGCCCCCGAGCCCGATCGCCTTCATCGCCTCGAGGTCGGCGGTGATGCCCTCGCGGCTGACGTTGCCGCTGATCCAATGCCACCAGGTGCGGGGGGCGGCCGAGGCGGGCGGCTGCGCGAAGCCCGAGGTCAGGTCGGCGGACGCATAGGGGGAAGCACCCAGGCCGGCAATGAGGGCGAGCAGGGGCGCGGCGGAGCGGAGGAACCGGGGCGAGTTCATGCCGGAGGGTATTCCCCGGTCTTCGCTCGGGGCAACCCGGATTGCCGCCGACAGTCCGACCCACTAAAGCGTTGCCACCGGGGGCTCGTTTTCTAAGTTTTTGGGGCATCGAATCCGGAACCAACAGTCCGTCCAGCACCGGCATCCGATGGTGGTCGCGGGAAATAGCGCTTCACCTGTTGTTGTTCCTGGCCGTCGTCGCCGGCGGCGTCATTTCGATCCGCTTCATCGACCTGGCGCCGATGAATCTGACCGCCATCTGGCTGCCCGGCGGCGTCGCGCTGGTGGGGCTGCTTTCCCGGCTCGGCCTTCGGGCGATCCCGACCATTTTTCTCGGCAACCTGGCGCTGTTCGTCGGCAGCCGCTATTCGCACCCGCTGCTCTACGTGCTCGCCATCGGCGGCGGCAACACGATCGAGCCGCTGCTCTGCCTTTTCTGCTGGCGCCTTTGGATCAAGACTCCGCCCTTTGAGGATGGCTGGGCCTTCCTCAAGTTTGTCTTCGGCGTCGCGCTGCTGCCCGCGGTGCTGCTCGGGCCGCTCGTCCATCTGCTGGTTTTTCTGAGCGACGGCCATCCGCTGAGCAGCGCCTCGAGCAACTACTTCACGGTGCGCAGCGGGATGAACGCCGTCGCCGACGCGCTCGGCGTCTTCCTGCTGGTGCCGATGCTGCGCTCCCCCTGGTCGGCGGGGCTGGCCAAGACCCCCGCCGACATCGTCGCCTCGCAGACGCTCAACGTCTTCCTCGCGCTGCTGATTTCCGTCCTCAGCTTCAACGTCTCCTCGCTCGCCATCTACTTCGCCATCCCGCTGACGCTGGCGACCGCGATCCTCTGCGGCCCCCGGGGGGTGGCCATCCTGGTGACGACCATCGCCGTCTACGGCCTCCTCGCCACCGCCGGCGGCTCCGGCCCCTTCGCCGCGCCCGGCGGTCCGGCCTACACCCCGATCTTCAACATGGCGATCTTCGCCTTTTCGCTGGGCATCCCGGGGCAGTTCGCCGGGATCACCCTGGACCAGCTCCGGCGCCACCGCCAGCACCTCGAGGACCAGGTGACGATCCGCACGGCGCAGCTGGCCCGCGCCAAGGAGGCGGCCGAGGCGGCCGACCGCGCCAAATCCGACTTCCTCGCCACCATGAGCCACGAGATCCGGACGCCCATGAACGGCGTCCTGGGCTTCGCTCGGCTCCTGGAGTCAACCCGCCTCGACACGGAGCAGAAGGAGTACATCGACGCGATCCTGACCAGCGGCAAGACGCTGCTCGCCCTGCTCAACGACATCCTCGACTTCTCCAAGATCGAGGCCGGCGCGGTCGAGCTGGAGCAGTCGATCCTCGATGTCCGCGAGTCGGTCCACCATGTGGTGCGGCTCTTCGCCGACGGCGCCTCGAAGAAGGGCCTGAAGCTCGAGTATAGCGTGGACGATCACGTGCCCGAGACGCTGCGCGGCGATTCGGTGCGGGTGAACCAGGTCCTGGCCAATCTGGTCTCCAATGCGGTCAAGTTCACCGACAAGGGCGGGATTTTCATCCGGGTCCTTTCCCGGCCGGCGCCCGGGACCCGGCCGGAGGCTCCGCTCTACGAACTGATTCTCGCCGTCACCGACACCGGCATCGGCATCACGCCGGAGCAGAGCGCCCGCCTCTTCCGCCCCTTCAACCAGGCGGACTCCTCCATCACCCGCCGCTTCGGCGGCTCGGGGCTCGGGCTGGTGATCTCGCGGCGGCTCTGCGAGATCATGGGCGGCACCCTCTCCCTGCAGAGCGAACCCGGCCAGGGCTCGACCTTCACCGCGCGCATCGTGGTCGAGGGCCTGCGCGAGAGCGCCGGCGCGGAGGACGACGGGCTCGATCCCCTGGCGGGCCCGGCCCGGGACCGCGCGCTGCGGGTGCTGGTGGCCGAGGACAACATCCTCAACCGCCGGCTGACCGCCGCGCTGCTGGGCCGCCTCGGCCACGAGGCGGAATTTGTCACCAACGGGCGCGACGCGGTGGCCAGGGCCAAGGCGGAGCGCTTCGACGCCGTGCTGATGGACGTGCAGATGCCCGAGATGGACGGGCTGACCGCGACGCGGCTGATCCGCCAGAACGAGGGCGACCCCTCCGGCGGCCGCCGCCTGCCGATCATCGCGGTCACCGCCGACGCCATGCTCGAAAACCGCGAGGAGTGCCTCAGCGCCGGCATGGACGAGTGCCTGGTGAAGCCGCTCGATCCGGGGCTTTTCCGGGAGACGCTCCGGCGCCTGACCCGCTAGGCCGGGCGCTCCCCGGAGGCGGGCCGGGAACTTTCTCCGCGGGGAGGAATCTGTGGGGTCACGGCCGCTACGGCCGCGTCCTTATGAAGCACCCCCGACTCCTTCCCCTCGCCGCCCTGGCCCTGCTGCTCGCCGGCGGCTGCGCCACGGACAGCTACCCCCACATCACCTACCCCGCGACCTACACGCTGCAGGTCGGAAACAGCCAGGTGAGCTCCTCCTACGGGCCCCAGAGCTCGAATGTGACCGCCGCCCAGAGGGTCACGGTCGCGCCCGACGTGCCGCTCTATTACGCGGTGGTCTCACCCGTCGCGGTCACCGTCTACGTCTACCAAGACAATTCCGACGGCACCCGCACGCTGGTGGGGCAGATGCAGGGCATGACCTTCAACAGTTCGGTCACTCCCGCGACCTCCGCCTTGGAATTTGCCTTCGCCGTCACGAATGCGAACAGCTCGGGCACGCTGCAGTTCACGATCTCGGACCAGCCCCTGGCGACCGCCGCTCCTCCGCCGGCCGCCCCGCCGCCGGCATTGCCGGCGCAATAACCGCCTGAGCTGGGCGGGCGACGCCGTTTCAGCCGGCGGCGCCCGCCGCCTTTTTTTTCTGGGCCTAACCGCCCCCGGCGAGAGTCCGGCGGGAGGACTCCAGCGCCCGCTCCTCGGCCTCCGAGAGCCCGCGCAGGCGCGGCAGGAACCGCGCCAGGCGCGCCCGCACGTCCGGCCCCGCGGCGGCGGCCAGCCGCGGCAGCTGCGGGATCATCTCCCCGAGGAAGAGATTCTCGAATTCCGGCATCCGCCCGCACCATTGGGCCAGCCTCCGGCGGTCCTCCCCCGGGGGGGGGACCGCGCCGCTCCAGCGCCCGCGGCAGATCTCCTGGATTTCAGCGAGCATCGGCTCCCAGGGGTCGGCGGGCAGCAGCCTCCGGTAATGGGCCGCGGTGTCGTGCTTGCTGCCGAAAAAGAAGCCGGCTGCCGCGCCGATGCGGAAATTGCCGATGCTGGCGACGAGGTTGTGCAGGGTGTTGAAGCCGGGAGCGAAGCGCTCCCGGGCGACCCAGATCCCGGCCTCCTCATAGCCCCTGAACTCCCCCGCCGGCGAGGGAAAGGCCAGCGGACGGGGCAGCGCCTCCGGCTGGCCGCGGACCAGCCACAGATAATACAGGCCCGAGAGCGCGTAGGCGGCCAGCAGCGCGCCCGGCGGGAGGAGCGGGCAGCCGGCGAGCGCGTCCTCGCCGGCCAGCAGCCGCCCCTCCTTGGCGTAGGGCTTCACCCCCCGCGCCAGGTCCGCATCGTCGAGCAGGGTCAGGTCGACCAGATGGGGGCCGCCGTCGGCGGCCGCCTTGGCGGCGCTCCAGACCTGGTCGCGCGCCGTGCGGTCGAGCAGGCCGGAAAAGACCAGGCCGAGGTCGACGTCGCTGCCCGGCAGGTTGCGGCCGGCGGCGCGGCTGCCGAGGAGGTAGATCCCGCGCAGCCGGCCGGGAAAGGACGACCGCAGGCGCCGCTCGAGCCCGGCGACGAGGTCCTCGAGGGATGCGCCAGGACCGGCGCTCATGCGAACGCCGCTTCCCCGGCCCACCCCCTCAGAGGTGGGCGATGATATTGTCGCCGAAGGCGCTGCACTTGATCTCGGTCGCGCCCTGCATCAGGCGCGCGAAATCGTAGGTCACCTTCTTGGAGCCGATGGCCCCGTTCAGGCCCTTCAGCACCAAGTCGGCCGCCTCGCCCCAGCCGAGGTAACGCAGCATCATCTCGCCGGAAAGGATGACCGATCCGGGGTTGACCACGTCCTTGCCCGCGTACTTCGGGGCGGTCCCGTGGGTGGCCTCGAAGATGGCGTGGCCGGAGATGTAGTTGATGTTGCCGCCGGGGGCGATGCCGATGCCGCCGACCTGGGCGGCCAGCGCGTCGGAGAGGTAGTCGCCGTTGAGGTTGGGGGTGGCGATGACGTCGAAGTCGGTCGGCCGGGTCAGCACCTGCTGGAGGGTGATGTCGGCGATCGCGTCCTTGATCACGATGCCGGCGCCGGGCTTGCCCTCGGGAATCTTGCACCAGGGGCCGCCGTCGATCTCCACCGCGCCGAAGAACTCCTTGGCGGCCTGGTAGCCCCAGTCGCGGAAGGAGCCCTCGGTGAACTTCATGATGTTCCCCTTGTGGACGAGGGTGACGCTCTTGCGCCGGTTCTGGATGGCGTAGCTGATGGCGCTGTGGATCAGCCGGACGCTGCCGGAGTAGCTGATGGGCTTGAAGCCCACGCCCACCTTCACCTCGGTGGGAAAGTTCTTGGCCCCGACCGCCTGCCAGAACTCGGCCGCCTTCGCCTGCGTGCCGAAGCGGATCTTCTCGAAGCTCTTGGGGAACTCCTTGGCCAGGAAGTCCAGGACCTTCTGGGCCTCGGGGGTGCCCGCCGCGAATTCGATGCCGGCGTAGATGTCCTCGGTGTTCTCCCGGAAGATCACCATGTCGACCTTCTCCGGGCTCTTCACCGGGCTGGGGACGCCCTGGAACCACTGCACGGGGCGCAGGCAGACGTAGAGGTCCAGCATCTGGCGGAGGGCGACGTTGAGCGAGCGGATGCCGCCGCCGACCGGCGTGGTCAGCGGGCCCTTGATCCCGACCAGGTATTCCTTGAAGGCCGCCACGGTCTCGTCGGGCAGCCAGTTGTTGAAGCGCTTGAAGCTCTCCTCCCCGGCGAAGACCTCGTGCCAGACGATGCGGCGCTTGCCGCCGTAGGCCTTGGCCACCGCGGCGTCGAGGACGCGCACGGAGGCGGCCCAGATGTCGGGGCCGGTGCCGTCGCCCCGGATGAAGGGGATGACCGGGTTGTCCGGAACGTTCAGCTTGCCGGCCGTGATGGAGATCTTGCCGCCGGCGGGGGCGGGAGCGTGGGAGGTGGGCATTATGGTAGGAAAGGCAGGACGGCCCGCGGGCTCAGAGGGTGCGGCAGAATTCGCCCAGCCGGGCGACGCCCTTGGCGATGATCTCGTCGCCGGTGGCGTAGCTCAGCCGCAGGTAGCCCTCGGCGCCGAAGGCGCTGCCGGGCACGGCCGCCACCTTCTGCTGGTCGAGGAGCCGGGCGCAGAATTCCTGCGAGCTCAGGCCGAAGGCGGAAATGTTCGGGAAGAGGTAGAACGCGCCCTGGGCCAGCAGGCACTTCACCCGCGGAATCTTGTTCAGCTCGGCGTGCAGGAACTTCCGCCGCCGGTCGAAGGCCGCCAGCATCTGCTGCAGCGCGGCCTGGGTCTTCTCCCTCTCCTTCAGCGCCGCCAGCGCGCCGAACTGGGCGAAGGAGGTGACGTTGGAGGTGGTCTGGCTCTGGATCTCCGCCACCGCCTTGGCGATCGGCGCCGGCGCGACGGTGGTGCCCAGGCGCCAGCCGGTCATGGCGTAGGTCTTGGAGAAGCCCGAGACGATGATGGTGCGGGCGGCGGCTTCCGGGCCGCAGGAGGCCGGGCCGAAGTGCGTCACCCCGTCGTAGACCAGGTGCTCATAGATCTCGTCGGAAAGGATGTAGAGGTTGTGCTTCAGCGCCACCGCCACGATCGCCTCCAGCTCCGCCCGGGTGTAGACCGCGCCGGTCGGATTGGAGGGAGAGTTGAGGATGAGCAGCTTGGTCTTCTTGGTGATGGCGGCCTCGAGCTGGGACGGGCTGATCCGGAATCCGGTGGCGTCGCCCGCGAGGACGAACTTGGGGACGGCGCCGGCCAGCTTCACCATCTCGGGATAGCTGACCCAATACGGGGCGGGCACGATCACCTCGTCCCCCGGCGAGCAGACCGCGAGGATGGAGAGGTAGCAGGAGAACTTGCCGCCGGGGCTGACGATGACCTGGGACGGCGCGATCTTCAGGCCGTAGGCCGCGTAGCTCTCGGCGATGGCCTGGCGCAGCGGCTCGATGCCGGGGGTCGGCAGGTACTTGGTCTTGCCCGCCTTGAGGGCGGCGATCGCCGCCTCCTTGATGTGCTCGGGGGTGTCGAAGTCGGGCTCGCCGGCGGCGAAGCCGCACACGTCCTCGCCCGCGGCGGCCAGGGCCTTGGCCTTGGCGTCGACCGCCAAGGTGGGAGACGGGGCGATGTTCAGCGCCCAGGTGGAGAGGGATTGCGGAGGGGACGACATCGGCGAAGCCCGGCACTAGAAAATGCCAGGGTCCGGAACGCAAGCGTCCTGATGCCCCGCCCGGTCAGTGCCGGGACTTGCGGTTGGGGCGGGCCGGAAGGCTCTCGAGCGCCAGGCGGAGCAGCTCGCCCACGCTGGCGTTCTTCTTCTTGGCGTAGCGCTTCAGCGCCACCCGCTGCTTCATCCCGATGCGGACGGAGATCTGGCGATGGGGGTCCCGCGGCGGCCGGTAGCTCTCGAAGTCAACCTGGTCGAGGGCGTAGCGGATCACCTCGCTCGCGGTCTTGAGGGAGTGCCCTCGCCGGCAGGTCTCGATTTTCGCGATGAGGGAGAGAGGCAGGTCGAACGTGAGCGGCGCGGAGGCAGGACGGATTCTCGTAGCCATTTTCAGGGGTGGTTAAAGCAGGAGCCCATGGAATGCCTCCCCTCGCCGCCGGCGGCAACGAAAAAGTGACAAAGGAGTTAATACACCCGATTAGTTGCCCAAGCGCTGCAGGCGCGCCGCCGGCGCGCCGATCGGGCCGCTCAGCCCCTCCGGCTGAAAGTAGGACGAGGGCAGGTCCAGGTCCAGCGCCGCCGCGGTCACCTCGAGCCGCGTCTTGTCGCGGGTGGCCTCGTCGCGGACGTCGAGCTGGTTCGGGACGTAGGCCTCCCCGATCTTCTTCAGCTCCACCACCGACAGGGTGCGCGCGGGCTCGCCGTTGGGCGCGAAGACGTCGATCTCGTCGGGCGCGTCGAACTGGGTGTCGAAGTACGCCCGCACCGAACCGACCGAGGGGTTGGCCCTGGCGAAGCCCGCCGGCGGACGGAAGAGGAAGGTGTTGGCGGGGCGGTTCAGCTTGCGGTTGACGCTGACCAAGGTCTCGTCCGGCCAGGAGAGGAAGGGCATCTGCAGGTCGAAGGGCGCGATGATCGCGCCGGGCGCGAGCGGCTCGGTCGAGGGCGCCGGCTGGGCGGCGCCGCCGCGGTCGAGCTTCCAGACGGCCGGATGCTCCCCTCCCCGGATCAGCCAGCGGACCTCGTCCGCGGCGCCGGGGCTGAGCACCAGCCGGAAGACCGGGCCGTCCGCGGCGCGCTCCACCCAGAGCCTGCCGGAGAGGTCCCGTTCGTCGGCGCGCCGGGGCAGGATCCGCAGCGTGAATTCAAAGTAGCCGGGGGGCAGGCCGGCCTGGCGGAAGCGGGCCAGAGCGGCTCGGCCCGCCGCCTGGTCGAGGGCGCCGATCTGCGCGTAGTCGGTGACCGGCGCGCCCGGGCTCGGACCGGCGGCCAGCCGCGCGGCGGAGGCCGCCAGCAGGAGCAGGAGCGCCCCGCCGCGCCGGTTCACGGCTTCGGAGCGGTGCCGGCGGGGGCCGGCGTCGCCGCGGGAGCGGCGGCCGGGACCGTGGTGGCCGGCTTGGGCTGGATCGGAGCGAGGGGCGGCAGGGCCGGCTGGGCCGGGGCCGCGATGGCGGGAAGCGCGCTGCCGGCCTTGGCGGCCGCGTGGCGCATCTGGTAGATCCAGCCGAGGTAGAGGCCCAGGCTGAGCACGAAGAAAACGATCGAGGCGTTGATGGTCGCCTTGCTCAGCACGCTGCTGGTCTGGGCGCCGAAGGCGGCCTCCGCCATCCCGCCGCCCATGGCCGAGCCCAGTCCGGCGTCGGATTGGCCGGGCTGCATCAGGATCACGAAGATCAGGAACAGCGAGACCAGGATCAGCACGAACGTCAGGATCGTGAGAAGAATGCTCATGGGAGGGTCTAAAACAGCCCACCCCGCCCCCGATGTCAATGGTCCTTGAGCCCCAGCTTCTCCAGCAGCCGCTGGAGGTCCTCGTTGCCGCGGTACTCGATGACGATGCGGCCCTTCTTCGGGGCGTGGAGGACGGCGACGCGGGCGCCGAGATGCGAGGTGAGCTTCTTCTCCAGGCCCTCGATCACGGCGGCGTCGGCCGCCGGCAGGCCGCGGCGGCGCCCGCCTGGGCGTCCGCGGGAGGCCTTGGCCTCCTGGGAGAGCTTCTCCGCCGCGCGCACGCTCAGGCCGTCGGCGATCATCCGGCGCGCCAGAACGGTGCGCTCGGCCGGGTCCTCCAGCCCGAGCAGGGCCTTGGCGTGGCCCGGGCTCAGCAGGCCCTTGGCCAGATACCCCTGGATCTCGCCGTCGAGGGCCAGCAGCCGGAGGGCGTTGGCCACGGTGGCCCGCCCCTTCCCCACCCGCTCCGCCGCCGTCTCCTGGGTCAGGTCGAAGTCGCGGATCAGGCTGGCGTAGCCGTGCGCCTCCTCGATCGGGTCGAGGTCGGCCCGCTGCAGGTTCTCGATCAGCCCCAGCGCCGCGGCCGAGGCGTTGCTCGCCTCGACCACCCGGGCGGGGATGGACTTGAGCTTGAGCTGCTGGAAGGCGCGCCAGCGCCGCTCGCCGGCGACGAGCTGGAAGCGGTCCCCGACCTGGCGCACCACGATCGGCTGCAGCAGGCCCTCGCTGCGGATGCTCTCGGCCAGCTCCTGGAGCGCCTCCGGCGCGATGTCCTTGCGGGCCTGGTAGGGGCTGGGCTCGACCAGCTGGAGCTCGATCTCGCGGTAGCCGGCCGCCGGCGGGGGCGGCGGCGCGGCGGGGGCCGGCGTCGCCGCGGGAGCGGCGGCCGGCTTGGCCGCGGAGATCAGGCCGGTCAGGCCGCGGCCCAGCCGCGATTTTTGCGGGGCGGCGCTCATTTGCCTCCGGGGATGAACAGCGTCTGGCCGGCCTGGATCCGGCCGGGGTCGGAAATCTTGTTGGCGTTGATGATGTCCTGCACCTTGGCGCCGGTCTTCTTCGCGATCAAGGCGAGCGTGTCGCCCTTCGCCACGGTGTAGCTGACGCCGGTCTTGGGAAAGTCCGCGCTGAAGCCCGTCTCCGCCGCGCCCCTGGCCGGGCCGGCCAGCGCCGCGTTCATCTGCTTCACCAGCTTCTGGATCTGGACGTTGACCCGCTCGAGCGTGTCGCTCTGGGCGGAGGCGACCGCGGCCTGGACGCTGCGGTTGACGTCGGCCACCGCCGCGTTGAGCTGCTCCAGGGTCGCGTAGTTGTGCTGGGCCGCGGCCTGGGCGCCGGCCTGCGCGGAGTTGACCTCGTGCTCGAGCTGCTCCACCCGCAGCGTCAGGTCGCTGACCTTCTGGTTCAGCCCCCGCACGTCCTCCTGCAGGTTCGCGAGCTCGAGCGGCGAGGCGACCTGGGCCCGGCCCGCCGCGGCCGCGATCAGCGCGCAGCAGAGGCAGAGGGGCCATTTCAACATGAGGGGCATGTTGCGCAATCGCGCGTTGAAAACAAGCGGGGAAACGTCAGCGCCGCTCGGTCAAGGCGGTCATCGGCGCCGAGGGCAGCCGGGTGCCGGCCGGGACCGGAAAACCCCGCAAGAATTCCGCCGCCGGCAGCATCCGCGCTCCCGGCCGCTGCAGCCGGCGCAGGCGCACGGCGCCCGTCCCGGCCGCGACCTTCAGCCCCTCGGCGTCGGCGCCGAGGACGGTGCCGGCGGGGGCCGCGGGAGGCCCCTCCAGGGCGTCGGCCAGGCCGAGGCGCACGGGCTGTCCGGCGATCTCCGCCGCGCAGCCCGGCCAGGGAAAGAGTCCGTTGATCCGCGCCGCCAGGGCCGGGGCCGGCGCGCCCCAGTCGAGGCGCCCGTCCTCCTTCTCCAGCTTGCGGCAGTAGGTGGCGGCGGCGTGGTCCTGCTCGGCGAAGGCGAGCTCGCCGCGCGCGAGCTTCGGCCAGGCGCGGGCGAGCAGCGGCACGCAGGCCCGGGCGAGGCGGGCCTCCACCTCGGCCGCGGTGTCGAGCGGCCCGATCGGGACCCGCTCCAGGTCGGCGACCGGCCCGGCGTCGAGGCGGCGGACGATCCGCATGAGCGTGACGCCGCTCTCGCGCTCGCCGCAGGCCACCGCCGTCTGGATGGGCGAGGCGCCCCGGTACTTGGGAAGGATCGAGGCGTGGAGATTGAGCGTGCCCAGGCGCGGCAGCCCGAGGAAGCTCTCGCGCAGGATGTGGCCGTAGGCCATCACCAGGGCGAGGTCGGCCTGGAGGCCGGCGAGGCGGGCCTCCTCGGAGGGGTCCAGCCGCTCCGGCTGCCAGACCGGGAGGCCGTGCCCGAGGGCCCAGGCCTTGATGCCGTTGGCGCGGACCTGCTGTCCGCGGCCGGCGGGCCGGTCGGGCTGGGTGAAGACCCCGGCGAATTCCACGGCACCCTCCCCGCTCCGGCGCGACGCCAGCCACTCCAGGAGCGGCAGGGCGATGGGGTCGGAGCCGAGGAAGACCAGCCGCATCCTACCGGAGGGTCTTGAGCCAGGCCGAGACGGCTGGCAGCAGCTTCCGCCCGAAGGCGGCGTCGGTGCTGGGGCGCGGCTGGCGGGTGAGCACGGTCCAGTGCTCCACGTGCCGGACGCTCTTGCCGGGCGCGATCGGGCCGAAGCGCCCGAGGGTCTCGAACTCGAGCACCTCGCCGTTGGTGAAGGTCTCGAAGGCGGAGCCGAGGTCGGGATAGGCGGCCCCCGGCAGGACCGGGGCCTGTTTGACGAAGACCTCGCCGCCGAGCCAGCAGGCGGCCCAGCCGGGATAGGCGCTCAGCCCCAACTTCTGGGCCTCCCGCGCGCGGCTCACGTCCATGCCGATGAAGTCGCGGTGGAACTGCCAGAGCGGCAGCGCGAAGTCGGTGTAGCTCCAGGGGATCAGGGTGTAGGTCGGGAGCAGGTCGCCGCGGGCGTGGCTGCCCTTGGGCAGCAGCGGCACGACGCCGTAGGCGCCCTTCCCCCGCAGCATGGTGATGGCCCAGGGCGCGCACTCCACCGGCCAGAGCCCGCGGTTGGCCAGGGTGTGGGTGACGCGCACGGTCCGCTCGCCCAGCAGCTCGATCGCCATCGCCTTCTGCAGCCCGGTCTGGGGCTCGACCGGCTGGGTCAGGGCCACGCCGCGGGCCAGGCGCCGCACCTCGAGCGGGTCGTCGTCGGGCTGGTAGGTGCGCACGATGTCCTCGGGCGCGTGCCACAGGCGGTGGCCGCCCCGGAAGCTGAAGCCGTTGGCGGGCGGCTGGTCCTCGGGAAACTCCAAGAAGAGATTGCGGCCGCGCCGGGACCGGAAGGAGACGACGCGCGGGCCCACCGAGGTGGTCACCGTCAGCTCCAGCTCGCGGGTGGCCAGGGTCAGGGCGTCGCCGCCGTGGTGCAGGGAGGGTTGGATGGTCATGAAGCTCTCAGCCCTTCGCCTCGTCCGGGTCCCGGGGCTTGCCCACCAGGTCGAAGATCACGGGGCAGCCGTTCAGCCCGAACTCCTCCACCAGCCCGGCCTCGAGATAGCGGCGGTAGGACTCGGTCAGCTTTTCCTCGCGGTTGCAGAAGATTTTGATGCGGAAGGGGCGGTTCCCGGTCTGGGTGGCGTAGTAGATCCGGAAGCGGCGGCTGCCGACCGCCGGGGGCGGGGTCCGCTCGGCCAGGCGGCTCAGGGTCTGGTTCAATTTCGCGGTCGGGAGCTTCTTGTCCAGCGTGCGGTCGAGCTGGACGGCCGCGCGCAGCATGCGGTCGATCTCCTTCCCGCTCATCGCCGAGACGAAGACCAGCGGCGCGCCGGGGGTGAAGAAGAGCCGGTTGAACACCGCCTTCTCGTAGGTCTCGCGGTACTCGCGCTCGCTCTTGAACCCGCGGATGCCCTCCGGCTGCGCGAACGCCTTCAGCACCAGGTCCCACTTGTTGACCAGGACGATGATGGGCTTGCGCTCCTTGATCGCCTCCCCCGCCACCGCCTTGTCCTGCTGGGTGACCCCGTCCATCGCGTCGAGGACGAGGAAGATCACGTCCGCGCGCTGGATGGCGTCGAGCGAGCGCAGCCGCGAGAAGTACTCGACCGGCGAGGCCAGCTTGGAGGCGGCCTTGATCCCGGCGGTGTCGATCAGCCGGAAGGGATGGACCCGCCCCTGGCGGTCGCGGAAGCCGAAGGGCAGCTCCACCGCGTCGCGGGTGGTGCCGGCCGTCTCGCTGACGATCAGCCGGTCGCTCCGCAGCAGCCGGTTGCCGAGCGAGGACTTGCCGACGTTGGGCCGCCCGATGAAGCAGACGCAGAGCGGCCGCGAGCCGTCGAGGTTGCGCGGCTCCTCGGCCGGGGCCGGCGCGCCCCGCGCCTCCAGCCGCTGGCGGATCGCCGCGCGCAGCGCGTCCTCCCCGGTGCCGTGCTCGGCGGAGACCAGGATGGGCTCGCCGAACCCGAGCGCATGCAGCCCGGCGTAGTCGAAGCGGTGCTCGCCGCGGTCGGCCTTGTTGGCCACCAGCAGCACCTCCTTGCGCCCGCGGCGCAGGCGGTCGGCGATGCGCTGGTCGAGCGGGGTGACGCCCTCGGCGCCGTCGATGACGAAGAGGATGAGGGAAGCGACGTCGATGGCGAAGCCGACCTGCTGCTCCGAGGCGGCGATCAGCTGGGCCGGGGTCTCCCCGCCCTTCAGGCCCAGCCCGCCGGTGTCGAGCAGGGTGTAGGCGCCCTCGTCGACCCGCGCGGAGAGGACATCGCGCGTGATCCCGGGCTGGTCATGGACGATGGCGATGCGCTGCCGCGCCAGGCGGTTGAAAAGCCGGCTCTTGCCCACGTTGGGCCGTCCCACGATGGCGACTTCGGGCATGGGCTACCTGCGCTTGGCGGCCAGGCCCTGGACGTACCGCTCGATCCGGTCGCAGGCCTCGGTGAGCTGGGTGTAGCCGGTGGCGAAGCTGGCGCGGACGAAGCCCCGGCCGCTCGGGCCGAAGGCGGCGCCCGGGACCACCGCGACCTTCTCGGCCTCGAGCAGCCCGTAGGCGAAGTCGCGCTCCGAGAGGCCCGTCGCGGCGATGCTGGGAAAGGCGTAGAAGGCCCCCCGCGGCAGGTGGCAGGCGAGCCCGGCCTCGTTCAGGCGCCGCACGATCAGGTCGCGGCGGCGCTGGTACTGCTCGCGCATCCGCAGCACGTCGTCCTCGCCCCGCAGCAGGGCCTCCAGCGCGGCCTCCTGGGCCAGGATCGGCGCGCAGAGCATGGAGTACTGGTGCACCTTCATCATCGCCTCCACCAGCTCGGCCGGCCCGCAGGCGTACCCGATCCGAAATCCCGTCATGGCGAAGGCCTTGGAGAAGCCGTGGAGGAAGAGGGTGCGCTCCTTCATCCCCGGGAAGGTGGCGATGCTGACGTGGCCGCCCTCGTAGACCAGCTCCGAGTAGATCTCGTCGCTGAGCACGATCAGGTCCTTCTCCACCGCGAACTTCGCGATCTTCTCCAGCCGCTCGCGGTCGCAGGTGCCGCCCGTGGGGTTGCACGGCAGGTTCATCATCAGCACCTTGCAGCCGGGCTCCCAGGCCCGCGCGATGTCCTCGGCGTTGAGGGCGAAGCCGTCCTGGGCGCGGGTGGTGACGCCGATCGCCTGGCCGTGGGCCAGGGTCACGCTCGGGTGGTAGGAGACGTAGCAGGGCTCGTGGAAGAGGACCTTGTCGCCGGGGTCGACCAGCGCCCGCAGCGCCAGGTCGATCGCCTCGGAGACGCCGACGGTCACGATCACGTCGCTCTCCGGGCGGTAGGCCAGCTGGTAGTGCTTCGCCACGTAGGCGCTGATGGCGCGGCGCAGCTCGATCAGCCCGAGGTTGGAGGTGTAGTGGGTCTTCCCCCGCTCCAGGGCGTAGATCGCCGCCTCGCGGATGTGCCAGGGCGTGTCGAAGTCCGGCTCGCCGATGCCGAGCGAGATCACGTCGCTCATCTTGGCGACGATCTCGAAGAAGTCGCGGATCCCCGACTTGGGCAGATCGACGACGTGGCGGGCGATGTAGCGCTTGGGATCGTTCACGGAGCGACCTTCAGCCGCCCGGTGGGCTCGGCCGGGGCTCCGATGAGGTAGCCGCCCTCCTTGTAGGAGCGCAGCATGAAGTGGGTGCTGGTGGAGAGGACGCCCTCGATGGTGGAGAGCCGCTCCGAGACGAAGCTGGCGACCTTCTGCAGGCTCGGGCCGGCGACGAAGATCAGCAGGTCGTAGCCGCCCGACATCAGGTAGCAGGACTCGACCTCGTCGAAGCGGCTGATCCGGTCGGCCAGGCGGTTGAAGCCCCCGCCCCGCTCCGGGGTGATCTTGACCTCGATCACCGCCCGCACCGCGGCCGAGGCCTCGCGGGAGAGGTCCAGGACCGCGCGCCAGCCCAGGAACACCTTGTCCTGGCGCAGCTGCTCGAGGTGCCGCTCGATTTCCGCCTGGGACAGCCCGGCCACCTGCGCCATCTGCGCGGTGCTGAGGTTGCCGCCCTCGGCCAGGAGCTTGAGCACGGGATTCATGGAAGGCGCAGAATCGCATGATCCCAAGGGATTAAGCCACCCTAATTTTTGGCCGTCCCGGAGCTAAAATTAGGCCCGGCGGTGACGATATAGGATGCTCAAGACCACCCGCGATGCGCATCCTTATTGCCGAAGACGACAAGGTCTCCCGCGAGCTGCTTCGCCGCATGCTCGAGTCGGACGGCCGCCATGCGCTGACCCTGGCCAGCGACGGGACCGAGGCGTGGAACGCCCTGCTCGATCCGGCCCAGGCCTTCGACGCCTGCATCCTCGACATCCAGATGCCCGGGGTGGACGGGCTCGAGCTGGTCGAGCGGATCCGCGCCAACGCCCGGCTGGCCAAGCTGCCGGTCGTGCTCTGCACCGCGGCCAACGACCGCGCCACGGTCGAGCGCGCCGCCGGCTACAGCGTCTCGGGCTACTTCGTGAAGCCGTACACCCGCGACCGGGTGCTGGCGAAGCTCAAGCAGATCGAGTCGAAGCTGCCGGCCGCCCCCGCCCGCGGGGCGCCGCTGGAGAACGTGGCGAACGTCTGCCGGCGCCTGGGCATCGACGAGGACACCCACAAGGCGCTGCTCCACGCCACCCTCAGCGACATCCGCGAGTGGATCGCCCAGCTCCGGGCCGAGCCCGCCGCGGCCGACCTGGAGAAGCTGCTGGTCCGCGCCAGCGGCCTGAGGGGCGCCTGCCTCAGCCTCGGCGCGATGCGCGCGGCGGAGAAGCTGACCGATTTCCTGGGCCGCCGCGAGGTGGAGGCCCTCGCCGGCCTGGAGCAGGAGCTGGCGGCGCTGACCGAGGCGGCCGGGGTCCCCGCGGCAGCTTGATAATCCCGCCGAATTCGCAAGAGTTCGGCGGATGTTCGAATCGCTGACCGAGAGACTGGGCCAGGCGCTGCGCACCCTGCGCGGCAACGGCCGGCTGACCGAGGCCAACGTGGCCGAGGCCCTGCAGGAGGTGCGCACCGCCCTGCTGACGGCGGACGTCCACTTCCAGGTGGCGAAGGACTTCGTCGACCGGGTCCAGGCGCAGTGCGCCGGGCAGGAGGTCCTGAAGGGGGTCACCCCGGGGCAGCAGATCGTCAAGATCATCCACGACGAGCTGGTCCGGCTCCTGGGCGAGGGCGAAAGCGGGCTCAGCCCCGCCCGGCCGCTCAAGATCATGCTGGTGGGGCTCCACGGCTCGGGCAAGACCACCTCGACCGCCAAGCTCGGCCGCCTGCTCAAGTCCCGGGGCTACCGGCCGCTGCTGGCCGCCTGCGACGTCTATCGACCGGCCGCCATCGACCAGCTGGAGATCCTGGCGCGGCAGGAGGAGCTGGCCTTCGCCGCCGAGCGCGGCAACCCCGACGTGCCGGCGCTGGGCGCGCGCGCCCTGGAGCTGGCCCGGGAGGGCGGCCAGGACGCCGTCCTCTTCGACACCGCCGGCCGCCTGCAGATCGACCAGGACCTGATCGCCGAGGTCCAGCGGCTGCGCGAGCGGGTCCAGCCCGAGGAGGTGCTCCTGGTGGTGGACGGCGCCCTCGGACAGGAGGCGGTCAACGTCGCCAAGGCCTTCCACGAGGCGCTGCAGCTCACCGGCCTGATCCTGACCAAGATGGACGGCGACGCCCGCGGCGGCGCCGCCCTCTCGATCAAGTCCATCACCGGGGTCCCGATCAAGTTCGTCGGCACCGGCGAGAAGGCCGGGGACTTCGACCCCTTCCACCCCGACCGGCTGGCCTCGCGCATCCTGGGGATGGGCGACGTGGTCTCCCTGGTGGAGAAGGCGCAGAGCGCGATCGACGAGAAGGAGGCGCAGCGGATGGCGGAGAAGCTGCGCAAGGCCGAGTTCGACCTCGAGGACTTCCTGGCCCAGATGCAGCAGATCAAGAAGCTCGGGCCGATGCAGAACATCCTCGGCATGATGCCGGGGCTGAGCGGGGTGAAGCTGGACGGCGACGCGGAAAAGCAGATGGGGAAGACCGAGGCCATCATCCGATCGATGACCCCGCAGGAGCGGCGCAAGCCCGAGCTGCTCAACGGCAGCCGGCGCCAGCGCATCGCCGACGGCTCCGGCACCAAGATCGCGGACGTGAACCAGCTCATCAAGCAGTTCCAGGCCATGCAGAAGATGATGAAGATGATGAAGGGCGGCGGGGATAAGAAGATGCTGCGCCAGCTCGAGGCCATGCGCGGCAAGGGCGGGGGCTGGTAGGCGTCCTGCGCCGGCCGGGCCGGGAAGCACGAAAAAGGCCCGGAACCAGGGTTCCGGGCCGAAGGCGCCGCGCCTTACTGGGCGGGTGGAGGAGGAGGCGGTGGCGGAGGCGCGTCGGCCGGAGGCGCTCCCGCCCCCTCGCCGCCGCCGCGCCGGCCGCCGCCGCGGCGGGGGGCGGAGGCCACGGCTGCGTCCCACTGCTTCTGCTGGTCGGGGGTGAGAATGGCGCGGACCTGGTCGTTGGTGCTCTTCATCAGGTCCATGATCTTCTTGCGGCGGTCCTCGTTGGAGAGGGAGTCATCCTCGCGGATGGCGCGGCCCTTGCCCCGCACGTCCTGCTGGATGGCGGCGATCTTGGCCTTCTGGTCGTCGGTCAGGTTGCTGACCTGGGCGAGCAGCGGGGCCAGCATGTCGCGGCCGCCGCGGCCGCGTCGGGGGGGAGGCGGGGTTTCGGAGCCGGCGTCGGATCCGCCGGAGGCGGGGGGCGGGGGGGGCGGCGTGGCGCCGCCGTCCTGGGCGCTCACGAAGGGGGCGCAGGCGAAGAGCGCGAGGCCGATCGCCGTCAGTCTGGTTTTGAGGGTGGAGTTCATTGGATGGATATGAGGAACGGACGAGGAGACGGCGCGGCTGGGCGGCGGTTACACTGCTGCTTGCCAGTGAGGCGATTATGAAGCCGGGATTAAGGCGGAAGAAACCGGACGACAGCCCCGGCCCGCTGTGCTAACCTGGGCCATGCGGATGACGGACAGCCAGATGTGGGCGCGCTTCGCGGCCGGGGACCCGGCCTACGACGGCGCCTTCTTCATCGGGGTGCGCACCACCGGCATCTACTGCCTGCCCTCCTGCCGCGCCCGCAGGCCGCATCGCGCCAACGTGCGGTTCTTTCCCACCGCGGATGCGGCCCGCACCGCGGGCTTCCGCTCCTGCCGCAAGTGCCATCCGGACGACTTCGCCCGGGGGGCCGACCCGGTGCTCGAGTCGGTCGAGCGGCTGGTCGGCGAGATCCGGGCGGAGCCCGCCCGCTTCGGCGACGCCGGCGCCATCGTCCGCCGCTCCGGCTTCGGCGCGACCCGGCTCTTCGAGCTGTTTCGCCGGCACTACCACGCCACCCCGGCGGAGGTGCTGCTGCGCGCCCGGCTGGCCGCCGCTCGCGGCCGTCTGCTCGGCTCGGACGCGGGCGTGGCGGAGATCGCCGCCGAATCCGGCTTCGACTCCCTCTCGGCGTTCCACGAGAAGTTCAAGCTGCACCACGGCCTCACTCCGGCCACCTACCGTGGGCTGCGCGAGAGCCGCCGCTTCGTCCTGGCGCTGCCGCCGGGCTATCCCCTGCCCTACCTGCGGCGCGCGCTGGGGCGGGACGCGCAGAGCGTGAGCGAGCGGCTCGAGGGCGGCCTCTACCGCTGCGGGGTCAGGCTGGAGAGCGGGCCGGCCCTGCTCACCCTCCGGCTGGCGCCGGGCCGGATCGAGGCTGAGGCCGACCGGGGCGGAGGAGCGGAGCTGCACCGGATCGTCTCGGGCCTGGCGGGGCTCGACCAGGACGCGGGGGGGCTGGCCCGGCTCGCCCGCAAGGCGGGGCTGGCCCGGCTGGTCGCGGGGCGGGCCGGGCTGAGGCTCAGCCAGGTCCCCTCCCCCTTCGACGGGCTCGCCTGGGCCATCATCGGCCAGCAGATCACCCTCTCCTTCGCCTGCACGCTGCGCCGGCGGCTGATCGAGAAGGTGGGCGCGCCCGTCGGGGAGGGGCTGCATGCCCCGCCCGGCGCCGCGGCGGTGGCGGCGCTCGAGCCCGCGGACCTGCGTCCGCTGCAGTTCTCGCAGCGCAAGGCGGAGTACCTGATCGCGGCCGCGCGGCAGGTGGCGGCGGGCACGCTGGACCTCGGGGCGCTGCGGGCGATGTCGGCCACCCGCGCCGAGCGGACCCTGCTCTCCGTCCGCGGCCTCGGGCCCTGGTCCGTCAACTATCTGATGATGCGCGCCCTCGGCTTCTCCGACTGCGTCCCCCTGGGGGACACCGGCCTCGCCAGCGGCCTGCAGGCGCTCTTTGCGCTCGAGGAGCGCCCGGACGCCGACGCCACCCGCAGGCTGATGGCAGTGTTCTCGCCCCACCGCAGCCTGGCCACGGCCCACCTCTGGCAGCTCAAGCAGCCCCTTCCATGAAATCCGCACCCACCTACTACTGGTCCACCTTCCGCACGCCGGCGGGCCCCTTCTCGCTCGCCCTCGATCCCTCCGGCGCGGTCGCCGCCACCGCCTTCGGCGGCCGGGCCCGCCTCCGCTCCCGCCTCGGGCCGGGCCGTCTTGTCCGCGACGACCGCCGCGCCTCCGCCGCCCGGCGGGCGGTGGAGGCGTATTTCGCGGACCCGCGCCGGCCGTTCCGGCTCCGGCTGGCCCCGTCGGGCACGCCCTTCCGGCTCAAGGCCTGGAGGGCGCTGGCGCGGATCCCCGCGGGCAGGACCCGGACCTACGGGGAGCTCGCCGCGGAAATCGGCGGATCCCCGCGGGCGGTCGGCGGTGCGATGGGCGCCAACCCGATCTGCCTGCTCCTGCCCTGCCACCGGGTGGTGGGGAGCGACGGCTCGCTCACCGGCTTCGCCTTCGGCGAGGCGATCAAGCGCCGCCTGCTGCAGGCCGAGGGTGCGATCGGATCGCCGCGGCCAGCGCCGCGAGCTTCGCCGGATCCTTCCGGCCGGGGGCGGACTCGACCCCGCTGTTGACGTCGAGGAAGCGGGCGCCCTGCTCCAGCGCCGCCCCTACGTTCCCGGGCTCGAGGCCTCCGGAGAGGATCCAGGTCTTCTCGGGATGCCGCGCGGCGTGGCGCCGGAACTTGTCCCAGTCGCCGGTCCGGCCGGTGCCCCCGAATTTCGCCGGGTCGTAGGTGTCGAGGAGGAAGGTGTCCGCCAGCGCCAGCCAGCCGGGCGGCAGGTCGAGCCCGGGGGGGAGCCGCGGCGCGAGCCAGAGCCGGCCGGGGCCCGCGGCCTGCGACCAGGCCTGGAGCACGGCGAAGGGCATCTCGATCGGAAAGTGCACCTGCAGGAAATCCGCCCCGAGCCCCGCCAGCCGGCGCAGGTCCTCGGGCGAGGGCGCGACGCTCACCGCCACGCTCTTCCATTCCCGGGCTACGGCGGTCAGCTCCCGCAGCCGCTCGGGCGCGACGTGGCGCGGGGAGTCGGGATGGACGATGAAGCCGAGGCAGTCCGCCCCGCTGGCCGCCGCCGCCGCGACGTCCGCGGGATGGGTCAGGCCGCAGACCTTCAGGCGGATGCCGCCGATCATGGCTTCGCCAGGCGGCGGACCAGGGCGGCCACCAGCGCGTCGAGGCCGGGGTTCTCCGCCTCGAAGTCGGGCGCCAGCTTGTGCTTCCTCAGCATTGCGCTGGTCTGCGGGCCGATGCTGCCGCGCAGCGGCTGCCGGGCCCCGGCCTCGAGGGCGAGGGCCCGGCCCTGCCCGAGGTAGGATTCGACCGAGGAGGAGCTGGCGAAGAGGACGGCGTCGGCCCCCCGCTTCCGGAAGTCCGCAGCGGCCGGACTCCCGGACAGATCGACGGGCTCGGTCTTGTAGACCGGCAGCTCGTCCACGATCGCGCCGGCCGCCTCGAGCTTCTTCGTCAGGGTGTCGCGGTTGAGGTTGCCGGTCACCACCAGGATCTTGGCGCTGTCCAGGCTGCCGGTCTCGACCAGGGCCTCGGCCAGGGCCTCGGCCGTCGCCACCGCGGGCTGGCATTCGATCTTGAGGTGCAGCTCGGCCAGGCGCCGTCCGGTCCCATCGCCCACGCAGGCGATCCGGATCAGGCCGAGGGAGCGGATGTCGTCGAAGAGCCGGAAGAACTCCTCGAAGAAATGCCGTACCCCGTTCGCGCTGGTGAAGACCAGCCAGTCGTAGCTGCCGAACTCGAGCATCACGTCCGCCAGGGTCTCCCTCGGGATCTCCCTGGTGATGCGGAGCACGGGCAGCTCCAGCACCTCGGCGCCGAGCGCGGCCAGGCGCGCGGTGAGCTCCGAGGCCTGTTCGCGGGTGCGGGTGACGGCCACCCGCTTCCCGGCCAGGGGATGGGCGGGGGCGCTCACGGGGCTCAGTAGCTCGCCTGGACGCCCTTGATGTTCTTCTTCGACATCCAGGGCATCATCGAGCGCAGGCGCGAGCCCGTCTTCTCGATCAGGTGCTTCTCGCCCTTCTTCAGCAGGCGGTTGTAGTTCTTCAGGCCGCCCTTGTACTCGCGCACCCACTGGCGGGTGAACTGGCCGGTCTGGATCTCGCGGAGGATCTGCTTCATCTCCTGCTTGGTCCGGCGGTCGATCACGCGCGGGCCGCGGGTGATGTCGCCGTACTTGGCGGTCTCGGAGATGGAGAAGCGCATCCCGGCGATGCCGCTCTCGTACATCAGGTCGCAGATCAGCTTCAGCTCGTGCAGGCACTCGAAGTAGGCCATCTCGGGCTGGTAGCCGGCCTCGACCAGGGTCTCGAAGCCCGCCTGCACCAGGGCGCTGGCGCCGCCGCAGAGGACGGCCTGCTCCCCGAAGAGGTCGGTCTCGGTCTCCTCCTTGAAGGTGGTCTGGAGCACTCCGGCGCGGGTCGAGCCGATGCCCTTGGCCCAGGCCAGGGCGTTGCGCTTGGCCCGGCTGGAGCTGCCGTGCAGCACCGCGATCAGGGCCGGCATGCCCTTGCCCTCGACGTAGAGGCGGCGGACGAGGTGGCCGGGGCCCTTGGGGGCGACCATGATCACGTCCACGCCCTTCGGCGCCTTGATCAGGCCGAAGTGGATCGCCAGTCCGTGGCTGAAGAGGAGGGTCTTGCCCGGCTTCAGATTGGGCAGGATGTCGTTCTGGTAGACGCTCGCCTGCTTCATGTCAGGCAGGCCGACCATGATGACGTCCGCGCGGCGGACCGCCTCGCCGGTCTCGACCACCTTGAAGCCGTGCTGCTTCGCGACCTTGGCCGACTTGGAGCCGGCGTAGAGGCCGATGATGACCTTGCAGCCGCTGTCCCTCAGGTTGAGCGCGTGGGCGTGGCCCTGCGAACCGTAGCCGAGGACGGCGAGGGTCTTGTTGCGGAACGCGCCGAGATCGGCGTCTTTGTCGGTGTAGACTTTGGCGGGCATAGGAAAGGGTTCAGCGCTTGAGGGCGAGCCGGCCGGTGCGGGCCAGCTCGACGATGCCGAAGGGCTCGATCAGGTTGAGGAAGTTGGCGATCTTCTCCTCCTCCTCCGAGACCTCGACGATCAGGGTGTCGGGGGTCATGCTGACGATCCGGGCGTGGCAGACCTCGATGATCTGGAAGATCTCCTGGCGGCGCTTGGCGTCGGCCCGGACCTTGACCATGACCAGCTCGCGCGCCACCGGGGGCTCGCCCTTGAAGTCGGAGATCTCCACCACGTTGATCAGCTTGCGCAGCTGCTTGGTGCAGAGGTCGAGCGCGGCGTCATCCCCGTTGAGCACCATCGTCAGCCGGGAAAGCGTGGGGTCCTGGGTCGGGGCGACGTTGAGGGAATCGATGTTGAACCCGCGCCCGGAGATCATCCCGGACAGGCGGGCCAGGACGCCGAACTTGTTTTCGACCAGAACGGAGATGGTGTGTCGCATGAAAGGCGGGAGCGCCGCGGTGGGAACGGAAAGACCTATTTGCGGGGGGCTTGGGCGTCAAGCTGGTGGTGAGGGAGGGATTCGAACCCCCGACCTTGGGCGTGTAAAACCCCTGCTCTAACCGCTGAGCTACCCCACCAAGACGCCCTTGGGCTTGAGCCGGCCCTCGCGGACCAGCAGCTCGGCGTTCTGAATGGCGTTGAGCGCGGCGCCCTTCCAGAGGTTGTCGCCGCTCACCCAGAAGGCCAGGCCGTTCCCGAAGGCGGTGTCGCGGCGGATGCGCCCCACCCCGCACTTCACCTGCCGGCTGAAGTCGAGCGGGGTCGGATACTTCTGGTGGGCGGGATCGTCGACCAGCTCGGCGCCGGAGAAGGCGGCGACGGCCTCGCGGGCCGCCGCCACGTCGACCGGCTGCTCGAATTCCGCGCTGATCGCGACCGAGTGGGCGCGGACGACCGGCACCCGGACGCAGGTGGCCGAGACGGGCAGGTTGGGGAGGCCGAGGATCTTGCGGCTCTCCTGCTCGATCTTGGACTCCTCGCCGGTGTAGCCGTTGGCCCCGAAGGAGTCGACCTGCGGGATCACGTTGAAGGCGATGGGATAGGCGTAGACCGCGCGGGCGGGCTCGCCGCCCTTGACGTGGGCCTGGATCTGCCCCTCGAGCTCGCGCACCCCGGCGACGCCGGTGCCGGAGACCGACTGGTAGGTGGCGGCGAAGTAGCGCTTGAGGCCGAAGCGCCGGTGGAGGGGGAAAAGCCCCATCAAGGCGACCGCGGTCGAGCAGTTGGGATTGGCGATGATGCCCTGGTGGCCGCGCAGCGCCTCGGGGTTGATCTCCGGGATGACCAGCGGCACCGCCGGGTCCATCCGGTAGGCCGAGCTCTTGTCGATGACCAGGCAGCCCGCCTTCACCGCCTCGGGCGCGAGCGCGCGGGTGGTCGGGCCGCCCGCGGCGAAGAACGCCACGTCCAGATCCGCGAAGATCCCCGGCTTCGCCTCCTCCACCACGTAGCGCTGGCCGGCGGCCTCCACCGTCTTGCCGGCGGAACGGGCCGAGGCGTAGAGCCGCAGCGTCCCGAGGGGGAAGTTCCGGGAATGCAGCAGCTGCAGCAGTTCTTGACCGGCGGCGCCGGTGGCCCCGACGATAGCGACGGCGAGTGAGGACTTACTATTCATGGAATCTTCGTGCGAACCGTTAAGTAAAGCCCTGGGGCGCCTGGGGATCAAGCCAACAGAGCGGCAGCTGGTGGTGCGCATCGGCCGCTCCACCCTGCAATTCTACCGCCGCGGCGGGTTGGTAAAGAGCTATGTCGTATCCACTTCCCGGCGTCCGCCGTCCAACCTGAAGAACTCGCTCGGCACTCCGCGCGGCCTGCATGAGATCGCCGAGCGGATCGGCGCCGGCCAGCCGGCGGGAATGGTCTTCGACTCGCGGGTGCCCACCGGCCGGCATTTCTCGGAGATCCCGGCGGAGGTGAGGGAGAACCTGGTCACGACCCGGATCCTCTGGCTGCGGGGCCTGGAGCCGGGCGTGAACCTCGGCGGCGACGTCGACACCTACGAGCGCTACGTCTACATCCACGGCACCAACCGGGAGGAGCGGCTGGGCCAGCCGCAGAGCGCCGGCTGCGTGCTGCTCAGCAACCTCGACGTCATCGAGCTCTACGACCAGGTGCGCGCGGGCGACCAGGTCTGGATCGAGGACTAGCGGGGTTCGCGGCATGGTCCCTCCCCCCGCGTACCGCGAAATTCCGCCGGGGCGCGAGCTCGCCCCCTCCATCGAGTGCTTCTGGACCAGCGCGGCGCCGGCGCCGGCGGCCCCGACCCGGCACCGGGTGGTCCCGGACGGCTGCATGGACCTCATCTTCGACTTCACCGCCGCCACGGGAATTCGGGCCTCGGTGGTCGGCACGATGACGACCGCCAAGGTGGTGGAGCTGCGGGGCCGCGCCGACCTGCTGGGAGTCCGGTTCAGGGCCGGCGCGCTGGCGGGGGCGCTGGGCAGCCGCGCCGACGAGCTGCGGGACGCCCGGGTGGATCTCGGGCATTTCTGGGGGCCGGCCGCCTCCCGGCTCTGGCACCGGCTGGGCGAGTGCGCGGCTCCGGGGCGCCTCGGCCTGCTGGTTCCGATCCTGTCTCGGCGCCTTCGCGGGGCGCCCTGCGACCCGGCGACGGCGCACTGCGTGGCGCGCATCGAAGGGACGGAAGGAAGGCTGCGCATCGGCGAGCTGCAGGCGTCGACCGGCTTCAGCTCGCGCCAGCTGGAGCGGAAGTTCGCGCAGCAGTCGGAGTCCCCCCCAAGGCGTTGGCGCGCATCGCCCGCTTCAAGGCGGCGCTTTCCGCGCTGGAGCGTCCGGCCCGGCCGGGCTGGGCCGACGTGGCGGCCGCGGCCGGATTCGCCGACCAGGCACACCTGGCGCGCGAGTTCCGGACGCTCTCCGGCGTCACGCCCACCGCTTACGCGGCCGAGCTCGCGGCCGGCAGCGGGGATGTCGGATTTGTTCAAGACCCCGCGCCGGATTCCTGCTAGGCTGGGGCCAGGCAGCCTCCGCCGGCGCTCCTCCGGGCCCGACGGAGGCTGTCCCTCCCTATCCCCCCGGCCAACCCGTCCTCCGCCATGTCCTCGCCCATCCCGTCCCTCGGCTACGTCATTCTCTACGTCCCCGATGTGGAGAAGAGCCTGGCCTTTTACGAGCGCGCCTTCGGTCTGGCGCGCCGCTTCTACCACAGCGACAACGGCAAGGCCTACGGGGAACTGGAGACCGGGGCGGCCCGGCTCGCCTTCGCCAGCCTCGCGCTGGTGCGGGAGCACACCGGCCAGGGAGTGACCGTTTCCGGCCCCGGCCTCCCGCCCCTCGGCTTCGAGATCGCCCTGATCAGCGCCGACGTGCCCGCCGCGTACCGCCGGGCGCTGGAGGCGGGTGCGGCTTCCGTCGCCGAGCCGGCGACGAAGCCCTGGGGACAGGTGGTCGCCTATGTGCGCGACGCCGACGGCACGCTGGTCGAACTGTGCACGGCGCTGCCGTGAGCGCGCTCAGTCGTTCCGCCCGAAGAGCAGCCGCAGCGAATTGAGGCAGACGACGAGGGTGCTGCCCTCGTGGGCTCCCACGCCCAGCACCAGCGGGACCGAGCCGGCCGCGGTGGCGACCACCATCACCACCACCACCCCGAGCGCCAGGGTCAGGTTCTGGCGGATGATCCGCTCGGCGCGGCGGCTGAGCCGCAGCGCGGCGAGGAAGTTCTCGATCCGGTCGTGCATCAGGATGACCTCGGCCTGCTCGAGGGCGGCGTCGCTGCCGCGGGCCCCCATCGCCACGCTGACGTCCGCCGCCGCCAGGCAGGGGGCGTCGTTGACGCCGTCACCGACCATCGCGACCCGCAGGCCCTCCTGGCGCAGCGCCTGGATCGCCTCGACCTTGCCCTCCGGAGAGAGGCCCGCCCGGACTTCGTCCACCCCGAGCTCCTTCGCGACCGCCTCGGCGGCGTGGCGCCGGTCCCCGGTGAGCATGACGGTCCGCAGGCCCGCGGCCTTCAGCTCCTGCAGGACCGCCCGGGAACGCTCCCGGATCTGATCGCGCAGGAGGACCCGTCCGACCAGGCCGCTGCCGATCACCCAGACCTCGGTCAGCTCCGCGGCGGCCGGCGGCAGTTCGCGGGCCCAGCCCGAAAGGGCCCCGGTCTCGAGCAGCTCGCGCCGGCCGAGCAGGAGCGTGCCGCCGTCCACGCGGGCCCGCAGCCCCTGGCCGGTCAGCGACTGGAAATCCTCCACTTCCCGGCGGCGCACCCCCTGCTGCCGGGCGTGGCGCACGATGGCCCGGGCGATGGGGTGCTGGGACTGGCTTTCCAGCGCGTAGGCCAGCTCGAGCACCTCGGCCTCGCGCCCCGGCGGGAAGCTCTCGCTCGCGACCACCGCCAATTCTCCGGTGGTGAGCGTGCCGGTCTTGTCCAGGGCCACCGCGCGCACCCCCGCGAGGTTCTCGATCGCCGCGCCGCCCCGGAAGAGGACGCCGTGGCGCGCGCCCCAGGCGATCGCCGCCAGGATGGCCGAGGGGATCGAGAGCACCAGGGCGCAGGGGCTCGCCACCACCATCAGGGTCATGGCGCGGTAGAAGGCCGAGCGCTCTCCGGGCAGGTTGCGGAAGGGGGGCAGGTGGAAGCCCAGCCACCAGATGAGGAACATGGAGGCGGCCAGCCCGATGACGAAATAGGTGTAGCCGGTCCCGAACCGGTCGGTGAAGCGCTCGCTCGGGGCCTTGAGCTTCTGGGCGGTCTGGATCAGGCGGATGATGCGCTGGAGCGTGCTCTCGGCCGGCAGCCGCGCCACGTCGAAGTCCACCGCGCCCCAGAGGTTGAGCGTGCCGCTGAAGACCGAATCGCCGGGGCGCTTCTCGACCGGCTGGGCCTCGCCGGTCAGCGCCGCCTCGTCGCTGGCGCTCTTACCGCGCGCCACGGTTCCGTCCGCGGGGTAGGCCTCGCCCGGACGCACCCGCACCCGCTGGCCGACCTTCAGCTCGGCGACCGCGACCTCGCGCTCCTCCCCGTCCGGGCCCAGGACCGTGGCGTGCTTGGGCGCGCTCTTGAGCAGGGCGCTGACCTCGCGCTGGGTCCGGGCCAGCGCGTACTCCTCCATCGCCCCGGAGGTGGAGAAGAGGAAGAGCAGGATGACCGCCTCCGCCCAGGCGCCGATGGCGACCGCCCCCACCGCCACGGCCAGCATGAGGAAATGGATGTCGATCTCGCGCTTGCGCAGGTTTCCCCAGGTGTCGACGGCCGCGTCCCAGCCGCCGGCCAGGAGGGCGGCGGCGTAGATCGCGCGGGCCGCGGCCGGCGTCCCCGGGAGGAGGTGCTGCGCCAGGCCGCCGATGATGCCCAGGCCGCCGCAGGCCGCCGCCAGCGCCGCCAGGGTCCGCCATTCGCTTTCGACCTCGCCGGTCTCGGCCCGGATCTCGGGCCATTCCATCTCGCGCCAGAGCCAGAGCCGCTCCGCCGTCGCGCAGGAGTCCCGGCCCAGGACCAGGGCCTCGCCCTCCCGCCGCAGCGAGAAGCCGGCCGGGACGGCCGCGCTGCGGCGCGCGTCGAGGTCCGACTCGATCGCCGCGATGGTCTCGGCCAGCCGCGCCTCGAAGTCCTGCAGGTCGATCTGCCCGACCGTCGCCACCGCCACCTTGTGCGCGGCCGGGTCGATCCGGAGCGCGCTCACGCCCGGCTCGCGCCGGAGGAACCGGGCGAGCTCCTCGGCCCAACGGGCGGCGGGGGGGGCGGTCATGGCGGTGGAGGGATGCAAACTGCTAGACCCTAGCCGGATTTTCCTCAACGGCGAATTGGTCTTGCGGCAGGTGGGAAGCAGGAGTTCGCTGTGGTTCAATGAGCACACCCTCCCCTGCTGAAAACGCCGTGATCAAGACCGGATACGGCGAAATGACCATCGCGTTTTGGCCCGACGTGGCCCCCAAGACGGTGGAAAACTTCAAGAAGCTGGCGCGGGCCGGCTTCTACGACGGCACCGCCTTCCACCGCATCATCAAGGGCTTCATGATCCAGGGCGGCTGCCCCAACACCAAGGAGGGCGCCAGCGGCATGCCCGGCACCGGCGACCCGGGCTACAAGCTCAAGGCCGAATTCAACGGCAAGTCGCACCAGCGCGGGGTCATTTCCATGGCCCGCTCGGCCCACCCCGACTCGGCCGGCAGCCAGTTCTTCATCTGCCACGGCAACGCCTCCTTCCTCGACCGCCAGTACACGGCCTTCGGCGAGGTGATCAAGGGGGACGACGTGCTGGAGAAGCTCGCGGGCGTCCCGACCAAGGCGGGCGACGGCGGCGAGAAGAGCACCCCCATCGAGCGCGTCGGGGTGGAGAGCATCCGGATCGTCCCGGCCTAACCGGCCATCGCGAGGCCGGCGATCCGGCCCGTGGTCCAGGCGGACTGGAGGTTGAAGCCCCCGGTGACGCCGTCGATGTCGAGCACCTCCCCGGCGAGGAACAGCCCCGGGACCAGGCGGCTCTGCATCGTCCGGAAGTCGACCTCGCCGAGGCGGACGCCGCCGCAGGTGACGAACTCCTCCTTGTTCAGGCTCTTGCCGGCGACGGCGTAGGAGCCCGCGGTCACCTCGGCGGCCAGCGCCTGGAGCGCGGCGTTGGAGGCGCCGCCCCAGAGGGCGCCGGCCGGCGCCGCGGCGCAGGCGAGCCGCTCCCAGAGCCGGGCAGGGAGGCCGAAGGGGTTCCAGCCGGAGACCTGCCGCTTGGGATGGGCCGTCCGGGCCGCGGCCAGCTCCGCCCGCGCCTGGTCCGGCGACAGGCCGGCGCGCCAGGCCAGCGTCAGCGTGAAGCGGTAGTCCCGCGCGGCCAGCTCGCGCGCGCCCCAGGCGGAAAGGCGGAGGATGGCCGGCCCGCTCAGGCCCCAGTGGGTGACCAGCGCGGGGCCGCGGGCGGCGAGCTTGGTGCCGGCGAGCGCCGCGGAGGCGTCGGGGACGGAGATGCCCTCCAGGCCCCGGAGCCGGGGATCGTCGATGTGGAAGGTGAAGAGCGAGGGAACCGGCGGCTCGACGGCGTGCCCCAGGCTCCGGGCGATTGCCAGGCCGGCCGACTCGCGCCCCCCGCCGGTGGCCAGCAGCAGCCGCTCGCAGGCCACGGTCTCGCCGGTGCCCAGCCGGACCTCGAAGCCGCCGGGCGCGGTCCGCGCGGCTTCCACCGCGGTCCTGGTCCGCAACCGGACCCCGGCCCTCTCCGCCGCGCCCAGGAGGCAGTCCACCACCGTGGCGGAATCGTCGGTGACCGGAAACATCCGCTTGTCCTCCTCCGTCTTCAGCTCGACGCCCCGCTCCGCGAACCAGGCCACGGTGTCGCGGGGCTGCCAGCGGTGGAAGGGGCCGAGCAGCTCGCGCGCGCCGCGGGGGTAGCCGAGGACGAGTTCCTGCGGCTCGAAGCAGGCGTGCGTCACGTTGCAGCGGCCCCCGCCGGAGATGCGGACCTTGGCCAGCGGCCTGGGCGCGGCCTCGCACAGGGTCACTTCCAGGCCCGGCCGCGCCTCCGCGCAGGCGATGGCGGCGAAGAAGCCGGCGGCTCCCCCGCCGGCGATCAGACAGGACGGCATGGCCGCGGACGGTGCGCGCGGCCGCCGCCCTTGGCAACCGTCTTGTTCCCTTGCCTTCGCCGCCGCGCTGTGCGGCCCTGTCGCCCTGGACCCCCGGCCGCTCAACCTCATCGTCTCCTGCTCGGAAAACCGGGTCATCGGCCGCGGCGGGCACCTGCCCTGGCGGATCCCCGAGGACTGGGCGTTCTTCCAGCGGCAGACCCGCGGGCAGATCGTGGTGCTCGGGCGCGTCTGCTTCGACACCTGGCCGGGCGCGCAGCGGGACGGCCGCCGCGCGGTGGTCGTCACGGCCCATCCGCTGCCGCCGGGCGCGCGGGCCGTGGCGACCGGGACGTTCCCGCAGGCGCTGCGCGCCGCGGAGGGGCTGCCGGGCGAGATCTACCTCTGCGGCGGGCAGCGCATCTACGAGGAGGCGCTCGCCCTCCCCCGGCCGCTCCGGCTCTACCTCACGCTGGTCCATGCGGAGGTCGAGGGCGACCGCTACTTCCCGGAATGGCGGCACCTGCCCTGGCGCGAGGCCGCGCGGCGCGAGGGCCGCGACGAGCATTTCCGCTACACCTTCCTAACGCTGGAGCGCCTGTAGGCGGGCATGGGCCCGGGCGACCTCGACGTACTTCTCCGCCCAGGGCCTGAGGCCCGCCCGTTCCTCCGGCCGGAGCGGCCGCACGACCTTGGCGGGCGAGCCGTAGACCATCGAGCCCGGCGGGCAGGTGAAGCGCTGCGGGACCAGGGCGTTCGCCCCGACGACCGAGCCCGCCCCGATCACCGCCCCGTCGAGGACGGTCGCCCCCATCCCGATCAGGCATTCGTCCCCGATGGTGCAGGCGTGGACGATGGCCGCGTGCCCGATGGTGCACCAGGCACCGATGCGGGCGCCGTACTCGTCGGCCAGGTGGACGATGGCGTTGTCCTGGATGTTGGTCCCCTCGCCCACCCGGATCTCCTGGATGTCGCCGCGCAGGACCGCGCCGTAGAAGACGCTGCTCAGCGGGCCCAGCACCACGTCCCCGTTGACGGTGGCGTTGGCCGCGACGAAGAGGGCGCGGGCGGTGTCCGGCGCCTTGCCGAGATGGCGGTCAAGGCGCTGCTGGTAGGCGGCGGCGAGGGCGGGATCCATGCCGCAGAGCATGGCCGGCCGGGCCCCCTCCGCACAAGCGCGCCGTCATCCGGGCCTCCCCGCCCGGGGCTCCGCCTTTCAGCGCTCCTTGCTGTAGGAGACCCCGATCGCCTTCGGCGCCACCGCCTCCCCCACGAAACCGGCCAGCAGCAGGACGGTCAGGACATAGGGCAGCGCCTGGATGAACTGGACCGGAACGACGCCGACCCAGGGCAGCGGCACGCCCTGCAGCCGGTCGGCCAGGGCGTTGGCGAAGGCGAAGAGCAGGCAGGCCCCGAAGGTCGGCAGCGGCTTCCATTTGCCGAAGATGAGGGCCGCGAGGGCGAGGTAGCCCTTGCCCGCCGTCATGTCCCGGACGAAGCCCGAGCTCGCGGCGGTGGCCAGGTAGGTCCCGGCCACTCCGCAGAGCGCGCCGGAGACCAGCACCCCCTGGTAGCGCAGGCGCGCCACCGAGAGCCCGGCGGTGTCGACCGCGACCGGATTCTCGCCCACCGCCCGCAGCCGCAGCCCGAAGCGGGTGCGGTACAGCACCCAGGCGCTCAGCGGCACCAGGATCCAGGCGACATAAACCAGCAGGTTGTGCCCCCCGATCAGCTCGGAATAGACCATCCCGGGGAAGGGGGCGGCGCGGGCCTGGCGGGCCCAGGGCCAGGCCAGCGGCAGGAAGCGCTGCGCGGGGCTCTCCAGCGGCGGGGTCTGGCCGCCCTGGTCGAACCAGGCCAGGGCCAGGGTCGGCCCCAGGCCCGAGACCATGATGTTCACGGCGATGGCCGCCACCACCTGGTTGCCGCCGTGGGTCACGCAGGCGTAGGCGAGCAGGAGCGCGAGCAGGCAGGCCACGGCGATCCCCGCCCCCAGGCCGGCCCAGGCGGAGCCGGTGGCGGCCGAGGCGGCGGCGGAGGCGAAGGCGGCCGCCAGCATCATGCCCTCGAGGCCGAGGGCGATCACGCCCGAGCGCTCCGAGAAGAGGCCGCCCAGCGCCGCCAGGACCAGCGGCGAGGCCACCCGCAGGGTGGCCGCCAGGAGCAGCACGACGAGGGTGTAGGTCTCCATCAGGCCCGGGACGCGAGCAGCGCGGCCAGCGGCCGCTTGAAGAGGTTCTCCAGCGCGCCGCAGAAGAGGATCACCAGCCCCTGGATCACGACCACCAGGTCGCGGGTGATGTGCGGCATGTCGAAGGCGAGCTCGGAGCCGCCCTGGTAGAGCGCCCCGAAGAGCACGGCGGCCAGGATCACCCCGAGCGGGTGGTTGCGGCCCATCAGGGCCACGGCGATGCCGACGAAGCCGGCGCCGGCCGGGAAGTCGAGGAGGATGCGGTGCTGCACCCCCAGAAGCTCGTTCAGGCTGAGGCAGCCGGCCAGGGCCCCCGAAAGCAGCATCACCGCGACGATCACCCGCGGCGGGGAGATCCCGGCGTAGCGCGCCGCGGCGGGGTTCGCGCCGACGACGCGGACGGCGAAGCCCCAGGGGGTGTGCCAGATCAGGAGCCAGACCAGGGCGGCGGCGGCCAGGGCGAGGAGGAAGGCGAGGTTCAGCGGCGAGAGCGCGGCGGCGACGCCGGCCTTGGCCAGCAGGTCGTGGAGGGTCGGCAGCCAGGCGGCCGCCGCGAATTCCCGGGTCTCGGGCGACTGCTGGCCCGGCTTGATCAGGACGTCGACGAGCAGCCAGGTCATCAGGGCCGAGGCGATGAAGTTGAACATGATCGTCGTGATGACGATGTGGCTGCCGCGGCGGGCCTGGAGCCACGCGGGGATGAGGGCCCAGGCCGCGCCCGCGCCGGCGCCGGCCAGGACGGCCAGCGGCCAGACGAGGAGGGACGGCAGGTGGCCGCAGCCCAGGGCGACGAGCCCCGCCCCCAGCCCGCCGACGTAGGCCTGGCCCTCCGCGCCGATGTTGAAGAGGCCGGCCTGGCAGGCCACGGCCACCGCCAGGCCGGTGAAGATGAAATTGGTCGCGTAGTAGAGGGTGTAGCCGATCGCCTCCGGCGAGCCGAAGGCGCCGGCCGCCAGCAGCCGCAGCGCCGCCCAGGGGCTCTCCCCGATCGCCCGCACCACCAGGCCGGAGAGGAGGAGCGCGGCCGCGAGGTTGAGCGCGGGCAGCAGCCCGAATTCCGCCCAGCGCGGCAGCTTCGCGGGGCCGGCGGCGCTCATGGCGCGCGCCCCCCCGCCGCCCCGCGGATCCCCGCCATCAGCAGCCCGAGCCTCTCCTCCGTCGCCTCGGCGCGGGACAGCTCGCCGGTGATCTCGCCCCCGGCCATCACCAGGATCCGGTCGGCTAGCCCCAGGATCTCGTCCAGCTCGACCGAGACCAGCAGCAAGGCCGCCCCGGAATCGCGCAGCGCCACCAGGCGCCGGTGGATGAATTCGATCGCGCCGATGTCGACGCCGCGGGTGGGCTGGCCGACCAGCAGCACGCGCGGCGCCCGCCCGAGCTCCCGCGCCAGGACGAGCTTCTGCTGGTTGCCGCCGGAAAAGGCGCCCAGGCGCTGGCGCGGGAGCGGCGGGCGGACGTCCCAGGCCTCCATCTTCCGCTCGCAGTCCGCCTGGACCGCCCGCGCCCGCAGCCAGGGGCCGCGGCGGTACTCCGGCGCGGCGTGGTAGCCGAGGATGGCGTTGTCCTGGGCGGGAAAGGCGGCGACGGCTCCGAGCCGGAGCCGGTCCTCCGGCACGTGGGCCAGGCCGAGCGCGCGCCGGTCGTCGCCCGGGCGCAGGGTCCGGCCCTCGAGCGCGATCCGGCCGGCGCTCGGCTCCGCCAGCCCGGCCAGGGCCTCGAGCAGCTCCGACTGGCCGTTGCCGGTCACGCCGGCGAGGCCGACGATTTCGCCGGCGCGCAGCTCGAAGGAGACGCCCCGCACCCGCGGGGTCCCCTGGCGGTCGCGGACCTCGAGCCGCTCCACCCGCAGCCGGGCGGCGCCGGGCCGGGCGGGGGCCCTCTCGACCTGCAGCGCCACCGCGCGCCCGACCATCCTCTCGGCGAGATCGCGCGGGTTGGTGTCGGCGGTGGCCACTTCGGCCGCGACCGCCCCCTGGCGCAGGACGGTGACGCGGTCGGTGACCGCCATGATCTCGCGCAGCTTGTGGGTGACGAGGATGACCGCCTTGCCCCGGCCCCGGAGCCGGCGGAGCAGGCCGAAGAGCTTGTCCGCCTCCTGCGGGGTGAGCACCGCGGTGGGCTCGTCCAGGATCAGGATCTCCGCTCCCCGGTACAGGGCCTTGAGGATCTCGACCCGCTGCTGCAGGCCCACCGGCAGCCGCGCCACCGGCTCGTCCAGCGGCACCTCCAGGCCGTGCTCGCGTCCGAGCCGCTCGAGTTCCTCCCGCGCCCGCCCCAGCCCCGCGGACAGCCTCACGCCGCCCTCGGCCCCGAGGACGGCGTTTTCCAGGGCGGTGAAGGTCTCCACCAGCATGAAGTGCTGGTGCACCATCCCGATTCCCGCCGCGATCGCGTCCTGGGGGCGGCGGATCTCGACCGCCCTGCCCCGCACCCGGATTTCCCCGGCGTCCGCCGGGTGGAATCCGTAGACGATGTTCATCAGGGTGGATTTCCCCGCCCCGTTCTCCCCCACCAGTCCGTGAACGCTGCCGGCCGCGACCGAGAGGGAAACCGCCCGGTTCGCGTGAACCGGCCCGAACCGCTTGTCGATGCCTCGCAGCTCGAGGGCGGGACTCACTCCTTGTACTCGGGCACCTTGACCCTGCCGGCGATGATGTCCGCCTTCGCCTGCTCGAGCCGCCGCTGGATGTCCGGAGTCAGGACGGAGCGGTTGTCGTCGTCCAGCGAGTAGCCCACGCCCTCCTCCGCCAGGCCGAGCGACTTCGGGCCCGGCTTCCAGGTCCCCCGCATCGCCGCCATGAAGGACTGGTAGACCGCGACGTCCACCCGCTTCACCGCCGAGGTCAGCACGCTGCCGGGGTGGAGGTAGTCCTGGTCGCTGTCGCAGCCGATGCTGAACAGCCCCGCGTCCTTCGCCGCCTGCATCACCCCGACGCCGGTCGCGCCGGCGGCGTGGAAGACGACGTCCGCGCCCCGGCCGAACTGGCTCTTGGCCAGCTCGGCGCCCCGGGCGGGGTCGATCCAGGCCGCGGGGGTGGTCCCGGTCATGTTGGCGAAGATCTCGATCCTCGGGTTGACGTAGCGCGCGCCCGCCTCGTACCCGAGCTGGAATTTGCGGATCAGCGGGATGTCCATTCCCCCGACGAAGCCGATCTTGCCGCTCCTGCTCTTCAGCGCCGCCGCCATCCCGCAGAGGAAGGAGGATTCCTGCTCCCGGAAGTTGATCGAGCTGACGTTGGGCAGGTCCACCGTCCCGTCGATCACCACGAACTTCACCGCCGGAAACTCCTTCGCCACCTGCTCCACGGCGGAGGCCTGGGTGAACCCGACCGCGACGATGATGCTGGCGCCGTGCTGGGCGAGCTGGCGCATGATCTGCTCGCGCTGGATCGCGTTGGTGATCTCGAACTCCCGGTAGGCGACGCCGGTCTCCCGCTTGAAGCGCTCGGCGCCCACGCTGGCCGACTGGTTGAAGGAGCGGTCGTTCTTGCCCCCGAAGTCGTAGACGATCGCCGGATGGAAGCCGGCCGCCGCGGCGGCGGCCGGAAGCAGGGCGGCGAGCAGGAGGGCCGGAAGTCGCATCAGGGGACGCGGGCGGGCGAGAGCCGCCAGATTTCCCGGGCGTACTCGTGGATGGTGCGGTCGCTGGAAAACTTGCCCATCCGGGCGGTGTTGAGGATGGCGCTGCGGGCCCAGGCGTCGCGGTCGCGGTAGGCGGCGTCCACCCTGGCCTGGCAGTCGCAGTAGGCGCGGAAGTCGGCCAGGACCAGGAACGGGTCGCCGCCCTGCAGCAGCGAGCCGTGCACCGGCCCGAACGCGCCGGGCTCGCCCGGAGTCCAGAAGTCGCTGCCGAGCCAGTCGACCACCGCGCGCAATTCCTCGTCCTTCTGGTAGTAGTCCCAGGGCCGGTAGCCGCGGGCCCAGAGGGCCTCGACCTCCTCGACGGTCAGGCCGAAGATGAAGATGTTCTCCTTCCCCACCTCCTCGGCGATCTCGACGTTGGCGCCGTCGAGCGTGCCGATGGTCAGGGCGCCGTTGAGGGCCAGCTTCATGTTCCCGGTGCCCGAGGCTTCCTTGCCCGCGGTCGAGATCTGCTCGGAAAGATCGGCGGCCGGGATGATCTTCTCCGCCAGCGAGACGCGGTAGTTCGGCAGGAAGACGACCTTGAGGCGCCCGCCGATGCGCTCGTCGGAGTTGATCCGGGCGCCGATCACGTTGACCGCGCGGATGATGTTCTTGGCCACGTCGTAGCCGGGGGCCGCCTTGGCGCCGAAGATGAAGACGCGCGGGACCAGGTCGAGGCCGGGGTTTTGCAGCAGCCGCCGGTAGAGGGCGAGAATGTGGAGCAGGTTGAGGTGCTGGCGCTTGTACTCGTGCAGCCGCTTGATCTGGACGTCGAAGAGGGCGTCGGGCGAGACCTCGACCCCGCATTCCGCCTTGATCAGGTTGGCCAGGTCCGCCTTGTTCGCGCGCTTGATCGCGAGGAACTCGGCCCGGAAATCCGGGCGCCCGGCATGGGCCTCGAGGCCGCGCAGCCGGTCGAGGTCGCGGGCCCAGTCCGCGTCGCCCAGGGTGCGGGTGATGAGCGTGGCCAGGCGGGGGTTGCTCTTGAGCAGCCAGCGCCGCGGGGTGATGCCGTTGGTCTTGTTCTGGAATTTCCCCGGGTAGAGCCGGTCGAAGTCCGGGAAGAGGTGCTTTTTCAGCAGCGCGGTGTGCAGCGCCGCCACGCCGTTGACCGCGTGCGAGCCCACCACGGCGAGGTTCGCCATCCGCACCTGCTTATGGCCGTTCTCCTCGAAGAGCGAGCAGGTGCGCTTCTTTTCGTTGTCGCCCGGCCAGGTCGCCTCGCAGGTGGCCATCAGCCGGTCGTTGATGTTGTAGATCAGCTGGAGGTGGCGCGGCAGCACCTTCTCGAACAGCCCCACGCCCCACTTCTCCAGGGCCTCCGGGAGCAGGGTGTGGTTGGTGTAGGCGAAGGTCCGGTTCGTCACCGCCCAGGCCTCGTCCCAGGGCAGGTTCTCCTCGTCGAGCAGGATCCGCATCAGCTCGAGGACCGCGACCGCCGGGTGGGTGTCGTTGAGCTGGACCGCGACCTTATCGGCGAAGTTTTTCCAGGAATTCGCGGGGTTGCGGAAATGCCGGCGGATGATGTCGCGCAGCGAGCAGGCGACGAAGAAGTACTGCTGCACCAGCCGCAGCTCCTTGCCGTTCTCGGTCTTGTCGTTCGGGTACAGGACCTTCGAGATCGTCTCCCCGATCGCCTTCTGCTGCACCGCCTCGACGTACCCGCCGCGGTTGAAGGCGGCGAGGTCGAAGTCCTCGGTGGACTTCGAGGCCCAGAGGCGCAGGAGATTGACCGTCTTGGTGCCGAAGCCGGCGGTGGGGATGTCGTGGGGCAGCCCGAGCAGGGTCTTGGTGTCGACCCAGCGGGGGCGGTAGTTGCCGTGGTCGTCGAAGACGTTCTCCACCCGGCCGTAGAGGCGCACTTCCTGGGTGTACTCCGGCCGCACCACCTCCCAGGGGTCGCCGAAGAGGGCCCAGTTGTCGGGGAGCTCGAGCTGGTGCCCCTGCTGGAAGGCCTGCCGGAAGAGCCCGAATTCGTAGTAGATGCCGTAGCCCAGCGCCGGGTAGTCGAGGGTGGCGAGCGAATCGAGGAAGCAGGCCGCCAGCCGCCCCAGGCCCCCGTTGCCCAGCCCCATGTCGGTCTCGGCCTCGCGGATCCGGTCCAGGTCCTGGCCGAGCAGCGCCAGCGCCTCGCGGGCGGTCTCGAAGAGGCCGGTGGCGAGGAGGTTGCTCCCGAAGAGCCGGCCCAGGAGGTACTCGAGCGAGAAGTAGTACACCCGCCGGACGTTCTCCGCATTATGGACCGCCTGGGTGGCGATCATCCGCTCGTGGATGTGGTCCCGCACCGCCAGGGCGGTGGCGACCCACCAGTCGCGGGGCGCGGCCGAGCCGGCGTGGCGCGCCAGGGTCGAGGTCAGGTGCCGGAGGATGAGGGAGCGGAAGACCTCCGAGGGCGGGTCTTCGCTCGCCCGGTGTCCGGGGACGAGGACCGGTGCGGCGGGCGTGGGGCGGCGGGAGGCGGCGGAGGCGGAAGGCATGGAAAGGTCGGAAGAGGGAAATGGCAGAGGTCAGCGGGATTTGTGCCACGCGGACCGGGCCGGGACAAAGGCTTATTTTGCGGGACTTCGGCGCCTCAGCGGCCGAAGCGGCGGTCCAGCTCGCCGTGGCCCAGCTCGACGCAGGTGGGCCGGCCGGAGGGGCTGACGTGGGGGGAGCGGGTCGCGAAGAGCTCACCGGCCAGGGCCAGCATGCCCGCCTCCCCGAGCGCGGCTTGCGGCCGGGCCGCCCGGGCCGCGGCCAGCCGCGCGAACTGCTCGCGCGCCGCCGCGCCGTCCTCCCCCGCGATCCGGCCCTCGCGCAGCGCGCCGAGCACCTCGCGCAGGAAGGCCTCCGCCTGGGCGGGATCCATCCATTCCGGAACGCCCTCGAGCCGGAAGCAGTGCCGCCCGAATTCCTCGGCCCCGAAGCCGAGCTCGCGCAGGAAGGGGATCCTCTCCTCCAGCAGGGCGGCGGAGACCGGGTCGAATTCCAGGGTGAGCGGAAGCAGGAGGCGCTGGCTCGGGGCGGGCCCGGCGCCGGGGCGCGCCTGCAGCCGCTCGAACCAGATCCGCTCCTCGGCGGCCCGCCGGTCGAGCAGGATGAGCCCGGCCGGCGTCTCGAAGAGGGCGTAGGCCTGGTGGGCGGTCCCGAGGTAGCGCCAGCCGGGGGGCGGACCGGGCGGCGCTCCCGCGGGGGCGGGGGGCTCGATGTCGGCCGGCGGCCCCGGGCGGACGGCCGCGGGGGGCGGCGCGAAGGCCGGCGCCGGATCCTCGCGCAGGGCCGGCGCGGCCGGGGCGCCCTCGGGCGCGCCGATCCCGCGGAGGCGCCCGAGCAGGCTGCGCACCAGGAAGGAGCGCACCGCCGCCTCCTGGCGGAAGCGCACCTCGCGCTTGGCCGGATGGACGTTCACGTCGACCGCGGCCGGATCGCATTCGAGGAAGATCACCGCCGGCGGGTAGCGGCCCTCCGGCAGCGCGTCCCGGTAGCTCTCCATCAGGGCGTAATGCAGGGTGCGGCTGTCCACCGGCCGGCCGTTGACGAAGCCGATGGTCTCCTGGCGGGTCGGGCGGGCTGCGCCCGGCCGGGCAATCAGGCCGTGCAGGCGCAGGCCGGGCTCCGCCGCCTCGATCGGGAGGAGCGCCTCGGCCAGCTCGCGGCCGAAGATCTCCCCCACCCGCTCGGCCAGCCCGGCGCATTGGGGGGAGCGGAAGATCGCGCGGCCGTCCTCGATCAGGGTGAAGGCGACCCCCGGGCAGGCCAGCGCGTAGAGCCGCACGCACTGCACGATGTGCGCGGCCTCGGTGCGCTCGCTCTTCAGGAATTTGCGCCGGGCCGGCACGGGGTGGAAAAGGTGCTCGACCTCGATGCGGGTGCCGACCGGCCGGCCGCAGTCGCGCAGGTGGACCTGGCGGCCGGCGTCGATCAGGATCTCGGTGCCCGCGTCCGCGCCTTCGGAGCGGGTCTGCAGGCGGCAGCGGGAGATGCTCGCGATCGAGGGCAGCGCCTCGCCCCGGAAGCCGTAGCTGGCCAGCCGGTCGAGGTCCGCCGCCTCCGCGAGCTTGCTGGTGGCATGGCGCTCGAAGGCCAGCTGCGCATCCTCCCGGTCCATGCCCTGGCCGTCGTCCTCGACCCGGATCAGAGCCTGCCCCCCGTGGCGGAACTCCACCTCGATCCGCGTGGCGCCCGCGTCGAGGGCGTTCTCGACCAGCTCCTTGACCGCGGCCGCGGGCCGCTCCACGACCTCGCCGGCGGCGATCTGGTTGGCGACCCGGTCGCTGAGGACGCGGATCCGGCTCACCCCAGGAGCCGCTGCCAGCGCGCGGCCTGCTTGGCGACCTGGGCGGGCCCCGGCATGCCGGTGCCCTTCCGCTGCCGGAGGGCGGTGCGCAGGTCGAAGGATTTGGCCCAGTCCGCCCCGAAGGCGGGCTGGATCTTCCGCAGGTCGGCGGTGGTCAGCTCGGTCAGCGCGGCGTTCCGGCCCTCCGCCAGGGCCACCGCCTGGCCGATGGCGTGGTGGGCCTGGCGGAAGGGCACGCCCCGCCTGACCAGGTGGTCGACCAGGTCGGTGGCCAGGAGGTAGGGATCGCTCGCGGCCGCGGCGCAGCGGCGGCGGTGGAAGGACATGCCCCGCGCCAGCGCGGCCAGGACCTCGGCGCAGAGCTGGGTCTGGTCGAAGCTGTCGAAGAGCGGCGGCTTGTCCTCCTGCAGGTCCCGGTTGTAGGTCAGCGGCAGGCCCTTGGCCAGGACCAGGAGGGACTGGAGGTTGCCCTGCAGCCGCGCCGACTTGCCCCGGAGGAGCTCGCAGGCGTCGGGATTGCGCTTCTGGGGCATGAGGGAGGAGCCGGTGCAGAAGGCCTCGGGCAGCTCGACGAATTTGAACTCGGCGCTGGTCCAGAGCACCAGGTCCTCCGCGATCCGCGAGAAATGCACCCCGGCGAGCGCGCAGGCGCAGGCGAATTCGACGCAGAGGTCGCGGTCGGCGACCGCGTCCATCGAATTCTGGGTGAGGCGCGGCCGCCCCCGGCCGTCGACGAAGCCGAGCGTCCGGGCCGTGAACTCCCGGTCGATCGGGAGGGTCGTCCCGGCGATGGCGCCGGAGCCCAGCGGGCACCAGTTGGCCCGGTCCGCGACCGCCGCCAGCCGCTCCCGGTCCCGCTCGAGCATCTCCAGCCAGGCGAAGAGGTGGTGGGCGGCGGGCACCGGCTGGGCCCGCTGCAGGTGGGTGTAGCCCGGCAGCACCACGTCGCGGTGCCGCTCCGCCGCGGCCAGGATGGCCCGGCCGGCCTGCCTAAGCGCCTCCCGCAGCTGCCCGCAGGCGTGCTTGAGGAAGAGCCGCAGGTCGGTCGCGACCTGGTCGTTGCGGCTGCGCGCGGTGTGCAGCTTGGCGGCGGCGGGCACCCGCTCGGTCAGGGCCTGCTCGATGTTCATGTGCACGTCCTCGAGGCCGCGCTTCCAGCGGAACTTGCCGCCCGCGATCTCGGCCCCGATGGCGTCGAGCCCCCGGGCGATGGCCTTGGCCTCGGCCCCCGTCAACAGGCCGACCCGGGCCAGCATGGCGGCGTGCGCCTTGCTGCCGGCGATGTCGAAGGGGGCGAGGCGGCGGTCGACGGAGACGGACTCGCTGAAGCGCAGCATCAGTTCCGCCGGGCCGGCGCCAAAGCGTCCGCCCCAGGTCGCCTGGGAAGATTTGGCCATGGGTTGAAGCAACGCGCCCAGGCCGGGCTGGGCAACGAGAAAGAGGGTTGCCCCAGGCGGAACCGGCGCGTTGCTTTTCCCTCTGCCGCATGCGCTTCGCCCGAATTGCCGCCCTGACGGCCCTGCCTCTCGCCGCCGCGGCGCTGCGCGCCGGCGTCCCGCCCGCCGCCGCCTCCGTGGCCATCGCCCCTTCCCAGACCTCGATCTACGTGGGGAAGGTGACGCTCTCCGTCGCGCCGCTGCGCCGCCAGGGACAGAGCTACCGCTCGACTTACCGCGCCCGGGTCGTGCCCTTCTTCTTCCTCAACGAGACCGGAGACTTCGAGATCGACCTGCCGGACGCGGCCGTCGACCGGCTCCTCGCCGGCCGGCCGGTCGAGTTCGCCGGCAAGGCCGTCCGCCAGGACGGCACGGTCCGAGCGCTCCAGGGGCGGGCCACCCCGCAGGGCCCGGGCGGCGGAGCGGTCAAGGTGCGCATCTATATCTCCAAGCGGATCGTCCTGGTCTTCGATACGACGTACCGGCTGAGGGGCGGCGCCAACTAGCCCTTTGACCTCAACGGCAGAGCACCGAATGCGGCCCGGGCCCCTGCGGCGCCTTTCCCTCTGGCTGGCGGCCGGCGCGCTCTGCGCCAGCCGCATTGTGCCGGCCGGCCGGGGGGCCGAGGTCCCGCTCTTCGTCCTGCGCGCGGCCGACTACGCCCCGGCGGTGGCCCATTTCAACGCGATGGAGGACGAGAACGTCGTCAACCTCATCCCCAACGCCGGTGCCTGGGCCTGGCTGCGGGCAAACATGCCCTTCTTCGACTGCCCCGATCCCGCGGTGCGGGAGATCTACTACTTCCGCTGGTGGTCGCTGCGGAAGCATCTGGAGCGGCTGCCGTCGGGCTACGCGGTCTTCACCGAATTCCTCACCCGCCCGGCGCCGATCAGCAGCGCCCTGGGCCACCACCTGATGGAGGGCCGGTGGCTGCGGGACCAGCCGGACTGGGACAGCTATGTGCTCTATTGGCTGCGCGGCCACGGGGGCGACGAGCAGCCGGACCTGCACAAGTACAGCCAGTGGCTCGCCTATGCCCTCTACCACAGGGCGCTCGCCACCGGGGACCGCGCCTTTCCGGTCGGCCTGCTCGACGGGCTCATCCGCGACTACGGCGCATGGGACGCCGAAAGGCGGCTGCCGGACGGCCTCTACTGGCAGTACGACGTCCGGGACGCGATGGAGGAGTCGATCAGCGGCTCGCGCACCGGGAAAAACGCCCGCCCCACCCTCAACAGCTACATGTACGGAAACGCCCGGGCGATCGCCGCCATTGCCCGCTGGGCCGGGCGGCCCGCCGTGGCGGCGGATTTCGACCGGCGCGCGGAGGCGCTGAAACGCCTGGCCGAGGAGAAGCTCTGGAATCCGCAGGCCCGCTTCTTCGAGGCCCGCGAGGAGGGGGACGGCCTGGCCGATGTCCGGGAGGAAATCGGCTTCATCCCCTGGTATTTCAAGCTGCCGGGCCGCGCCTATGACGTCGCCTGGGCCCAGTTCTCCGATCCGGCGGGGTTCAAGGCCCCCTTTGGGATCACGACCGCGGAGCGGCGCGCGCCGCAGTTCCGCAGCCACGGAATCGGCGAATGCGAATGGGACGGCGCGGTCTGGCCCTTCGCCACCTCCCAGACGCTGACGGCGCTGGCCAATGTGCTGGAGGACGATCCGCAGGCCCCGGTCTCCGCGCGGGATTATTTCGACTCCTTCCTGACCTACGTCCGCAGCCAGCACTACGACGGCAAGCCGTACATCGGAGAATACCTCGACGAGGAGGACGGGTACTGGCTCAAGGGCCGCGCCGAACGCAGCCGTTACTACAATCATTCGACTTTCGCCGATCTGCTCATCACCGGCCTCGTCGGGCTGAGGCCGCGGGACGACTCGACCGTCGCCATCCGTCCGCTGGTGCCGCCCGGGACCTGGGACTGGTTCTGCCTGGACGGCGTCCGGTACCATGGGCGCAACCTGACGGTCCTCTGGGACCGGAGCGGGCGCCACTACGGCCGGGGAGCCGGCCTGCGGGTGCTTTGCGAGGGCCGGACGATCGCTTCCTCGCCCACCCTCGCGCCGCTGTCGGGGCAGCTCCCGTCCCGGCCGGGGTCGTAATGCCGCTTGAAACGGCCGCCCGGGGCCGTCATCTTCCGGCAGGCTTTCGTCCCCGTAGCTCAACTGGATAGAGCACCTGCCTTCTAAGCAGGCGGCTGTGGGTTCGAGTCCCGCCGGGGGCGCCATCTGCGCGGGGCAAAACCACTTGACTCGGTTTTTCGTGAATCTACGTTCGCCCTCTTCCCTTTTCAGGGGTGGTAGCTCAGCTGGTTAGAGCGTCTGCCTGTCACGCAGAAGGTCGCGGGTTCGAGTCCCGTCCATCCCGCCATTTCGTAATGGCCTAAATTACAATTGGTTGCATGGGTCGTCGGGACCCGAAGCCCGGGAGTGACAACGGCAGTGCCAACAGATGCGCCGTTGTTCGCCGAATTTTCTCGGTGATTTGGGCCTCGGACTTCAAGTGCTCGGAGGACCGAGTGCGTGCCTGAATTCCTTTTTTCCTCCGCGGTAGCTAGGTCATGGCAAAAAGCACTAATCCCGTGGCGCACGTCCGCCACATCCTAGCTGCCGCCTTCACCGGCGGCCCCGTGACCGTCGTCCTGGCCAATGGCACAGCCCTCTCCGGCCTTGTCGTTGGATCGGAGTCCGGTCATGGCCAAGACCCCCGGACTTGGCTGCAACTCCGGCTCGACATCGGCGCCACAGGGCCCGTTGTCGTCAACGCGCTGGACATCCTGACCATCGTGCAGCGGTAACACAGCGACTTAGCTGCGAAGTTGTGGCCAGCCCGAGGCCGAGGGCCTCGGACCGGGACGGTCATGCACCCTCCCCGCCGTACCCCCCTACCACCCCGACTCGAGGCCCCGGCTCCGAATTGCCCCCCCTTTCCCCAAACGTGAAGGAATTTTATTCGGACTTTGAGACTACGAGATTGCAAGGGCGCCTGCCGTGGATGATGCAAGCTGACGGTAATTTTATGCCCTTTCCCGACCCAGGGCGCCAGCCTCCACCGTCGGCCGCCGAGGTGCCTGAGCGCCTCAGGAAACACTACCAACGTGATGGGAACTTCTGTGCTGCCTCTGGTCTTGAAAGCCTGGCGAAGTTAGAGGGAAAGCTCCAGCCTGGGGAGTTTCCGCTGCAGATTGATAGTTCGAATGAGCACAGAGGATTTGGAGAGGACGAACGAAAGTTGCTCCTGCCTTATCGATTGATCGCCATTTGCCGCGATGCTTATAGCGGCGAAGAGGCAGCTCAGATCATAGGTGCGGAAATCGATGCCGACCGATTTCCATTAGTTTCCTTGCCCGTATTCGATGAGAAGGGCGCGCTTTGCGGGTATCACGTCCACATTTTTGCGAAGCACCAAGGCGAGGCGCTATGGATTAATCCCGCGTTCCCGCGAGTAGAGGTGAAGGGTATTCCTAACATAGGAAGGCGGTTGGAAGTGCTTCGGCAAAAGCACAAGGCGCTCGGACACTACGAAACGCTCCCTATTTTGATCTATCAGCGTCAGGCCGATCCTTCCTAACTAGGAATGGCAGCTGCCGCCATCATGAAGGCACCAAACACTCGGATCGCCATTACCCTTTCGGCCGCCGGCGCGATTGCCGCGCATTTGATCTGGCCAAAATTGTCTATTGATGGCGTGACCCTCGGTCTGCTGGTCGTCGCTATGGTTCCGTGGCTCGGCGACGTAATCAAATCGCTCGACATCCCGGGCCTTGCAAAGGTGGAGATGCGCAAGCTCCACGAGATAGAGGAGGTATTCCCAGGTAATCCCAAAGCACTCAGAGTGGATTTCGCGCAGAGCGGTGGACCTCGCACGGAGGAACCTCCCGCGGAACCCATAGCGAGAGAGGAACCGCCTGAACTCGAGAATCCCCGGGTGTCCGCAGCCGCAGGCAGCCAATTTCCGCCGGCTGTCGAGACGATCGTCGCCAATGCAAATCAAGCGCTGGCTCAGCTTGGATTGGCTGTCGAAGACCGGATTTGGAAGTTAGCCGCAAAGCATGGGCAGCTCTCCTGGAGGAATCTCAACCAAATTGTCTTTAACCTTTCCCAGATGGGAGTTCTCAGCGCCGGGGAGCGGATCGGTGTCTCCGAACTACTTCATGTCAGCAAGATCGCGGCGGATGGAGGATTTGTGCCCGATGCTGCGATTCAATGGACGAGCGGGCCCGGCCAGCGGATGCTGGAGGCCTTGGACGCGAAGTTGAAGCAGTAGCCGATTATGAAACGCGATATGGACCTGGTGCGGGCGGTCCTTATGACGGCCGAGGACAATGACAAAGCGCGATTGGCCGACTATCCGCACAACGTGGTCGCCTACCACGTGATGATCCTCAAGGAGGGCGGCCTGTTAAAGGCGGCAATTGCCGGAGGCCCGGGTGGAGAACCTTTCGACTACCGCATCCTTGGGCTCACCTGGGCCGGGCATGACTTTCTCGACAATGCCAGGTCTGACACCGTTTGGAATCACGCCAAGAAAACCGCCAAAGACAAGGGGGTTGAGGTTTCTGTGGCGATCTTCACGGAGCTGCTAAAGTTCAGCGCCAGGGAAATTCTAAAGCTTCCTCCTGGCTGATTCCGCGGCCGCGACCATCCGCCCTCGCGGCTTCGGCGTGAAGTTCGCCCTGGCAATCACCGCGCCGGCGCCGTGCTGTTTGCTGCCGTCGCCAGCAGCGTGGTGAAGCGATCCCAAACGGCATTTCGCTCGGCTGTGGCCTGGCGGACGGTCTTCAGGTCATTGCCGGCGAGCGAAGCCATGAACTTCGCCTCCCGATCTCGGTCGCCGGTGAAAGGCCGGAAAAGGCTGCGCTTAAATCCTTCAATGAGATTCTGCGGGCCCAGGGCAGGATCGTTTCGAAATAGGTCGGAGACCGCCGTGGCCGCAGCGGCGCGGTTGTTGTCCTCCAGGGCATACCGAAGGGCCTGGTACTTCGATACCGGATAGACGCCGGTGCTTTCCGGAACGCCGTGGGCCCGATTGAAATCTGCCGCCAGGCTGAAGGCATCGTTCAAGGGGGAGTGCCGACTCACCTGGAGTCCCTGGCTTCCCAGAAATTCCTCGATTGGAGATATGGGGCTTGTGCGCGTGGTCGCTGATAGGTCCTGCAGTCCGGGCAGCCAACGCAGGGAGATAGGAACGACCTTCTCCAGGAAGTCCTTGAACGAATCTGAGAGCGTAACCTTCTCCCCACGATAGTTGCGGCCGGTAGCGACCTCGATTGCGCTACCGAGCATTGGAGAGAGGCGGCCAGCGACGTATTGGCGCCAGTTCTTGTAAAGCCGCCACAGATCCTCGGCCTCGTTTCGCATCGTGTAGATTCGGCCGCTGTGGACTACCGAAAAGGGCTGATCCAAGTGCGGATCATCGTCGAGCAGCTCGTTCAAGACCCGCGACGCGAGCCAGACCGTGCCCAGCGTGACGAGGAAGGCTATCAAGGGCTGCCGGCCGACCTTGCCGCGGTCCTGGGTGGGCAAAGATGCGATGCCCTGCGCCACCTCACCATAGTTGCGGAGGTTTGATTCCCAAAAGTCCGGCGCGAGCGTGGCCATTCGAGCGATGTGCTGCATGGTAGGATTCCGCCCCAGGTCGACCATGTTGAGATGCCCGAACCGGGCGTTCACCTGGCGCGAGGTCAGATACTCTACGTCCTGCTCGGTCGTCCGCTTGAGCGCGATGTCCATGCGATACGCCTTCAGATTGCGGTCCCGCATCGCGAGCCAGGCGGCGAATTTCAGCTGAGGGATGTAGCGGTGGAAGATGAAATTGGTATAGGTCCGGCCTAGGGCGCCAATCATCGGCACCTTATCGGTCAGGCTGCCTGCTCCGAAGCCGTCCATGAACAGCTGTGCGGCTTCGTTGTCGCCGGCCAACGCCAGGCCAGTCTTTACCGCGCGTTGCAGCATGGGATCAGCCGGATCGAGCTGCTTGAAGGCGAATGGGTTGATCCGATTTCCGATAAGCGCCCGCTTGGCCAGATGGACGGGATGGAACGTCGAGATGAATCCCATCATCGTGTTGGCGACGGTCCGGTTGAGATTGTCCAATCCCTTGACGGTCGCCTTAAGGGCGAGATTGCTAGTGCTGCCGGGCTGATCGTACCACTCCCGGATTGCCGATCGCCCGAGGACGTTCTTCAGGTGGGGGTAGATTGCAGGATGCAGTCCGAGCTCGCCAAGCATCATCACCGGCTTGCCGTCCGCATCCGTCGCCACCCAGCGCCAATTTCGCAGCGCAGGATGATCGAGCGATCGATACGCAAGGTCGTCACGGGTCTGGCTGAATTGCGGGCTGATGAACGTCGCCGCCGATCCCTGGTCTTTGGTGATCGTGCCGCCTAAGACCTGGGCCAGCGCTTCGCCGGCTTCATTCTTCGTTTGGACAAGCCGCTTGATGAGTCGGCGTGTCTGGATCGTCTTGTCCATCTCGTTCGAGTAGGTGGCGAGGATCTCCGCAACGTCCTTGGTCGCGGCCTGCAAGCCGGCCTTTTCCAGCTCGTGGAAGTTGGGAAAGGTGCGCGTCCCTCCGAATTTGAATGTGCGGGTCAGCTTCCCGCTAAACCGCGAGCCTGCCCCACCGCCGACGAAAGGCTGCCGGACGATATGACTGATGTAATTGTCGATACCCTCCCATGGCTTTCCGTCAGAATCGAACTCCGGAAAGATACCTTCTCGCTGCCCTTCGGCCAGTTTGGCGACGAAGTATTGCCGGATGTTGTTGGCCGTCTCGAGCTGCTCGGGTGTGAGACTCAGCGCCGCCTCATAGCCCCGCTTGAGCGAGCCAGAAGGGGTTGCGTCGGCCCACTGCTTCAAAGTCTGCATGTTTCCGCCGGCATCGAGCCAGTTGGAAATTCCTTCCCGGGCGCTGGCATTTGGAACCACGCGCAGAAGGTCGGAAACGATCTTGCGAAGCCGCAGCGTGTTCATCTGCCGCTCCCCGTGCCAATCGTTGAGGACGGTCTTGAACGCATCCATGTGCGGCACGGTCGTAATTTCATGACCAAGGCCCTTCATCCCATTGGCGATCGAGCTGAGCATTTCCGCGGCTCGGCCGCTTGGAATGATGCCTAACGATTGCGCGGAAGGGGCGCCCGCTTCGGGTCGGTCGGTCGAATCTGGCGATGGCACCGAGGACATGGATCGCGAAAGGTCGGCTTCGGCCGCGCCGGCCGGCGTCACCGGGCCCTGGTCCGGGTTCTCTGGCGCGCCGGCGAGTCGGGCGTCGTCCGCCTGTTTCTGCTGCAGAGCCGATGCGACATACTGACGGAGGAATTGGCTGACGTCTTCCGGGCTTTTGGCGTGGGCAAGGCGCCCCAGGATCAGATCGGCTTCGGGTTGCTCGGGATCATCACCCGTGGTCTGCGCCTGCTGAAGGTATTTGTCGGCCGGCAGGCCGGAGGCCCGCAGCGCCGGCAGCTCGGAGAGCGCCCGGCCAAGAGGCTCGGCCAGATCCAAGTCAGTGCCGCGTAGGGTCAGGAGGTCCGGCGCGGCGGCCTCGAGGCCGGCTGCGATATGTGAGTCGGTGCCCGAGGCCTCGAGGCCGGTGACAAGATGGGCGTACTGTGGGCCCAGAGCGACCTTGGCGGCCGCCGCAGGGTCCTCTGCCGGCTTTTCGGGCGGAGGCTGGCTGGCGGCCTTCTCCAGGGCGCTGGCGTAATCCTGGTCGCTTCCGCCGGCCTTGGCGGCCTCCTGCTGGACCTCTAGGAGCCGCTCGGCCCCCTGGCCGTTGAGGACCCGGTTCTCGGCCGCCGTGATCGGGTCCGGGACGGTCTCCGGCGCCGTTCCGGGCTTCGGAGCCGGTGCCGAGGCTTCGGGCTGGGCGGCAGGGGCGACTTCCGCCGGCGGTGCCTCGGCCGGCGCGCGGCCGGGGACCTCAGCGGGCGGCTGGGGAGCCTCTGGCGGGCTGGCAGGGGCTGCTGGAGGGGCTTCGGCGGCTGGGGCGGCCCCGGCAGGGGCTTCGGTCACCGGCTCGGCCGGCTTGGCCGCCTGGCTGCGGTACCAGGTCTTCAGATCGTCCTCGGACCCGCCGGGGAAGCCATTGTCCTTGGCGTACTGCTCCAGGCGCGCGAGCAGCTCCCGCCGCACCGCCTGGCCTTCCTGCAGCCAGCGGTAGGCCGCCGGCGTACCTCCTAGGATGCCACCCATGGCCGCGCCGATAGCCCCGGATTCCGCGATCGCCCCCGCGTCCAGCTTCCCGCCATCCAGGAGCTCCCGGGCCCCTTCTTGGCCTACCCCGATCGCCGCGCCGGCCGCCGCGTGGGCGCCAACCTGCGTCATCAGCGGGGCGGCCTTGGAAACGGCGGCGCCTGGGATGGCAGCCAGGCCGACATTCAAGCCGGCATCGGCCAGGCTGTACTTGGCTCGGGTGCGAAAGACGTTCTTTTCGAGGTACTGAACGAAGGGCTCGGCCACCGCGGCGCCGCCGGCGGCGAGAGCACCGTCCGACGGCGTAGCCGCGCCGTCAGTGAGAAAGTCAGCTGCGGCCGGAGCCCCAAGCGCCGCGCCCGTCCGAAGCAATGCGGGGATCAGCTTCGGCCAGTTGTGGGGGTCCATCCGGTCGTCCGGATTGCCCATCTGCGGGCCAGGGACCCCCTTGACGGTAATGCTGTCCGGAATTCCGAAGTCCTGGGGGACTTCATCACCGAAGCGGCTGCGCACGATCGCTGAGAGCTGGTCCTTGGTCGGCTGGTCCGACTTCTGGAGCGATTCCACCAACCCAGCCATATTCGGGTTGTTCCGCACGTGCTGGGTGCCGTCGGCGTCCGGGGTGAGCTGCGGGGCCACGCTGGCCAGGAAGCGTTCCGTGTGCGGGTCGAGGATCGGCACTTTGGTCGGCACCGGGGTAACCAGCCCGGCGTTGTCCTCGTAGATGTAGCCGCTGGTGCTGAAGGCATCAGGGAAGCGCTGGTTGACCTGGCCGACGAATTGATTGCGTACGAAATCCTGCTGCGCTGGCGGGAGCCGCTCGAAGGTCGCCGCTTTGGCCGGGTCCTGGTTCAGGAATAGGCCGAAGGCTTTCTCACGGAAGTCCGCTTTGCCGACCGCATCGAGACCTTGGAATTGGTCCGAATCGACCAGCGGGGCAATCGTGTCGAGTAGCCCGTCCATCAGTCGCCGGGTTGGATGTAGTCGTCCGGATCAGCCGAAAGGCCAGTTGTGCCGAAGAAGTAGCGCTGGAGGTCCTCATTGCTCATCGCCGGTGCGGGCACCGCCGGGCTTGCTCCAGCAGCGGGAGCGGCTGCTGGCGCGGCCGAAGCTGCAGGAACTGGGATCGAAGACGTGGGCGCGGGTGCCGGCTGCCTTTGGCTGAGAGTGTTCAGCTTGTCGATCTGCGCCTTGTAGAGCTGGGCGTTGGCGGTGTCGCCGGAAGCGGTGGCCTGCTTATAGGCCTGGACCGCCTGGATGTACGCGCTCTTGGTCTCCGGCCGGATATTGGTGATGCGGTTGATCCGGTCCTGTAGCGCCTGCCTGGTCACGTCGTCTTGTGCATCGCCCAAGGCGGAGGCCAGCTTCACAATCTCAGGTTGCCGAGCGTCGGCCATGATTTGCGCTGAGGCCGTTTTTGCGGCGGCCTTGATGTTTTCGACATTCGCCGAATTGGTCCCCCGGCTTTGGGTTGCGGCGAGGATACCGTCGTTCCGCAGCTTCAGCATCGCGAGCGCGTTTGCCTCCAAGTTCATATGCGCGATGACATCCTTGTTGGTATCGAACTCCTGCTTATACGCGCCGACATTCGCCAGCTGGCCGTACTTCGAAATCCATTCCAGGCCGGCACGGGTGCGATCGTTCGGGTCCGGCAGCAGCATCAGATTGTGGAAGTCAGCGCGCGCTTGAGGGACCAGCCCCGCCACCGCGGTACGCATATTCTGAGCTTGGGTAATCGCGTCCACCGTGGCGCCAGCCTCCGCAATGTCGGCCTGGGCCTTTGCCCGCATCGCGGGCTGCAGGATAGCGGCCTGTTGGGCCTGGAGGTCCATCGACTGCTGCTGCTCGCGCATCCGCTGCGCGCGCTCCATCATCGAGCCGCCGGCGTTCAGGCCGGCCAGCATCGACTGGGTGACGGAATTGGCTGGCGCGCCCGGTTCGAATTCTGCGGTGACCATTGGTATGCGGGTTGAAGGGTGAGAAGCTGCTTGCCGGCAAAGCCGACAAGCAGGGGATCTTATGTCATTTCGTCAAACCGCTCTGGCCATGGTCCGCGTCCTGGTCCGAAAGAAAACCCGCTCCAATCAAGGAGCGGGTTCAATGCCGCAGTGAAGCTGAGCCGACCTATCCGCGGTCGAGCTGCCGTGCTATTGGCCGGCTCGGGATTGGGCTTCGGCGTTCGCCGACGTATACCTTTACCAAAGCCCTGATGCGATTTGCGGCGCCGCGGCGACCTGGCGAGCTCAGGTATATCTGGCGCAGCGTCTCCATCGCGGCGGCCACAATGACGGACTGCTCGTCTTCGTTGGCTTCCGCTGCAAAGAGACGGGCGTGGATGTACTGGGCCCGGCTCATTCCGGCCAGCGGAGGCGGAGATTTCGGCTCCGCTGCGGTTATGAACTTTTTTGCGACTCTCATTAGGCGGCCTCCGGATTCGCGCGGTCAACGGGCTGTTTTCCCCGCCATTCCAGATATTCCGAGGTTCGCATCCCAGCGCATCGGGGGTTTTCGAAGAACTTACTCCCCGACCCGCCATTTGCCGTTCTGAAGAACAAAGTCACCGAGCGGCGGAGAGTGTCTTCGCGGAACAGCCTCCGCGCGACAGCGGCAGCCGACGCTCGGTCCTTGTAGGTGAAGCTTTCCGTCCACCAGCACTCGCCATCCGCGAGCTCATCATGGATCTGTTCGCGGATGTGCTTCCGGAAGAACGCACGCGGGATGCTGAACCTCTTGAACACTTCGTCACGGAAGGCGACTTCCTTGGCGGTGAGCCGGACTCGGATCACCACGATTTCCCCAGCTGGGGCTTTGTTGCTGATCTTCTTCATTTGGTAATGCCAAACAAGACGGCCGCACCTACTGGCGGGTTGACAGTGGGGACACAGAATGGCCCCGCCCGCGTTCGATGCGGCCGCAATTGTATGGATTTCTGTTGGTGGCATTTCGCCTTTCCTTCGGGCTGTCAAACCCGGCGAGCGTTTAGCTCACGGCAACATGCATGTCAGAACCTCGTAGTCATATCAACTACAAACGGTATCCGGTAAATGGACACATAACGGTTAGTCGTCAATGACACGTAGCCGTTTCGTGGGACATATGCGGCACAATCCGCTTAATTGCCTTTGACCCGATCCGCGCGGATCGGACACTGAAGCTATGCCGCAAGCCCCCGGCCTGCCTCCGGCTGCATTCCTGACCATTCCCCAGATCGCTGCGCGCTGGGGAGTTTCGGTCAAGACCGTCAGGCGCTTGCACCGAAGCCGCGTGCTCAAGGCGTCCCGGATCAGCAAGTCGCCGCTTTTGTTTCCAGTATCGGCAGTTCTCGAGGTAGAGAAGCCGACTGCTTGACGCGGAATCCGCTTCCGACCGTCCCGCAACTGGGATACTATCCGGAATGGATATTACCCCGGCGGAGCTAAAACAGGCGATTGAGCGAGAGGACGACTTCGGGCATGAGATGCGTATTCGAAAGCTACTGGGGCGCATTCCTTATCTGCGTTACGAGCACGGAGGCGCTTATTCAGATCCTTTTGAGGAGAAACCGCGCGAGTATGACTTTCGTTGTTTTGTTCGAGGCAAGCAGGCGGATCGGCGATTATCGCTCGCGATCGAAGGAAAGAATCTCGATCCGGATGCGCCGCTTATAATCTCGGGGACCTCTCGGGTGGCGAGAGAGTCGTTTCACGAGTGGATCGCATCCGGTTACAGCGGCCGCATGCCTTATTCCGTAGTTAAGAAGCGGGATAAGGTGGATCGGCTGTATCCTGCGGGCCAATTCGTCGGGAAGTCCATTTTGCGGCTCAAGCCCAATCCGGAGAAGAAAGGCGAGAAGCTCATCCGGGCCCGAAATGATGAGCGGGATTTAAGCACACAGTGGAAGCAGGCTTTGACCTCGGCTCATGATCTTTGCACTAAGGCGGCGCTTGCTCTCCAGGAGGTGCCGGTTGGGCACAGCCAGCCGATTTTGACCATGGTCTTACCGATCCTCGCTGTTCCAGACGGATCGCTTTGGCGTATGTCATACACCGAGGACGGAATTGGGGGCGGAGCGCCGGAAACGGTCGACTCGATTCAATACTTTGTCGGCTGGCGCGTCGACGGCAGGACCGACTGGAACACGTATTCCGTGCACCTGACTCACCTGCATTTTGTCACGATGACGGGCCTCGCCAACCTTTTGGGGTCCATGCATGCGACTAGCGACATTTGGGAGGACTGGTTCTCCCAGGAGCCGCCGGCATAGCTCCAGGCATCCGGCGAGGCGGCGCGTTACGCGAATTCTAGGTCTTCCTCCACGACACCGGCGGGCGCGGCCGAGCTGGTGATATTTTTGGCCTCGACCGCTCCGGCGTCTTCGAAGCGCTGATTGGTGAAGATGAGGGCCAGCGTGGCAGCCCGATCGGCCGGGCCCTGGCCTTGGGGGCTATGCCGCCCGAACTCGAAAAGGCGCTGGACCCGATCGAGGTGCAGGTTCTTTGCCCGCATAAGCGCGCTGGCTCCAGGTGCATCCTTCACCAGGTCCCAGGCGTCGACCAGCCGCTCCGCGTCGATTTTCAGGCCGGCCGCAATGTCCCGAAGGACCGGCTCGAGGTTGGCGACACCCTCTTCTTTGGCCCTTTCAAGCACCTCCCGAACGCTCTGCCGCTTCATCTCGGCAATTTCCGCCTTCCGCTGGGTCCATCCTTCGCGCTGGGCGAGGTTTGAAATCTGCTTCGCCGTTAGACCCAATTCCTTGTTGGTCCGGGCGATGTCGAATGGCGTCTCCCCGCGCGCATAAGCCTGGATGAGCCGGCGCTTGTCCTTCGGGGTGATGTTCAGACGGGAAGGCATTTGCGGGAGGAAAGGAGGATGAACCATGGCCAAATCGGCCGCGTGAATTATGGACCCTCTGTCAAGCCGCCACCGCCCTCTTCTGCATCGAGCATGTCCCGGATTGCCTGCCAGGTTGATGGGGAGTGATCGTCCAGCGTGATGCTCCAGCGGAGTGGGTCCAGATCACGCATGTCGAGGCGTGGGAAACGGCCGTCCATCAACCGTTGCACCTGCAGCTCAGCTCTATCGGACCAGAGCCTGGCGAACTGCCGCCGGTGATCCATATCCCCGATAGGCGGCGGATTCGGCCCTATCCAGGCAAGTTCAAGGCGGCCGCCGGTGAGGGTGACTTCCGCGGCCGGCCCGTGAGCCATGGTGAAGCGCCAGGTATGGGCTGGGGGCAATTCAGAGGGCATCGGATGAAGTTCAGTGGCCCGTTCGAACAGGGCGCGGTTATGGCAGGAATTCATCCGGATCCTGCAGCAACCGCAACCACCGCAGCACCGCAGCGCCTACTACATAGGCGCGCTGCGGTATTGCGGTACCTAGCCGCAATTGCGGTGGTTTTGCGGTGCCTTTGCGGTTTGCGGTCACTTTTCGCAAGGCCTTAATTCCCAGGTTCCTATAGGAGTCTTGGCGATCAGGTTCAGGCGGCGGAGTTCACTGATTTTTGTCTCCGCCGTCCGATCCTGGCATTTTGAGGCCTTTTTCACCGCCTCCTTGAGCTCCCCGTACTTCATCGGGCGGCCTTCCTCGAAGACCTCTTCCGCCATCAGGCGGAGCGATTCCGCCCTGGCCCCGGCCCTGGCAGCGCCGATGGTTTCGGCGACCGAAACGTGCATTTCTTCGGCCGTCGACCAGCGGAACCGGGGCCCTTTGTCCTTTGAGATCAGGGCGCCACGCGGCTTCGGGTTGTAGATGACCGAGACGCCATCGGCATCCTTTTCGAGGGTCAGGTTCGATTCGGCTTTCCGCTCGAGCTGGGAGCCCAGGTGGCCGCGAGTCTTCTCCGAGCCTGGGTTGAGGTGCAGGACGGCAACGATTGCGGTGTCGAACCGAATCGCCAGATCATGCAGGCGCGTAACCCACGGAAAGCATTCGGCCTCGTCGTTCGGATCAACCACAGTGTCGCCGATGCCGTCGATCAGCAGGGCATGGATGCCATTGAAGGCCCGGGCATCGTCCACCAGCGCGCGCTCGATCGCCATGCGGCACTGCGCCGCTCCCATGCCGGTGAGGTGGTAGGGCCGAAGCCAGGCGGGGAAAGCATCGACCGCGGCGCGCGTCTTTGAGCGATGCAGGAGCTTCGAGAAATCTTCCTTCGATTGCTCTGTGTCGAAGTGGAGCACGGCCTTCTGCTCCACATTCCGGCCGGCGAACCCGAGGCAATCGCGGCTGCGCGCCGGATCGGCCATGCACGCGGCTAGGATCGCGCCAATCACAGCGCTCTTACCTGCCTTTGGTTGCGCGACAATCGCCGATATATTCCCCGCCGTACAGATAGGGGTATCGCCGATCCTGAGGACAACACGGGGATTCGGGATTGGCGCGGCAGGATCGAAAAGGCGCCGGCGCAGCTCGTCAGAGAGAGGATTCATCCTCCTGCGGATCGCCTCTAGTTGATCGGTGACCGTAACCGCGAGTTCGGAGATATCCGCCCCATCGCGGATCTGCTCTTTGCCGAGATTAAATAGCCGCGCCAAATCTCGGCTCGCATGCTGCTCCCTGATTTTCTGCAGGAAGTAGCTGAGGTGAGCAGTGGTCGAAGTGAGTTGGGAAATTCGACTGACCTTCGGGAATCCCCCGACCTCCTTTAACTCATTAGCAGCTTTCAGCTCCTCGGCCAGGATCGGTACGTCAACGAATCCGGTTTGCCTGAAAATATGGGCAATGCGCCGGAACAGAATCTGGTTCGCCGGCGCATCGAAGCTCTCTACTGTGATGCCTTCGGACAATGCCCGTTCGATCGAGGCCGATCCGTCAATCAGGCAGCACGACAGCAATTGCTCCTCGACGTCTGGGGCGATCGCCTCTGCCGGCGCCATTGCGCTTCGAGGAGTGGGCTGTACGCGGGCGGGCGGGCGCCTCTCACTCACCTCGGCCGGCTCGTCGGCAAACTCCAGGTCAACCCCTGAGGTGGCGGTGTTCTCGGGGATCATAGTGCGGGCAATACACGCTGCACGGCCAATACAAGCCGTCCGAATGCTCCAGGCAGATTTCGCAGTCCCTTAGAGAGCGCCGACAGGCTTGCTCTGCGGCCTTCGGTTTGCACACTACGGACGAAGTTGATTGAGAAGTCTGCGGACCCCGGAGCGCGCCAACGCCCGGGGTTCTGCGTTTCGGTGGAGCGCTCACGAGGAAGATTGGGCTCCTAGGCGACGAATCAGCGCCGCAGTCTCGGCGTAGGGGATCAACACGCGGCCTCGGACGTTGCCCGGCTTGCGAACTCGGATTAGGCGAAGGAGCCCACGGGACTCCAGGTCATAAAAGGTCGACCTGCAGAGACCAAAGTGCGGATCAGGACCTCGCTGCGGCAACGGGAAGAATTCGGGACGAAGCGACGGCCGCGAGTCGCTTGTCTGATTGTTCGGCTTCGTTTTCACTTGGGCATCCTACACCCAGGAAATGCGCCGATTTCTGGCGGTTTAATTCAGGCGGCCAAAACGCCACGATCCACAGCCAATGCTCGGGCTGCCGTTACACGAAATAAACGAGACGGGCTCTCCCGTTACATCAGGAACTTCAACTAACCGAGAGAATGATTTGACAGGCTCTTAGGCCGCCGGCCTCGATGCTCGACCTCTTAGCGCCTTCGCTCGATGGGCCCGCGCTTCCTTTCGTTCGCGGGCCTCCAGATCGAGCATCGCCTTAAAGAAGGCCACATCGCTGCCCGTAACTGTCCTCGCGTCCCGTGGCGCTCCACTACCCTGCCCTTTCCAGCGGGCTGCAATCTGGTCGAGTTTGCGCAGAATGCTGTCCCTCGATTTTCCCCAATCCTTCGATCGCCAGCGCCGCAAAGCCTGATCGATTGATTGGGGAGCTTTCCAATATTTGTGCATCCATCCACCGCGCGAGACGATCTCCGCAAAGGTCTTTCTCTCCGCCCAGGTCGCCAACTTCTCATCGGCCATCTGTTCAAATGTAGAATCCGGCGTGCGCTCGAGAAACTCTCGAGCCTCCATCAGCAATTGATACGCTTGATCGAATCTACTTTCCGCCGATCCTTCGCCTCGCGCGAGGCTAGCTGCGACAATTGCCAGATCGGCGGGGCTCGGCTGCCAAAGTCGCTTCTGCTGGGAGTTCGGATCGCTCATTTGGTCAAATCTGGCAACTTCTCCATAGCCGCCCGCTTGGCCTCGTCGTCGACATGAGTGTAGTGCCGCGAAATCTCAGCGCTCTCATGGCCGATGATGTCTCGCGTGACCGACTCTGAGACGCCGGCGGCCTTGAATAGCGAAGTTGCGGTATGCCTGAGAGAATGGAATGACACCGTCGACCGATCGCGCGGAGCAGTCCGGCCAGAGCCAGCGGCTACATGCTTCGGCGCACGCGGCGCGGCCAGGCCGCTGGCCACCATTAGCTCATGGAACTGCTGCGAGAGCGGTGAGGAGCCGCCGGCGCGGATGCCGTAGGAATAAGCCGCCGGGAAGAGCGGAGCCGCCGGGTCGTCGCCGGCGGGTAACGCTTCGAGGTAGACCAAGAAGGGTTTTGCAATCGGGATAATCTGCTGTCGGCCAGTCTTGCTGGTCGAAAGCCGAATCTCCCTGCGCTCAAGGTCGACATTGGCCCAGGTGAGAGAGGCGATGTCTTTGAGTCGCTGGCCGGTATAGAGGCCAGCCAGGACCATCCCGCGCCATTCGGTTGAAGCAACTCCCAGGATCGCTCGGAGTTCGCCGATCGTGAACGCGCGCCGACGGCTTCTGCCGGCCTTGAGAGCTGACACTTTTGCCGCAGGATTGTCGGTGAGGAGCCCGTCCCGCCAAGCCGACTGGAACAGCGTGCGGATGATCTTGAGCTTGTTGTTGGCGGTCCTGGGGCTTGCTTTGGCGGCCGCCGCGTCCCGCCAGGCTGCGACTTGCGCCGGCGTGATGTAGTGAATCGGCTGCTCTGCCCTATCGCCTAGGAATGTTGAGAATTCCTCGCTGGCGTGCCGATAGGCGCGGAGAGTCACCTCCGCAGTCTCACCCTCCTTGCGCCCGAGCCATTGCGCTGTGAAGGCCTGCAAGGACGGCGTTGAGAGCTTCGTGCCATGGATCTGCTCGTGAATATCCGAAAGCACGCGACGCGCCTGGGCCTCGGTCACGCGGCCGCGCGCCGACTCTTCCCATTGCGTCGCCAGCTTCATCGCGAGCTTGCGATCGACAGCTTTCGTGGAGCGCTGGGTCCGCCTACCGTCAGGGAGCGTGAAGCAAGCGAACCAGTATGGGGACCGGATTCTTTTCCGAAGGGAAGCCATGTCAGTGACAACGACAGTGCCAACGTGTGTTTTTGTCCGCAAGCGTTCTTTGACGTTTTCCCTCCGTCGAAACGATCAGCTTCCGCCCAGGCAAACAAGTCGCGGGTTCGAGTCCCGTCCATCCCGCCATTTTGGCTCTCCGCCACGAAGTGGGGACGAGGGTGCGAGTTGAGGGTTGGCCGCATTGGGCGGTACTCCCGCATCAAGCGGGGACATCATCGGTTTTGATGCCGGGCAACCGCTCTCAGGGCCCGGCGGACTCGGAATCGTCCTCCTCCGGCGCTGGCCGGTTCGTCCCCCGCTGGCCCCACTCCGACGCCATTTTCCGAACTTCCTCCTCGGCCATCGGTAGGAAATGAGGCTGGGCTACGGGCGGCAGGCCCGGACCCGGCTTGAACCGCACCGTCTGATCGTGCGCCGCGCCGGTGTAGCGCCACAGCTCGAGCTGCAGGGTCCGGTAGTCCGCCCCGAAAATCCGCTGGAATCCCGCCTCGTCCAGCGGCCCGTTGGAGGCGGCCTCGGCGAAGCGGATAAAACGCTCGCGGTATTTGCCGTCTTCCCCGATCAGGCCGAAAAGGCAGAACTCGTAGGCCTCGTCGATGAAGGGGCCGTATTCGAGTCCCGCCCAGAAGGCGCGATTGTCCGGCCCGACCACCCAGGCGTGTTCGGCCCCGCCGCCGCGGCCGACCGCGACGACCTGGTGGGCGCGCCGGGGCTTCGGCGGATCGGTTTCCGCCAGGAGGCGCTCGAGCGGGATGAAGGTGCCGGCGCGGAGGGCCTCCTCCAGGCTTTGGACGGACCCGCGGGTTCTCTCGCGGATGGCAAGGGTGGCGTCGGAAGCCAGCGGCTGGAACTCGATGCCGCCCTCGGTGCAGTACATTCCGGCGACGAGCTTGCCCAGCCCCTGGCTCAGCCAGGGGGGCACGCGCTCTCCGAGCGCGGAAAGGAAATAGTCGCGGTAGGCCTGCTGGAGCCGGTGCTGGCCCAGGTGCGCGGCCACCGGGCCGCCCGACGGGCCGGCCCAGAGGCAGTCCATCGCCCGGTCTCCCTTGCCGGCGCTTATAATATAATCGGAGGCCCAGCCGCTCGGATAGGCCCGGCCAGGGGGGCCGGGCGGGATCAGCCGGAACATGTCCGCCGAGCCGAGACAGAAAACGAGGATTCCGGCCGGGGCGCCGGCCAGTCCCCGCGCCGGCCACAGTACGGAAAAATCTCGTTCGACCACCGCCACGCTCCGGACCAGCGGGTCGACCTCCTCGGCCGGCGCGTCCGCGTAGATCCGGTAGTTCGGAAGCGCGCCCTCCCGCCAGGGCGCGGGGCCCTCGGGCTGCCCCCGCGCCGCGGCCAGCGGCGCCAAGCCGAGGGCGAGAAGCGCGAGGTGCGGGCGCGTCATGGGATGGTCCCCAGGATGCTACCGCCACCAGCCGGAGCGAACCGGAATTCCGCCCCTAGGCCCCTGCCCTCTCGAGCGGCAGCCGGATGATGAGCGTGGCCCCGCGGTCGGGGCCGGGGCTTTCCGCCCAGATCGAGCCCCGGTGCGCCTCCACCAGGCTGCGGCAGATCGCCAGCCCGAGTCCCAGGCCTCCGTAGGCGCTTCCCCGGTCCTGGGCGTGGCGGCCCTGGACGAACGGGCGGAAGATGTGCTCGAGCTCCGCCGGGGTCATCCCGATCCCCGTATCCCGGAAGCGGATCTCGATCTGGGTTCGATCCTCCGGCAGGAGCGTGGCGATATTGATTTCCCCGCCCTTGGGGGTGAATTTCACCGCATTGCGCAAGGCGTTCCAAAAAACCTGCAGCAGGCGCACCGGGTCCGACTGGACCTGGTGCTCGGCGGCATCCAGGGAGAAACTCAGGCGCAGCGATTTGGCTTCGATGTCATCGCGCACCGCCGCCACCGCCTCGCGCAGCGCCTGGTGCACATCGAGCGAGATCGGGGAGAGCGCGAGTTTCCCGCGAGCGAGCCGGTTGTAGTCGAGAAGGTCGTCGATCAGCCTCGCCTGCACCGCGATGTTGTCGGCGATCATCTTGAAATCCTTGCGCAGGGCCTCGGGCAGCTCGTGGTCCTCCGCCCCGGCGCTGGCGGTGAGCAGGACCGGATTGAGGGGGGTGCGCAGCTCATGCGAGAGGGCCGCCAGAAAGTCGTCCTTGGCCCGGTTGGCGGCCACCGCCTGCTCGCGGGCCGCCACCGCCGCCTCCTTCGCGGTCTTGAGCTCCCGCTCGACTTGCTTGGCCTCGGTGATGTCGCGGGCGATCTTGGAGATGCCGACAATGCGGCCGTCCGGCGTTTGGACGGGCGAGATGGTGACCGAGACCTCGATGAGCCGCCCGTCCTTCCGGCGGCGGGTGGTCTCGAAATGATCCACGCGCTCGCCGCTGCGGAGCCGCCGGAGGATGGCGGGCTCCTCCTGCCGGCGCTCCTCCGGGATGATCAGGGTGATGGGCTGCCCGATGATCTCTTTGGCGGTGTACCCGAAGATGCGCTCGGCGCCCCGGTTCCAGGTGGTGACGATCCCATCCAGCGTCTTGCTGACGATGGCATCGTCCGACGAGTCGATGATCGCGGCCAGCCACGACGATGCCGGGATGCTCGCCGGCAGTTGGATCGAGGGTCGGTGTTCCGGCATGCTTGAGGGGGCAGCAATGCTCGGATCGTAAATAAGAGTCAAGGGGGCCAGGGAAAGGGAGCGGATAAGGTACCGGCCGCCACGAGACAAAGGCGCAGCGCGAGTGGATGCCCGGACAGCCCCCAGGCGTTCCGGTTCCGCGGCCGGTATATTTTCCTGCTGGAAGGTATATTCCTTGCCGGGAGAAGCCGGCGGCCGGGATCATTCCCCGTCCCGCTGGCCCGCGTTCGCTTGCCGCCGTTCCGGATTTGGCCGGAAACGGCGGTTCCCGTTTCCCCTCGGCCCGCGGGCAACCCGCAATATGAGTGAGGACATCACGCCGGAGCTCCGACAGGAGTTCCTCGACGACTTCTACGCCGAGTGCGATGAGCACCTGCAGGAGATGCGCGAGGGCCTGGCGATGGCGGAGTCGGCGCTGGCGGGCGGCCAGGATCCGACCGGCCGACTGCAGGCGCTGCTCATGCCGCTCCATTCGCTCAAGGGCATCTCGGCGATCGTCGGCCTCACGGCGTCGGAGCGCCTCTCGCACGCGATGGAGGACCGGCTGCGGATGCTGACGCGCCACCGGCTTTCCCTGACCGCGGGTGAAATCGACTCCCTGCTGGCCGGAATGGAGCGGCTCGAGGGAATCATCGGCGCCCACCGCGTCGGCCGGCCGCTGCCGGAAATCGCCGACCTGCTGCCCCGGCTCGCCGTGGCGGGTCCCTTGCCGGAGGAGGCGGCGCCCGCCGCCTCCGCGGGGGAGAATCCGGAGCCGGCGCCCCCGCCCCGGCACCCGCTGTGGCGCTGCGTCTTCTCGCCTTCGGCGGAGCGCGACGCCCGCGGCGTCAACCTCGATGCGGTGCGCGCCAGGCTCGGAGCCGCCGGCAAGATAAGGCAGGCCGCGCCGAATGTCCGGCCGGGTGGCAAGTTCGTCTTCGTTTTCGAGGTGGAGCGCGCCGAGCCGCCGGACCTGCCGGCGGACGCGGCCGACGGGATGGACTGGGAGCGGATCGAGGCGCCGCCGGCCGAGGCCGCCCCGGTGAGCCCCTCGCGCATCGTTCGGGTCGATCTGGAGCGGCTGGACGAGCTGATGCGCATCACCGGAGAGCTGGTCATCCAGCGTTCCCGGCTGCAGGACCGACTGGAGCGGCGGGGCGCCGAGGAGGCCGAGCTGCGGGAGATTTCCCATGCCATCGGCCGCGCGCTGCGGGGCCTGCGCCAGGCGGTTTCGCGGGTGCGGATGGTGGCGATCGGCGAAATCTTCACCCGGATGCCGTTCGTGGTCCGGGACCTCACCCGCCATTCGGCCAAGAGGGCCCGGGTCGTGATCGAGGGGCACCAGACCGAGGTCGACAAATACGTCGTCGAGCGGCTGAAGGAGCCCTTGCTGCACCTGGTCCGCAACGCCTTCAGCCATGGCCTGGAATCGCCGGGCGAGCGGGAGGCCGCCGGCAAGCCGGCGGAAGGCACCATCGTCCTCCGGGCCGCGACGGCCGGGGACTCGGCCATCATCCGCATCCGCGACGACGGCCGCGGCATCGACGAGGCGTCGGTGGCCGCCCGGGCCCAGGCGCTGGGCCTAAGGCCCCCGCCCGGCGCGGGCACGCTCGAGCTGCTCTGCCTGCCGGGCTTTTCCACCCGGGACGAGGCGGACCGGGAATCGGGCCGGGGGGTGGGCATGGCGGTGGTGGCCGCGGCGGTGCGGGAGCTCGGCGGCCGGCTGCGGCTGGAAACGGCCCCCGGTCGCGGCACGGAGTTCGTCCTGCAGCTTCCCCTCACCCTCTCGATCGTCGAGGCCCTGGTGGTCTCCGTCGGCGAGCAGCGCTGCGCCGTGCCGCAGTCCTTCGTGCGGGAGATCGCCGAGGTGCCCGCGGACGCGGGTCGCGTGATTCGGGGCGCCCTGATCGTGCCCTGGCGCGAGCAGCTCCTTCCGGTGGTCGACCTCCGCGGCTACTTCCGGATGCCGCCGCAGGCCGCCCCCAAGCTGACCGTGCTGGTGATCGCGACCGAATGGGGCTCGGCGGGACTGGCGGTCGACCGGGTGCACACCCGCCGCGAGGTGGTGGCCCATCCGCTGGAGGACGCGCTGGTTCGCCGGCCGGGCCTGGCGGGCGCAGCCGAACTGGGCGATGGCCGGCCCATCCTGATCCTCGACCCGCTCGCCCTGATCGCGCGCGCCGCGGACGCGGAGGGCCTGTCATGAGCGCCGCCGACACCTATGTGGTCTTCCTCCTCGGCGGTGCGGCCTACGGCCTGCGCAGCTCCGACGTGCTCCACGTCGAAATGCTCGATCACATCACGCCGGTTCCGAACACCGCTCCGTCGGTCGAGGGGGTGGTGTTTTCCCGCGGCCGGGTGATCCCGGCGATCAATCTCCGCCTGCGCTTCGGCCTCCCGCGCGAGGAGGTCACGCCCCGCACCCGCCTCATCTTCCTCCAGGCCCAGGGCCGCACCGTCGCCCTGATCGTAGACGCGGCCCGGGAATTCCAGCGCATCCCGGACGAGGCGATCCGGCCGGCCGGCGAGAGCCTGCCGGGGATCGCCGGCCGCTTCGTCGAAGGCCACGCGCAGGTGCGCGACCGCTCCGTCCTCATCCTCGACGTCGGCGCCGTGCTGCGCCTGGAGGAAATCGATCCTCCCCTCCCCGCCGGGCTGGAGCCCTCTTCCGCCCGCGCCTGAATCTTCCGCCCATCCCATGTCGAAGCCTCCCGCCTCCCCCCTCGCCGTCCCGGCCAAGCCCCGGGCGGACTCCCCGGCCCGCGAGCCCGGCCGGCCCGCCGGCCCCGTTGACCGGGGGCCCGCGAGCCGGCACCTTCCGATCGACGCGGTCCTCGCCGAAGCCGATCGGCTGGCCGCCTCGCTCAAGCAGACCGCGGTCCAGGCGGACTCCCTCTCGAAATCCACCGTTGGCACCGCCTCCTCGCTCAACGAGGTGGCGGCGTCCACCGAGCAGGTCTCGGCCAACGCGGCCCAGGTCGCGACCATCGCCACCCAGACCACCGCCGCCATCACCCAAATCAACGCCGGCGCCCAGGCGGTCACCGCCACCTGCCACGAGATGACGACCTCGGCCGAGGAGCTGAGCAGCACCATCGACGAGGTGAGCGCCGGCGGAAAACGGGTCAGCCGCGACGCCGAGGAGCTGGCCTCCGCTCTGAACGAGACCGGCGCCTCGATCGAGGAGATGACCCGCTCCATCCAGGGGGTCGGGCGGGGCTCCGAGGATCTGACGGCGGCCGCGGAGGAGAGCCTCTCCTCGATGAACGAGATGGCGGCCTCGATCGAGGAGGTGGCGGCGATGTCGGATTCGCTCAGCACCTCGGTGGAGGAGACCTCGACCTCGGTCGAGGAAATGGCCCGCTCCATCCAGTCGGTGGCCCAGAGCAGCGAACGCATCACTGAGGCTGCGTCCGGCGCCAACACCAGCGCGACCCAGATGGACCGCTCGATCCGTTCGGTGGCGGAGCTGGTCAAGCGCACTCAGCAGATCTCGAGCCGGTCCTCCCGCGAAGCGGATGAGGGCGGCCAGCTCATCCGCCGCTCCATCGACGGCATCGGCCGCGTCTCCAAGGCCATGACCGCCTCGACCGGGGTGATGCGGGAGCTGAACAAGCAGACCACCGAGATTGGCGGGATCGTGGACACGATCAACGTCATCGCCGAGCGGACCAACCTGCTTTCGCTCAACGCCTCGATCGAGGCCGCCCGGGCCGGCGAGGCCGGCCGCGGCTTCGCGGTGGTGGCCGAGGAGATCCGGAACCTCGCCGACCGCTGCGCCAAGGCGACCGCCGACATTTCGCTCATCGTCCGCAATCTGGAGAACGTGACCCGCGAGGCGACGCAGGCGGCCGGCGAAGGCGCGCGGCTGGCCGACGAGTCCAACGCCCTCTCCGAGGGCGGGATGGAGGGCCTGAGCAAGATCCTGGGCGGGATCCGCGAATCCACCGGCCTGATCGAGCAGGTCTCCCGCGCCTCCGACGAGCAGCTCGGCGCCAGCCGCTCGGTGCTGGAGGCCATCTCGATCACCGCCGCCCAGTCGCGGCAGGTGGCGATGGCGACGGCCGAGCAGGCCAAGGGGGCGACGGCGATCGTCCAGGCCGCCGGCCAGATGCGCAAGGTCACCAAGGAGGTCACCCAGGCGATGGCCGAGCACGGGCGGGCCGCCCGCGAGGTGGTGAAGGCCGCGCAAATCACCAGCACCACCGCGGCCCAGGTTCGCAAGGCGATGGCGGAGCAGGCCACCGGCGCGACCCAGATCGTGGGCGCGGTGGACACGATGCGCAAAGGGGGCGCCTCGACGGCGCGGGCCATGGCCGAGCAGGCCACCGCCACCGAGCAGGCCTCCCGGGAGGCCGTGCGGCTGGCCAAGCAGGTCATCTCCGTCGCGCGCGCCATGGCCGAGCAGGGCGCGGCCACCTCCCAGATCCAGGGCAGCGCCTCGACCTTGAGGATTCAGTCCGAGCAGATCGCCCGCGCCATGCAGGAGCAGGCGCGCGGAATGAAGGACCTGACCGGGTCCGGCGCCAACATCGCCGAGCAGATCAAGCTGATCACCGACGCCAACCTCGAGCACTCGGCCGCCGCCGCCGCCATCCTCCGGGGCCTGGGCGAGATCCGGGCCGGCCTCGCCGCCGCCGTGGAAGTTTCGGCCGGCCCGGCGGCCAGGTCCCGCCCGGCCGGCCCGGGGCGCGGCGCCGCCGGCCGCAACGGCCGAAAGTCGAAATGACCCACCCAACCGTCCCCGTGGGCCTCGCCCCGCCCGCCGCGCTGGATCCGGTGCCGCACTTGCTGCGGGACCTGGTCCATGACCGGCTCGGCATCTACTTCGAGAGCGGCCGCTTCGACATGATGCTGGACAAGCTCCGCGACCGCGCGCTGCTGCACGGATGCCGCTCGTATCTGGACTATTATTACATCCTGAAGTACGAGGAGAAGGGGCCGGAGGAGTGGCGCCGGGTGATGGACTGCTTCTCCGTCCAGGAGACCTATTTCTGGCGCGAGGCTGACCAGATCCGGACCCTGGTCGAGGGGATCGTGCCGGAATGGTTCAGGCGGCACGACCGCCCGCTGCGGATCTGGAGCGCCGCCTGCGCCACCGGCGAGGAGCCTTACACCATCGCGATGGCGCTGGCGGAGGCGGGCTGGAGCAGCGCCCCGATCGAGCTGGTGGCCAGCGACGCGAGCGAGGCCGCCCTGGCCCGCGCCCGGGATGGGCTCTTCCGCGAGCGCTCCTTCCGGACGCTGCCCCCGGAGCTCCGGGCCAAATACTTCCGCCCGCAGGGGGAGGCCCTGGCCATCGACCCGCGGATCGCGGCCCGGGTGGACTTTCGCTGGGCCAACCTGATGGACCTGAAAGGGGCTCCCGGACTGGGGGACTTCCAGGTGATTTTCTGCCGGAACGTTTTCATCTATTTCTCGGGCACCGCCATCAGCCGGGTGGTGTCCTGCTTTGCCGAGCGCCTCCCTCCCGGCGGCCACCTCTTCGTCGGCGCATCCGAATCGCTGGTCAAGCTGACCGGCGAGTTCGACCTGACCGAGATGGGCCCCTCCTTCGTCTACCGCCGCAAGGCCACCTAAGCCATGGTTCCCCGCATCCGCACCCTCATCATCGATGACTCCGCCTTCGCCCGGAAGGTGGTGCGGGAAATTCTCGCCGGCAACGAGGCCATCGAGGTGGTGGGGGCAGCGCGCGACGGCGAGGAGGGCCTCCAGCTCGCGGCCGAGCTGAGCCCCGACGTCGTGGTCTGCGACCTGCGGATGCCAAAAATGGACGGGGTCTCGTTCGTCCGGCGCCAGATGGCGGCCAAGGCGCTGCCGATCCTGATCCTTTCCGCCGCGGCTCAGGACGCGGCGGAGGTGTTCGACGCCCTCAGCGCCGGCGCGATCGACGTGGTGCAGAAGCCGAACGCGCTGGCGACCGACGATTTGCGGGGAATCCGGGGAGAGCTGGTGGAGAAGGTCAAGGAGGCCATCAGCGCTCCCGTGTCCCTGCTCGAGCCGAGACGGTCGGCCCCGGCCCCCCTGGCGGCCGTCGACCATCCGATCCAGACCGCCATCCTCGTGCTCGGGATTTCGACCGGCGGTCCTCAGGCGCTGCGCCGGCTGATGCCGCTCTTTCCCGGCGATTTCCCGGTTCCAATCGCATTCGTCCTCCACATGCCCTTGGGCTACACCAGCTTGTATGCGGAGAAGCTCAACGAGATATGCCAGATCGAAGTCAAGGAGGCGGAGGAGGGGGACAGGCTGAGGCCGGGGCTGGCCCTTCTCGCCCAGGCGGGCCGCCACCTGAGCTTCCGCCGGATGCCGAACGGGGACGTGCTGGCCCAGCTCAGCGTCCAGCCCCTGGACAAGCACCACCGCCCCTCGGTCGACGTCCTCTTCCGCTCCGCCGCCGAGGTGTACCGCCAGCGGGTGCTGGCGGTGGTCATGACCGGCATGGGCGACGACGGCAGGGAGGGGGCCGCCTGGGTCAAGGCCCAGGGCGGCAGCGTCATCACCGAGGACCCGTCGAGCTGCGTGATCTATGGGATGCCCCGCTCGGTGGTCGAGGCCGGCCTGAGCGACGCCAGCATTCCCCTGGATGGCATGGCCCAAGCCATCCTCAGCCGCCTATGAATGCAAAGATCCTGATCGTGGACGACTCGTCGCTCGCGCGCCGCACGATGCGCCAATACCTGGAGGAGCTCGGCCACAGCGTGGCCGATGTGCCCGACGGCGCCAAGGCGCTCGAGCGCTACTACCTCGACCGGCCGGAACTCGTGATCCTGGACATGCTGATGGGCGGGATGTACGGGCTCGAGGTGCTGCAGAAGATGCGGGAGATCAACCCCGACGTCCGCGTGATCGTCGCCACCGCCGACATCCAGCAGTCGACCGCCGACCAGGTGAAGGCCGCCGGCGCCAAGGCCATCCTGAACAAGCCGGTCACCCGCCAGAAGCTGAGCCAGGCGATCGAGGCGGTCCTGGCCGGAGGGCATACGTGGAACTGACCCTCGACCAGCAGGACGCGCTGACCGAGCTGATCAACATCGGCTACGGGCGCGCCGCCGGCGCCCTCTCCGAGCTCACCGGCTACCGCATCACCCTCGAGGTGCCGCAGGTCACGATCCACAAGATCGAGGCCATCGGGCCCATGCTCGAGCAGGTGATCGAGGTCGATGTGGCCAGCGTCCGGCAGGCCTTCACCGGTCCGATCGCGGGCAGCGCCATGCTGCTGCTCGACGAGAAGGCCGCCCTCACCCTCAGCCGACTGATGGTGGACGAGGCCTCGGCCTCGCGGGATTTCGACTCCAATGCCAAGGAGATCATCACCGAGGTGGGCAACATCCTGCTCAACGCCTGCCTCGGCGTCTTCGGCAACCTGCTCCACGTCCAGGTGGACTTCCAGGTTCCGCGGCTCACGGTGCAGAGCGTGGGCAACGTGCTCCGGGCCGCGGTCCGCGAGACGGAGGACTCGCTTCGCTACGGCCTGGTCGTGCACACCCGCTTCTTCGTCAAGGCGGGGGACGTCTCCGGCTATCTGGTGATCGTGCTCGGCATCTCCTCGCTCGACCGGCTCCTGCGCGAGCTGGAGAAATGGGAAGGCAGAGGCGGGCAATGAGCGGGCCCGCCGACCTGGGCCCGGCCTCGGTCCCGGGCGATGCGGGCGTCGGCGGGGCGATGCTCGAGTGGCTGCAGGACCTCGCGCCCTTCGGCATCTTCACCACCGACCGGCTCTTCCGCGTCCGCAGCTGGAACGAGTGGCTGGCGAGCTACAGCGGGCTGCGGGCCGCCGACATCGTCGGCCGCGCGCTGCCCGAGGTCTTTCCCGACTTGGTGGAGCGGCGCCTGATGTCCCACTACGAGCGGGCGGTCGCCGGCCAGATCAGCCTGCTTTCCACCGCCCTCCACCGCTACCTCCTGCCCTTCCCCCTGCCCCATCGCCAGCACGGCGCCGAATGCATGCTGCAGACGGTGCGGATCGCGCCCCTGCGGCTCGGGCCCGGCGAGGTGGGGACGGTCACGATCATCGAGGACGTGACCCAGCGCGAGACGCAGTCCCAGCAGGTGCAGCGCCAGCAGGAGATCGACCGCCTGCTTTCGCAGGCCCTCGGGGCCCTGCTGCAGTCCGCCAACCCCGAACAGGACCTGCCCGAAATCTTCTCCAAGCTCTCGCCGACGCTCGGGCTCGACGTCCACTTCGTCTACCTCCTCGACCCCACCGGCAATCGCCTCCAGCTGATCGCCGCCGGCGGCCTCACCGCCAAGCAGCGCGAGGGGTTGGCCTCGATTGCGGTGCCGCCGCAGGACCGGTCCCCGGCGGGCCGGCCGGCCGCGCCCCTGCGGGGCGGCGTGGCCGCCCACCTCGGCGCCCTCGACGGCCTCGGGGTCCGGGCGCGCTGCGTCTTTCCCCTCGCCATCGGCGAGCGCGTGATCGGCCTGGCCTCCTTCGGCAGCTACTACCGCGACGCGATCCCGGAGGCCGACCTCGGGGTGCTCTCCCGCATCGCCCGCTACGCCGGGATCGCCCTCGACCGGACCCTGCGCGAGCGCGAGGTCCTCGCCGCCTCCCGCGCCAAGGACGACTTTCTCGCCGCGCTCTCCCACGAGCTCCGCACCCCGCTCAATCCGGTGCTGCTGCTGGCGAGCGACGCGCTGACCAACCTCGACTATCCCGCGGCCGCCCGCGAGGCCTTCCGGGTGATCGAGAAGAACGCGCTGATCGAGGCGCGCCTGATCGACGACCTGCTCGACCTCACCCGGATCGAGCACGGCAAGATCACCCTCGACCGGCAGCCGGTGGATCTGAACGCGGTGCTGCAGGACGCCCTCGTGACGGTGCGGGCCGACGCCCAGGAGCGGCGGATCGCGATCGACCTCGCCCTCCAGCCGGAGGCGCCGACGGTGCTGGGCGACGCCGCCCGGCTCCAGCAGGTCTTCTGGAACGTGCTGAAGAACGCGGTGAAGTTCACGCCCCCGGGCGGGAAGATCCAGGTTTCCAGCGCGACCGACGAGGGCTCCCGCCAGGTGACCGTCCTCGTCGCCGACAGCGGCATCGGCCTCGAGCCGCACGAGATGGGCCGGATCTTCACGGCCTTCTCCCAGGGCGACCACGCCGAAGGGGGGCGCGGACACCGCTTCGGCGGCCTCGGCCTCGGGCTCGCCATCAGCCGGAAGCTGGTGGAACTCCATTCCGGCCGGATCAGCGCGACCAGCCCGGGCAAGGACCAGGGCGCCACCTTCGCGGTCGAGCTTCCCCTCCTCGCCCGCTCGCCGGTCCGCCCCGCGCCCGGGCCGGCCCCGGAGGCCGCCCCGGGGCCCGCGGCCGCAGGCAGCCCCGCTGCGCGCCTCCTGGTGGTCGAGGATCACGAGTCGACCCGCGAGCCCTTGATTCGGCTGCTCCGGCGCCGGGGATACCGCGTGGTCGCGGCCTCCTCCTCCGCCCAGGCCCTGGCCGAGGCGGCCCAGGGCTCGTTCGACCTCGTCCTTTCCGACATCGGCCTGCCCGACGGCGACGGCTACGCCCTGATGCGCGCGCTGCGCGAGCGCTACGGGATGAAGGGCATCGCCCTGACCGGATATGGCATGGGCGAGGACATCTCCCGCAGCAACGCCGCCGGCTTCGTCGCCCACCTGACCAAGCCGATCCAGGTTTCGGTGCTCGAGCGGACGCTGGCGTCGGCCCTGCCCGCCCGCCCGGCCTAGGCTACCTGCCGCTCCGGTCCGGGAAGATCCGCAGCGTCTGGGCCGCGATCTTGGCCGGATCGGTGGCGAGCAGCGCCGGCTTGAAATAGCGCGAGACCGCGATCTCGCGGCCGGTCTTCGCGTCGCGGACGGCGAGGTCGAGCTCGATCAGGTAGGTGGTGAAGTCGAAGGTCCAGCGCGCCTGGTAGGCGATGATCGCCTGGGTGTCCTCCGGCATCAGCGTGAGCGGGCCGGACGAGGCGTCGTAGCCCATCGCGACCAAGCGGCGCGCGAGCATCTGGTCGAGGTGGCGGCCGTCGGAGAGCTCGCGCTCGACATAGACGTGGCGGTAGGAGCCGAGGTCGGCCTTCCGATCGACGTCGGAATGCACGTTGTGGCAGGAACTGAGAAGGCCGAGGACGGCCAAGGCGGCGCAGACCCGGGGGAGGCTCATCGTGGGGAATCTTCGATGGGCCAGCGCCGGGGCCAGGGCGAGCGAAAAGCGGCGCTAGAACGCCACCGCGATTTTCCCGAATTGCCCGCCGCGTTCCATCAGCTCGAAAGCCGCCGCCGCCTGCGCGAACGGCAGGACGGACTCCACCACCGGCCGGATGCGGTGCCGGGCGACGAAGTCGAGCATCGCTCGCCAGTCCGAGGGGCTGCCCATGGTCGTTCCCATCAGGGTGAGCTGGCGCCAGAAGATCTTCCGCAGCGCCAGTTCCGGGACGTTGCCGCGGGTGGCGCCGAAGAAGACGATCCGCCCGCCGGGGGCGGCCAGGTCGAGCAGGTCGGAGAAGCCGGCTCCTCCGGCGCTGTCCAGGATCACGTCGAAGGGCCCGGGGGCGGCGGCCGCGGCCCCCGCCCAGCCCTGCCGGGTGTAGAGGAAGCCGCCGCGGGCGCCGAGCCGGCCCGCGCGGGCGAGCTTCTCCTCGGAGCTCGAGGTCACCCAGGTCGCCGCGCCCGCGGCGGCCGCGAACTGCAGCCCGAAGAGGGCGACGCCGCCGCCCACGCCCGAGATCAGCGCCCGCTCCCCCGCCTTGAGGCCAGCCCGGCTGAACAGCGCGCGGTAGGCCGTCAGGCCGGCCAGCGGCAGCACCGCGGCCTCCTCCCAGGACAGCCCCTCGGGCCGGGGCGAAAGCTGACCCAGCGGAACGGCGATCTTCTCGGCCAGCGTGCCCTCCCGCGGCAGCCCGAGGATCGAAAAATCCGGCCCCTGCGCCCTTTCCGCGGCCCCCCAGCCGAAGGAGGGGAAGATGATGACCTCGCGGCCGATCCAGCCGCGGTCAGCCCCCTCGCCCACCGCCTCCACCACCCCGGCGCCGTCGGAGCCGGGGATGCAGGGGTACTTCAGCCCGGCGTACTTCCCCTGCTTGATCCAGACATCGCGGTGGTTCAGGGCGGCCGCGCGGAGCCGCACCCGGGCCTCGCCCGGCCCCGGAACCGGGTCCGGGACCTCGGCGAGCTCCAGCCGCTCGACCGCGGTGATCCTGAGCGCGCGCATCGGCCAGCCTAGCGCCGGGCGACCACTTCCGCCACCGGGAAGCGCACTTTGGGGATGGCGGCGTACTTGTCGTCGGCCGCCCGGTACCCGGCGGCGCAGGCGCAGAGGGTGCCGTAGCCCCCGGCGGCCAGGCCGAGGATCTCGTCGTAGGCCTCGGGCTTCAGGCCCTCCATCGGGCAGGTGTCGACCCCGAGCAGGGCCGCGGCGGCCATGAACTGGCCCAGCGCGATATAGACCTGGCACGACATCCAGGAGTCGAGGTAGCCCCCGGCCCGGGCCCGGTCGGTCGCGCCGACGATCACGTTGCGGAGACGCTGCAGCTGATCGGGCGCGATCCCCCGCACCTCGGCCGAGCGGCCGATGAAGCGGTCGACCGCGGCCGCGTCGAGGCCCTTGCGCAGCGCGAAGACCACGAAGTGGGAGCACTCGAGCGGCTGCTTCTGCCCCCAGGAGGCCGCCGAGAGCCTCTGCCGCAGCTCCGGATCGCGCACCACCACAAACTTCCAGGGCTGCAGGCCGAAGGTGGACGGGGTCAGCACCAGAGCCTCCTCCAGCGCCGACCAAGTCTCCTCCGGGATCCGCCGCTCCGGGTCGAACTTCTGGGTGGCGTAGCGCCAGCGGAGGGCGCCGAGGAGCGCCTCGGTGGAAACGGGATTCATGTCGAAAGCGGGCCCCGGGCAGGTGCGAAGCCGGCGGGGCTCAGGCCGCCCCGAATACCAGCGAGGCGTTGGTGCCGCCGAACCCGAAGCTGTTGGCCAGCGCCTTGACGACCTTCTTCTGCACCGCGTGCTTGGGCGTGAAATTGAGCCCGAGGGCCGCGCACGCCGGATCGAGGTTGTCGAGGTTGATGGTCGGGGGGATCGCGCCGTGGTGGATGGCGAGCACGGCGGCCAGGGCGCCGAGGGCGCCGGCGCCGCCGAGGAGGTGGCCGGTCATCGATTTGACGGCGCTGACGTGGAGCTGGTCGCGGGCGTGGCCGAAGAGGTGGGCGATGGCCTGCGCTTCCTCGCCGTCCCCCGCCGGGGTCGAGGTGGCGTGGGCGGAAACGTAGCCCACCTGCTCGGGCGCCACCCCCGCGTCGGCCAGCGACAGCCCCATGGAGCGGCGCGAGCCCTCGGCCTCCGGGGCGAGGGAGGAGAGGTGATGGGCGTCGGCCGTGGCGCCGTAGCCGAGCACCTCGGCGTAGATCCGGGCGCCGCGGGCCCTGGCCTGCTCGTATTCCTCCAGCACCATCGCCACCGCCCCCTCGCCGATGACGAAGCCGTCACGGTCGACGTCGTAGGGCCGCGAGGCCTGGGCGGGCGCGTCGTTGCGGGTCGAGAGCGCGCGCATCTGGGCGAAGGCCCCCACCGCGATCTGGGTGATGACCGCCTCGGAGCCGCCCGCCAGCATCACGTCGGCGTCGCCGCGCTGGACGGCGCGGAACGACTCGCCGAGGGCGTGGCCGCTGGTGGCGCAGGCCGAGGCCACGCTCAGGTTCGGGCCCTTGCAGTCGAGCAGGATCGCCAGCTGGCCGGCCAGGATGTTGGGGGCGGCCTGGAGGATGAAAAACGGGGAGATCTTGCGGAAGCCGCCGGTGCGCCAGTTCTCATGGGTGGCGACGATCTCGGGCAGGCCCCCCAGCCCGACGCCCATGTTGACGCCGATGCGCTCGGGGCGGATCCGCCCGCGGATCCCGTCCAGCCCCGAGTCCGCGTAGGCTTCGAGGCCGGCGGCCAGGCCGAGATGGGAGAAGCGGCCCAGCTTCTTGACCTCCTTGGGCGAAAGTGGCGCCTGGACCAGGTCGGAGGCGGGGCCCCGGGGGCGCACGCCGGCGCAGCGCGGCGCGACCGGGTCGAACTCGCGCACCTCGCCGGCGATCTGGGCCGTGCATTCGCTGGCGTCGAAGCGGGTGATCTTTCCGATGCCGCTGCGGCCGGCGAGCAGGGAGCTCCAGGTTTCCGGGGCGGTTTTGCCCACCGGGGTGAGGGCGCCGAGGCCGGTCAGGGCCACGCGGCGGCGAGGGAGGGAGGATGCGCTCATCGGGACGACCTGAAATCAGATGTTGAGTCCGCTATAAATGGCAAGCCGGCAAGGCCTTGCAGCGCGGCTTTGACTTTGGCTTCCCAACCCGTTTTCATTGGGGGTTTTGAGCATGCCGCAGTTGCATCCATACTGGCGGATGGAGTACATTGAGGCCCCGGGATATCCCGAGGGCATGGAGCGGCCCTTTACGCAGCTGCCCGCCCTGGGGGACGACCGGACCGCGTACATCGTCCACCGCGCCCCTCTCTCCTACCTGATCCTGAATCGCTATCCCTACAATCCGGGTCATCTGCTGGCCGTGCCCTTCCGGGAGGTCGCCGGCCTCGATGAGCTCAGCGCCGCCGAGCGGGCGGACCTGATGGAGGAGATGACCTTCGGCCGCCGCCTGGTGGAGGCCGCCCTCAAGCCGGACGGGTTCAACCTCGGGTTCAACCTGGGCTCGGCGGCGGGGGGCAGCATCGCCCACCTCCACGGCCACATTGTCCCGCGCTGGAACGGGGACACCAATTTCATGCCGGTCATCGGCAGCACCCGCATCCTGGTCCAGTCGCTGGACCGGACCTGGGAGCGGCTGACCGAGGTGGCCCGGACCCTCCCGCCGCCCGCCGGCGCCCGCCCGGCCTGAGCCGCCCCCCCCGCATGCCCTCCAAGGTCCTGCATTTCTCCAGCCCCCGCCACCTCAGCCAGCTCTACGCCGGCCGCGAGGAGAACCTCACCCATGCGGAGCGGGCCCTGGGGGTGAAGCTGGTCTCGCGGGACGGCTGGCTGAAGATCGAGGCCCCGGCGGACTCGCTGGCCCGGGCCGAGGATTTCTTCGGGTTCCTCAACTCCGCCCGCGGCCAGGGCGTGACCATCCGCACCCCGGACTTCGCCCGGCTGGCCGACTCGTTCGCCCGCGGCGAAGGCGAGAGCCTCCGGACGCTGCTGGACGAGCCGCTGGTCATCGCGACCACGCGCAAGACCATCGTGCCGAAGACGCTGGGGCAGAAGCTCTATCTCCGCTCCCTGCAGAAGCAGCCGGTCGTCTTCGGCATCGGCCCGGCCGGCACGGGCAAGACCTACCTGGCGGTGGCCGCGGCGGTCTCGGCGCTGCTCAAGGGCGAGGTCGAGCGCATCGTCCTGACCCGGCCGGCGGTGGAGGCGGGCGAGGCCCTGGGCTTCCTTCCCGGCGATTTGCGGGAGAAGATCCTGCCCTACCTCCGGCCGCTGTACGACGCCCTGGCGGAAATGCTCGATGCGGAGGAGGTGGCGCGCCTGAGCGAGAAGGGCCTGATCGAGATCGCGCCCCTGGCCTACATGCGGGGCCGGACCCTCAGCCGCGCCAGCATCGTCCTGGACGAGGCGCAGAACACCACCTCCGAGCAGATGATGATGTTCCTCACCCGCCTCGGGGAGGACTCGCGGATGGTGGTGACCGGCGACATCACCCAGATCGACCTGCCGCGCTCCAAGCCCTCGGGGCTGCTCGAGGTGGGCAACATCCTCCGCGACGTGCCCGGCGTCGACTTCCACACCTTCAGCGGCGCCGACATCGTGCGCCACCCGCTGGTCCAGCGCATCGTCGAGGCCTACGACCGGTTCCGGAACCCGTCCGGCTCCGGCTGATCCCATGTCCGTCCGCAACCAACTCCGGCTCCTGGTCGGCGGCCTGAGCCACCGCCGCGACCCCGCCTCCTCCCCCGCCAGCAGCGCCTTCCGGGAATTCCTGGAGCAGAGCCGGATGGTGGCGGTGCCGATCTTCGTCCTGACCGTGGCGGCGATCGTCGTGATCAGCTCGGTGGGGGTGAACACCCTGAACGTGCCAGTGCTGCCCAAGCAGATCGCCACCGTCCAGGTGGTGGCGAGCACGCCGTTCTCCTACACCAGCGAGGAAAAGACCCAGCTGGCGCGCGAGCAGCTGCTCGACCGGGTGCCGCCGGTCTACCGCCTCGAGGCCGGCCCCCTGAAGGACTTCGAGCCGGCGGTGCGCGACCTCCTCGCCAGCCTCGCCGCCTTCCAGGCCGCGCATCCGAACGCGCCGCCGGCGCTGACCTTCACCGACCGCAATCCCGCGCTGGCCCAGCTGGCCGACCGCTTCGACTCCGGCCACGCGCCCTACCACGTCACGGCCGAGGACCTGGCGGGGCTGCTCACGGTCACCGACCCGGCCCTCCGCGCGACCCTCTTCGAGAACGGGCTGGCGGCGCTGCGGGAGATCTACGCCAGCGGCGTCCGCGACGACCTCCTGCTGGCCGGCGAGGGCCGGGACGGCGTGGCCGTCTTCCAGATCGTCCGCCCGAGCGGCGACGTCTCCCTCCGTCCGGTGCAGTCGCTGGAGGATGCGCTCACCTTCCTGCGGGTCAGCCTCGCGGCCGACGGGGTCCCGCGGCCCGCCGCCCAGGCCCTCTTCCGCTTCTTCCGCAACGGGGTGACCCCCAACCTCGTCTTCGACCGCGACGCGACGCAGCGGCGGATCAACGAGGCCCTGCAGGGGCTCAAGCCCGCGGTGGTCAGTGTCGCCCGGGGCCAGACCATCATCCAGGCGGGCGAGCGGGTGACGGCCGAGGAATACGAGATGTTCCGGGCCTACCAGGAGTACCTCCGGAACCACGCCGGCGTGGCCCTGGGCCAGGGGCTCGCGCTCTTCGGCCGGGTGCTGCTGGTGCTGGCGATGGTGCTGGCCTCGCTGCTCTACATCCGCCTCGAGGACCCCGAGACCCTGCGCAGCAACGGGCGGCTCAGCCTGCTGGCCCTGGTGGTGATCATCAATCTCGCGCTGGTGCGGGTCGTCTACTCCCTCGGCGGGGCGGAATTCTTTCTGCGCGACAGCTCCTGGTCGGCCACTCTCCCCTACGTGGCGCCGACCGCCCTGGCGCCCATCATCGTCGCCATCCTGATCGACGCCGGCTCGGCCATCTTCATGGCCCTGCTGATCTCCATCTTCACCGGGGTGATCTACGGCAACCGCCTCGACCTCCTGGTCCTGACCTTCCTCGCCTCGCTGGTCGCGATCTCCGGCTGCCGCGACGCCCGGCGCCGCGGACGGGTGGTCCGGGCGGCGGGCGCCGGCGGGCTGACGGTGGCGGCCTTCGCGGCCCTGATCGGGATCGCCGACCAGACGCCGACCGACATCCTGGTCCGCGAGATGGCGGCCGGCCTGATCACCGGCCTCCTCACCGGCATCGCCGTGGTCGGCTTCCTCCCGGTGCTCGAGTCGCTCTTCAAGCGCACCACCGACATCACCCTGCTGGAGCTGACCGACTACAACCACCCGCTCCTGCGGCGGATGCAGCTCGAGGCCCCGGGCACCTACCACCACTCGCTGGTGGTGGCGCAGCTTTCCGAGAACGCCTGCAATGCCATCGGCGCCAATCCGCTCCTCGCCCGGGTCTGCGCGCTCTTCCACGACATCGGCAAGACCGGCAATTCCGCGCACTTCACCGAGAACCAGCGCAACCGGGTCAACCCGCACGAGGGGAAGGACCCGCTCACCTCCGCCCGCATCATCATGCGGCACGTGCCCGAGGGCGTGGACCTGGCGCTGAAGCACCACCTCCCCCGGGCGGTGGTCGACGTCATCCGCCAGCACCACGGGACGACCCGCGTGCGCTTCTTCTACGAGCGGGCGGCGGCCGCGGCCCCGGCGCTCTCCGACGCGCCCTACCGCTATCCCGGCCCCCGGCCCCAGTTCAAGGAGAGCGCGGTGATCTCGCTGGCCGACGGCGTGGAGGCGGCCTCCCGCACGCTCCGCTCGGCCACCCCGGAGCAGCTCGGCCATATCATCGACCGGGTGATCGGCGAGCGCATCGCCGACCAGCAGCTGGCCGAGGCGCCCCTGACCTTCGAGGACGTGGCCAAGGTGAAGAACAGCTTCATCTTCACCCTCCTGAACATGCTGCACTCCCGCGTCGCCTATGATGCGGACAAGCCGGCCGAGCCGGCCGCCGGGGAGTGAGCCGCGTGAGCCGGCGCCCGGGGCTCCCGCGCCGCCCCCTGGCGCTGACCAACCGCCATCCCCGGCTGCGGTACGCCCCGGCCGAGCTGAGGCGGGCGCTCCGGCTGCTGGAGTCCCGCCACCCGCAGCTGGCGGCGGGCGGGCCCTGGCCGCCGCCGGAGGCCGAGCTGTCCGTGGCCTTCATGACCGACCCGGCGCTGGCGGCGCTGCACGCCCGGTTCATGGACGACCCCTCCGCCACGGACGTCATCACCTTCCCCGCCCGGCCGGAGACGGGCTCGGCGGGGGAGATCTGCATCTCGGCGGACGCGGCCCTCCGCCAGCGGCGCGCCGGCGGGCCCTCCGCGGAGCTGGCCCTCTACCTGGTCCACGGCTGGCTCCACCTGGCGGGGCACGACGACCGCTCGCCCGGGCCGCGGCGGGCGATGCGCCGGGCGGAGCGGCGGGCGCTCGCGCTCCTGCGGCGGAACGGCGCCCTGCCCGCCTTCTCGTTTCGTCCTTCCGCTCGCGGCGATTAGCCCGTAACAATGGCGCGTCCCATGCCCGAGACCGTCCCCGCCTCCCGCCTCGTCAGCGTCCGCAACGCCTTCATCTCGGGCGCGCTGCTGATCGCCCCGCTCTTCGTCACCATCCTGGTCTTCGGGAAGATCATCGACCTGGTCGGCGGCCCCTTCCGGGACCTGTTCTTCTTCTACGTCCCCGACACCCTGCGCGACCGGCCCAGCCTGTCCCTGGTCTGGGACATCCTCTCCACCCTCATCGTGATGCTGGCGATCCTCGCCCTGGGGTACCTCTCCCGCTGGGTGCTGGGGAAGTACTTCTTCAGCGTGGGCGAGCGGCTGATCCTGCGGGTCCCGGGAATGGGCGGGATCTACACCATCGTGAAGCAGGTGGTGAGCACCTTCAGCGTCCAGAACCGGAGCATGTTCAACAAGGCGGTCCTGGTGGAGTACCCGCGCAAGGGCTGCTGGTCGGTGGGCTTCCTCACCAACACCCTCCAGGGCGAGGCCCAGGTCAAGACGGGCGAGGAGGTCTGGACCGTGTTCATCCCCACCACCCCCAACCCGACCAGCGGCTTCCTGCTGCTTTTGCCGCGCCGCGAGGTGGTCGAGCTGGAAATGAGCGCCGGGGAGGCGATGAAGCTGATCATTTCCGGCGGCGCCATCTCCCCGCCCTGGCCGGCGGCCCGGGCCGAGGAGCTCGCGAAGTAGTTGCCCGCGGCCGCGCTCCATACCGAGGCCTGGGTGCTGGCGAGGCGCCCGCCGGCGGAGTCCTTTCAGGGCCACGCCCTCTTTTCGGCCGAGCACGGGCTGCTCCAGGTCTTCGTCCGCGTGCCCAAGAGCGGCGCCTCCAAGCGGGCGGTGCTCGACCTTTTCACCGAGGCCGCGGTCGACCTGGAGAGCTCGAACCAGGGCCGGACCTGGTTCCTGCGCGAGGCGCGGGTGCTGCGCTCCGCCGAGGGCATCGGCCGCAGCTACGACGCCCTGCAGGCCGCCTCCTCCCTGGCCGCCCTGATCGCCCGCAACCCCCCGCCGCCCGAGGGCGCGGCCAAGATCGCCGAGCTGCTGCGGGGGGCCTTCGCCGCCTTCGGGGCCTCGGCCCATCCGGCGGTGGTGCTCTTCAAGAGCGTCTACCGCTTCGCCCGGGACGAGGGCTACCCGGTGCCCCAGGAATGGCTGCCCTCGCTTCCCGCCGACCTCCGGGCCGAGGCCGAGCGCCTGCTGCGGACGCCGCTGGCCGAGCTGGCGGACCCGGCCGCGGGCGCGCTGCCCTCCCTCCAGCGCCGGCTCGAGGACTATCTCAAGGGCCGGACGGATATTTTGGTGGACTGAGCGGGTCCCAGGGGAGCCGATGACTTTCGACCTGGATCAGCGCACGGCCCGGCTCGGCGTGGGCGAGCTGGCCGAGTTCAACCTCGGCCCGCGGGAGCCCGTCGGGGGCCCCTCGGGCGCCTGGCGGGCGCAGCTGGGGATGCACTGGCACCGCGAGCTGCGGACCCAGGCGCAGGCGGACCATCCCGGCGCGGAATTCGAGGTGGTGGCCGAGGGCTCGGTCTTCCACCGCGGCTGGATGCTGCACTTCAGCGGGCGGATCGACCAGGTGATCCGCGGCGGCCCCGCGCCGATCTTCCGGGAGATCAAGACCGTGGCGGAGAAGCTGCCCGCCCCCGAGCCCGCCCTGCGGGCGGCCTATTCCGGGTACTTCGCCCAGGCCGCGGCCTACCTGGCGCTGCTCCCCGCGCAGAACCCGGTGGGCGAGCTGGTCTTCGTCGAGGTGGACACCGGGCTGAGCCAGAGCGTGGCGCTGACCGAGGCCGACCGCCGGACCTTCGAGGTCCAGCTCGAGCGGGTCACGGAATTCCTGGAGCTGCGCCTGCGGGCGCGCACCCGCCTGAGCGCCCTGCGCTTCCAGTCGCCCTTCCCGGCGCTGCGGCCCGGCCAGGAGTCGATCCAGGGCGACCTGGAGGACGCCTTGGGGGCGCTGCCGGCCCGGGTGGTGCTGGAGGCGCCGACGGGCTTCGGCAAGACCGGAGCCCTGCTGGAGTTCGCGCTGGGGCAGCTTCGCCTCGGCCGCTTCGAGCGCGTGCTCTACCTCACCAGCAAGTCGACCGGGCAGCTCCAGGTCCGCGACACGCTCGCGCGGATGACCGCCCTCCCCGCGGGCGCCGCTCCCGGCGGCGCCCTCGCGGTCTGGCTGGTGCGCCCGAAGTCCGAGCACTGCGTGAACCCGGTCTTCCACTGCGTCCGGGAGAGCTGCCGCTACCTCGACGGGATGGAGGAGCGCTGGCCGGAGAGCGGCCTGGCCCGCTTCTACCTCTTCGAGGACCAGCCGCGCGACCTGCCCTCGCTCCGCGCGGCGGGCCAGGAGGCGCGGATCTGCCCCTACGAGATCACCCGGGCGGCCCTCGCGGCCAACGACGTCTGGATCGGCGACTACAACTACGTCTTCTCGCCCTCGGCCAGCGGGCTCTTCTACGCCCAGCCCGGCTTCGACGCCTCCCGCACCCTCCTGCTGGTGGACGAGGCCCACAATCTGCCCTCGCGGGTGGCCGACGCCTTCTCCCAGGTCGCCTCCGCCGAGCGGGCCCGCGCGGTCGGCGGGGCCCTCGAGGAGGTGGGCGCGGCGCCCGTCCTGGCCGCCGCGTGGGAGCGCTGGGCGGCCCTGCTGGAGCGGCTCCGGCCGGTGGACGCGCTGCCCGAGGACGAGGAGACGCTGCTGCGGGGCCAGGTGGCCGAGCTGGCCGACGCGATCGCCACCACGCCGGTCGACTATGCCGCGCTGGGCCCCGGGGCGAGCGAGGGGCTCTGGCAGGTCCCGGCCCTGCTCTCCATCCTGGACCACGCGGCCCTGCCGCGCCTGTGCTGGTGCCCCCGCCCGGGCACCCTGGCCGTCACCTGCCTGGACGCCGCCGCGGAAATCGGCGCGCGCCTGCGGGAGTACGGCGCGGCGATCCTGGCCACGGCGACCCCCGGGCCGCTGCCGGCCTTCGCGCAGGCGGTGGGCCTCGACGCGAGCGAGCCGCCGCTGGCGCCCGTGCGCGCCCCCACCCCCTGGCGCGACGGCGCCTACGACGTGGCCTTCGACGTCCGCGTCGACACCACCTTCCAGCAGCGGGCCCGCCACCACCCGACCACCGCCCGGACCCTGGAGGCCTTCGCCGCCGGCGGGCAGGTGGCCGCGTTCTTCTCCTCCTACGGCTATGCCGAGGCGGTCGCGGCCGCGCTCCGGGACGTCGGCTCGGAGCTGCGGGTGGCGGTGCAGCCGCGCGGGGCGGACCTCTCGGCGCAGGCGGCCTGGATGGAGGAGGCGCTGGCGGGCTCGGACGCGCTCTTTCTGGTCCTGGGCTCGAGCTTCGCCGAGAGCATCGACCTGCTCGGCGGCCGGGTCGAGCGGGCGATGGTGGTGGGACCGGCCCTGCCGGAGGTCAACGCGGTCCAGCAGGCGCGGATGGCCGCCTGGGCCGCGGCCGGCCGGGAGGGCGCCTTCCAGCGCGTCTACCAGATCCCGGGGATGCAGAAGGTGAACCAGGCCCTGGGCCGGCTGGTGCGGGCGCCGGGGCAGAAGGCCCGGATCCTCCTGCACTGCCGCCGCTTCGCCGAGCCGGCCTACGCCCGGCTGCTGGCCCCGGAGTACCAGGCCGGGCCGCGCATCCGCTCCGAGGAGGCCCTCGAGGCCTGGCTGGCCGGGCCCCGGCACGAGGACCTCTGAGCGCGGGGGAGCGGGATCAGCCGAACGCGCGGCCGGAGCGGCGCAGCATCTCCCGGCGGACGAAGCCGAACCGCTCGTAGAGGCCGTGGGCGTCCCGGGTGCCCAGGAGATTGGTGGTGGACTGCACGCTCGGGTGCGCCATCACCGCCGCCATGAGCGCCTTGCCCACCCCCTGGCCGCGATGGCGCTCGTCGACGATCACGTCGCAGATCCACGAGAAGGTCGCGTGGTCGGTCACGACCCGCGCGAACCCGATCTGGCGCGTCCCCTCCCGCAGGTAGGCGCCGAAGCAGACGGAGTGCCGGAGGCTGGCCTGGACCGTGGCGAGGGAGCGGCTCTCCGCCCAGTAGCTGCCCCGCAGCAGGCGGTGGACCGCCTCGGCGTCGATCAGGGCCGGGTCGGCGGAAACGAACCAGGGGGCATCGGGCGCGGGGTTCATCGCGGCGGCCCAAGGCTAGGCGCGCCCTCGCCGGTGCCAACCGCGTTCTGCGCCGCCGCCCCCCCGCTCCTCCCACCCTAGGGCTTGCCAAAATCCCGCCGCTTCCCAGCCTGCAATGCTGCTGAAGACCGCCTCTCCCAAGACCTGGACCCGCAAGCATCTTCTCACCATCGAAGAGCTCAGCCTGGCGGAGATCGCCCAGATCCACGCCACGGCCGCGGCGTTCAAGACCATGCTGCAGGGCTCGGCGAAGCGCATCCCCGGCCTGCAGGGCAAGACCATCGTCAACCTCTTCCTGGAGCCGAGCACCCGCACCCGCCTGGCCTTCGAGATGGCGGCGAAGCGCCTGGGCGCGGATGTCATCTCCTTCGACGCGGCGGCCTCCTCGACCCAGAAGGGCGAGACCCTCCGGGACACCGCCCAGAACATCCAGGCCCTCAACGCGGACATGATCGTCCTGCGGCACGCGGCCTCGGGCTCGCCCCTCTACCTCTCCCGGCTGCTCGACATCCCCGTGATCAACGCGGGCGACGGCGCCCATGAGCACCCCACCCAGGGCCTGCTCGACACCTTCACCATGATGGAGCGGCTCGGCTCGGTGCGGGGCCGCAAGGTCGTGATCCTGGGCGACATCCTCTTCAGCCGCGTGGCCCGCTCCAACATCCACGCCCTGACCAAGCTCGGCGCAGCCGTCACCCTGGTGGGCCCCTCCACCCTGGTCCCGGGCTGGTTCCGGGAGTTCGGGGTGGTCGTCTCCCACGACCTCAAGTCCGCGCTGGCGGACGCGGAGGTGGTGATGCTCCTGCGCATCCAGCACGAGCGGCAGGTGAGCAGCCATTTTCCCAGCCTCGGCGAATACACCAGCATGTTCGGCCTGAACAAGACCCGCGCCTCCTGGCTCAACCCCCGGGCGCTGATCATGCATCCGGGCCCGATCAACCGCGGCGTCGAGATCGACAGCGAGCTGGCCGACGGCCCCAACAGCGTGATCCTCGAGCAGGTGACCAACGGCATCGCCGTCCGCATGGCGGTCCTCTTCCTCTGCGCCGGCGGCCGGCCCGAGGCGATCGCCGCCGCGAACTGACCATGCCCTCGCTCTGGATCTCCCGCGCCCGGGTCATCGACCCCGCCTCCCGCCGCAGCGCCGTCGGCGACCTCTACGTCCGCGACGGCCGGATGGCGGCCTCGCTCCCCGCGGCGGAGAAGCGCCGGGCCCGCCGGATCGACGGCCGGGGCCTGGTGGCCTGCCCCGGCCTCGTCGACATCCACGTGCATTTCCGGGAGCCGGGCCAGACCCACAAGGAGACGATCGGGACCGGCACCCGCGCCGCCGCGGCCGGCGGGTTCACCACCGTCGTGTGCATGCCCAACACCTCCCCGCCCGCCGACAACGCCGGGACGATCCAGTTCATCCAGGACGCGATCGAGCGGGACGCGGTGGTGAAGGTCTACCCCACCGGCGGCATCACCGTCGGCCTCAAGGGCCAGGCCCTGGCCCCGTTCGGCTCGCTGCAGCGCGCCGGGGTGGTGGCGCTGACCGACGACGGCGACTGCGTCCAGTCGAACGAGCTGATGCGCCGGGCCCTGGAGTACGCCCGGATGTTCAACCTCCCGGTGATGGACCACTGCCAGGACCAGTCCATGACCCACAACGCGGTGATGAACGAGGGGGTGGTCTCGACCCGGCTCGGGCTGCGGGGCTGGCCCAACGCGGCCGAGGACCTGATCGTGGCCCGGGACGTGATCCTTTCCGGCTACACCGGCGCCCACATCCACCTCCAGCACATCTCCTCGGCCCAGTCGGTCGCGCTCATCCGGCGGGCGAAGGACCGCGGCGTCCGCATCACCGCCGAGGGCACCCCCCACCACTTCGCCCTGACCGAGGACGCCCTGGTGGGCTACGACACCAATTTCAAGATGAACCCGCCGCTGCGGACCGAGGCGGACCGCCAGGCCATCATCGCCGGGCTGCGCGAGGGGACGCTCGACTGCATCGCCACCGACCACGCGCCCCACACCAGCACGGAAAAGGACCGCGAGTTCGACTTCGCGCCCAACGGGATCATCGGGCTGGAGACCTCGCTGGCGGTTTCGCTCGAGGTCCTGCACCGGAAGAGCCGCTTCCGGCTGGAGAAGGTCGTCGACCTGATGACCCGCCGGCCGGCCGAGATCCTCGGCCTGCCCGCGGGCACGCTCGCCCCCGGGGCCCCCGCCGACATCTGCCTCTTCGACCCGGAGGAGTCCTGGCGCTACGACGCCCGCGCCGGCTTCAGCAAGTCCTCGAATTCCCCCTGGCACGGCCAGACCCTGACCGGCCGGGTCAAGGCCACCATCGTCGACGGCCGGGTAGTCTACAGCGGCGGCCGCATCCGCTAGTCCGGGCATGTCCGCCCGCCAGCATCTGGGCTACGCGATCCTCGGGCTGGTCGTCCTCGGCGGCCTGGCGGTCCTCCTCCGCGAATTCCTCCGCGCGCGCCGCGGCGCCGCCCCGCCTCCCCGGCGCCTGGCCGCCTGGCCGGGGAGCCTTCCCGACCTGCTGCTCTTCCTGCTCTGCCCGCTGCTCGGCGCCTTCGTCCTGCCCTCGGCGGTCGACGCGCTCCTGCGGAGGCATTTCCATGACGCCGACCAGCGGCAGGTCTGCCTCGTGCTTTCCTTCCAGCTGGGGCTTTCGCTCGGGCTGCTCGTCCACCGGCTGGCGTTCGGCCGGGAGCCGATCGCGCGGCCCGCCCCGCTGCTCGCGCTGAAGAGCGGGGCCGCCGCCTTCCTCGCCGCCTGGCCGGTCCTCATCGTCACCGGGCTGGTCTGGGGCGGACTGCTCCAGCTCTTCGGCGTGCCGCTGCTGAAGCAGGACCAGGTCGCGATCTTCGAGAGCCTCCACTCCTGGCTCCTGCGCGGCGCCTTCGCCCTCTTCGCGGGCGTGATCGCCCCGGCCAACGAGGAGCTGATCTTCCGGGCCGGGCTCTACCGGTTCTGCCGGGGGCGGATGGCCCGGTGGGCCGCCCTGCTGATCCCCGCCGTCCTCTTCGGCGCCAGCCACCTTGCGCCCTCGGTGGCCGACGGGATCGCCTCGCTCGCCCAGCTCGTCATGCTGGCGGTGGTCTTCTCCCTCGCCTACGAGCGCACCGGCCGGATCGGGACCCCGATCGTGGCCCATGCCCTCTACAACATCGCCACGATGGCGCTGCTGCTCCTGGGCGTCGACGTATGAGCGCCTTCGCCTCCCGCCGCGCCGGATCCGTCGCCTCCCTCGGCGAGGAGCGCCTGATCGCGGCCATCGCCCGCTGGCTGGGGCCGGCCGCCCTTCCCTCGCCGGCGGGCATCGGGGACGACTGCGCGGTGCTGCCGCCGGCGCGCGGCCGGCGTCTGCTCACCGTCGACCCGGTGGTCTACGGGCGTCATTTCGACCGGCGGACGCGGCCCGCCGCCGTCGGGGCCAAGCTCCTCAAGCGGAACCTGAGCGACATCGCGGCCATGGGCGGCCGCCCGGAGGCGGCCGTGGTGTCCCTGCTGCTCGATCCCCGCGTGAGCCTCGCCTGGCTCGGCGCCTTTCACCGCGGCCTGGCGGCGTGCGCCAGGAAGCACGGGGTCCGGATCGTCGGGGGCGACATCGCCGAGGCGCGCGGGGTCCTCGCCGCCAGCCTGACCCTGGTCGGGTCCGCCGGGCCGCGCATCCTCGCCCGCCGCGGAGCGCGGCGCGGCGATGCGATCTATGTCACCGGAGTGCTGGGCGGAAGCCTGGCGAGCGGCCACCATCACGCCTTCACGCCCCGGCTGGCGGAGGGCTCCTGGCTCGCGGGGCGCCCCGAGGTGCGCGCGATGATGGACGTGAGCGACGGGCTGGCGAAGGACCTTCGCGCCCTCACTCCGCGGGGGGCGCGGGCCGCGCTCGAGGCCGCCGCGCTGCCCCGCCGCGCCGGGGCCTCGCTGCGCGCGGCCCTCGGCGAGGGAGAGGACTACGAGCTGCTGTTCGCCCTGGAGGCGCGCGCGGACGCCGCCGCCTTCGAGGCCGCCTGGCGGCGGCGCTTCCGGCGCACCCGGCTGACCCGAATCGGCCGGTTCGTGGCCCCGGGGCGGCTTCCCGCCGGAAGCCTGCGCCTGGACGACTACCATGGCTTCGAGCATCTCCGCTAGGCTCCGGGCCGGGGTCTCGACCGGCTCCGCGGAGGAGACGCAGGCCCTGGCCGCCGCGCTGGCGGCGGAGCTGCCGGCCGACGCCACCCTGGCCCTGCACGGCGACCTGGGGGCGGGCAAGACCACCTTCGTCCAGGGCCTGGCGCGGGGCCTGGGCGTGGCGGAGCCCGTCACCAGCCCGACCTTCAACCTCTACCGGCTTTATGCGCCGGCCCCGGGTGGCCGCCAGCTGGCCCATCTCGACGCCTACCGCCTGGACGGGGCCGCCCAGGCCGAGGCGCTGCTGCTGGAGGACTTCCTGCTCTCCCCCTACTGCCTCGCCGTCGAGTGGCCGGAGAAGATCGCCGCTTGGATCCCGGCGAACGCCTGGCACCTCGACCTGGCGCTGGCCGCCGGCGGCCGGCGCGCGCTGCGGCTGCGCTAAGGCTTCGGCCCCGCCTCCGCGGGAATCCGCCGGCAGCGGGTGGTGCGGCCGTTCTGGAGCAGGACCATCGCGGTGACCGCCCCGCCACCGTCGGTCTCGAAATGGATCGAGATGTCGGCGACCTTGGCGAAGAAGTCGGCCGGGCCCTCCGGAAAGACCTCGAAGCTGCTCTGGCCGCTCCCACGGGAATAGAGGCGGCCGCCCTCCGCCCAGAAGGTGATTTGGAAGGCGGGATTCATCTCGTAGACCCCCGCGAACCTCTCGAGGGCCGCGGGGGCGAGGGCGATCGCCTGGTGCTGCCGCGGGGGCGGGCTCAGCGGGATCGACGGATCCAGCAGGTGGTTGCCGAGGTCGTCGGTGTCCTCGATCGCCGCGTTCGAGAGCACCACCACGCCCAGGCGCGCCGCCGGATCGAACCCCAGGAACGAGCGGTACCCTCCGGTTTTCCCGTTGTGCCAGATGATCTCGCGGCCGGGGCGCCGGGTGATGAACCACCCATAGGCGATTTCCCGGTTGGAGCCGATCGGCAGGCGCCGGGTGAGCTGCTCCGCCATGGCGGAGGCCAGCGGGGATTTTTGCAGCCCGAGGTAGTCGCCGAGGAAGGTGAGCAGATCGTTGGCGGTGGAGCGGAGGGCGCCGGCGCCGGCCAGCACCGACAGGTCCCAGTTTGCGGTGGGCCGCAGCCTGGCGTCATGGCCCGCGGCCAGCCGGGCCTGCTGCGCGGCGGCGAGGCTCACGCCGGTGTCCTTCAGGCCCAGCGGGCGGAGCACCCGCTCGGCGACCAGGGCCCCGTAGTCCAGTCCGGCGCGGTGCGAGAGCGCCTCGCCCAGCAGGCCGACCCCCAGGTTGGAATACTCGAAGGTCATCCCCGGGTCCCGCGGCAGCGCGTAGCCGGAGAGAAACGCGTACATCCGCTCCGCGGAATAGTCCGCGTAGGGGTTGGCGGGATTCCTCGGATGGAAATTGCCCGGCATCCGGGGCAGTCCGGAGGTCTGGTTCGAGAGCTGCCGGAGCGTGATGTCGCGGCCGTCCCGCTCCGGCATGCGGACGCCGGAGGGAAGGTATTTTACCACCGGATCATCCAGCGAAACCTCGCCCTTCTGCGCCATCTCCATCAGCACCAGCGAGGTGAACACCTTGGTGACCGAGCCGATCTCGAACTCCGTGTCGCCGTCGAGGGGGCGCGGATCGCCCTGGTTCCGCCGCCCGTAGGCGACGATGCGCCGGCCCTCCGGCGAGATCAGCCCCACGACGAGGCCGACGCCGCGCTGCTCGGTCTCGATCCGCTGCTGCAGGATGCGGCGGATCTCCGCGTCGGAGGGCGGAACCGGGCCCTGCGCCCGGGCGGCCGGGCCCAGGATCATCGCGAGCGCCGGGAGGAAGCGGAGGGGGTGCATCTGCCGCGGGAAGAGCCGGACCGTTTACACATGTAAACCATGACGGATGTCGGTTTCACGCCGCCAATCCGGCCGAAAGGCCCCCCGCCCCGCCGTCGCCAGCGCCACCGGGACGATTCGGGCAGGCGGAAGGGGCGGCGGAGTGGCTCATCGCCCGGTCAGAGGCGCCGCCCTCAGGAGGCCGGAGCCTCGGCCGAGGGCTCGGCCGGAGCTTCCGCCGGCGTTTCGGGGGGCGGGGCGGGCGCTTCGGCCGCCGGCTCCGGCGCAGGCGCCTCCGGAAAGTTCTCGGGGTCCTGCTCCTCGCCTTCGATCTCCTTCTTGCGCGCCTCGACCATGGGCGGGGGCGCGTAAAGGCTGCCGTCGATGAACTCGGTCACGTAGCCCTCGCCCACCAGCCAGCGGAGGTCGCCCTGGAGCTTCGCGGCCTTTTCCCGCTGCTCGGGGGGCAGCGGGGGCGCCTCGGCCCCCGCCGCGGGAGCCGGCAGGCCCAGGATCTTCGCGGGCAGCTCGCCCGCCTTGACCATGGGATTGGTTTCGATGAACGAGATCAGCCCGCCGATGCTGTCGGCAAAGGCCTGGCCGGGGATGCGGAACTTCCGCTTCACCGCGCAGACGTAGGAGATGCCCTTCGAGCCCTTCTTGAAGATGGTGAAGTGCTCGCGGCGCAGGCGGCCGCGCAGGCCGTTGGCGGTGTCGAGCGGGAACCGCTTCTGGCGCTCCCACTCGCCCTCGACCGCGCGCTGGATCTCGCCGGGGGGAAGGCTGCCCAGCAGGCGGCCATGGAAGCGGGCCTGGTTCACCGTCCGGACCACCCGGTCGCGGGCCTGGGCCAGGAGGTAGGCCTTGGCCTCGTCGGCCGAGTCGAACGCCTGCGCGGGGGACGGGGCGGGGGCCGCGGGAGCGGCTTCGGCCGCGGGCGGAGCGCCCTCGGGGGCGGCCGCCGGCTCAGCGGGCGGCGCGGGCTCGGCCGCGGGGGCCG
>DASZWO010000051.1:0-48039 GCA_035546595.1 Opitutaceae bacterium
GGTCACTCCGCCTTGGCCACGTCCTTCACCGCCCACTTGGTGACGGTGAGGCCCTTGGCCGTCCGGCTGCTGACCGGGAGCGGCGTCAGGTCGAAGTCGATCTCGCGGATGCGCGCCCCGCTGCGGCCGTCGATCGAGACATGGAGCTTCTTCGGCATCCCCTTCTCGGTCGGGCTGACGTCGAAGAAGAGCACCTTCGAGCCCTCGGACTTGAGCAGCGGATAGAGCTTGTCGCGGCTGACCCCGCCCACCTGGAAGCGCTTGGCGAAGGCCTTCCCGCTGGCCTTGTCCTGGTAGACCATGGTGTAGAACGGTCCGTCCCCCTCCTTGGGCTTGACCGCGCAGTGGATGATGTCGCGGCCCATGAAGGTCTTCTCCCCCACCCGGGAGACCTTCATCGTGCCGTCGGCCATGAAGCAGATGGCGTCGTCCAGGACCGAGCACTCCTGGACAAAGTCGTGCTGGCGCCAGTTGAGGCCGATGAAGCCCTCCGCCTTGTTGACGTAGAGGCGCTGGTTGGCGGAGACCACCTCGGCGGCGTTGATCTGCTCGATCTCCTCGTACTGGGTGCGGCGCTTGCGGCCCTTGCCGTATTTTTCGGCCAGGCTCTCGAACCACTGGACCGCGTAGCCGGTGAGGTTCTTCAGGTCGGATTTCACCTGCTTCATCTCCGCCTCGATCTTCCGGATCGCCTCGTCGGCCTGGAAGCGGTTGTAGGCCGAGATCCGCTTGATGCGGATCTCGGTCAGCCGGACGATGTCCTCCTCGGTCACGGCCCGCCGCAGTTGCTTGACGAAGGGCGCCAGCCCCTCGCGGATTTCGGCCAGCACGCTTTCCCAGGTCTTGGACTTCTCGATCCGGCGGTAGATGCGCTCCTCGATGAAGATCCGCTCCAGCGAATCGAAGTGCCACTGCTCCTCCAGCTCGCCCAGGCGGATCTCCAGCTCGCGCTTGAGCAGGGCCTTGGTCCGCTCGACGCTCCGCTTCAGGATCTCGCGCACGCCGAGGAAGACCGGCTTGTCTTCCTCGATGACGCAGGCCGCCGGCGAGAGGGACATTTCGCAGTCGGTGAAGACGAAGAGCTGCTGGACGACCTGCTCGGGGTCGCTGCCCTGGGGCAGGTGGACCAGGATCTCGACCGCGTCGGCGGTGTTGTCGTCGACGTGGCGGATCTTGATCTTGCCCTTGGCGTTGGCCGCCAGGATCGACTCGATCAGCGACTCGGTGGTGGCGCCGAAGGGCAGCTCCGTGATCGCCAGCACCTGCTTGGTGCGGACCTCGATCCGGGCGCGGACCTTCACCCGGCCGCCGCGCTCGCCGTCATTGTACCCGGAGAAGTCGGCGACGCCGCCGGTGGGGAAGTCCGGGAAGATCCGGAAGGTCTTCCCCTGGAGATGGTTCACCGCCGCGCGGCAGAGGTCGTTGAAGTTGTGGGGCAGGATCTTGGTCGAGAGGCCGACCGCGATGCCCTCGGCGCCGTCGAGCAGCACCAGCGGAAACTTGGCCGGGAGGGTGATCGGCTCGCGGGCGCGCCCGTCGTAGCTCGCCTGCCAGGAAGTGGTCTTGGGGTTGAACAGGACCTCGCGGGCGAAGGGGGTGAGCCGCGCCTCGATGTAGCGGGAGGCGGCCGGCTCGTCCCCCGTCAGGGTGTTGCCGAAGTTGCCCTGCGGCTCGATCAGGAAGCCGCGCTGCGCGATGCCCACCAGGGCCGCGCCGATCGAGGCGTCGCCGTGGGGATGGAGCGACATCGCCCGGCCCACCACGTTGGCCACCTTGTGGAAGCGGCCGTCGTCCATGTCCCAGAGGGTGTGGAGGATGCGCCGCTGCACCGGCTTGAGGCCGTCGTCGATGTGCGGGACCGCGCGGTCGAGGATGACGTAGCTGGCATAGTCCAGGAACCAGGACTGGTAGCTTTGGGCGAGGGGCGCCTTCGCATCGGCGCCCGGGGATTTGTTCTTGGTCATTTCTGGCTAGAGGGTCGAAGATGGGGCGGGGACGGCGGGCGGCGCAATGGCCGCCTCAAGGTCGCGGTCGCGCCCTGCCCGCAGATCGGCCAGAGTCGGCGCAGCCACGGTCAGGTCCGGGGTAACGCCCACTCCGTCGAGCCGCCGGCCGTCGGGCAGGCGGTAGTCGTCGATCGCCACCTCGATCTTGCCGCCGTCGGGCAGGCTGAAAACCTTCGCCCCCTCCACCGCGCCGGCCGTCTTGCGCCCCACCACCCGGGCGCGGCCGCGGGACTGGAGGATGGCGGTGAAGATTTCGGCGCAGCTGGCCGAAGCGGGGCCGGTGAGGACGCTGACCCGGCCCGCATAGCGGGGAGACAGGAACTGCCAGGTGTTCTTGCGGCTTTCCTTGCCCGCCCGGCTGAGCAGCTCCCCGCACTCGACCTTGTGGTCGAAGAAGTCGCCCGTGACCATCTCCAGGAGCAGCACGCTCCCTCCGCCGTTGCTGCGCAGATCGACCACAACCCCGGGCGCCGAGCGGTGGTGCCGCAGCTCCTTGGCCAGCCAGGAGGCGTCCGCGCTCTCGAAGGCGTCGAAGCGGAGGTAAATCTCGCCGTCGCTCAACCTCCTCTCTTCCTGGTGGCTGGTGGACTGCATGCCCTCCGCCAGCTGCAGCACGACGCGCCGGTCCCGGGCGTCGAGGAACTCGAAGGGCACGAGCTGCCCCGCCGCCGGCTCGAAGTCGGAGCCCTGATCCCAGCGCACACCGTTGCGGGTCAGCAGCAGCCAACCCGGGCGGACCCCGGCTGAATCAGCCGAGCTGCCCGGCGTCACCTCGCTCACCGCCAGGCCCTGCTCCAGCTTCAGCAAATGCAGCCCCACCAGCAGGCGCTGGTGGGTTCGGCGCTCCTTCGCCTGCCGCGGGGACAGCGCCACCAGATGGTGGTCCCTGAGCAGGCTGAGCATCCGGTTGATGGCGCGGTAAAGCTCCGCGTCAGTGGCGGCGGCAATGGCCTCGGGCGCGTAGGTGTCGTGCGCCCCGGCCCAGTCCACCCCGTGCAGGCGGGGATCGTAGTACTTGTCCTTCACCAGGCCCCAGGCGGCGTAGAAGACCCTGCCGTTCTGCTCCGCGCGCTCGGCGGCCGGCGCCGCGCGAAGCCCGCCGGCGGAGGCCAGGACGAGCGCGAGGCCGAGCAGCGGAGGGGTCGGCAGCCTCATGCCTCGACGACGTCCTTCTCCACCTTGAGGTTCTCGATGATGAATTCCTGCCGCTCGGGCGTGTTCTTGCCCATGTAGAAGGAGAGCAGCTCGCCGCTGTCGTGGAGGTGCGCCAGGGTGACCGGCTCCAGCCGGATGTTCTCGCCGATGAAGTCCTTGAACTCGCCGGCCGAGATCTCGCCCAGCCCCTTGAAGCGGGTGACCTCGTGGGAGGCGCCCAGCTGCTGCATCGCCGCCTGCTTCTCGGACTCGTCGTAGCAGTAGCGCGTCTCCTTCTTGTTGCGGACGCGGAAAAGCGGGGTCTCCAGGATGAAGAGCCGGCCGCCGGTGATGAGCTCGGGGAAGAACTGGAGGAAGAAGGAGATCAGGAGGAGCCGGATGTGCATGCCGTCGACATCGGCGTCGGTCGCGATCACGACGCGGCCGTAGCGCAGGCCGTCCATCCCCTCCTCGATGTTGAGGGCGGACTGGAGGAGGTGGAACTCCTCGTTCTCGTAGATCACCTTCTTGGAGAGGCCGTAGGTGTTGAGCGGCTTGCCCTTGAGGGCGAAGACCGCCTGGGTCTGGACGTCGCGGCAGGCGGTGAGCGAGCCGGCGGCCGAGTCGCCCTCGACGATGAAGATCGCGCTCTCCTCGGCGCGCTCGCCCTTGTCGCCGAGGTGCAGCCGGCAGTCGCGCAGCTTGCGGTTGTGCAGCGAGGCCTTCTTCGCCCGCTCGCGGGCGATGCTCCGGATCCCGGCCAGCTCCTTGCGCTCCTTTTCGCTCTCCTGGATCTTGGCCAGGAGGGTGTCGGCCGTGGCCCGGTTCTTGTGCAGGTGGGCGTCGAGCGCCTGCTGCACGAACTTGCCGATGAAGTCCTTGATCGAGGGGCCCTCCGGCCCCATGTCGGTCGAGCCCAGCCTGGTCTTGGTCTGCGACTCGAAGACCGGCTCCATCACCCGGACCGAGACGGCGGCCACGATCGACTGGCGGATGTCGGCCGCGTCGAACTCCTTCTTGTAGAAGTTGCGGACGGTCTCGACCACCGCCTCGCGGAAGGCCGCCTGGTGGGTGCCGCCCATGGTGGTGTGCTGCCCGTTGACGAAGGAGTAGTACTCCTCGCCGTAGTGCGCCCCGTGGGTCAGGGCGATCTCGATGTCCTCGCCCTCGAGGTGAATGATGGGGTAGAGCGGCTCGCCGTTGAGGTTCTTCTGCAGCAGATCCCGGAGGCCGTTCTCCGACTTGAAGGGCTGGCCGTTGAGGGTGAGCGTCAGCCCCCGGTTCAGGTAGGCGTAGTTCCAGAGCATGTCCTCGATGAACTCGCGCTTGAAGTGGAAATCCTTGCCGAAGAGCTGGTCGTCCGGAGTGAAAGCGATGATCGTGCCGTTGCGCTCGTCCGACTTGGCTACGCGGTGGTCCTTCTTCAGCTTGCCGCGGGAGAACTCCACCAGCTTGGTCTGGCCCTCGCGCACCGCCTGCGCCTGGTATTCGGCGGAAAGGGCGTTGACCGCCTTCTGCCCCACCCCGTTCAGGCCCACCGCCTTCTTGAAGGTTTCGCTGTCGTACTTGGCGCCGGTGTTGATGACCGAGACGCACTCCAGCACCTTGCCCAGCGGAATGCCCCGGCCGTAGTCGCGCACGCTGATCGTCCGGCCCTGGAGCTCGATCTCGATCTTCTTGCCGTGCCCCATGGTGAATTCGTCGATCGCGTTGTCGATCGTCTCCTTCAGCAGCACGTAGATCCCGTCCTCGGCGTGGCCGCCGTTGCCCAGCCGCCCGATGTACATGCCCGGCCGCAGCCGGATGTGCTCGGTCGAAGACAGGGTTTTGACGCTCGCCTCGGTGTAGTCGGAAGCCATGGGAGGGATTTCAGGCCTTCAAAGACACATGCGGGGCGGCGCGACAAGGTATTTTCCACGCTCGCGGCGCTTGCGGGGCGGCGCCGGGCGGGGCAGATTCCGGCCCATGAAGAAGGTCATCCTCTGGATCGGGGGCGTCGCCGTCGTCTGCCTGCTCGCCCTCTACATCGTCGGGGTCTTTTTTCTCGGCTCGATCGTCAAGTCCGGCGTCAACCGCTTCGGGCCCGAGCTCACCCAGACGCCGGTGCACCTCGAGGGGGCGGATATCTCGCCCCTCAGCGGCAGCGGGACGCTCACCGGTTTGGCCGTGGGCAACCCGAAGGGCTGGAGCCAGGCCGACGCCTTTTCCTTCTCCAAGATCCACATCAGCGTCGCCCCCGGCTCGGTCTTCGGCAGCCCGGTGGTGGTCAACGAGGTCGTGATCGAAAAGCCGGAGATCCTCTACGAGACCAAGGTCGTCTCCAGCAACCTGGGCGACCTCCTGAAGAACCTGGAGAACGCCACCGGCGGCGGGAGCCATTCCTCCGGCGCCGAGGCGGCCTCCGCCGGCCGGCCGACCCGCTTCGAGGTGAAGCACTTCGCGATGCAGGGGGGCGTCATCCACGTCGGCGCGGCCGGAAAATCGATCGCGGTGCCGCTCCCGCCCATCACGCTGGACAACCTGGGCGTGGCCCAGGGCGGGGTCACCGCCGACCAGCTCGCCTTCGCCGTGCTCAAGAGCCTGACCGCCGAGGTCGCCAGTTCGGCCGCCCATGCGGCCACCCAGCTGGGGGGAACGCTGGGGGCCGGCGCGGCCAACAGCGTCCGGAACGGCTGGGACAGCTTGAAGGGGATGTTAGGCGGGAACAAGTAGCGGGCCGGGCGGAACTGTGAGGTTCCGCCATGACCCGGCCCAAGAAAACCCTGCTCTGGATCGCCGGGATCGTCCTGGCCGTCCTGGTCGGCGTCTACCTCGTCGCCTCGTTCGGAATGGGCGCGATCGTCCGCTCCGAAATCAACCGGCGCGGGCCGGAGCTGACCCAGACGCCGGTCAGGCTCGGCCTGGCGGAGATTTCTCCCTTCGACGGCACCGGCACCCTGACCGACCTGACGGTGGGCAATCCCAAGGGCTGGAGCGCCCCCGACGCCTTCAGGCTGAGGAAGATCCACGTCGACCTGCAGCCGCGCTCGCTCCTCAGCCACGAGATCGTGATCAACGAGATCTCGATCGAGGAGCCGGAGCTCACCTACGAGACCAAGCTCGTCGCCAGCAACATCGGCGACCTGATCAGGAACATCAAGAAGTCCACCGACGGCCGCTCCAAGGCGGCGGGCGCCCAGGGGGCGCCCGCCCGGACCTTCATCATCCGCAAGCTCAAGCTGGCCGGGGGCCATCTCAAGTTCGGGGTCGGGCCGACCGCCGTGACCCTGGATATGCCCGCGATCGAGTTCGACAACCTCGGCACCGCCGGCAAGGGCATCACCGCCGACCAGCTCAGCGTCTCCCTCATGCGGATCATCGCCACCAGCGTGGTCAAGACCACCACCGGCACGGTGGGGAAGGTCGGCTCCGGCCTGGGCACGGCCGCGGAGCTGGCCCTCAAGGGCAGCTTCGGCGTCCTGAAGGCGATCATCCCCTGAGCGGGGATTGACCCGCGGGCCCGCCTGGCCGAGCCTGTCCCGCCATGGCCGCGGTCAAGGTGGTCTATTTCACGGAGGTTTTCTCGTCCTGGTGCTACTGGGGCGAGCCGATGTGGGCGGAGCTCAAGGCCCGCTACTCCGGCCGGGTGGACTTCGAGGTGAGGATCGCGATGATGCGGCCGGAGGATTTCCCCGGGAGCCGCGAGCAGTGCGACTGGGCCTACCGCCGCAGCGGCGGCACGGTGATGCGCTCCCCCTTCATGCTCAGTTCCGGCTGGGTCGAGCCCGGGCGCCAGGGCGGCTATCCGGCCGGCGATCTGGTCCTGCAGGCGGCCGTGGGCTTGGGCGCCGACCCGGACAAGGCCCGCCTCGCCCTGATGGAGGCGGCCCTGCGCCAGGGCCGGAAGATCGGCCAGATTGACGAGGCGGTCGCCGCCGCCGCCCGCGCCACCGGCCTGGATCCCAAGGCGCTCAAGGCCGGGGCCGAGTCGCCCGGGATCCGGGCCGAGGTCGACGCCTCCTCGGCGGAATACTTCGCCCACCAGCTGGGCCAGAACCAGCGGCCCGCCTTCCTGCTGACCGACGCGACCGGCAGCAAGGCGGTCCTGGCCGGCCTGGTGCAGATCGCGCCCCTGGCTGCCGCCATCGACGCCATGCTCTCGGACTGCGCCGCCTACGCGGCCCATGCCGCCCACCATCCCCCGCCCGGGAAATAGGGGTCGGACTGGCAGCCGACTTAGGCGCCGTTGGACCGGGGGCAAGATTGACAAAGACGGGGCCCTCGGACGCCATTTTCACCTTTCGCCCTTCGAAGATGGCCGCCCCGAACCTCCTTGAACTGCGCGGACTGACCAAGTCCTACGGGGGCGTGCGCGCGCTGCGCGGGGTGGACTTCGACCTCAAGCCCGGCGAGGTGCATGCCCTCCTGGGCGAGAACGGCGCGGGCAAGAGCACCCTGATCAAGATCGTGACCGGGGCGGTGGCCAACGACGGCGGCACCATCGCGATCGGGGGGCGGCCGGTCGGCCCGCTCACCCCCGCCGCCTCCCGCAAGCTGGGGGTCGCCTGCATCTACCAGCAGCCCGCCCTCTTTCCCGACCTGACCGTCGCCGAGAACATCGGCCTGCGCCTCGAGCCGGCGGGCGGCCTCCGGCGGGTCCGCTGGAAGGGGCGCCACGAGCAGGCGGCCCGGCTGCTGGCCCGCATCGGCGCCCGGATCGACCCGCAGACGGAGGTCGGCCGGCTCCCCATGCCCGAGCAGCAGCTGGTGGAGATCGCCTGCGCCGTGGGGGCGGGCGCCCGCATCGTCATCATGGACGAGCCCACCGCCTCCCTGACCCAGAAGGAGCAGCACCTGCTCTTCGCGGTGGTCCGCGACCTTCGGGCCAACGGCGTCGGGGTGATCTATATTTCCCACCGCCTCGAGGAGATCTTCGGCCTGGCCGACCGGGTCACCGTGCTGCGGGACGGCCAGAGCGTCGGCTCCCACCCCGTGGGGGACATCGACGAGGCGGGGCTGATCAAGCTGATGGTGGGGCGCGAGGTCACCCAGATCTATCCCCCGTCCGAGTCGCAGCCGGGCGAGGTGGTGCTCACGATCAAGCACCTCGGGTGCCCCGGCACCCGGGTGGTCGACGTGACCTTCGAGGTCCGCGCCGGGGAGGTCCTCGGCTTGGCCGGGCTGGTCGGCGCCGGCCGCACCGACCTGGCGCGCGTCCTCTTCGGTCTCCTGCCCTGCGAGCAGGGGGAAATCCGGCTGGAGGGAAAGCCCGTGCGCTTCCGCTCGCCCCAGGAGGCGATCGCCGCCGGCATCGCCTTCGTGCCCGAGGACCGCCGCCGCCACGGCGTGGTCCTGGAAATGCCCATCGCCCAAAACATGACGATGGCCATCCACCGCCGGATCTTCCCCGGGACCTGGCTGCGCTTCGGCGCCGAGCGGAAGCTGGCGCAGTCCTATATCGGCGGCCTGGCGGTCAAGACCAGCGGCCCCGAGGCGCCGGGCGGAAGCCTCTCCGGCGGGAACCAGCAGAAGGTCTCCCTCGCCCGCTGGCTCGCGACCAAGCCGAAGGTGCTGATCCTGGACGAGCCCACCCAGGGCGTCGACGTCGGCGCCAAGAGCGAGATCCACAAGATCGTGCGGGGGCTGGCGAAAGAGGGCATGGCCGTGGTCCTGATTTCCAGCGATCTGCCCGAGGTGCTGGGCATGAGCGACCGGATCGGGGTGATGTGCGCCGGGGTCCTGACCGCCATCCTCCCCGGCAAGTCCGACGCCCAGGCGGTGATGGCCGCCGCGCTCGGCCAGGCCAAAGGCGCCGCATGAGCCGCTACTTCCGCGAATGGTCCGTCGCCGGCGCCCTCCTCGCCCTCCTGGTGGTGCTGGCCGTCTTCGCCCGGGACTTCTACCAGGGCCAGCCCCTGCTCTCGCTCGCGACCTCCGAAACCCCCACCCTGGTCGTGGCCATCGGCATGGCCCTGGTCATCATCTGCCGGGAGATCGACATCTCGGTCGGCTCGCTCTTCAGCGTCTGCGCGGTCTGCGCGGGGCTCCTGGCCACCGCGCACGTCCCGCTCGCCCTCGCCCTGCTCGGCTCGGTCGTGACCGGAGCGATCCTCGGCGCCTTCAACGGCGTGCTCGTCGCCGGGCTCCGGCTCCCCTCCATCGTCGTCACCCTCGCCACCATGGTGACCTGGCGCGAGGGGCTCAACTGGTGGCGCCAGGGCGAGTTCGTCTACCTCCCGAACGGCCTGCAGTGGTTCGGCCTCAGCCAGGTCGGGGGCCAGTGGACCCTGGTGGCCGCCGCGCTCCTCCTGCTCGTCCTCTTCGCCGTGGCCCTGCGCCGGATCGCGGCCGGGCGCTTCCTCTACGCCGTCGGCACCGACGCCGAGGCCGCCCGGCTCGCCGGCATCCGCCCGCAGGCGGTCAAGTTCTGGGCATTCGTCCTGATGGGCGCCTTCACCGGGCTGGCCGCGGTCATGAACCTGGTGCAGTCGCCCCAGATCGATCCCAAGAGCGGGACGGGGCTGGAGCTCAAGGTCATCGCCGCGGTGGTGGTCGGCGGGGTCGCGATCAACGGCGGCCGCGGCAACCTCTGGGGCGCCTTCTCCGGCGTGCTCCTCCTCGCCTGCATCTCTCCCGCCCTGGTCCATCTCCACATCGAGGCCTACTGGGAAAAGGCCATCCAGGGGGCCATCATTCTCCTCGCCGTCGTGGCCGACGGCGTCCGCGCGCGGCGCGCCCGCCACTGAGATGAGCTCCGGCGTCGCCCATTCCCATGCCACCGGCTGGAGAGCGGCCCTCTTCCGGCACGAGACCGTCCTCTTCCTCGTGCTGGTGGGCGAATGGCTCTACTTCAACGCGGTCGGGGTGAACTTCTCCACCCTCGACAACACCTACGACATCCTGCGGCACTCGGTGGAGATCGGGCTCCTGGCGCTGGCGATGACGCCGGTGATCCTGACCGGCGGGATCGACCTCTCCGTCGGCTCGCTCCTCGGCCTCTGCGCCATCCTCTTCGGCAAGCTCTGGCGCGACGCGCATTTCACCCCGCTCGAGGCCGGCGCCTGCACGGTCGTGATCGGAGCCCTGGCCGGAGGGTTGAACGCCGCCCTGATCACCGAGCTGCGTCTGCCGCCGCTGATCGTGACCCTCGGCACCTATTCCCTCTACCGCGGCCTGGCCGAAGCCATCACCCGCGGGGCCGACACCTTCACCAACTTCCCCTCCTCCTTCCTCTTTCTCGGCCAGGGCCGCTGGCTGGGAATGCCGGCCCAGGCCCCGGTCTTCCTCCTCGCCCTGGCGGGCATCTGGGTGCTGGTGCACCGCACCACCTTCGGGCGGTCCTTCCGCGCCATCGGCTATTCGCCGGAGGGCGCCCGCTACGCGGGCATCCCGGTCGAGCGCCGGATCGCGCTGACCTACATCCTCACCGGCCTGGTCTCGGGCGTGGCCGCGATCCTCTACACCGCCCGCCTCGGCCAGGCCCGCGCCGACGCCGGCACCGGATACGAGCTCTACGCCATCACGGCGGTGGTCCTGGGCGGCACCAGCATCTTCGGCGGCGTCGGCAGCGTGCACGGCACCCTCTTCGGCATCGCCGCCATCGCGGTCCTCGACAACGGCCTGGTCCACGCGTTCATGCCCCGCGAGGCGGCGGGCGTGTTGACGGGAGTGCTGCTCCTGATAGCTTTGACCGGCAGCGTCGCGCCAAAGCTCTGGCGCCGGCGCCAGCCCAAGGCGCCCCCTTTGAAGTCCCCATGAAAAAACTCCTCCCCCTGGCCCTCGCCGCCGCCCTCGTCCTCGCCGGCTGCGGCAAGCCCTCCGCCGCCAACGCCGGCGGCAAGCAGATCACGATCGCCCTCCTGCCCAAGTCCAAGGGCAACGCCTACTTCGTCTCCTGCAAGGCCGGGGCGGAGAAGGCGGCCAAGGACCTGGGGGTGCGGCTGATCTTCGACGGGCCGACCGATCCCGATCCGGCGAAACAGAACGAGATCGTCGAGAACTGGATCACCCTCGGGGTCGACGCCATCGCCGCGGCCTGCGAGAACAGGGAGGGCATCTCCACCGCCCTGCGCGAGGCCCAGGCCAAGGGCATCAAGGTCATCACCTACGACGCGGACGCCGAGCCCGACGCCCGCTCCTTCTTCGTCAACCAGGCGACGGCCGAGGGCATCGGCGACACCCTGATGGACGACGCCGCCAAGCTCTGCGGCAAAGAGGGCGAGTACGCCGTCATCACCGCCACCCTCACCGCCGCCAACCAGAACGAGTGGCTCAAGTACATCAACGCCCGCAACCAGTCGGCCTACCCGAACATGAAGCAGGTGACCGTGCGGCCCTGCGACGACAGCAAGGACAAGGCCCAGTCCGAGGCGACCGCGCTCCTCAGCACCTATCCCAACCTCAAGCTGATCATGGCCATCTGCTCGCCCGGCGTCCCCGGCGCGGCCGAGGCCGTGAAGCAGGCCGGCAAGGCCGGCAAGGTCAAGGTCATCGGCCTGGGGCTGCCGAACGAGAACAAGCAGTACGTGCACGAGGGCGTGACCGACAACATCATCCTCTGGAACACTGAGGATCTCGGCGCGCTGACCGTGCGGGCCGCCACCGCCCTGGTCAAGGGGACCCTCAAGCCGGGCGACACCTCCTTCAACGCCGGCCCGATGGGCACCTTCCAGATCAAGGGCGACAACATCTACCTGGGGAAGCCGTTCATCTTCGACAAGTCGAACATCGACCAGTTCGACTTCTGAGGCCGGCGCCGGCGAAAGCCGGCGGAGGCCGCCGGCTTTCCCCGGATTCGTGGGCCGGTCCTAGGGCGTCCGCACGATGCCGCTGGCGGAGGGATCGACGATCAGGTCCGGCCCGCTCGCCGCGGTGATCTTCACGCGCCTGAGCGTGATCCGCTGGGCGTTGGCGATTTTCAGGCCTACCGGGGCCTCGATCGAAACGTCCTCCAGGGTCACCGCCTTCACCGGCGCCTCGGGCAGGCCGAAGATCAGGCCGGCGTTCTTGCGGCAGGCGGTCGCGACGACGTCGCGGATGACGATGTTGCTCCAGAAGGGCGTGGTCGCGTTGACCGGCTGCGCCGCGTCCTGGGACGCGGAGTCGATCGGCGTGTTGTTGTAGTAGCTGCTGATGCTGATGGCGACGCCGACGTTCTTCATCGTCAGGTCCTCGTAGACCACGTTCTCGACCTTGCCGCCGCGCGAGCGCCCGGACTTCAGCCGCACCCCGGTGTCGGTGCCGTCGAAGCTGCAGCGGCGCACCACGAGGTTGCGCAGGCCGCCGGTCGTGCCGCTGCCGATCGAGCAGCCATGGCCGAAGCCGAAGGTGCAATCGGTGATGAGGATGTCCGACTCCGGATCGTTGCCGCCCAAGGCGACGCAGTCGTCGCCGGTGCTGATGTTGCAATGCGCGATCAGGACCCGCCGGTCGCCCTTCGGGTCGATGCCGTCGGTGTTGGGGGAGGTGCCGGGGTTGCTGATGGTGATCCCCTCCACCGTCACGTCGTCGCAGTTCGAGGGCACGAGGTTGAAGACCGGCGAGTCGGTGAAGGTGATCCCCTCCACCCTCACCCTCTGGCAGTGCACGAGCGAGACCATGATCGGGCGCGGGCTGGTGTCGCCGCGGGCATGCTCCGCCCGGGCTACCGCCTTGTAGCGCCAGGCCTCGGGCCACCAGGCCGTGCCGTTGCCGTCGAGGGTGCCCTGGCCGGAGAGCTCGATGTCATGGAGGTCCCGGCCGAGGACGAGCGGCCGGTAGCGGTTCGAATTGCCCAGCTCCCGGTAGTCGGAGAACGCGGGCGAGAAGAGGATCGTCGCCCCCTTCTCCAGCCGGAGGTTGAGATTGCTGCAGAGGTCGAAGGCCCCCGTGAAATAGGCCTCCTTGGCCGCCGGCACCACCAGGGTGCCGCCGCCGGCCGCCTTGACGGCCGCGATCGCCCTGCGGAAGGGCTCGGTGTTCACCGTGACGCCGGCGTCGCCCTTCGCCCCGTAGTCGGCGACGTTGAAGGTGCGGTCGGGGATCACCGGCTGGGCCGGCGCCACGTCCGGGGGATCGTCGGCCCGCTTGGGGTGCTCGAGCGGCGAGGCCGACTTGAAGGCGACAATGCCTTCGGCGTCGAAGCGGCAGCCGGCCACCAGGCCGGCGATCAGGAGAGCGAGGGGGAGTTGGGGTTTCATAAACGGATACGTGTACGCCAGACGCACGGGAGGAGGCAAGGAAGCGGGTCAGTTTGAATTCTCTCCCCTAAAAGCAAAGTCCCGCTCCGTTGCCGGAGCGGGACTTGCTGCTAATTAACCTATACTACTACCCCTGACAAATCAGTTGGCGGCTTCGGCCTTGGCGCGGCTCGCGGTCCAGTCGATGACGCGGGGCTCCCCGCCGTCGCGGCCGGGAATCGTGACCTTGCCGGTGATGGTGTTGCCGTCGTCGGACAGCTTGCCGCTGTACTTGATGGTGAAGCTGTTGCCGCCGAAATCGCGGGTGACGTCGAAGCTCACGGCGCCGTCCTTGAAGCTGCCGTTGCTGATGGCGGTGTCGCCGTTGCGGCCGGCCACGCTGCCGGTGAGCGCGCCGTCCTTGTTGGCGAGGGTGAACTTGGTGGTGCGCGGGGTGCCGCCCTCGCGCATGGCCATCGAATAGGTCCAGCTGCCGGAGGGGTCGGCGGCGAAGGCCGCGACGGTGAGCACGGCGACGGCGCCGATGGCGGCGAGGAAGGATTTGATCTTCATGGGGTAATCCGAACTAAGAGCTGACGTTGGGTTTTAGGGTTAACTGCAGACGCGCGGCCAGACGCTCCGCCGCGGCGGAGGTTGCGAAAATTTCCGAAATTCTAGTCCCTCCCGGGGACTAGTTTGCGTCGGCGGGGCGACCGCCCGCCAGTTTCCAGACCTCGGAGCCCCCCAGCAGGAAGCATCCCGTCCCGAAATCCTGGAAGTCCGGCACGTGATCGTAGCCGACCGGCTGCGAATCCGAGGGCTGCTTGCCGGTGCCCTGGACGTAGCCGAGGAAGCCGTCCGGGTGGACCGCGTCCCGGCTCAGGCCGGCCCAGGCCCGGGCGACCGCCGGGCGGTACTCGCTCTCCGGGAGCAGGCCGAGGCGGATGCCGCCGGCGAACCCGTAGGTGAAGAGGGAGGTTCCGGTGACTTCCTTGCCGCCGAAATGGGCCGGATCGAGCAGGCTGACGTTCCAGAATCCGTCCGCGCGCTGCAGGGGCTTCAGGGCCGCGGCCATGTCCTGGAACATCCGGACATACTCGTCGCGGTGCGGCGCGCCGGAAGGGAGGATCTCGATCGTGCGCAGCATGGCGGCGAGCACCCAGCCGTTCCCGCGGGCCCAGTAGCAGTTCTTGCCGTTGGGTTCCCGGTAGGGCGCGACGAAGGTGCGGTCGCGCCACCAGAGGTGGTCGGAGCCGTTGTAAAGGCCGTCGCCGCCCTGGCGGGTCGCCGCATCGCGATAGAGCGTGTACATCTTCTCCCAGTAGCGCGGGTCGTGCTCCAGCACGCCGAGGCGGGCGAACACCGGCATGGCCATCTGCAGCGCATCGCACCACCACCAGTCGTCCGCCTTGGCGCTGGAGACCATGTTGTCGACGCTCGCCTTGATCATGGCGATGCGCTGGGGCTGGGGATCGAGCGCGTAGAGCGCGAGGTAGGTCTGGCCGCAGCACTGGTTGTCCGCCACCCGGGTGGCGGCGCCGCCATTCAGGCCCCAGTGGTGGTCCTCGGCCCAGGTCAGGGCGTAATTGCGGAGCCCCGCGTCGGGATTGATCGAATACAGCGCCATCAGGCCCTCGTAGTAGACCGCGCGGGTCCAGATGTTGCTCGGCCGGGCCGCGTGGCCCGCCACCTGGATCGGCGCGCCGGGGTCGGGATGGTGCGCCATGAAGTATCCATTGACCTTGTTCAGGGTGGCCAGGACTTCGGAAGGGGCCGGAAGGTCGGCGGCCGGCTGGGCGGAGGCGCAGGCGGCCGCAGCGGCGAAGGCCAGGAAAGCGGAGCGGCGGAGGAGGCGCATGGGGTGCGGGCGTTGAGGCAAGGCCCGAGGAATGAATAAAATGCGAAACATAAAGAGGGCAGGAAGCCGGCAGGACTCGGACCGTCAGAATTACGTGGAGAGATCGAAGATCTCGGGGGTGACCAGGGCCTCGAGCGGCCGGCCGCCGGCATAGGCCTTGAGATTGCGCAGGCCGAAGGCTCCGGCGTCGCGGCAGCGGTCGGTGGTCGGCCCGCCGAGGTGCGGCAGGAGGACCACGTTGGGCAGGCCGCGCAGCGGGGATTCGGCGGCGAGCGGCTCGGCGCCGTAGACGTCGAGCGCGACCTGGATCCGGCCGTCCCGGGCGACCCGCAGCAGAGCCTCCTCATCGACCACCGCGCCGCGGCCGACGTTGACGAAGACCCCCCCGGGCCGGATCCGGCGGAGCAGCGCCTCGGTCACGATGCCGACGGTTTCCGGGATGAGCGGAGCCAGCTCGACGATCACGTCGCTCTCCGCGAAGAGCTCGTCCAGGCCCCCCACGCGGCGCACGCCATGGGCGGCGTATAGTGCGGCGTCGACCTCCGGCGCGCAGACGCCGATCTCGACCTGAAAGGGCCGGAGCAGGCGGATCAGCTCCCGGGCGATGAGGCCGAAGCCGTGGATTCCGACCTTCCGGCCGAAAAGCGAATGGGTTTCGGAGCGCCCATCCTTCCAGGCTCCCGGCCGGTGCATCGCAGGAATCCAGTAGCCGGCGCGGCGCAGCGCCACCAGGGCCAGCATGAGGGCGCATTCGGCCACCACCCGGCTGACCGAGCCGCCCCAGTTGGTGACCTTCAGGCCGGCCTCGATGTCGCCGCGGGCGAGCAGCTTTTTGACCGAGCCCGCGAGATAGCAGACGTAGCCCAGCCGCGGAGGAAGCGCGCCGGTGAGCGGCGGGGTCTTCCAGCAGGCGACCAGCACCTCCGGGTCGGCGTCGGCGAGGACCCGGCGGAAGGCGGCCTCGCCCAGCCCGGTCGGATCGACCACGCGGCAGTCGGGGGCCAGCCGCCGCAGCTCGGAGAACAGCGGTTCCGGCAGGAAATCGGCGATCTCCTGGGGCGTGAGCGCGGCGACCAGGGTGCGGAGGCTAGGCATGGGAAGGGGTCGCGGCGCGCGAGCGGGAATTGACGATCAGGGCCCCGCCGATCGCCAGCAGCACCGCCCCGCAGAACACGAAGGCCAGCCGGCCGCTGGGGCGGTTCGGGATCAGGCTGAGAAGGCAGATGAGCCCGCCGTACGGCAGGCAGAGCCAGCCGATCAGGCGCGATTGGCGGTCGTCCAACGCACCGCCCGCCTCCTCCTCGCCCACCGGCGATTCAATCTGCCGGCTGAAGGCCTCGATCGCCGCCCGGTAGGCCGGGGATTCGCGGTGGTAGAAGAGCCCCGACAGGCAGAACCAGGCCGTGCCCACGCCGATGTTCATGACCACGGCGATCGCCTGCTCCCAGTTGCCGCGGCCCCAGCTGTCCAGGGCGCCCTGCCCCGGGAAGGTCCGGACGGCCCAGTCGACCGTCAGGAAGTGGCGGGTGAGCAGGCCGGTGGCGAAGCCCACCAGCACGGTGGACCACCCCGACCAGGCCGGCGTCCGCCGGAGGAAGATTCCAAGCACCAGGGGCAGGGTCTGGGGCAGCGCCACCAGCACCCCAAAGTCCAGCATCAGCTGGAAGAGGGAGAAATGCCCCAGCCGGTTGTCGAACTGGGCGAGCGCCACGATGACGGCGCCGAAGCAGACTGTCGCCACCTTGCCCGCCAGCAGCAGCTCGCGCTCGGAGGCCTCGGGCCGGAGCGCCGGCTGGTAGAAGTTCTTGATGAAGATGCCGGCGTTGCTGTTCAGGCCGGCGTCCATCGCCGACATCGTCGCCGCGAAGACTCCGCTGACCAGCAGGCCCAGCATGCCCACCGGGAACGTGGCGGTGGCGATGGCGAAAAAGGATGCCTCGCCGGGGTGGCTGAGGCCGGGAAACTCCCGGCCCAGGTCCGGATTCGTGACCGAGGCCGCCATCGGCGGGACGAACCAGATCACCACCCCGAGCAGCATCAGGACCGCGGCCAGCAGCGCGGCCTTGCGGGCATGGCGGCTGTCCTTGACGCAGAAGTACCGGGGGGCCTCCGTCAGGCTGTTGGCGGAGAAGAACTGCTTGGCCAGCATGGCGAGGCACCAGAAAAGGAGGAAGCCGCCGCCGCCGAAGAGGCGCCCGAAATCCAGGCGCGAGGCCGAAAGCTGGTGGACGAAGCCGCCCACCCCTCCCAGCCGCGCCATCGCCAGCACCGTCGCCACCAGCGTGACGGGCATCAGCACCAGCACCTGGATGAAGTCGCTGGCGACCACCGCCCAGCTGCCGCCGAGCAGCGCGATCGCCGTGACGGTCCCTCCGGCCAGCAGGATGGTGTTGGTCAGGCCCATGCCGAATGCGGCGGAAAAGAACACCGCCAGGCCGTAGAGCCAGATGCCGGCGTACATGGTGCGCAGCGGCAGCGTCAGCCACATGAAGAACTGCTCGTTGCCCGGGCCAAAGCGGGCCCGCACCGCCTGCATGGAGGTGATGACCCGCAGCTGGCGGAAGCGGGGCGCGAAATAGAATGCGCTGGTGACGAAGGCGGCGGCGTTGGCCAGGTAGATCGCGATGATGGGCCAGCCGTCGCCGTAGGCCCGGCTGGCCGCGCCGGTGAAGGTCCAGGCGCTGAAGGACACGATGAAGGCGGAGCCGCCCGCCATCCACCAGATCACCTGGCCGCCGCTCCGGAAATAGTCGCTGACGTTGTGGACGAAACGCCGGAACACCCAGCTGATCACCAGCAGGTAGGCGAAATAAAACGCCAGGACGGCATAGTCATAGGGCGTCATCGGATTCCGGCGCAGCGAGGAGCCGAGGAAAGTTTATAATTATTAAACCACAAGCCCAAATCCGCGCGGGAGCGCGGAAAGTCATTTCCCCGCGACCGGGCCGGTGGTGTCGCCGAGCAGCAGCTGGGCCGGCAGCATCAGGTCCGTAAAGACCTCGTCCTCCTCACCGGTGCTGCCGAGGACCAGGCGCGCCGCCGCCTCGCCCAGCTTCTCCGGGCTCGATCCGGCCGCGGTCACGCTCGGCTCGGCCTGGGCCGCCTCCGGCGAAAGGTCCGCGCTGGCCAGGCTGACGTCGGCCGGGACCTCCCAGCCGGCCCGCTGCCACTCGCGCGTGGCGCCCACGGCCATCAGGGTGTTGTAGCAGATGAAGGCCGTGGGGAAATCCTTGCGCCGGGCGTGGACCAGCATGGCGTGCGCGGCCTCGCCGCCCTCGGCGCGGTCGGCCTGCTCCAGCGCGAGGCAATAGCGCTGGTCGCAGGCCAGCCCCGCCGCCTGCAAAGCTGATTGGAAGGCCCCGAAGCGGGCGGAATGGCGGCCCAGGGCCGCGTTGCCGCCGAGCCATCCGATCCGGCGGTGACCGAGGCCCTGCAGGTGCCGCACCAGCAAATCGAGCGCCTGCGGCTCGTTGCCCACCACCGAATGGCAGAGCCCGGCGTAGCGCGCGGAGACGGCGACGATCCTCCGCTCCACCCCGCGCAGCTCGTCGAGGAAGGGCCGGGCGACCTCGCCCAGGACCGCGATGCCCTGGAAGAGATGCCCCGGCTGGAAGATCCTTCGGATCTTGGCCTCGTCCAGGCTCGTCTCGGTGCCGAGGAAGACCGTCGCCAGGCCCCGGGCGGCGAGAGCGGTGTGGAGGCCGTCCTGCACGTGGCTGAAGTAGTTGCTCTGGGTGTGCAGATGGAGCCGCGCCCGGAGAATGAAGCCGACCTGCCTCGCCTGGGCCGCGGGCGAGGCGGCAAGCCGCATGCCCTTGGGATGGTAGCCGCGCCGGGCCGCCAGCGCCCAAATCCGTTCGTAGGTCTCCGGGCTGATCCCCTCCCGCCGGCCGTTGAGGACCAGCGATACCATGGCCTGGGAAACACCAAGCTCCTTGGCGAGCTGGGTTTGGGAAATTTTCCGGGGGCGAGGCATCGAAGATTGACTCTTACAAGCGACAGTTCTGCGCAATGTTTTATGAATCCGGCGGCTGCACGAAGACGATGTACATCAAGGCCCCCGCGGAGGGGGCGCCGTCGGTGTTTGAGCCGAGGGTCAGGGTCTCGTCCTTCGCCGCCCGGCGGAAGTATCTGCTCAGCGCCCGGCCGTGGACCTGGATGGCCCGGCCTCCGGCGGCGAACTGCCGCCGCAGCCAGCCCGGGGGCGCGCCCGCCGAGTCATCGTGGGCCACGGTGACGACGGCTCCTTTCGGCACCGAAATCACGACGAAGTCGAGGGCGCTGTAGGCGGCGTCGGCCTGGGCGGCCTGCACCCAGTCGGCGCCCCGCAGGTCCGTGGGCAACCCCTCGAAGGCCCATTCGCGGTCGACGTAGGCGTTGCGGCCGTCGGCCGCCCCGCTCTCGACGTGGGCGGTGGCGGTGGGGCCCGAATAGGCGAATCCGGTGATGATCCGCCCGGGCTTGGCCTCCGCCGGCCGCGGGGCGGAGAGCGGGATCGCCGCCGAGGCGAAGACCGGCCGGACCGCGGGCAGCGGCACCTCGGGCAGCTCGGGCAGCTCCCGGGAGGCGCCGCCGCCGGCCTCCTGCGCGTAGACGGTGGCCGCGGCCGGGCGCAGGCCGGGGCAGCGGGCGCGCACGGTAATCGCGCCGGGCGCGAAGCCCGCGCGCACCGCGACCCGGTTCACTCCGGCCTCGAGATCGAGGTAGGGGTGGTTGATCGAGTCCAGCTTGCCGCTGTTCCAGCCGCCCCTCCAGGTCGCGGGCCCCTCGCACTCGAAGTCGACCCGCCGCTGGAAAGTCGGGCAACGCTCGCCCCGCGCGTCGACCGCCTCGACGTCGAAGAGGGCGATATCCGAACCGTCGGCGCGCAGGCCGCTCGGGGCCGTGATCGGCGTCAGCCGCAGCGCCACCGCCGGACCGGCCGTGCGCCTGGCGTCCGTCGCCCAGGGCTTCCCTCCCTTGGTCGCGACCGCCTTGAGCTCGCCCGCCTCCCAAGCCACGTCCGGAAAAGTGAAGAGGTAGCGGTCGGAGACCCGGCCGTGGCCGAGGGAGCGGCCGTTGAGGAACAGTTCGACGTCGTCCCCGTTGGCCGCGACGTAGACGGCCTTGCGCGTGCCCGCCGGATAGGTCCAGTGGCCGATGATGTGCGCGGCCGGCGCGGCGTTGAACATCACGCCGCAGACATAGTAGGCCTCCTTCGGCAGCCGGACCCCGTCGACCTCGCCGCTATCCCGCGCCGTCTCGCAGTCCACCCGCCCGCCACTGGTGGAATCCGAGAAGATCCAGTTCGCTCCGCCGCTGTGCGAGGGCGCCCCGAGCTTGCGCACGTACTGCGCCACCTCGTGGACGGCGAAGTCCTCCGAATCGAAGGGCTGGTAGGCCTGGCCTTCGGCCCCCCGATAACCGAAATCCGGCGGCGACCAGCGGTCCCAGACCCGCCGCGGGGATTCCTCGCGATCGTACTCGCCCTCGACCACCGGGAGCGCCGGGACTTCGTGGGAACCCTCCGTGCCGATCGTCACGTCCATGTACGGCGCGTCGGTCTGGTCCGCGCGGCGGTAGGCCTCGGCGCGGCCCCCATGCGGGTCGTAGCGACGGAAGATCGCCCGCATCTCCTCGGCGTGCGCCTTGCTCACCTTCTGGTTGCCGGCCTCCCAGATCAGGATCGAGGGGTGGTTGCGGTAATAGACAAGCAGGTCCCGGAACGCCTCGGCGCGGATCTTCCAGGCCGCGCCCACCGTGTCCGATTCACCGTCCACGCCGGGCTGGTCGGTGACGAAGCCCAGCCGGTCGCCCATCGCGATCTCCGCCGGCCCCCCGGCGGCGTGGCCCCAGCGCCAGAAGTTCCCCCCCGCCTCCTTGGCCAGATTGAGGGTGTAGGCGTGGAGCCAATCGGGTTCGGCGTCCCCCAGCCCGGGCCACTCGTCGGTGGGCCGCTGGCCCCAGCCGTGGAGCTTGACGTGATGGCCGTTGATGAAGAAGCCGGCGGTCGTGGTCCAGGTGGCGGCGCGCAGCCCGAAGGGGATCTCGACCGAGTCCGCCACGGCGCCCGCCGAAGAGACCCGGCAGATCGCGCGGTAGAGATAGGGATAAGCGGGCTCCCATAGCCGGGGATCGGCGAGGGTGCCCTTGAGCTTGAAGATCGCCCGTCCGCCCGCCTCCACCCGGCCCTCGGTCCTCAGCTCAAGCACGGCGCGCCCGGCGACGTCCAGGACCGACACGGCGACGGCGACCCGGACCGACGCGGACCGCCCGTTTTCCACCGGCACCTCCACGTTCACAGCCGCCGCCCGCGGCGAGATGTCGTCGCCGTAGACGTAGGGCCCTTCGGTTCGCAAGAAATCATAGAGTGGGAGCGTGATATGGAGGGGGTCGGTCAGATGCAGGTAGACATTGCGGTAGATGCCGCCCATCGGCGGATGCCACCGGGGGTTGTTCCAGGGGATCTGGTTCGCCTGGATCGCCTCCTCGCTCTCGGGAATCTGCGTGTTGGTCGACGCGGAGATCTTGGTCAGGTTCTGGCCGCCGGCCGGTCCGTCCGGATCCGACATGAAGCGGTTGTCGCACATCACCGCGAGGACGTTGGCGCCCCCGTCCCAGCGCAGATAGGGGGTCAGGTCGAACCCGAACGGCACGAAGCCGTTCTTGCAGGCGCCGAGGTAGTGGCCGTTGAGGTAGACCTCCGCGACCTGCCGCACGCCCTCGAACTCAACGTATGCCCGCCTCTGGCGGTCGGCCGGCGGGAGCACGAATGTCTTTCGGTACCACGTCCGCCCGCTCCACTGCTCGCGCTGGCCCGCCATGGTCCGCGGCGACCAGTGGTTGAAGGTGTCGACGTCGTTGAAGGTGTGCGGAGCCGAGATGCGGGCCCAGCCGCTGTCGTCGAACGCCGGCTGGGCCGCCGCGGGGCCGGGATCGCCCTTGAGGAAGCGCCAGTCCGGATCGAAGTTCAGTCTCTGGCGGGCCGTCGCGCCCACCGGCGCCAGCCCCACCCAGAGGACCGGCTGCCGGATCGGGAAATTGCGCCGGATCTCGGCGACGGCCGGGTCGGGATCCAGCCTCTCCCAGGTCTCGAGCCAATCGCGCCGGCCGGTGGCGAGAAAGCCGAAGAGCAGCGCCGGCTGGCGGACCGGCCAGTCGCTCCAATACATCGCATCGGGCGCCTTGGGCCAGCGGCCCTTGTCGGCGAGGTAGGGCGCCAGGAAGGCGACCCCCTTGGCCAAGCTGCGCCCGTCGGGCAGGGTGTAGTTGACGAGGTTCTCGCCCGGCCGCGAAAGCACCTGGGCGAGCGCGGTCATCACATCCAGGTTGAAGATGGAATAGCCGTAGGGCTTGGTCCGCGCCAGCTCGCGGGGGAAGCTGCCATCCGGCGCCATTTGGTTCGGCAGCAGGTCCTGGAGCAGCCTCCGGCGGCACACCGCCAGGGTCGCCTCGTCTCCCACCAGGTGGGCGAACGCCGCGGCCTGCAGCACCCAGCAGGTGCCGTGGTTGTTCAGCGCCCGGCTTTCAGCCGCCCCGTTGGGGCTGGTCTTGAGCCACTCCAGGTATTGCCGGAACCATCCGCAGACCGCCGCATCCTCTCCCGGCGTGAAGGCGCGCGAGCCGCGGAGCGCCTCGGCTCCCAGCGCCACCTCGGCAAAGTGGACGGTGTCGATCACCCCATAGCTGCGGCCGGTGTAGCGGCCGCGCACCGCCTGGGCGTACTGCAGGCTCGGGTTCATCCGGCTCGCCGGGTCGACAAACCAGGCGTGGAGCTGGCGGACCGCCGCCTCGGCGTAGCGCTCCTCGCCCGTCAGCTTGTAGGCGGCCGCCAAGGCGCCGAAGTCGCGGACGAAGCCCAGCATGAGCTGCCGGTGGGCGGTGAAGTTCTCCGGATTGGTCAGGCCGTCGCGGTTGACGTAGGGCCCTCCGGGGTTCTTCGGGTCCGGCCACCAATAGTCGGCGTCGGAGGACCAGTCGTGCGGACCCCCGGCGCTGCGCGGGTTGACGGCCGCCACGATGGTCCTGGGCGCGTCGGCGAGCGCGGCCTCGGCCTCGGCCACCACGCGCGGCCGCTCATAGGCTCCCAGATCGAAGGGCTCCGCCGCCGCGCTCCTCAGCAGGGTACCCAAGGCCAGGGCAAAAAGAGTTGCTCGTTTGGTAATAACTATTAAACAATAGATGAAATCCTCCCCCGACCTCCAGCCCTTTCCGCGGCGCTGCTGCTGGCTCTGGCGGTCCTTGCCGCCTATGGTCGCGGTTTTTCGGCCCCGTTCGTCTTCGATGATCAATTCGCGATCGTCGAGAACCCCAGCATCCGGCATCTCGGCACGGCGTTTCTGCCTCCGCCCTATGCCGCGGGCGCGGCGGGCCGGCCGCTCGTCAACCTCTCCCTGGCCGCCAACTACGCCCTCGGCGGGCTGGCGGTTCCGGGCTACCGCATCGCCAATCTGCTCTTCCACCTGGCGGCGGCCTGGGCGCTCTATGCCGTGGTGCGGCGGGCGCTGCTCCGGATGGGCCGGAGGGACGCCCGGGCGTCGGCCTTGGCCGCCGCGGGGATCTGGGCGGTTCACCCCCTTCTCAGCGAAGCGGTGATGGGGGTGGTGCAGCGGGACGAGATTCTGGCCTCGCTCTTCCTCCTGCTCACCCTGCTGGAGCTCGACCGCGGCCGCCTGCGCCTGTCTTTCGTCGCCTGCCTCCTTGGCGTCGCCTCGAAGGAGATCGCCGTCGCCGCCCCGCTGCTCGCCCTGCTGTACGACCGCGCCTTCCTGGCCGGCTCGTTCCGCCGAGCCTGGCGGGAGCGGCGGCGCTACTATCTCGCGCTCGCCTCGACCTGGATGCCGCTGGGCGTCCTGATGGCCACTTCCCGCCACCGGGACAATACGGTGGGTTTCGGGCTCGGCGTCAGCCCGTGGAGCTACCTCCTGACGGAAGCCAGGGCGATCGCCCACTATCTCCGTCTCGGAGCCTGGCCGCGTCCGCTGGTCATCGACTATGGGACGGAGCTCGCGCCGAATCTCGGGGCGGTGTGGCCCGAGGGCCTCCTGGTCCTGGCGCTCTTGGGCCTGACGGCCTGGGCCCTGGTCCGCCGGCCGGCGCTCGGCTTCCTTGGGGCGGCCTTCTTCGCCGTGCTGGCTCCCAGTTCCAGCTTCGTTCCCCTCGTCACCCAGCCCGTCGCGGAACACCGGATGTATCTTCCCTTGGCGTCCCTGATCGTGCTCCTCATCGCCGGGGCGGGTTCATGGGCGGGGAAGCGGCTGCTGCCGGCCTGGGCCGCCGCGGCGGCCCTGCTCGCCCTCGCCACCGCCGGGCGCGTCGGCGACTACCGCGCGGAATTGCCGCTCTGGGAGGGGGCGCTCGCCGCCAGCCCGCGCAATGACCGGGCTTGGCTCAATCTCGGGACGCTCTGGTCGCACCGCGGCCGGGGCGATCAGGCCATCGCCTGCTACCGCCAAGCGCTCGCCCTCGATCCGGGGCAGGCCGACACGCATTTCGACCTTGCCGCCGAACTCGACCGCGCCGGCTTGCTGGGCGAGGCGATTCCCGAATACCGGGAGGCCGAGCGGCTCGATCCGGAGCGGCCCAACGCCCCCTACTATCTCGGCCTGGCCCTGGCCCGCAGCGGGCGGCTCGCGGACGCGGTCGCGCCCCTGGAGCGGGCGGCGGCCCTGCGCCCCGGCTCGGCCGCCGCGGGCCGGGCGCTCGCCGAGGTGCGCGCGGCGCTGGGACGCCCCTAGCCCAGCCGTCCCGGTTAAGCATATAACCAAATCGCCGTTTTTTTTCCTCGCCCGTGGTTAGGGCGATGTAATAACTATTAAATATTCCCCATTGATCCGCCGCGAGGCGCGGCTGACCTCAACCCGCCTCCGATGTGTGATAATCATTAATATGCCCCGTCTGCACACCATGACCGTAACCTACCGCCTCGCCCTCCTCGCGCTGCCGCTGGCCCTCGCCGCCGGCGTCCGCGCCCAGTCCGCGGCCACCCCGCAGGCTGCACCTGCCGCTCCCGCCGCTCCGGACCAGAACGTCTTCAAGCTCTCCGAGTTCAACGTTTCGAGCAAAACCGTGGGCTATAGCGCCTCGGAAACCATGACCGGCAGCCGCATCAACACGCCGATCGTCGATCTGCCCTATAGCATCGTGAACCTGACCGATGAGTTTTTTCACGACTATGGCATCAACATTCTCGATGAGAACATGACGTACATCGGCGGCCTGACCGGCATCAACATCGGCGGCAGCTTCAACCTGCGCGGCTTCGGGTCCACCTCGCAGCTGCGCGACGGGTTCTACCGGCTCGGACGCTACGGCTTGAGCAACATCTCTCGCGTCGAGATCATCCGCGGGCCCAACGCAGCGATTTACGGCCGCTCCTCGCCCGGCGGCATGATTAACTTCGTCTCTCTCCAGCCCAGCAAGGAGACCCAGCAGAACCTCATGCTGCTCGATGGCAGCTACAAGCAGCAGCAGGGCGCGCTGAACTTGACCGGCTCCCTGGACAAGGATGGGAAAACCTACTACGTGGCCGAGTTCGACCAGACCTCCCGCCATTATACCGGCCAATACGACGCCATCCGCAACAACGAGGACTTCGTGGCGATCGAGCACGACTTCGACGACAGCTCGCATCTCAAGGTCTCCGCCGAGTACTTCCTGCAGATCCAGCACGCACCGCAGAACGCCGCGCCGCTGGTGAGCGTGGCCCGGACCGCCACCCCTGACAACGCCGCGACCTCCACTGCCATCGGCCTCGACATGGGGCTGGCCTCGATCAACCCGTACGGCCCCAACAGCGAGCTCAACCGCGGCAGCACAACCTACACCGCCACCTACGACAAGGCCTTCAACGACGTCTGGAGCATCCGGACCGGCCTTTACAACTTCCGCGCCCGCCGCTGGGACTTCAACCAAAACACCGGCTGGGGCTCGATCACCATCCCCGCCAACGGCGGCCCAGTGACCAGTTCGCGCGGGTCCCTCCCCTCGCGTGGCGAGATCATGGAAGATGGCGGCGGTTTCCAGCAGGACCTGCTCGCGCACTACTTCATCGCCAACCACACGATCGAAAACAACACGCTCTTCACGATCGACTATAACGACTACTACCGCTGGGACCCCACCTGGGAGTACTCGGTCAACAACGACCCCGACATCACCGCCTGGGCCGCTCCGCGCACGGTCACCCTGGTGCCGACCAGCTTTGCCGGGGGGACCCAGTACATGCCGAACGCCACCGTGGCCTACTTCCCGCACTGGTACAGCCTGAACAAGCTGACCCTTCTCTCCGCGAATCCCACCGCCACCAGCGGCGCGGTGAACGGTGGCACGCTCACGCGCCGCCGGACCAATTCGATCGGCGGCAACCTGCGCCAGCAGATGTTCTTCTGGGACCAGCGCCTGATCGCCTATGCCGGCATCCGCAACGACACCGTGCTCTTCTCCCAGCGCGATTACACCGTGCCCTTCGCCAGCGTGGGCGTCCCGGGCAATCCGGCCGCCAACACCGCGGGCGGCAGCGTGGTGCGGCGTTACGAGCACCAGAACAAACCCAACATGGGCTTTAGCTATGCCGTGACCAAGGACAAGAACCTGCGCGTCTACGGCAGCTACAGCACGGCCTACTTTGTCGACCAGACGTCCCGTCCCGCCGTCATCGCGGCCTCGACCTACGCGCCCTTCACCGCCCGGGGTTTCGACTACGGCGTCAAGGGCTCCTACTTCGACCAGAGGCTGAACTTCACCCTCGGCGGCTACTATGACAAGGAGTACAACGTTCTGGTCACGGACACCGTCGAGCAGCCGCCGGGCTCCGGCAACTACGTCTCGCTCCAGGAGCAGGACGGCGACCAGCTGGTCCGCGGCTTCGAATTCGACCTCAATTGGGCGGTGACCGACAGCTTCTGGATCGGCGGCTCGGGCGCCGAGGTCAATGCTCTCTACACCAACCTGGGCAGCGCTTTCCCGGAGGCGCGCGGCCGCAGCGTCCAGAACATCAGCCCCGAGAACGGTTCCATCTACAGCAAGTACAACCTGAGCCTGGGCAAGTTCGGCGCGATCCAGTTCAATCCGCTGGTGACCTATGTGTCCTCGACCCCGGCCTTCTCCGGCAGCCAGGGCGATACGCCCACGGTCAACAAGACGACGGGCGTGTCCAGCATCACCTCCCATACCGACCAGTGGAAGATCCGCTACCCCTCCTTCATCCTCTGGAACTTCGATATCACCTACCGCCTGCCCCAGATCAACCCGCACTGGGACCAGACCATCTCGGTATATTTCAACAATATCTTCAACAAGACCTACCTGAAGATCCCCTCGGGGACGCTGGGCGATGGGCGCGAGATCATGGTCGCGTACAGCCTCAACCATCACCGCGCGCGCTAGCGCCGCCTCTTCCAAGCCTGGCCCTGGTCTTCCAGGCCCCCGCCGCCCGCCGGCCACGCGCCGGCGGGCGTTTTATTTGCCCCCGTTGATCCTCCGATCGCAGACTCATCCGGTGGAAGCGCCCCGCCCTCTTCGGACCGATGCCGGCGGCTCCCGGTTGGCATGGGCCGGGCCGGCCCTGATCGCCGCCGCCGGCTGGGTCTGCTACAGCGGAAGCCTTCATGTTCCGCTGCTGATGGACGACGACCGCTCCATCGCCCGCAACGCCAGCCTGCGGCACCTCTGGCCGCCCGGGTCCGTCCTGGCGCCGCCGCCGTTCTCCGGAGTGAGCGGGCGGCCCGTCCTTAACCTCTCCTTCGCCCTCAACTACGCGGTCGGTGGGCTCGATGTCTTCAGCTACCATGCCGTCAACCTCGCGCTCCACGTCCTGGCGGGCCTGACCCTGGCCGGCATCGTGCGGCGCACGCTGCGGGTCGAATCCGCCGCCCTGCTCGGGTTCGCCGCCGGCCTGCTCTGGACCGTGCATCCGCTGCAAACGCAGTCCGTCACCTACATCTCGGAGCGGGCCGAGGTCCTGGCGGGGCTGTTCTATCTTCTGGCCCTCTATGCCTTCATCCGCGGCCGGCGGGCGCTTTCCGTTGTCGCCTGCCTCCTCGGGATGGCGACGAAGGAGTCGACGGTGACGGCGCCGTTCCTGATCTTCGCCTACGACGCCGTCTTTGTGGCCGGCGGTCCGGCCGCCGCCTGGCGCGCGCGGCGCGGCTACTACCTCGCCCTCGCCGGAACCTGGCTCGCCCTCGCGGCGCTGATGCTGGGTTTCGCCCGACGCTCCGTCGGTTTCCGGCAGGGGGTCGGGCCGCTCGACTACGCGCTGACCGAGGGCGGCGCGATCCTCCGCTATCTCCGGCTGGCCCTCTGGCCCCGCCCCCTGATTTTCGACTACGGCCCGGCGCTGACGGCGGGGACGGCCGCGTGGGCCGCCGGCGCGGTGGTCCTCGTTCTGGTCGCCGCCGCCGCCTGGTCGCTGCGGCGCAGCCCCCGCGCGGGTTTCCTCGCCCTCGCCTTCTTCGTCCTCCTTGCTCCGAGTTCGAGCTTCGTGCCGGTGGTCCTGCAACCGGTCGCGGAAAACCGGATGTACCTGCCGCTCGCGGCCGTCATCGTCGGCCTCCTGCTGGCCGCCCGGAGGCTGCTCGGTCGCGGCCTGCCCTGGTTCGTCGCCGCCGCGGCTCTGGCCGCGATTGCCGCAACCCGCGCCCGCAACTCCGACTACCGCGATCCCCTCTCGCTCTGGAGCGACACCGTCCGGAAGCGGCCGGGGAACTACCGGGCCTGGGACAGCCTGGGCGACGCCCTGGCCCATGCCGGCCGGCGGGCCGAGGCCATCGACCGGTTCCACCAGGCGCTCGCCCTGGCCCCTGACGCCGCGCGAATCCACTACAATGTGGCCAAGGCGCTGAACGACGAAGGCCGGACCGGCGAGGCCGTGGCCGAATACCGCGCCGCCGTCCGGCTCGACCCGGGCTATGCCGAGGCGCGGGTCAACCTGGCGACCGCGCTGGCCAAGGAGGAGCGCTGGCCGGAGGCCCGGGAGCAGCTGCGGGCCGCAGCGCGGCTCGAGCCCGGCGACGGCCGGATCCGCAGCGAGCTGGGAGTGATCGAGCTGGCCGAGGGACAGCTTGCGGCGGCAAGGGAGGACCTGGCGGCCGCCCTGAGGCTGGACCCATCCGATGCCGAGGCCCATCTGCAACTCGGCAACGCGCTGGGCATGGGCGGAGAACTGCCGGCCGCGGTCGCGCAGTGGAGCGAGGCGTTGCGCCTGCGGCCCAACGATCCGGTGAGCCACAACAACCTCGCCACCGCCCTGCTCCAGCTGGGGCAGGCGCCCGAGGCGCTTGCCCACTACCGGGAAGCGGTGCGCCTCAGGCCGGACTACCAGCAGGCCCGCGCCAACCTCGCCGACCTCGAAGCCCGCCTGGGCGCGGCGGGGCGCTAAGGAGCGGTTCCCCGCCGGCTCAAGCCCCGGTCACGTCCGCCGGACCATCTGCCCCGGCACCCAACGGCCCTCGATCATCAGCGCGGTGCCGTGCGCGGGGTAGCCGCGCTCGTGCCGCTCCACCAGGTCGATCAGCATATCGGCCGCGCTCGCGCCGATCAGCCTTCCGTTCTGGTGGATGCCGGTGATCCGCCCCCCCTCCTCCGGGCAGGCCAATGAGACGAGCCCGACGTCGCCGGGCACCACGCAGCCGATGGAGGCCAGGGCGCGCCCGACCGTCTCGTGATCCGGCGTGATGATCACGTCGGGGCGGCGGCGGTGCAGCCAGTCCCGCAGGGCCTTCCCCTCGGGCCAGTGCGGGCAGACCAGGGGCGCCAGCCGTTGTCCGGTCGCCAGGGCCGCGAGCGCCGAACGAAACCCCGCCTCCCAGCGGTGCTGGAGGTTGGCGTTGTGGGACTCGAGCAGCAGCAGCCCGGGGCGGCGGTAGCCCAGCCGCAGGCATTCCTGCACCGCCGTCATGCTGCCGTAAAAATGGTCATGGCAGACCGCGCGCAGCGGGAGCGTGTGCAGCGGCACGCCGACGCGGACGACCGAGAAGAAATCCCAGCGAAGTTCCGGCGGGGTCTCGCCGGGGGGCAGCGGCCCGAGCAGCACGCCCTGGATCCCGCGCGCCCTCAGCATCTCGCTGAAGCGAGCGTTCGACATGTCGTCCTTGTGCAGCCAGACCTCCTGGCCCTCGTAGCCGCGGGCCGCCGCCTGCCGGAGCGCCGCCTCCAGCGCCTGCCGCATGGTGTGGCCCGGCGCGGTGCGCCAGCCGTCGGGGCGGTCCTGGGCGCAAATCACCGCCAGCACCGGGCGCCCCGGCAGGGGCCGGCCCCGCCGGCGGCTGCGCATCAGCGCGGCCACGTAGGGATTGGTCCGATAGCCGAGCTTGCGGGCCAGCGCCTGGATCCGGCCCCGGGTCGCCGCGGGAATCCGTGGATGATTGGCCAGGCTGAGCGAGACCGTCGCCTGGGAGACGCCGGCCTGCACGGAAATCTCCTTCATGGTGACGCTCTCGGCCATCGCAGTTAAGGGTATAACTAAAAGCGGGCGCCGGAGGCAACCCCTTGCCTTGCCACGCCCCGCCGCCGCCCCAGCCTCGAAGCCCATGCCCTTCGCCCGCGTCCTCTCCACCCTGGGATGCCCCCAGGCCGGGCTGGATGAGGCCCTGGCGCTGGCCGAAGCCAACGGCCTGGATGGAATCGAACTGAGGGCCCTGCACGGTTCCCTCGACCTGCCGGCCGTGCTGGCGGCGAAGTTCGGAAGCCCTGCGGCCCTGGCCCGGCACCTCGGCAGCCGGGCCGGACGGGTCGTGGCCTTCGACGCCTCCCTGCGCCTGATCGGCGGCACCGCGGAGGACCGGGCGGAGTTCCAGCGGCTCCTGCCCTGGGCCGAGGCCCTGGGCGTGCGCTGGCTGCGCGTCTTCGACGGCGGCAGCCCGGCCGAGCCGACGGCGGTCGCCCAGGCGGCGGAGGCCGTCGGCTGGTGGCGGCAGGTCCGCGGCGCGCGGGGATGGGCCGCCGACGTGATGGTGGAGACCCACGACTCGCTGCTCACCGCGGAGGCGATCAACCGCTTCCTCGCGGCCGCCCCGGAAACCGCCATCCTCTGGGACGCCCACCACACCTGGCGCCAAGGCCGCGAGGATCCGGCCGCGACCTGGCGCGCCATCGCCCCCGCGGTGGCGCACATCCACGTGAAGGACAGCGTCGACCGGCCGGGGCCCCGCCATCCCTTCACCTACGCACTGCCCGGGACCGGGCAGTTTCCGATGGCCCCGATCCTCTCCGAGCTGCGCGCCGGTTTTTCCGGAGCGCTCTGCCTCGAGTGGGAGCGGTACTGGGACCCAGCCCTCCCGGACCTCGGCGAGGCGCTGCGCTCCGCCGCCGACCGGAAGTGGTGGTGAGGCCTAGAACAGCGCGTTGGCCGCGATGCCGACCGCGGTGATCGGCCCGGAGTCGTTCAGGCCGTCGATCGCCCGGTCGGCCTTGTTCAGGGCGTTCTGGGCGGTGTTGAAGAGGCTGTCGTCGTTGATCAGCTTGCCCAGCGTGCCCTCGCCCTTGGCGATCTTGTCGGAGACGTCGCGCACGTTCTGCAGCGAGGCCTTGATGTTGGCCGCCGCCTGCTCGTCGTAGATGATGGTGCCGAGGGCGCCCTTGCCGGACTTGATCTGGTCGACCACCCCCTGGGCGTTGGCCACGAAGTCCTTCGCCTGCGCGGCGGTGTCCTGGATCTGCTTGACCGCGGAAAGGAGCTGGTCGTGCAGCGAGGGGTCGTTGACCAGCTTGCCCATCGTGCCCTGGCCCTGGTTGATCTTGTCGGTGATCTCCTGCAGGTTGGTCATCGTCGCCGAGATTTTCGCCTGGTTCTCGGTCAGCAGGGTGTTGAGCTTGCCCAGCAGGCCGTTGTCCGCCCCTCCGTTGCCGTTGAGGGCGCCGCTGAGGGAGGAGAGCGCTCCATCGAGCTTGTGGCCCAGGTCGCCCAGGTCGGCCATGACCGAGTTGAAGTCGGGCGTGACCGCGGTGCGGATCTCCTGGCCGTTGGCGTAGGGGGTGCCGCCGGGCGTGCCCAGCTTGACCGCGACGTAGTCCGAGCCCAGCAGGCCCGCCATCGCGATCGAGGCCACCGAGTCGTTCGGGATCTTGTACTTCTGGTTGATCTCGAGGGTGGCCTCGGCCCGCGTCCCGGTGAAGGTTGCCTTGGTCACGGTGCCGATCTTGACGCCGGCCAGGCGGACGTCGTCGTCAACCTTGAGCTGCTTCAGGTCGTCGAATCCCGCCAACAGGGTGTAGCCACCGTGATGGAAGAACTTGTTGCCGCTCAGGGTCTCGAAGGTGACCCAGATCAGCGCGACGCCGAGGAGGAAGAAAAGCCCGATGCGGGCGGTCTGTTGGGATTTGTTCATGGCGGTTGGGCTCAGGACTCGAGTTCCTTGAAGCGCGGGTTCTTGAGATCGATCTTGGGATTGAGGAATTCCTTGATCCGGGCGTCGGCGGTTTCCCGGAGGGAGGCGGGCGGGCCCACGTGGATCAGCTCGCCGTTCATCAGGATGCCGACCCGCCCGGCGATGTTCATCGCCAGATCCCGGTCGTGGGAAACGACGATGGTGGTCACCTGGAACTGGTCCTTCACCGAGGCGATGATCTCGCTGATCGTCGCCGCCATCATGGGATCGAGCTCGCTGGTCGGCTCGTCATAGAGCAGCAGCTGCGGCTCCATCACCAGGGCGCGCGCGATCGCCACCCGCTTGCGCATGCCGCCGGAAAGGTCGGAGGGCATGGTGCGCGCGAACCGCTCCAGCGACAGGATCTGCAGGGCGTGGGTGACCTTGGCGCGGATCGTCGCCTCGCTGCCGATGCGGTGCTCGCGCGGATAGAGCGCCAGGTTGTCGTAGACGCTGAGCGAATTGAAGAGGGCCCCGGCCTGGAAGACCACCCCGAGGCGGATGTGCTGGAGGGTGCGCGGATCCCCCACGTCGAAGCCGTCGATCTTGATCCGGCCGGCGGTGGGCGCCTCCAGGCCCATGACGTGGCGCAGCAGCACGCTCTTGCCCGAGCCGCTCGGCCCCATCAGCACGAAGATTTCCCCGGCCTTCACCTCGAAGGAGACATCCTTCAGCACCTTCAGCTTGCCGAAGTTCTTGGTCAGGCCCTCGACGGAAACGGAGACGGCCTTGGCCCTGGCGGAGGCCGCCAGGTCGCCGGGCGCGGGAGTGGACGCGGAGTGGGACATGGCTCAGGAGCTCAGGGTCAGCAGGATGTCGGTGACAAAGTAGTCGAGCAGGAGGATGAGGATGAGCGAGGTCACCACCGCCCGGGTCACCGACGCGCCGATCTCGCGCGGGCCGCCCCGGGTGTTGAGCCCGATGCTGCAGCAGACCAGCACCACCACGAAGCCGAACACCTCCGCCTTCATCAGCCCATTGGCCAGGTCCTGGAAATGGACCCGGGCGCGCAGCGCCGCGAAGTAAGCCTCCGGCTCGATGGCGATGAAGCCGACGTACTTGGCCACGACCGCGCCGCCGAACCAGCCGACGAGGTTGGCGATGATGGTCAGCACCGGCATCATCGCCACCACCGCGGCCAGGCGGGGCATGACCAGCATCCGGGCGGCCGGGATGTTCATCGTCTCCAGGGCGTCGACCTCCTGGTAGACCTTCATCGAGGCCAGCTCGGCCGTGATCGCCGAGCCCACCCGGCCGGCCAGCAGGATCGCGACCATCACCGGCCCCAGCTCGCGGGCCATCGAGAGCCCGACCAGGGGGCCGATGAACTGCTGGGCCCCGAAGCTCTCCATCGAATAGCCCGACTGCAGCGCCAGCACCGCGCCGATGAAGAAGCTGAGGATGGCGACGATCGGGAGGGTGGTGTACCCGACCAGATAGCACTGCTCGATGAAGCGGCCGGACTGCCTCGGCAACGTCCCCAGGTACGAGAGCGCGGAGACCAGGAGCTGGAGCGTGCCGCCGACGCCTTCGAGGATAGCCCGGAGTTGTTTCATATCAGCGGGATGCGGCGGAAACGGTATGCCGGACGCCCGAAAACTCCAACCAGAACGCGTGCCAGCCGCGCTCGCCCGGACGCCGCTCCCAGCCGAGCAGGCCGTGCAGCAGGGAAACCCGGCCCGCGCCGGGCGAGCGCTCGACGCCGACGAGCGGCCCGAAATGGAATTCGGAGCGCTGCCGGCCCTCGCTGCGGGCCCAGGTGACGGCGTCCCAGAGCAGGGAGGTCCGCGTCTCGCCCTGGTTCCGATCGTACCGGTAAACGGCGAAGAGCGGCGGCCAGAGCGGACGCATCTTGTCGTTGTGGGGGAAAAAGACCTCGAACGGGCTGAGGAACTCCGCCTGGGCCCGCCCCGCGCCATTGTCCCAGAGCGACAGCAGGGGCCAGATGTGGGTGGTGTGGGCGGGCGCCGCGTTCGGATTGGAGAGGCTGTGCTCGGTCAGGTCCCAGTAGAACCAGATCCCGAGCTGCCGCTTCTCCATTCGCACGCCGGACTCGTTCCAGATGGCGTCGCGCCACAGCGGCCAGAGCACCCAGGTCTTGTCGTAGCCGCGGATGACCGAATGGGTGTAGAACGGGCCCCAGCGGCGGACCCGGTGGCCCTCGCCTTCCCCCTGGACCAGGAACGGCCAGAAATACCGCGTCTCATGATAGCGATAGGGCTCGGTCTGGTCGGTGTAGCCGAAGAAGGGCCAGCCGTAGGTCTTGTCCACGAAGCCGGGGCCGGTGGCGGACAGGTAGAAGGGCAGGAAAGCCTGCCGGCGCGTGATGGTCGGGCCGCCGAGGCTCTCGTGCGGCGTCTGGTAGACGTCATCCCATCCCAGGGGCCAGAGGTAGAAATGCTTGCGGTACGCGCCCGGCCAGCTGTTCCAGCCGAAGAGGGGCCAGAGGGCGAACCCCTGGGCGGCGCCGCGGGTCACCCGGATGAAGGGATACGGAGTCGAGGTCGTCGTTTCGCCGTCGCGGCTGGTCCGCACGTACAGGGGCCAGAGCACCCAGCTGATGCGGTCCCGGGAAAAGCGGTTCTTCATCGTCCCGAAGAGCGGGAAGACGGCGCGGTAGCTGGTCCGGGGGTCGCCGTTCTGGCGCGAGAAGTAGAACGGCCAGACGTCGAAGGACTGGTCCCGGGGCGCGGAGGCGGGGGCGTCCGCCTTCTTCCCGAAATGGTTGGCGATCTTGAACACGCTCCACTCCGCATGGGTGCGGTAGCTGCGCCAGAAGAAGATCGGATAGGCCACGTCGACCTCGGGGGTGTCCAGTCCGTTGGTCTCGCGCCGCATGTAAAGCGGGCGGAAGCCGGCAATGTGGTCGCCGTTGCCCTCCGGCCGGCTGAAGAGAAAGGGGCCGAGGCCGCTCCAGGACTCCACCCTGCCCTGCTCGTCGAGCTGGCCGACGTAGAACGGCCACAGGTTGTCCTCCGCCGCCGGCGCACGCGAAAGCAATGCGGCGGCGGCGACGCCGAGGACGGCGAGGGACCGGATGGGAGTCATGCTGGTGCGAGCGCTGGCGCTACGTAGGTGGGTCGAAAATAGCCGGATAAGCGGGCAGGGGCAAATATTAAACCGGGAATTGCGGTAGGCTGTTCCCAGATATATGCATGGCCGGGTGCAGCAATGATTTGCCGATGAAAGGAACCCCGTGCGGATAAGCGGCGGAAACGCCAGGGGTATCCCCCTGTTGGTGCCCGGCGGCGACGCCGTGCGGCCGGCCACCGACGGCCTCCGCCAAGCCGTCTTCTCCAGCCTCGCCGCCCGCGTTCCCGGGACGCGGTTCCTCGATCTCTTCGCCGGCAGCGGCGCCTACGGCCTGGAGGCCCTCAGCCGCGGCGCGGTCGGCGGAGTCTTCGTCGAGGCCGGCCACCGGGCCGCGTCCTGCCTGCGCAGGAACCTCGCCGCCGTCTGCAAGAGCCTGGGCCGCGACGAGTCCGGCCTGCAGATCCTGGAGGCCGACGCCACCGCCGCCCCGCTCGGCGGCGGCGCGGTGCCTGACCTGGTCTTCATCGACCCGCCCTACGAGCAGGCGGAGCGGGTCGCGCCGGCCCTCTTCGCCCGTCTCGCCGAATCCCTCGCCAGCCGGCCGGATGCCCTGGTGGTCTTCGAGGTCCCCGCCGAAATCGAGCTCTCCCCGCCCGGCTGGGCCTGCCTGCGCCGCCTCGGCAAAAAAGGCGGCCGGCAGCCGAATGCGGCCATCTTCCGCCGAAGCTGAGACGCGCGGCGTCCGTCAGAGCCAGCCCAGGCGGCCCTTGAGGATGGCGAGCGCGGCCACCGCGGCCGTCTCCGACCGCAGGACGCGCGTCCCGAGGTGGACGAGGGCGAAGCCGCGCGAGCGCAGCAGGTCCCGCTCCCCGGCCGACCAGCCGCGCTCGGGCCCGAGCGCCAGCGCGGCGGCGAGGGGCGGCGCAGGCAGCGGACAGGAGCTCAGGGCCTGCGGCGACTCGTAGTTGTCGAGCGCCACCCGCAGGCCGCCCGCCTCGAGCCCGTCGAGCGCCGCGGCCAGGGGCCGGCCGTGCGTGAGCGCGGGCAGCCGGGTGTCGAAGGCCTGCTCCGCGCCGGCCACCAGGTGCCGCCGCCACTCGCCCTGGCCCCACAGCGTGCTCTGGGCGTAGCCCGGATCGCCCTTCTCCGTCGCGACGAAGTGGATCGCCCGCACGCCCAGCGACGCCGCCTCCTGCAGCAGCTTGCGCGCGGTCTGCGGCCGCGGCATCCCGGCGACCAGGTCGATCGGGTCGAGCGGCGGCGGCTCGGCGCCCCAGGCGAAACGGAGGGTGACGGCGTCGGGACCGATCGCCGCCACCGTGCCCTTGCCCCGCGGCCCGTCGACCAGCCCCGCGTCGAAGCTGTCCCCCTCCTTGCGGCGCAGGACCCCGAGGAGGTGCGCGGCGCGGGGGTCCGCGCGGCGCAGCGGGCGCCCGACCTCGTCCCGCTCGAAGAGGATCAGGTTCACGGCCCGAGGATGCGCTCGATCTCCTGCAGCTCGTCCGGGGCGAACCCCAGCCGGGCCAGCGCCCCCAGGTTCTCGTCGATCTGGCTGGTTTTGCTCGCCCCGATGAGGGCGGAGGTGACGGCGGGCTGCCGCAGGACCCAGGCGAGCGCCATCTGCGCCAGCGACTGCCCGCGGTCCCGGGCCAGCGCGTCGAGCCGGCGGATGCGGCCCAGCCTGTCCTCCGTGATGTGCTCGGGCTTGAGAAAGCGGGGATCGCGCGCCGCCCGGGCGTCGGCCGGGATGCCCGCGAGATACCGGCCGGTGAGCAGGCCCTGCGCCAGCGGGCAGAAGACGATGCCCCCGATGCCCTCCCGCAGCAGCACGTCGAACAGGCCCCGCTCCGGCGTGCGGTCGAACAGGTGGTATTTCGGCTGGTGGATCAGGCAGGGCGCGCCCAGCTCCCGCAGGAGCCGCGCCGCGCGCTCGGTCTGCGCCGGATCGTAGTTGGAAAGCCCGGCGTAGAGCGCCTTCCCCGTGCGGACGGCGTGGGCCAGGGCGCCCATCGTCTCCTCCAACGGCGTGTTCGGGTCGGGGCGGTGGCTGTAGAAGATGTCGACGTACTCCAGCCCCAGCCGCCGCAGGCTCTGATCGAGGCTCGCGAGCAGGTACTTGCGCGAACCCCAATCCCCGTAGGGGCCCGGCCACATCAGGTACCCCGCCTTGGTCGAGACGATCAGCTCGTCCCGATGGCCGCGGAGGTCCTCCCGCAGGATCCGGCCGAAGGTCAGCTCCGCGCTCCCCTCCGGCGGGCCGTAATTGTTGGCCGCGTCGAAGTGGGTGATCCCGAGGTCGAAGGCCCGGAGCGCCAGCGCCCGGGCGTTGGCGTAGTCGGCCTCGGCGCCGAAGTTATGCCAGAGCCCGAGGGAGAGCAGCGGCAGCTTCAGCCCGCTTCGGCCGCAGCTGCGGTAGAGTTCGGGGCGGTCGTAGCGGTGCGGGGAGGGAGCGTGCGCCATGGGAAATCATTCGGAGCGCAGCGGGGCCCGGCCGTCGGCGAACTCCGCCTCCAGTTTCCGCCCGGGGCGCAGGGCCTGCCGCCGCAGCACCGGCCGGCCGGCCTCGTCCCGGAGGATGACGAAGCCCCGGTTGAGCACCGAGGCCGGGCTCGCCGCCTGCAGGCGCTTGCCCAGGGACTCGAGGCGGTGGGCCGCGAGGGTCAGGCGCGCCTCCGGCGAGGCCCGCTCCAGGCGGCCCCGCGCCTCGATCAGGGCCCGACGCAGGTGGCCGGCGGCCGCGCGCAGCGCCGCCCCCAGCCGGTTCGAGAGGTCGTCGAGCCGGAGGAAGCCGCGCTCGAGCTGGGCCGAGGGCGAGAGCAGCCGCAGGCGCGAGCGCGCGTGGTCGAGGCGCTCCGCCGCCCGGCCCAACGCGTGGCCCGCCGCCGCCGCCATGCCCTCCCCCGCCTGGCCCGCCCGCTCCAGGCTGAGGACGAAGTGGCTCGAAATCAGCTCGGCGGCCGCGCTCGGCGTCTCCGCCCGCACGTCCGCCGCGAAGTCGCACAGGGTGAAGTCGATCTCGTGGCCCACCGCCGAGATCACCGGCATGGGCGCGGCCGCGACCGCCCGCACCAGGGGCTCCTCGTTGAAGGCCCAGAGGTCCTCGGCGCTGCCGCCTCCCCGCCCGACCACGATGAGGTCGAAGATCCCGAGCCTCCCCGCCAGCGCGAGCATCTCGGCGATCTCGAGCGCGGCCCCCTCCCCCTGCACCCGCGCCGGCAGCACCACCGCCCGGCCGCGCCAGCCGCGCCGGACCAGGATGCGGAGGAAGTCCTTCACCGCCGCCCCGGTGGGCGAGGTGATGAAGCCGACCGTCGCCGGCAGCGCCGGGATCGGCCGCTTGCGCTCCTGGGCGAAGAGCCCCTCGGCCGCGAGCTTGGCCTTGAGCGCCTCGAACTCCCGCTGCAGGCGCCCGACGCCGTCGTCCACGATCTCCCGCACGATCAGCTGGTACTTTCCCTGCGGCTCGTAGACGTCGATCTCGCCCAGCGCGATCACCTGCAGCCCCTCCCGCAGCTTCACCGACTGGCGGGCGGCGCTGCTGCGGAAAAGCACCGCGCCGAGCTGCGCGCCCGCGTCCTTGAGCGAAAAATAGACGTGCCCGCTGGAATGGGGACGCAGATTCGAGATCTCCCCGCGCACCCAGCCCGGCTCGATCCCGCCCTTGAGGAGCGTCTTCACCCGCCGGGTGAACTCGCTCACCGTCAGCGCCCGCTCCCCCGGGCCGGCGAAGGACGGCTCCGCATTCATGCCCGCGCCGACTTCCGGCCGGCGTAATGCCGCCGCACGAACTGGGTGAGCGCCGCGATCAGCACGATCAGGCCGAGCGAGGTGATCGTCGCCCTGCCGCGGCCGTGCAGCAGGGAGTCGCCGAACCAGAGATAGGCGGCGGTGGTCGGCCAGGAGATGAGCAGGGACCAGAAGAAATAGCGGCCCGCGTGCACGTCGGCGAGGCCCAGCAGGTAGTTCTGCACGAAGAGCGGGATGCCCGGGGTGACCCGCAGGATGATGACGAGGTCGGCGGCGTCGCCCGGCGCCACCTCCGGGAGCTTGTAGCCCAGGCGGACCATCAGGCGCTGCAGCCACCCGCGCAGAAACCAGCGCGCCAGCACGTAGGTGGCCGCGATGTTCAGGGTGGTGGCGAGGATTCCGGCCGCGATCACCCAGCCCATCCCCAGCCGCGGCCCGAAGGCCGAGCCGGCGGTGAGGGTGAAGAAGGTCGAGGGCACCCCCAGAGCCGGCAGGGCGGCCATCGCCCCGAAGTAGACCCAGGGACCGCAGGCGGCGATGGCGGCGATCCCGCGGCCGATCAGCGCGAGCAGCGCGTTCCGCTGGGTCAGGGCCACGATGCCCAGGGCCACCGCGACCAGGGCGGCGGCCACGAGGCGGATGCGGAGGGCCTTCTGGGCGCGCGGGTCGGCGGACGGAGGCGCCATGCTAGGGCTGCTGGATCAGCTCGACTTCGTAGCCCTCCGGCGCGTCGACGAAGCCGATGAGGGCGCCCTTGCTCGTCCTGACGGACTCGCCGCTGAGCTTGTAGCCGCGCTTCTCCATCTCGGCGACGAACCTGTCCAGGTTGTCGACCTCGAAGGCCAGGTGCATCAGGTCGGGCTGCACCTCCACGCTCGGGCTGTTGGGCAGCTGGCAGATCTCGATCTCCTCGTCGCTGTTGGGAGTGGCGAGAAAGACGATGGTCGCCCCGCGAGGCGAGATCGACCGGCGGGCCACGGTCAGCCCCAGGGCTTCGGTGTAAAATTTGACGGTGCGCTCCAGGTCGTTCACGCGCATCCGGGTGTGCAAGAGCTTCTTGACCATAGGGCGCCCGGTGTAGACCGGGCCCCCGCGGCAAGCAAGCTCAGCCCAAGACGGCCAGCAGCTCCTTCGCGGCGGGTCGCTTGCCGCCGAGGGCCTCGGTGACGTAGCGGCTCACGGCGTCGGGCGCCCCCATGTACAGCGTCTCGGCCAGCCAGCGGTTCGTCGCGCTGGTGTGCCGCTTGAGCCAGGCCGCCAGCGCCACCTTCCAGGGGGCGGATTTCGCGGCGGAGGGGGCCTCCGAGAGCGTATGCCGAAGCATCCGGGCCGCGGCCTCCAGCCGGGCCTCCCACTCCTGCCGGTTGAGCCGGGCCATCCGCGGGCCGCCCCAGTCGCGGGCCCGCGCCATCACCCCCAGGTCCCGCCGGCGCTCGCGGCGGAATTCCGGGCTGCCCCAGGCCAGGCTGCGGGAGACCGGCCCGAGGGCGTGCTTCGCCTCGCCCTCGTCCGCGTGGACGTGCTCCAGGTGCCGGGCGTAGTCCCGCCAGCCCTCCGGGGTGTCCTCCAGCCCCCACCCCCGGATCCATTCCCCATGCAGCGCGCGCGGCCTCGGCCGCTCCGGACCGCGCACGAAGTACCGGTAGCTCGACCAGCGGAAGCGCTCGAGGTGGTCCAGCGGCACCAGGCCAGCGCGCACTGGAACCAGATGGATGAAGTCCGCCAGCTTCGCCAGGAAGGCCGGCTCGACCAGCACCGCCCGGTACCGCCCGTGGAAAGCCGGTCCGCCGTGGAAGCGGTGGAAGCGGTTGCCGAAGGCGCTCTGCAGCCAGTGCACCCCGTTGGTCAGGTTGCCGTGCGGGGTCTCCAGCGCCAGATGGTAGCAGTCGCGCGTCAGGGCGTAGGCGTGGATCCGCCACTGCATGCGCTGCCCGGCCTCGAAGAGGCAGTCGATGAACGCCCGGGCCGCCTCCGGCGTCGCGAAGGGGCCCGTGTCCCCCTGCCCCCGGTTGTAGATATGATAAAGGGCACCCTCGAACTCGATGCGGGGTTTCCTGCCCATGCCGGAAGCCTGCCCCAGGGCCGCGGGGCCCGCAACCGGGAAAAATCGCGCCCCACCTAAGATTCGGAGGGCTCGCGCGTTTAACGGACATGAAGGAACCCCTTTTTGCCCTCGCGCTGGCGGTGGCTCCGGACCTCCGCGGGGCGGCCGTGGATTCAACGGCCACGGGCGTCGTCGTCCTCGACCAGATTCCCTTCTCGCGCGAGGGCAGAATTGCCGTTACCCTGCTCGCGCCCGCCAAGGACCAGGCGACCACCCAGAGCGACGGCACCGTGAAATGGATCCTCACCCTTCAACCCAGGGAGAAGCGTCTCCTGCCGCATAGGTTCGCGGTGGAATACCCCGGCGATGCGCCGATCGTCGGCCAGGACTGAAGCCGCTGTCCGCGCCGCCTTCGCCCGCATGCCGAACGATCCCGGCTCACCGGACCCGAGCCATGAGCGCGCCTCCTTCCTGGAACGGCTGGTGGCGGAGCAGCGCGCCCCCCTCACCCGCTACGCCGCGCGGCTGCTCGGCGATCCGGACCGCGCCCGCGACGTCGCCCAGGACGCGTTCATCAAGCTCCTGCTCCAGCCGCCGGGGGAAATCGACGGTCACGCCGTCGAATGGCTCTTCACCGTCTGCCGCCACCGCTCGTTCGACATTCTGCGCAAGGAAGGCCGCATGAAGGCCTGGGAAAACGACCGGCTGGAGGCGATGGCGGCGACAGAGCCGCGGCCGGGGCACGCGGTGGAGACGGAGGAAGCCCGAGCCGCGTTGCTCCGGTTGATTTCGGCGCTGCCGCCGAAACAGCAGGAGGCGGTCCGCCTGAAGTTCCAGAATGGTTTCAGCTACAAGGAAATCGCCCGCATCACCGGCAGTTCGGTCTCGGCGGTCGGCTTCCTCATCCACACCGCGCTCACCCGCCTCCGGCGCGAATGGGCCGCGCAGGAGGCCACGGGCTGAGGCCGCGAAAGGACCCATGAACGATTCCATCCCAGACTTTGCCCATGACCCCCGGCTGACGGCGTACGCCCTCGGCGAACTGGACGACGCCGAGCTCGCCGAGTTCGAGGCGTTGGTGGCCGGCCGTCCCGCCGCAGCGGGCGCCATCGAAGAAATCCGGCGCCTGGCCGGCGACCTGGAGGAGACGTTGCTGGGCGAATCCATTGCCCCACTGCCCGCCGCCGCGATCGTGCCGCTCGAGGCCGGCCGGTCCTCGTGGCCCCGGCGGATCCAATCGTGTCTGTACGTGGCTTCGGCGATCGCCGCCGCATGGGCCGCCGCGCTCATCATCTTCCGTTCGGCGCTACACCGCGCTCCCGGCGTTATCGAGGGGGCCGGGCTCATCCGCACAGAGAAAAACGCGACCGGCACCGATGCCCCTGCCCCATCGCCCGGGGCGGCCCCCAACGCACCGTCCGCCCAACCGCCAACGTTCTCGTTCGCCGCGGCCGCCCCCCTTCAATTCAGATTCGCGGCCCCGCTGCCCCGCATGCGGACGCCCGCCTCCCAGACCGTCCTCGACGCCGGCCAACTCAGCGCAGATCTGAGAAACTTCGAGGTGGTCCAGCCCGCCCTCGGCGCCGGCGCGCGCGAGCCCCTGGGGCAAGACCTCGGACAGGTCGTCCTACGGTTTTCCACGGGACATTACAGAGACTATCGCCACGCCGGGATCTTCTACGGCCTTGGCGACCTGTCGCGGGGACTCGACACAAGCCCCGATGGCATGGGCGGATTCAAACGCCCGTTGTCGATACCCGCCCGACCCTCCCCCTCCGAGATGGCGAATGCCATCCAGTCCGGCATGGACGCCCACGGGACCATCCCGGGCCCCGACATGAGCCTGTTTGACAGCCAGCGGGCCCGCTCCGCGGCCGCCGGGGCCGTCGCCAATTCATGGGCCCCCGATCCCCTCCGCGTCTATCAGGACCGGCTGCGGGAGCTCACAGTCATCGACGGCACTGAAGTGGGCCACGCGGAGCTGCCCGGCCGGTTTAGCCAGCTCTTCCAGGAATTCCTGTTCCACGGCGACCGCGCCGCCTACGAGCGGATGATGAGCGATCCGAATGCAGAAGTCTCGGCGATGGGGGCGCTGTGCCTGGCTTCCCAGTGTCCCGGCGAACGCGCGCGGGTCTTCGCCAGGATGGGCTCGGACCTGAGGCCCATCACCTATGTCCGGGCGGGCGGCGCCCCGCAGCCCTCGACCCTCGGCGCGCTTTTCCGCCTGATCGCGCTCGATCCCGACTATCTCTTCTCGCCCGGATCCGCGTCCGCGCCGCCCCGTCCCTGAAAAATCGGGGTTCCCCCCGATCCCGGATTGGCCACCGCAGCCTATAGTTGCCGGAATGACCACCGAAACCGCGGCGATCGACTTCTCCCGCCATATTTCCGTCCTGCCGCCCCGCACCGGGCGCGATCCCAAATCATTCCACCGGGCGCTCCTCGAGCGCCGGGCCACGGCGCACTTCAGCGCCACGCCCGTCCCGGTCGAGGACATCACGTCGATCCTCGCGGCCGGGGGCCAGGCGCCCTCCGGTTACAACCTGCAGCCCTGGCGCTTCCTCGTGCTTCGCAACCCGAAGCGCCGCCAGGCCCTGCGCAAGGCCGCCTTCGATCAGCCGAAGATCACGGAGGCGCCCGTGGTGATCGTGGCCTTCGCTCCCCATGCCGGCTGGGAGGAGACCGCCGGGGCGGTCTTCGCCGAGGGCGCCGCGCGGGGGGCGATCCCGCCGGAAAACCCCGCCGGGCAGGCCAGGGACGCGGTGGAATTCGTCAGGAAGCAGAACCTCGCGGCCTGGCTGAACCGGCACGTGATGATCGCCTTCACCCACATGATGCTCGCGGCCGAGGTGCTGGGCTGGGACACGGCTCCGATGGAGGGCTTCGATCCCGAGCAGGTGCGCGCGCAGCTCGGCTTCCCCGCCGACACCGAGATCGTCGCCCTGCTCGCCATCGGCCAGATGGCCGGCAAAGACCGCCCCTATCCCGGGCGGCTTTCCCTCTCGCAGATCGCTTTCGCGGAAGACCTGGCCCACCACTGGCCGGACACCGCCAACGGCAACAGCAGCGGAGAAAACCAAAATGGCTAAGAAAAAGACTCCCGAACAGGTCGCCGAGACCGCCGAAGACCACGATTCGCTCACCCGGGATCCGAGCGACCCGCCTTCGAATCGCGGCCAGCAGGTCCCGGACTACAACGAGCCCGACGGCGAGGATGTGGTCGAGCGCGAGGTGCTGCAGGGCGTGGAGCGGGCCCAGATCGAGCAGGAGCGCGCCTCCGGCCTCGACGAGGACGAGCCCGACGACGAGGCGGGACCCGACCAGGCCTGAACGCCGGAAAAGCTTCACGCGCCGGTTTCCCGGCGCGTGAAGGGGTTTTACTCGGAGCAGGCTCGCCGCGCTAGCGGGGCGATCCCGCCATCGCGCCGGGGCGCTGGGCGGCATGGACGCCCTCGGCGAATTCCTCGATCATCTTCTCGTTGAAGCGCGGGATGTCGTCGGGCTTGCGGCTGGTCACCAGCCCGTGGTCGGTCACCACCACCTCGTCGACCCACTGGGCGCCCGCGTTCTTCAGGTCGGTCTTCAGCGAGGGGAAGGACGTGAGCTTCCTGCCCTTCACCACCCCGGCCTCGATCAGCATCTGGGGGCCGTGGCAGATGGCGGCCACCGGCTTGCCCGCGTCGAAGAACTTGCGGACGAATTCGACCGCCTTGGGCTCCATCCGGAGGTGGTCGGGGTTCATGACTCCGCCGGGCAGGAGCAGGCCGTCGTAGTCCTCGGCCCGCGCCTGCTGCAGCGGGACGTCGACGCTGACGTCCTGGCCCCAGTCCTTCTCCGCCCAGCCGCAGATCGACTGGCCCTTGGGGGAGACGACTTGGGTGGTGGCGCCGGCCTGGTCGAGGGCGTCGCGCGGCTTCTGCAGCTCGGACTGCTCGAAGCCGTCGGTGGCCAGGATCGCGATCTTTTTTCCATTCAGGGACTTGTTCATGATGTCTTTCCTTGGTTAGTGGCTTTTTCGGCCGGACGCGCGATCCTACCCGCGGGCTGCAAGCGGCGCCATCGGAGGAAGCCGGTAAACGGGCATCGGGCGGGCGCCTCTGATCGCCTCGAGGCCGTCGGCCTCGAGGGCGGCGAGATACTCCTCCGCCGCCTCCCCCAGCATTCCGACCTGGTGCAGGTAGGCCAGCATCAGCCGCGTGGACGGGTCGACCCGCCGGCGGAGCACTTCCCGGAGCGCCTCGGCGATCTCGGTTTCCTCGGCCTGCGCGGCCGGCTCGGGCCCCGGATCGCACAGGCACAGCTCCAGCGGCGGCGCATCCTCGAACGGCCCCTCCGGCGCGTGCAGAGAAAGCACCGTCGGGCGCCGGCGCTGCCAGTAATAGGCCGAGCGGCCCAGGCGCAGCTCCGCGCAGAGCTCCTCGGGCGTGGGCGGCGGCCCCCCGGGCTCCCGCCCCCGGAGGTAGCGCTGGATCCGCCGCCCGATCCGGTGCTGGTTGACCGGAAACGAGACCACGCAGGCGTTCTTCTGGGCGCGCCGCGCGAGGTGGTAGCGGATCCAAAAGCTCGCGAAGTGGGCGAAGCGCGCGGACTGCGCGCCCGGGACGTAGCGGTCGATGGCGTCGAGCAGCCCGCAGGACGCGGCGCTGAGCATGTCGGCGTAGTCTTCCGGCCGCCGCCGCCGCGCCGCGGCCTTGGCCAGGCCGTAGTTGGTCGCGAAGAGCGCGTCGCGCATCTCCACCAGCTCCTCCTGGCACGCCTCCGTCCCCGGGTCCGCCCGGCGGCCCGCCGCGGCGATTTCCAGGTAGGTCCGCACCGGCACGGCCGCCAGCAGCCAGCCGGCCAGCGGGGCGGGAGCCGGCGCGGGATCCTCCGCCCGTTCGAGCAGGGCGCTGAGCTCCCGGCGGCGCGCGCCGCTCAGCCGGGCGGTGCGCCAGGAGCGGGCGGCCTCGCTGCGCTCCGCCCGCTCGGGCACGCGCCGGGGCTGGGCCTCGAGCCAGCCCCGAACCAGGGCCGGACGGCTGGCCAGGCAGGCGGTGAAACGGCCCTGCAGCGCGTAAAAATGCGTAAATAATTCGTGATTGTGCGCATAGGCGGGAATGGACGTCATGGCTGGATACGTCCGATATTAGCAAGGTAACTCGTTTTATGTCCGCAGGTTCCAAAAAAATAAAGCATGCAGCACTCTAGGGATGCCCTCCCAGGAGCATTTAGTCACAAGTTACTCACAAGCCGTTGTCAGGATGCCCGGTCAGCGAAGACGCCATATCACAGGCGGGGCCCGCCGCCGCCAGGGCCGCCATTCCGGAATCCCATGCGGGAGCGGCCGGCGGAGCGGCGGCAGCCACCGGGGCAAGCCCTCCACCGGGCTTGCCGGCAGCGGCGGGAGCGGGTCCCGGGGCGCGGCCGGAGCGGCAAGGAGAGTTCGGCCGTAGATTCGGGCCAGGGACTCCAGTCGGTCGAAGTCTCCGCCGACCGCGGATTGGACCCGCCCCGCCGCCGAGCGGGCCCGCGCCTCGATTCGGCGCTGCAGGAGCGGCACGCCCACGAGCGCCAAGCCGGTCAGAAGGGTCAGCCCGGTGAAAAGACCGGCAAGGCTGAAGCCGGCGGATGCATGCGAGAAAGCCATGCCCCTATCCTAGCAAGGGCCGGGGCGGACCTTTCTTCGGCCCCGTCCGTCAGGCCCTCACCCCAGCCCCATGAAATCCCTCCTGCCCGGCCTCATCCTCGCCTGTTCCTCCGCGTTCGCGGCCGCCCCGGTCACCGTCGAATACGCCCATCCGGGCGGCGTCAGCCTCAAGCTCGACGCCTGCGTGCCCGACGGCGCCGGGCCCTTCCCCGCCGTCATCCTGATCCACGGCGGCGGCTGGAACTCCGGCGACCGCACGGGCGGGACCCGCCGGGCCCTGATCGCGCCGATGGAGGATCCCCTCACCGCCGCCGGCTACGCCTGGTTCTCGATCGACTACCGCCTGGTGCCGCACGCGACCTGGCCCGATCCGCTGGACGACGTCAACGCCGCGATCCGCTGGGTGAAGGCGCACGCCGGGGAATACCGGGTCGACCCGAGCCGGATCGCGATCTCCGGCGAGTCGGCCGGCGGCCACCTGGCCCTCATCGCCGCCGTGACCGCCGCCGCGGATACCCGGCCGGCGGCCGCCGTCATCTTCTACGGCCCCTGGGACCTGACCGACCAGTACCACTTCCACGGCGACAAGATGGGCGCCGGCATGGGCGGGCTCTTCGGCAGCCAGGTTTTCGACGCCCCCACCGTGGCCAAGCTCAAGGCCGCCTCGCCCATGACCTATGTCCGGCCGGGGCTGCCCCCGATCCTGCTGGTCCACGGCGACAAGGACGTCCAGGTCCGCTACGAGCTCGATCCGGTCTACCAGGCGAAGCTGCGGGCCCTGGGCGACACCTGCGACCTCATCACCATCCACGGCGGCCCGCACGGCATGATCTACTGGGACAAGTTCGACCCGAACTACAAGGCCGAGGTCGTGGCCTGGCTGAACCAGCACCTGCCGAAGCGGCCCTGACCTAATATGGGCGGGGATTCGTCAAGCCTTCTTCAAGGAGGTTTGAGGAGGATGGGCAGAGCAGGAGGATGAAGCGGCTCCCTCGCGAGCGGCGTGGCCGATGCGGCCGAGCCTTAGCCTAATATCCGCGCATGCCGCGGGGGCAGCGCACCATGATCAATACAAGCGGGCGCGAAGGAGTGACGGGCCGCCCCATCTAG